>PAHZ01000018.1 GCA_002711005.1 Chloroflexota bacterium
TGTAATTGAAGTTGATTTATTTCATCATCATTACTCGAAGAGCAACTCAAAATTAATAATGGTAAAAGAAGTATTAAGAATATAATTGATTTTTTCATAGCTTAATTATTATAAATTTGAATTGTATCAGTAATTGATTCAGAAGATATCATTGATACATATAATGATATATCTTCAAGATGCTGATTTATTTGTTCTGGTGAAATTCCTGTTGTGCCATAAACAGTAAAAACAACATCCTTTGTACTGGATGTTATGGACGTACGTTTGTCGGGTCCATAAATGATAGACGATATTATTCCTTCGCTGTCAGAAATATACATATCATTTTCATTAAGTTTTTGAGCGTTTCCATTCATTCCAATATATGATTCACTTCCTTTTGAAGTGTTAAGTTCAATAGGTAATTTTAATTTTGATAAATCATGACCAGCTGTTAATAATTGATTTTTCAATTCAGCAGTAAACATAGCACTTACAAGAGAAGAAATACGAGGTAGATTACGGTTTTTTAGAGCTACTGATTCAAGTTGTAGCATTACATGATAAGATTTTTTAAATTTTTTATAGTGTTGAGTGTAAGCTTTTATAGTATTTAATTCGCGAATTCCTTCTCTGCCCGAATCTGAAAAACGATTACGAATTTCATTCTCTACATTTTTCATTTCATTATCTAGAGCGGAACTTTTTTGAGGGTTAATAGTATTTTTTATTACTAGTAAGCCAACTGTAGCGCCAGGAAAAGTATTTTTCCATTCATTTGATATTTGCAGATTTAAATTATTATTTTTGTTTTCCATATAATTTGAATTATAAATTATAAATGTGTAACTATAAATATAGATTGAAGGAAACTATAATAAACTAACATATATTGGAATTAGGATTAGGAGAGAATTATTATGAGTCAAAAATCGGAAAACAATATACATTATTATTCAATGTCTCAATTGAGAGATTTATATAAAAATGATGAAACTAATCCTTTGGAAGTGACAAGATATATGTTTGAAAGAATTCAAAAACATGATCCCGAATTAAAATCATATGCCACTCTTATGGAAAATGAAGCACTAAGTATGGCAAAAACCTTATCAGAAAAATCTAAACAAATCTTAAGTCCATTACATGGCATTCCTGTTGCAGTTAAAGATCTATGTTATACAAAAGGTATTAGAACTATGGGTGGAACAGAAGTCCTTGAAAATTTCATCCCTAAATTTGATTCCACTGTTGTAAAAAAATTATACGAAGCTGGAGCTATCATTTTAGGCAAATTAAATACAACTGAAGGAGCTATGGGCGGATATAATCCCAAAAGATTGGCTCCAAGAAATCCGTGGGATTTAGAAAAATGGGCTGGTTCTTCATCTAGTGGATCAGGCGTAGCTACCTCTGCAGGATTATGTTTTGGATCTTTGGGAAGTGATACTGGAGGATCAATTAGATATCCTTCTGCAGCGAATGGCATTGTCGGATTAAAACCAACTTACGGAAGAGTAAGTAGATATGGGGTATTAGATTTAGCAAAATCATTAGATCATGTAGGTCCAATGACAAGAACAGTCAAAGATGCTTGGGATATGTATTCAGTAATCAAAGGTCTTGATGTAATGGACCCAACTACTTTAAGTGATACAGACCATAGTACTTTAGATGATGTGAATATTAATGAGATTTCTATTGGATATGATGATGATTATTCGAGTAGAGGTGTGGACTCTGAAATCATTAATGCTGTAAGAAATGCTGTAAAAAAATTTGAAAGTTTAAATTTAAATATTGAACCCGTAAAAATGCCTCAAGTTGAAGAATATTTGTCATATTGGAATGTGTTGTGTAGTGCCGAAGCAGCCTGGGCTCATTCAGAAAATTATCCGTCTAAAAAAAATCAGTATGGTAAATGGTTTGGCGAATGGTTGCAAAATGGATGCGATGTAAGTAGAGAAGATTATATTAACGCATCTGTAAAGAGAGATGAGTCAAATAATCTGATATCTAATTCCTTAAAAAATGTTGATGTTTTAATCGCTCCTACATTGATAAAATTCCCTCATTATGTTGATGATGAAATACATTATGGATCAATAGATAAAAACAGAGACAAAGATACTGGGAAATTTACTATTCCTTTTAATTACAACAGATATCCTACTCTCACATTACCTTGCGGATTTAGTAAATCAGGGTTTCCAATTGGTATGCAAATCATTGGTAAACCTATGACAGAATCACTTATTTGCGCATTGGGTGCTAAATATGAACAGATTACAGAATGGGATAGTATTCATCCAAAAAATTATATTGATTAGATTTAAATTATGATAAATAAATTTAAAGATATTTTATTAATATCGGTTATTATTATCGGAGTGCTATACCTGATTATATGGTCGTCAGAAGATAAATATAAACAAGATGCTTACGCATTAGTGATCGATATATGTACTGACTCTACTGCCATAGATAAGTATGAAGGAGAATTCAAAGTCGATCTTTCACAAAATCATTTGGTTTATGATAATGACGCTAATTTATACAAGTGTACTGACCCAAATTTAGATACTTGGCCTAAACCTCAATCTACATATGCTAATGCTAGGAATTTTGTTATAAATTTATTTGATTAAATCAATAAATTAAGCTTTATTTTGATTGATTAATTATGAGTGATTTAATTCGACTGTACCAACTTTTTTATCTACTGATTCAATATCATTATTAGTATCTATACTTTGATTTCTTTGAGCATCAGCTCTTTCCATTGCTGCGTAATCTTCATAAAGTGATATTGCAATAACTGTTGTATCATCAGCTCGTATTTGTAAAAGTTGTTCTGCTTCAGGGAATTTACTCGCCGCAGTTGAGACATAGTTTTGTACCATGTCATCTGCTCCTTTTTTTGATTTCATAGTGAGTGTTGTAATTCTGCAAACTGACATAAATCCTCCTAATTGAATATATGTTTTTTAGGCATTATGACATCAAATGACAATCTTAACAATTGTTTATATAAAATATATAAACTTTATATATTTTAATTTTATGAATCTTTGCCTCTTCTCAATGATTTTCCGGGTAGATTACCGGTGTGAATACTATCTTTTATTACAAATGATCCATTTACTATTACATGCTCAATTCCTTCAGAAAGTTGCCTTGGATTAGACTTGGTAGCAGGTACATTAACTTTTGGTAAATCAAAAACAACAATATCTGCATCATAATTGTCTAAAATTAATCCTTTACTTTTCAACCCAAGTCTTTGCGCAGGAAATGAAGACATTTTCATTATTCCTCTCTCTAAAGTTATAAATTTATCATCTCTAGCATACTCAGATATGATTTTTGTGAAAGTTCCGAAAGTTCTAGGACTTGGATGATCACCAAATAAAATAGAATCGGAAGCAATCATTCCTGCTTCATGCTTGACGAATTCATGCAATGTCTGTGGATTAGCACCAAGACCTACATATGATATACCTAAATTTTCATCTAATAACAAATCGAACATCACTTCCGCAGGTTCTTGTTTTTTTATCCCTGCTATTTCACTCACTGAAAGACCGTCATATTGCTTATTGTGCGGTTTTTTGAAATTAGTTAACCATGTAGTTCCAAAGTTTCGCGTTATTTCTTTTGCTATTTTTTTTCGTGATTTAGCAGATTTTAAATGTTCTATCAATACTTCAGGGCCTCCATCTTTTGTCCAATGAGGTAGTAAAATTGTCAATGAAGTTCCTGAATAAGGATAAGTGTAGCAGTCAAAAGTTACATCCATACCTCCAGATCTTGCGTCTTCAACTAATCCTAAGTAATCGGTATATTTACCGTTAACAATATTTCTTTCGTGTATATACATCATTTTTTGATAATAGTGAGTTAAATGAAGAGGTAATTCAGATTTTCGTGAAATTTCTATTGCTTCTTCAAATGGAGCTAGTACNTTTTCNGGTTNGGCTAAAGATGCTCTAGTGTGTGTGTGATACATTCCATCCAANTTAGCAGCTTCTTTTCCTAGTTCTATNAGTTCTTCNGTATTNGCAAANGCTCCTGGAGCGTAGTCAAGTCCTGTAGATAANCCCCAAGCNCCTTCTTCCATTGATTCCCTTAAAGCTGATTTCATATTTTCAATTTGTTTTTTGCTTGCTGGTTCATTATTCCATCCAACTCCCCATATTCGTAAAGGACCATTCCCAATAATACAAGCAATATTGATNGCAACATTGTTATCNACTTTATTAAGATACTCGATTGTTTTTAGCCAATCAGGCGGACCTGGCGGATAATCATTTAATCCTGAGTCTAACCATATATATCTTTCCAAATCAGATTTGGTTTTGAATGGNACTGGTGATATCCCGTCAATTCCTATTAATTCTGTAGTAACTCCTTGGAATACTTTTGGCTCATGTTTTGGTTCTCCAAATATCGTTAACCCTGTATGGGAGTGCAAGTCTATAAATCCAGGAGAAATAATTTTATTTGTACAATCTATTTCTATATCTGCTTTAAGTTCCGANTGGTTTCTTAGTACTGAGATTTTCCCATCTTTTATAAAAACCGACCCGTAAAATCCAGGATTTCCTGTCCCGTTGATTATCAAACCATTTTTTAAAGCTATTGTGTCAGTCAAGTTAATCGTCCTTTGGGAAAATTTACCCAGCTAGACATTTCATGGGGCATAGTAACAGGGTCAGATTTACATACATGATTTTTATTTAATTGTTCTGTTTTAGTAACGCCAATAAAACTTAAAGTACTTACATATTCATCTTCAAGAATTTCAAGAGATTTTACCAAACCTTCTTCACCNGCAGCTGCTAGTCCCCAACATTGAAGTTTTCCAATAGCTACACAATCTGCCCCAAGTGCTATAGCTTTCGCGATATCACTGCCTCTTTGTACCCCTCCATCTATTACGATTTTAGCTTTTTTGTTAACAGCTTCNACTATTTCAGGTAACATATCCATAGTTCCTAAATTATAATCTAGCTGTCTTCCTCCATGATTAGAAACCCAAATCACATCAGCACCATGATCTAAAGCAATTTTGGCATCTTCTTTTGTTGCTATTCCCTTTATAATCAAAGGTAGGTCNGACATGTTNTTTATTCTATCTAAACTATCCCATGTAACTGATGCTGCNTGTACAGGATTAAAAGCGATNCGAGTTGATCTTGCATCATACTTGCTTAACATAGGTCTTTCTCTTCTGCTCAGCCTAGGTGTGTCTACTGTTATACATAATGCTTTGTAATTAGCATTTACAGCCCTAGTTATCATTTCTTTAGTCCATTGTTCATCGCCGTGGATGTATAGNTGATAAATTTTNGGATTACTTGCAGCCTTCGATATTGTTTCTAAGTCAGGCTCACTAACTGAACTAATCACATCATAAACATCGAACTTGTCAGCAGCTTTTGTAGCAGCAGATGCNCCGTCTTTGGTGAAATGTTGCTGNGAACCAATAGGNGCAAGCAATATAGGAATNCTTAATTTTTCTCCTAAAAATTCTGTTGANGGATCGACTGATGAAGTGTCAATTANAACNCTAGGTTTAAATGCGAGTTTATCAAAAGAAAGTCGATTTCTTCGCATAGTAGTTTCAGATTCAGCTCCTCCNACNAAATANTCCCAAGGNCCTTGATCCAAGTTATCTCTGGCAATTTGAATNATTTCCTGATTGGTTAAGACGTTTTCTAAATTNATTTTCTTCATGCAATNAGGAATTTACTTTTGAATTTATAAATGCNTATATTGCCTGATTAAATTCTTCTGTCTGCTCTCTGAATGGATAGTGACCAGATTTATTAAAAATATACATTCCAGAATTTTCAACATTTGGCAGTATTAAGTTTAAGCAATTAATNCCAATAGGATTCCATATCGCTGAAGGATCGTATATAGACCATACAACTAAGGTGGGGACTTTTAATCTTCCTGCTTTTATCCATGCATGTGTTTGGTTTTGCTTATCCGATAAATCTTGTAAAAATGCNGGATAAAGTTCTTGTGCTTTATCCTGAGCTTCTTTAAATTTATTAGAAGATGTGTAATCCAAAATTCCTTTTATCCATTCATCTGTAATATGATCAGTCCCATATGAGTTTTGAGACATAGAATAATGAACTTTTTCTTTTGGATCAGAGATTGATTTTGCNCTTTGTGCAACTTCTTCATAAAAAGAAATATTNTCCATCAAAGTGGCACTATCAATTATAACTATTGATTTTGCTAGATCAGGATANTCTAAAGCCATTCTTGTGACCATNTATCCTCCTCTTGAATGTCCAATTAAATGNGCATTTGATATNCCCAGCGTTTCCATGAATTCTGCAGCATGTTTTACTTGCCCGCCCATAAAGTAATCTTCNTTGATTTTNGGATTATCTGTGTAACCTTGTCCTAATTTATCAAATGCATAAACATGATATTTTTCTGCAAAAGTATCGAAATTTTTACTCCATACTTCTGCACTTGATGAATTACCTGCAGCAGCTCCATGAATTAAAACCATTGGTTCTCCTGAGCCTGCTTCAAAATATCTTGTGTTTATACCGTTTACATCTACATACTTAGCTTTTGATATATCCATATACNCCTCTCAAATATTAATTTAATGAATTGATGAAATTTTTATAATATGTTTATAATCAAAGTATAAAATTAAAGGTGATGTATGAGCAAGACAGGATTATCAGCAATATGGCACGATACTACTCAAAAATTTGAAGTTACAGAACTTCCTATAAAAGAAACAGAGTCAGATGCTATAAATATTAGAGTTGAGGCGACAAGTGTTTGTGGATCGGATTTACATATNTGGAGAGGAGATGGNATTNCNGAAGANGAAGGACCTCGTGANCCATTTGTGTTTGGACATGAAATGATGGGCTCTGTAGCAGAACTTGGTAATAAGATAAAAACAGATTCACTTAAACAACCTCTAAAAGAAGGTGACAGAGTAGTTTTCACTTATTATTTTCCTTGTCAAAATTGTTATAACTGTATCAGAGGTGAATTTGGTGGTTGTAAATTTCGAAGAACATATCCAACCATTGATTATTGCAGCGGAGGTTTTGCACAATACTATTATTTAAGAAATCCTAATTTTGTATTTAAATTACCAGACGAAATAAATAATGCCGCAGCTGCTCCAATTAATTGTGCTTTGGCTCAAGTAATTGAAGCTTTTAGAATTTCGGATTTCAGATTTGGTGATAATGTAGTAATTCAAGGCGCTGGAGGACTGGGGATAAATGCTTCTGCGGTTGCATCTGATATGGGCGCTAATANAGTGATAGTTATAGATGGACAAAAACCAAGATTGGAATTAGCTAAAAAATGTGGAGCAACAGATATTATTGATATTAATGAATACAGTACTGTTCAATCNAGAGTGGACAGAGTAAAAGAATTAACTAATGGTATTGGAGCTGACATTGTTATTGAACTAGTAGGATTTCCTGCAGCTGTAGAAGAAGGAATACAAATGTGCCGTATGAGAGGAACTTACCTTGAAGTTGGGCATATTTCACCAAATAGTATGATTAATGTTGATGTTCAACAATTAGTATCTAATCAGATNAGATTTTATGGAATTCAACATTATGANCCNTGGATATTACCTAATGCNATAGATTTTCTTTTAAGGACAAAAAACAAATATCCTCTAATGGATGTTGTGTCACATGAATTTCCAATTACNAAAATTGANGATGCATTTAAAACTGCAGAATGGCTTGGAAGTTCTAGAAATATAGAAGTAACAAGAGCTATTGTTACTCCATAAAATTATAAATTTAATTATAAGAGGTTAGTATGAGTGTAAGAAAAATAGAAATTAAGGACAAATCNTTATTTGCTGACGGAAAAGTTTTTGGCNAACATGGTCAATTTTATCAAATTGATGGCACAATTGAATTTGCCGTTGANCCAAACAATAAAGTTAATGAAACAATTACTGATTTAAAGCTTGCGCCAACAAATTCTGATGGNCGAGTTGCTTTNACATCAAAATTTTCATTGATAACACCTTCAGANGCTAATTTAGGTAATAATAGATTAGTAGTTGATATTGTGAATAGAGGNCGCCCTTTNATACATAGTAANTTCAATCGTGTTGATTTNTTTAATAACGATGAAGGAGATGGTTTTTTATTTAATAATGGATATTCTGTTTTGTCACTTGGATGGCAATGGGATGTAATAGAAGATGACGCTCTATTTGGCTTAAAAGCTCCTTTTGCGGAAATCAATGAAACAGGATTCAGAGGTGAAACTGTTGTTGAGATAAGACCAAATTCTATTGAGCAAACTTATCTTTTAGCTAACAGGATTCATACTCCGAACACTCCGATCGATATAAATGATCCTAATGCTAGATTAACTGTAAGGGACTGGGAGGATGGGCCAGATACCAAAATACCTAGATCGGAATGGAGTTTTGTTAATAAANCTTCATCGGGAGTTGAACCAGGTAACGAGTATGTATATATGGAAAAAGGATTTCANCCAGGTAAAATTTATTATCTAGCTTATACTCCTTCCATTGCTCCAGTTGTTGGAGTAGGAATGTTAGCGGTTAGAGATGTAGCCTCATTTTTNAAATCTGATTCAAATCTTAATCCAAGAAATAAATCTTTTGATAAAGTTTTCGGGTTTGGCATTTCTCAGACTGGAAGAATGCAAAGGCATATGCTCTATTTGGGATTAAACTTAGACGAAGAAGGTGAAATAGCNTATGATGGNCATATAGTACATGTGGCTGGTGCTAGAAGAGGTGAATTTAATCATAGATATGCTCAACCATCCCAGCAATCAGCCCCAGGATTTGGACATATGTTCCCATTTGCTGATGAAGAAATGAAAGATCCTTATTCAGATAGTATAGATGGACTGTTTAATAATTTAAGAAAAACAAATAGTGTTCCTAAAGTGTTTTATACAAATTCTTCAGCTGAATATTGGAGAGGAGATGGAGCAAATATGCATATCCATCCCATAGAAGAAACAGACTTAACAGAAGCACCTGAAGCTAGAATGTATCATTTTTCCGGGACACAACATGGCGCAGGCACATTGGCTTCGGATGATGTTGGACCAGATGGATCAGTCGGTATGTATAAATTTAATGTTGTTGATTACAGACCATTATTAAGAGCTAGTTTAATAAATTTAGACAGATGGACTACAGATAATATACTTCCACCTCCAAGCAGTTGTCCGCGTATAAGTGATGGAACAGCTATCAAACCAGAAGTATTAATAGACAAAGTTAACAATGTTCTTGATATGAATACTCCTGATCCAGAAAAAGTATGGCTTATCAGAAGAGTTGATATGGGTGAAAGAGCAGATGAGGGGATAGGGAAGTTTCCCGCGGAAGAATTTGAAACATATCAAAATTTTGTTTCTAATATTGATGATGATGGTAATGAAACAGGTGGGATTAGACTACCTGATTTAACTGTTCCACTAGGTAGTCACTTTGGTTGGAACTTAAGACATCCAGATACTAAAGAACCTGACCAACAAATAGCAATGCAAGGTATTTCAATATTTTTTGAAACATCAAAAGAAAATAGAGATAAAAAAGGTGATAATAGACTATCCATTAACGAAAGATATAATTCTAAGGACGAATTTATAGATAGAGTTAAGGAAGAAACTAAAAAATTATTAGAACAAAATTACATAATCCAAGATGATTTTGATATNGTCGTTGAAGCTTGTGAAGAAAGATATGACGTATTAATTTCTGGAAAACTAAAAAACGAGGATAAATAATGAAAATATTAGGATCAGGTGATTTTAAATATGAATTAGTAGATACTTGGCCAAAAATGCCCAAATATTGGGAATTTGGGATAGCATCAGATGTCTACGTAAACTCCTCTGATGAAATTCATGTGTTTAGNAGAGGNCTTCATCCTTTAACAATTTGGGATANNGANGGAAATTTTATTTCATCATGGGGTGAAGGTACTTTTTCNAATAATGAACATGGTATNTATATNACTAANGAAGATACNATNTGGNTNGTNGATTCNTGGTTTCATATTGCAACNGAACANAAACCNNANGGANNANTNATNAGAACAATTGGNAACAAACTNCAACCNTCNGAAACTTATAATGGATTGCCATTTAATATGCCAACCGGTCTTAGCATATCTTCCAAAGGTGATATATTTATTTCTGATGGTTATGGAAATAAAAAAGTACATAAATTTGATTCTAATGGAGAATTAATAAAATCATGGGGAACCTTTGGAGATAAACCTGGTGAATTCGCCATAGTACATAATCTGGAATTTGATTCCAAAGACAGATTGTTTGTTTGTGATAGAGAGAATAATCGAATTCAAATATTTGATGATGAAGGAAATTTTCTTGAAGAATGGACCGATTTATTTATGCCAGGAGATCTTTGGATAAAAGATGATATTGTTTATGTTTGTGAACAAACAGAGCAGGGTGGTGTTAGTATTTGGACTACAGAAGGTGAATTGATTACAAGATGGCACGGTGATAGAGGAGATGGAAAAGGTACAATCCTCTCAGGACATGGAATTTGTGTTGATTCGGAAGGTAGCATATATGTAGCTGAATTATCTCCTGCTGAAAGAGTACAAAAATTTCAAAAGGTCTAGATGTTTAAGAAAAAAATAATTTTAACATCCATAATATTTTTAGCTACATTGTCATGTTCTTCAGAAACAACTACTCCTGCCAAAATAATTCAACCAGATAATCAAATTGATCTACAGCAATCTTCTAATCAAGCCTTGGATACTACCCAAAATGATAATACAAAGAATACTAAAATAATAAAAAATGAAGACAAAAAAAGCACTCCAGCATCAGACTCTATAATTAATAACACGAAATCAATTCAAAAAACTCCAAGTCAGAAACAATCTGATAATAAAGTCAAACCAATTACAATGTTAGACTTCGATCCTGAAATATATAGCCGAGAATGTATTGTTGATACGCTTGATCCAAA
>PAHZ01000019.1 GCA_002711005.1 Chloroflexota bacterium
ATAATTTAGAATCATATTTATTATCTATTTTCTTGTTTGGTAATAATTTTAATAATATCTTCCCCGTATTCTTCGATTTTTGATTTACCTAATCCGTATATATTAAATAAATTTTCGATATGACTTGGTTTATGATTTGCTAATTCTATTACTGTTCTGTCTGCATAAATAACATAAGGTGGTACATTTTTTTCTTTTGATTTTTCTGTTCTGTATTTTTTTAATAAATTAGAAATAATAATTGATCCACTATCTTCATTTAAACTTATTTCTTGTTTTTGGACTTTTGCTTTTTTAGGAGCGACTACATCTTGCGACCGTTTTGAAAAATTTCTTTTACCATATAATATTTCATTCCCTGCCACAGTAATTTTTAATGCTCCATATTTTTCTATTTCTATATGGATGTATCCAGCAGAATACATTTGCCTGATTATTGATCTCCATTGAATCGCGTTATGATTTTCACCAACCCCAAATGTTTTTAACTTATCGTGAGCAAATTTGATTATATTGTCAGTTTCTTTCCCAATAAGAATATTTATAATATGATTTGATCCAAATCTTTCTCCAGTTCTTTTTATAGCAGAAAGTATTTTTTGTGCATCTTCCGTTCCATCAATCAAATCAATTCCGTCTAAGCAAATGTCACAATTATTACATTCCTCAATTTCCTCATTAAAATAGTTCAATAAAACTTGTCTTCTGCACCTTGTTGCATCACATAGTGAAATCAAAGCTCCTAGTCTTTGGAATTCTAATCTTTTTTGTTCTTCGTTTGATTCTTTTGATTGAATTTGTTCCGATCTAAGCATGATGTCATCCATCCCATAGATTGTTAATGTTTTTGCTGGAAGCCCATCTCTTCCAGCTCTCCCAATTTCTTGATAATAGCTTTCTATATTACTTGGCATATCTAAATGACATACAAATCTAACATTAGGTTTGTCTATTCCCATTCCGAACGCTATTGTTGCGGTAATAATTGCATCATCATTGTTTTTAAATAACTCGTGAGCATTTGATCGTTCTTTAGCACTTAATCCAGCATGATAAGGTAGTACGTTCTTATATCCGTTACTTTTAATAAATTTTGCTAGGTCTTCAGTTTTTTTCCTAGATGAACAATATATAATCCCACTATTGTTATCTTGTTGTTCAATAAATGATAAGACTTGATTTTTGGCGTTATTTTTAGGGGCAAATGACAAAAATATATTCGGCCTATCATAACCACTTTCTATTGTTATAGGAGTTTTACTTAGATAAATTTTATCAACGATTTCTTTTTTTGTTCGATTATCAGCTGTAGCAGTAAGAGATAAAATTGGCGCACTAACTTTTAATTCAGGCCTTACTTCTCCTAATTTTAAATATTCTTCTCTAAAATCGTGACCCCACTGAGATACACAATGAGCTTCGTCTATAGCTATAAATGATACTTTGGCTTTCCTAATTATATTTAATGTTTCAGGCTGCATAAGCCTCTCTGGTGCAATAAATAGAATTTTCAAACCATTGTTCTTGATTAGATTTATTGTTTGATTATTTTCTGACAATGAATATGATGAATTTAAGCTTCTAGCCTTTATCCCCAATTCATTTAAAGCATCAGATTGATCTTTCATTAAAGATATCATCGGAGACACAACTAATGTTAATCCATCAAAAAGTAGAGCAGGTAACTGGTAGGTTAAAGATTTTCCTGAACCTGTTGGCATAATTGCTAACACATCTTTTTTGTCGAAAATAGCAGTAATAATATCTTCTTGGTATGGTAAGTATTCATCAAAACCAAAAGTGTTTTTTAATATATCTTTAAATTGTTTCACCAAATTATTTTTACCTGAACTTTAATTTTTATGTGCAACCATAAATTATTATAGTTATATTATTTCATAATTATATAGATAAATTAATTTGTTAAACTTATACTTAAATAATTATGGGAACAAAAAAACAATCACAATTTGGATCTTGGGAATCAATATTTACACCTGAAATAATCATTGAAGGTGGATTAAGATTTAGTGAAATCAGAATTGATAATCAGGATATTTATTTTTTAGAAGGAAGACCCTCCGAATCTGGCAGATCTGTAATTATTAAACACAGCCCTGATGGAACAACAAAAGATGTTATCCCGTCAAATTTCAACTCTAGAAATGCAGTGCATGAATATGGAGGAGGATCTTTTGCGGTTAGGGATGAGATTGTGTTTTTTACTAATTGGGAAGATCAACTTATATACAAAATATCTGACGATAAAATTTCTTCTATAACAGAACCATCTGATATTCCTATGGGAATCAGATATGCTGATTTAACATTATCAAATGATGGTAAATGGATATTTTGTGTAAGAGAAACTCATATCAAAGACAAAGAAGCTCAAAATGAGATAGTAGCAGTTTCGACAATTTCCTCAGAAACAATTGTTTTAGCTTCTGGAAGAGATTTTTATTCTTCACCAAGGCCAAATCCTATTTCAAATCAAATATGTTGGTTAGAGTGGGATCACCCTAATATGCCGTGGGATGGTAATGAATTATACATTGCAGATTTTGATTCACAAAAAATATCTAACAAATTAAAAATAGACGGGTCAGAAAGTATTAGCATAGTTCAACCCGAATGGACAGATAAAGGTGAATTGATTTATATAAGTGACGGTTCTGGCTGGTGGAATCTTAAGAAATATTCAGACCAAAAAGTATCTGATATATTAACAGAAGAAATTGATCATGGCGGTCCTGCATGGCAATTTGGATTTAGAACTTATTTTATCTATGAAGATCGTATATTTTTAAAGGGTTCTTCAAATGATAAAAACAAAGGATTAATTCGTAAAATTAGTTTATCAGGTGAAATTGTTGAAGAAATTCAAATAAATCACACCTCTATAAATGATTTGAGTTTTTGTAATGATAAAGCGATATACATAGGCGCATCTCCAACAACAAGTAGCCAAGTGTGTTCATTAGATTTAAGTTCAAGTAATGTAAATATCATAAAACAATCAAATACTATTCAAATTGATAACGAAGAAATTTCGATAGCTGAAGAAATAACATTTGATACAACATCAAATGACATATCCTATGCTTACTTTTACAAACCCACAAATAAAAAATTTGAAGGTTTAAAAAATGAAAAACCTCCTCTTCTTGTAATTAGTCATGGCGGGCCTACAGGTGCTTCAAGTAATTCACTTAATTTATCTATCCAATATTGGACAAATAGAGGATTTGCTGTAGTTGATGTGAATTATCGAGGATCTGCTGGTTATGGAAGAAAATACAGAGACGCTCTAAAAGGAAATTGGGGTGTGTACGATACTGATGATTGTATTGCTGCTGTTGATTTTCTTTCAAATAGAGGATTAGTAGATTCATCTAGAGTAGCAATTAAAGGAGGTTCTGCTGGAGGCTATACAACAATAAATGCTTTGACATTCCATAAACGATTCGCAGTAGGGGCAACATATTACGGAATAGCAGACTTATCTGTATTTATTGATGATACTCACAAATTCGAATCAAGATATTTGGATTCGCTTATTGGTAAATATCCTGAAGAAAAAGAAAAATATTATAACAGNTCAGCTATAAACTTTACTGANCAACTTTCATGCCCAATGATAATTTTTCAAGGNACNGAAGATAAAATNGTTCCTCCATCACAAGCAGAAATAATGGCNCAAGGATTNAGAGANAAAAAAATTCCTTTTTCATTAATTATGTATGAAGGNGAACAGCATGGATTCAGAAAATCTGAAAACATTAAATCTTCTCTTGAATCCGAATTATATTTTTACAGTAAAGTGTTGAAATTCACCGCATTTGATAAATTAAATAATATTAAAATTGAAAATTCTGAGAAACTTTAAAATACTAAATAATGGATATTAAAAAACAAGAATTAGATACAAGNTTAAATTTAATGAGACAGAAAATGTTTCAAAATTCTTTAGATGCTTTGATTATATTTTCTGACGAATACAGATCTGGAAACTCAACTTATTTCACAAATTACAAACCAATAAATGTAATTGAAGAATCACCTCAGTTAATTACCTTAGTTAAAGATGAAGATCCTGTGGTGTTTATAGGAAGATTAAATGCATATGCTGCTCAGGATAAAATTCCTATAGCCGATGTTAGATCAATAAGTGAAATAGAATCTCAAATTGGATCAGTATTTTCGTCAATTAGCAATGATAAATCTAGAATAGGAATAATTGGTGATAACTTACTNCCTATTAAAATATTTGATTCTATAAAAAANGTATTATCTGATGTNGAATATGTCGAGTGTGGNNATTTNCTTTCAGACATAAGATCCATAAAAAGTGATTCTGAAATAAAACTCTTATCAAAAGCAGCTTCNATTAATGATTATGTTTTATCTCAAATTGTTGANAAATGTGAAGTNGGAATGACTGAAATACAAATTGCNGCTGAAGCAGAATATATNGGTAGAAAAATGGGATCAGATTTAGGTTCTGCTACTGTAATTATGTCTGGTCCAAACACTAATTATCCTGCATGGAGACCCTCTAATAGAAAAATAGAAGAAGGAGATTTTGTNATGATAGACTTTAATCCTTCTTATGAAAATTATTGTAATGATTCTGGTTTTACTATACTAATGCCAGGTGCAAGTGACTTGAAAAGAAAATCTGTTCTTTCATGTCACCGCATAATTAAAGAAATTATGCCACAGATAAAACCTTTCACATCATCNTTAACTATATATGATTCTATTTTAGAAAAATTAGAACCTTTAGGATTTGCTGATAACTTTACTCCATATGTGTCTGGTAGAAGAGGAGTAGGGCATGGAGTAGGTTTAGATGTCGTAGAAGAGCCAGATTTGAGTTCTACAAATGATTTTGAAATTAAACCAAACATGACATTAGCTGTAAAACTTGATCTTCANAATATAGAAGGTCAGGGATCTAGAATAGAAGTAGTAACNCATATAACTGATTCAGGGAACAATCCGTTAAACAAATTTATATTGGAGGCTCCCGATGACATCTCAATCCTCTGATTTTAATGTTTGTATTCTGGGTGGTATAAATATAGATTTTTTTTCAGTTGTCAAAGATATGCCTTTGGCAGGAGAAACTATTGTCGGAAGTGATTTTTTTGTAACACCNGGAGGTAAAGGAGCCAATCAAGCAGTTGCATGTAGTAGATTAGGTCTTAATACAACTATGATTGGTAGAGTAGGCAACGATGATTTTGCAAATACTTTAATAGAGAATTTTAAAAATGAAAATATTAGCATTGAAGGGATTTTTAAAGATAGTAAAACTTATACAGGTGTAGCAAATATAATATTAGATTCTGTTGGCCAGAATTCAATAATACAAGCACCTGGTGCAAACTATCTTTGCAAAGATGAAGAGTTAGATTATCTTAAAAACATTATCTCTAATATTGATTTACTTGTTCTACAATCAGAAATCCCAATGAATGTTTCTTATGAAGCTGCAAAAATTGCCAAAAAACATAATAAATTAGTAGTATGGGACCCAGCTCCTGCAAACACATTACCAGATGCAGCATACGAATATATTGATTATTTAATACCTAATCAAACAGAGGCTCAAACGTTGTCAGGTGTTAAAGATGTGATAACAGAAAATCAAGCTATGGAAGCTTCTAAAGTATTTATCGATAAAGGAGTTAAAAATGTGATAATTACTATGGCTGAACTTGGAGCATATGGATATAACAGTAAAGAATCTTACTTTATTAAAACACCACAAGATATAACCGTGGTAGATTCTGTAGCTGCAGGGGATGCATTTAGTGGAGGACTATGTTTAGGGTTATCACAAAATGTTGAATTTAAAGAAATGATATATAGTGGAATTATTAGTGGATGTGTAGCAGTTCAAAAATCTGGAGCTACAGATTCTATGCCATTCAAAAAAGAATTTGATGAACTTAAACTTAAATCGGAGACAATATGAATAAAACAATTATAGGTATGTTACACTTACTACCCCTTCCTGGTAGCCCGAACTATTCGGGTGATTTTAATGAAATACTAGATAGAGCTAAACAAGATCTAGATAATTTGTTAGAAGGAGGAATTAGTACAGTTAATATTGAAAATTATGGCGATGTTCCATTTTCAAAAAATCCTGCAAAACCTATTACAGTTTCTGCATTTACTAAAATAGTATCTAAGTTGGAATCAGATTTTGATTTTGATTTTGGCGTTCAAGTTATGAGAAATGATGCTCTTGCCGGATTAAGTATTGCTGAAATTACTGGTGCATCTTTTATAAGAGTTAATGTTCTGTCAGGTGCTGTTGTTGCTGAAGAAGGAATAATTGAAGGAGATGCAAGATCAGTTATGGATTTAAAAAAATTATTGAATTCGAAAGTAAAAGTATTTGCAGATGTACTTGTTAAACATGCTGTTCCAATTGGGAATCAAGATTTAAGATTAACTGCTAAAGCTACAGTAGAAAGAAATTTAGCAGATGGCATAATTGTTACTGGGGATATTACTGGAGAAGAAGCTTCTGTAAATGATTTGAAACTTCTAAAAGAAGAAATAGACAAACCTATTTTAATCGGAAGTGGCATAAATAAAGANAATGCTAATTTGTTTTTGGAACATTGCGACGGTGTAATTGTTGGAACATCTCTAAAAGAAGCGGGTATGACGAATAATCCTATTTCTAAAGATAGAGTTATACAATTTGTAAAATCTTTAAATTATTAATTTATTGATTTTCGTCTTCTACATCAGTTATATGAACTCTGAGAGATTTTGAAGATATACTTATTTCTATTATAAATAAAACTATTGATATTATTAATGTTACAAGACCACTCATAAATAATATAAAACTTAAATCTTTGTTTTCTACTAGAAACATAAGTATTGCTAATAAGTTAAATAAAAATCCTAATCCAGCGGATATTTGTAAAATTTGTGTTAGCAATAACCTTTTATTCAAAGCTGAAATTTCACTATTAATTCGTATTCTATAATCTTTTGTTTTTAAGTCAGACTTATCTGTGGATTCGTCATGTATTTTTCTTATTAGATTTGAGATAACTGTAAATCTGGTTCCAAACGAAATCATAAGAAAAGTTATTGCAGGGAGTAGCAGTAATGGCATTGTTGGTTCGTAATTAATCATTAGTCACACTAATATGGAAATCATATATCCTGACATAATTATCATAATAAAATTTTCAACTAGTGTTAGCGATGATAACGGAACATCTACAGCAGATCCCATACAAGCACATTGAATTTGTTCTGAATTAATCAATGCTCTTGCAATTCCAATAGACTGTGATGTCATAAAGGAGATAGTAAGTATATTAATATAAATTAGTACAGATTCAATTTTCGCCAGGTATATAATACCCAAAGCCAATTCTATAAACGGATAAGATATTGCAAATCCAGGGATTACCTTAGATATCAGGTCATATTTTTTAAATGTCATACTAAAACCTGATACATTAAGAAGTTTTAAAAAAGANAATAGTATGAAGAAAATTCCCATATAAGACATAAACAAATTCTTTATTTCAAATGTATCACTTGGAATCTGCATAGCAAATGAACTTAATATAACGATAGCTAATGCNATAACAATGGGTTTTTTTGAAATGAAATAATTTAATATTTCAGAAAATATACTAGATTTGTATGGCCTTACTTTATAATTTCCTAATCCTGAGACTATAGAATTAAGTGAATTTATATCTATGCTTTGTTTAGCAGTTACGTATAATGTTGTTTCTTCAAGAGAAACTTTAGCTTTTTCTATAAATGACTGTTCATTTAAGCCACCTTGTATGGTGTCAGCACAGCCTTGGCAAGTCATTCCTTCTAGTTTAAATACATTTTCCATTTTAAAGTTCCTATTGTGAATCTTAATTTTTAGGTAATTGGATGGTAGCTTTTCCTATGGTGGTTTTGTCACCGCTTTCTGTTTCTAGCCACAAATCGCAATTTATGTTGTTTTCATCTATGATTTTTGAAACGATCCCTTTTGCATAAACAGGAGTTCCTGGTAAATCCATACCTTTGTATTGAACTTCAAGCATCTTTAGTTTGCCTGAAGTACCAATCCAATCTGTAATTAATTGTCCCAAAAATGCATTCTTGAGAGCGCCGTGTAGTATTACTCCCGGTAACCCATTATTTTTAGCATATTCCATGTCATAATGAATTTGATAAAAATCACCCGATGCNCCTGCGTATTTTACTAATTGNTGTGTTGTCGGGTTTTTTTTAATGGTAGGNATTTCCATNCCTTCNTTAATGTCTTCAAAGTNTAAATTTTTATTCATNAATTATTTTTCCTTCTTTGGTTCNTAAGTTATGCTAGTTGTAGTTTGNGTTGCNACTAATTCTGATAGTTGATTTGTGTAACTTGTAGTTTTAATAAGAAAAATCATATTCCCTAATCTCCCATCACGATCAAATACTTTTTCAAATTTTGTTATAGTAAATATCTTGTCTCCAGCACATACCGGATTAAAATATTCCCATACACTACCTCCATCAACAACAGCAGAGTATGGAGATTGNATATGATCTGGAAGCGGGGCAGTTTTTACAGATCTTAAAAATGTTGGAGGTGCTATTACATTTCTGTAACCTAAGCTTTTAGCATATTCTTCATTAAGATAAGTNGGATTATTGTCCTCTATTGCTTCAGCAAATCTTCTTATTGCACCTTTTTCTATATCATTTGAAAGTTGCTCTGATTCTGTGCCTATGGCATCAATTAAGCTTTTCGGTATTGTATTTGAATCTGACATTTTTACCACCTTATATAAATACTATAACTTTTAGATCTTTATAATTCCACTCATTGTATAAAGAAATTTTTTTATTCCNTTATTTTCTTCAAATGCTATAGTAAGTTCTATGTCATCTATAGAATTTACTGCACTTATAACTATTCCTTTTCCAAACGATGGGTGATTAACTTTATCGCCTGCAATAATTTTAGGTATATCTTTGTTTTCGTGTTTTTCAGTATATCTATTTGTTTTTTGATTATTTGACTTGGGTTTAGAAACTTTATGCCCAATTACTAGTTTGCTAGGGATGTCATATAAAAATCTAGAAGGTGATTTCACTTCCGATTTACCCCAGCCTCCCCTTTTAAATACTCTCGTTAAATATAATCTTTTTTTTGCTCTNGTTATTCCTACATAAAGTAACCTTCTTTCTTCTTCCATTTCAAGTTCATTATCAAATGAGAGAATATGAGGTAAGGTGCCATCTTCTAATCCTGTTAAAAACACAGTGTCATATTCCAACCCTTTAGATTGATGTAAAGTAATTAAGGTTAATTTTTCTATCTCTTCATCCATGCTATCTACATCATTAATTAAACTTACGGATTCTAAAAATTCATTTATCTTATTTTGCGGATCTGCAGGTTCAAAATTTGATATTGAACTAACTAATTCTTCGATATTTTCAAATCTTTCTTCGGGGTTTGATAAGTTGTTGATTAAATAATCTTTGTATTTTGTTGTTTGGATGATTTGTGTTATCAATTCATCAATTGGAAGATTTGTTGAAACAGATTTTATTTTCTCTATTATTTCAATAAAATTATTAACATTTTTTGCAGGCCCTGTTGATATGCTAATTGATTCACTTTTTTTGTCTATTAATGATTTAGCAGCATCATAGCATGATATGTTTTCTACATATGCGTGTTGTGTAATCTTATCAATTGTAGATTTTCCTATACCTCTTGTTGGCGTATTAATAATNCTTAAAAAACTTGAATCATCATTAATATTAATAATTAATCTTATATAAGCTAGTAAATCTTTTATTTCCTGCCTCTGATAAAACCTTGTTCCTCCTACAAGTTGAAATGGGATGTTATTTATTGAAAAAACTTGCTCAAAAGCTCTAGATTGGGCATTGGTTCTGTACATTATTGCAATATCACTTAATTTGATTTTCTCTGATTCTGTNATTTTATTTACTTCTGACGCTATTTTTTCAGCTTCTTCGATTTCATCATATGCTTCTACAGTAATTATGAGATTTCCTGTACCCTGATCAGCTGAAGTTATTTTTCTATTATAATTATTTTGATTTTCTGAGATTACTGATTGTGAAGCATCAATTATATTTTGCGAAGATCTGTAATTTTGATTTAAATACACAACCTTTGTGCCAGGGTAATCTGATTGGAAATTTAATATGTTTGTTATATCTGCGTTTCGCCATGAATAAATTGATTGATCAGGATCTCCGACAACAAATATATTATTATGTTCTTGGGATAAAAGTTGTGCTATTTTATATTGCACAAAATTCGTATCTTGAAATTCGTCAATCATTAAATATTTATATTTATTGTTATAACTAAGTAAGATTTCTTCATTTGAACTTAACATGAAATAAGCATTGACTAATAAGTCATCAAAATCTAGTGCGTTTGACTGAATTAATTTTTCCTGGTAATTTTTGTAAATTTGATATATGTTTTTATCAAAGGCTGTAGAAATTGATTTGCTAAATATTTCTACAGTTTCCAATTTACTTTTTGATTTGGATATTAAGCCTAACACCATTTGAGGTTTATATATTTTACTATCTAAATTTAAATCATTTAGAGCCCTTTTTATCACTGAGATTTGATCGTAGTTATCATAGATTAAAAAATTTTTATCTACTGATAATAATTCTGTGTTTTCTCTAAGTATATATGCGCAAAATGAATGAAAAGTTCCTATATTAGGTAAAAATTTTAGTGGCGTTGAACCTAACATGCTAAATATTCTTGTTTTCATTTCTGCTGCAGCTTTGTTTGTGAAAGTTAATGCTGCAATTTGGTGTATAGATGTATTGTTCTCAACTAACCAAGCTATTCTTGAAGTTATAACTCTAGTTTTGCCACTTCCTGGTCCAGCTATTATTAAAGCAGGACCCTCGTTATGCATTACAGCATCGTGCTGGCTGTCATTTAAATGGTTTAAGGATTTTGATTGCATAATTTATACTGAAATCAGTTTACTTATGTCAATTTGAGATTTTATTATTTTTGCAACTGATTTAATTTTATCTGGATTGAAAGGATCAATTTTATTATGAATTAAATTGATTTGCTTTGCTGTTTCCATAGTATTAGAGTCTAATTGAATCAAAGGAATATTTCTTTCTCTTGCCTCATACATTACATAATCAGCAATTTCATTTTTGCCTGCTAAAATCAGACAATTAACATTTTGGTATATTGCTGACATTTGGATATCCGGTCTGTCAGTTCTAACAATTACAGCAGAATTTTCAAATGAGCTGTAGTAATCCTTGCCAGAATCCATTCTTGGCGTACCAATTAAATAGTTTTCTATAAGCAGATCTGTATTGTCTTCATTTATATACTCACCATTCAAGAATATTTTTAACTGATCAATTGTCATAGAATTTAGCAATCTTGTTTCTGGTATGGCAGCTATAAGTTTTTCTGTATTTTCTTTTAATTTTGGTTTTATTGATGATTCTATATACGAAGATTTATATTTTGGGATTTTGTTGTATATAATCCAATCTAGATTTTTGAAATTATTAATTTCTTTAATATTTCCATTTTTTGAAAATTCATTAATTAATAATTTTTTAGATTCAATATTTGATGATACCGTATTTAATTTTGATGATATCTCGTTATTAACTTCAACTAATACAATCTTGTATTTTTTTGAAAGCCCTTCTATTTCTTTGCTTAAATCATTTATGCTTTGCTTTGATTTTACTTGGGCAATATCTTTTGGTTTGAATTTTGTACTTTGAGATAACAATTCATTAAAATTTGATTGTGTTTGCTCCATATCGTTTAATGAGTTGTTTAAAATCGGATTAATAGCAATATTCTTAATATTTTTTTCACTCATCAAATATGAAAAAGCTGATAGAATTAGACTTTTACCAGCTTTTGGTTTATTAGAATAAAAATAAATTATCATAATTGAAAATATCTTAGTTTTAAGAAATTATATCAAAACTTCTTCTTTAAATTATTATTTTTGATCTTATAAATGAGAAATAATTGAAAAAACAACTTAAATCAATCCATTTGTACAAATCGTACTACCTCGTTATCCCGGTAGTTTTATGCTTTGTGTTAGTTGGTTGTTTTTATAATCAACAAACTAATTTGACGGAAAATGAAATTCGTTATTTAAATTTGGAGACTAAAATTAAATGTCCAATATGTCCTGCAGAAACTATTGCAGAATCTAATACTAAAATAGCTAAAGATCTTAAAAATTTTATTAAAACTAAAATTGACGATGGATGGTCTGATAAAAAAATAACTGAATTTTTGGTTTCTAAATATGGGATAGAAATACTTGCCTCTCCTGAAAAAAAAGGTATTGGATTATTTTTATGGATTATCCCTATTATTATTNTAGTTATAGCTTTTATAACTTTTATAATTCTTTATTTTAATGTTCGTGAAAAAAGGATTTACTCATAATGCTTGGACCATTAGGTGATTTACTAATCAAACTATCATTAGGTGTATATATATACTCATTAATATCTTTAATTGCAGGGATAAAATTAAATGATATAAGATTATTGATGAGTAGCAGATTTTCTACTTATTCTGGATTTGTTTTAATGATCTTTTCTACAATTTGTTTGATTTTTGCTTTTGTAACTCATGACTACAGTATTCAGTATGTAGCTGATCATAGTAGTAATGCTATGCCAATGATTTATACATGGATTGCATTTTATTCAGGTAACGAGGGCTCTCTATTATTTATTTGTGCGTCTTTAGCAGTTTTATTATTTTTATTTGTCAGAAACCAGAGTATTGATGATATGACATCCAATTATTCTACAGTATTTGTTTTACTATTTATGATTTTTTTGCTGGGAACAACATCTTTATTAGCAAATCCTTTTAATTTATCTGAGTATACTCCGGAAGACGGGCAGGGTATCAATCCACTTCTTTTACATTTCGGGATGTTTATACACCCTCCAGTTCAAATGATTGGCCTTACTGGAGTAATTGTTCCTTTTGCTATTTCTCTAGGAATTGTAATTTCTGGTGATATGGATTCAAAATTAAATTTATTAAGAAAATGGAGCATTAGTATATGGATGATATTAACTGCAGGTTTAGCTTTAGGTAGCTGGTGGGCTTACACAATACTTGGATGGGGAGGATATTGGGCATGGGATCCAGTTGAAAATTCCTCTTTGATGCCTTGGCTAATTATGACAGCTTTAATTCATTCTTTAATTGTTCAACGAAAAAGAAATATGTTCAAAGGATGGAATATATTCTTAGTTATATTCGCTTTTTTCATGGCTCAAATGGGTATGTTTATCAATAGAGGTGGAACCGTCCCCTCAGTTCATTCTTTTGCATCGTCTTCCCTTGGTTGGACGTTCTTGATTTTCATGACTATTTCAACAATATTCTCATTTTGTTTTTTTATATACTATTTCCCTAAATTACATTCTCCTAAAAAAGTGAATTCATTACTTTCTAGAGAATCTTTTATTTTAATTCAGAATGTCTTGTTTTTATCTGTTGCTCTTATTACTTTAATGGGTACTATATACCCTGTATTTACTCAATCTATAGAAAACCAAGAAATTTATGTGGGACGAGAATTTTATGATACTGTAAATGCTCCTATCCTTTTCGTTCTNATGATAGTACTTAGCATAGCTCCATTTATTCCATGGAAAAATACTAGTATTAAATCATATTTAAGAAAAAAAATTCCAATTGTTACTTTTAGTATATTGTTATCTATCTTTACAAGCTGGCTTATTAATGGACACTATTGGGTTACTATATCCCTGTTTATATTTTATTTTGCTTCCCTTCAATTTCTTCTTGAATTATATAGAATAATAATTCTACCTAAAAATAGTAAATTTAATTTTTCGGGTAAATTAAAGAATATTTTTAAGATATTAGGAGCTAATTCATCTAGNTATGGAGGATTGATCTCCCATACTGGTATTTTATTAGTAATGCTTGGAATTGCAGGAACTTCATTTATGGGNATNGAAAGAGATTTTGCTTTAGAACCAGGCCAGAAAGCTAATTTTAAAAATTATGAATTTACATACATNGACTCTGTTATAACTACTAAAAGTGATCATACTAATTACAAGGCNTTTATGGAGATAAAGAAAAATGGTAAAAATTTAGGAACGTTTTTTACATCAAAGAGTTACTATCCTAGATTTGATATGAATTCTACGAAAGCTGGAATAATTGAATTTGGATTAGAAGATTTTTATTTTTCACAATCAATACTGTCTGAAGATAATTCTGCTATATTTGAAGTTAAAATCAATCCGTTAGTTTCTCTGATTTGGTACGGAACAATAATAGTAATTATAGGCGCGTTGGTATCTGTTTTACCATATTTTGATAGATCTTATGCAAAATCTAAAAATTCAGGAGAAATAAAATGATAAATATAATAGGAATTGTTTTATTGATTGTTATATTTTTGATTATATATTCACCATTTAATGATAAATTTTTTAATGCTTATAATTTGAGAAAATATAATAAGAATTTCAATTCGATTGATAATTCAGATTTAGATTCTTTGATTAACGATTTTAATTCAGGATTGATCGTATATGAAGATTTTAAAACTGAACTTTTAAAATTATATCCAAAGTTTGAATTTTCTAAATTAGATGAAATTCATTTAAATAATAATTACTTCGAAATCAACGATGTTTTATCAAATGCTAAAACTTAATAAATTAACAATTATTTGTACTTTTGCTTTTGCTTCAATTTTAATTTTTAATAATTTTGAAGCAATTTCTGCATCAGAAAACGATTCTTGGTCCATAATTGGTACTATTGTAAATGGCTCTGATAATTTACCTCTTTCTGATCATTTGGTTATCTTGCATGTATCTCTTTCTGATGAAATTAAAGAATACAGTTCGAAATCTGACGATGAAGGCGTATTTTCTTTTGAAAATATTAAACATCCTGCAGATTCGATAATTGGCATTTCATCTATTTTTAATGGAGTATTGTATGGAAAAGATTTAGGTATCTTATCGGATAAACATGATGAAGTTAAATTAATTGTTTATGAATCAACACCTGATTCATCTGAAATTTCAATAGCTACTTCTACTATTATGTTTACATCTATTGATCGTTCTCAAAATACTATGTGGGTTTTAGAGCTCTATAAACTTAAAAATAATTCAAATCAAACATTTAAACCAGATCCTGATAAACCAATGAGTATAGTTAGAATTGCATTACCGAATGATTATACTGACCTAATGATTGATTCAGACATGATTGGAGTTGAATTTGTAGCAATTGACAGAGGATTTGGTGTACTTGGAAATATATACCCAGGAGAACATCAATTACTTTTTACTTATGGAATAAAATATAAAGATTCTGATTATAATTTTAAAAGAAATACACAATTTGACTTGGGAAATTTAAGAATCATTTCTGAAAATTCAATTAATTTGGTTCTAGAAGATTTTGAGTATACTTCACAAAAAACTGAAGTAAATAGTAAGGAATATAATTTAATTGAAGTAAACAATATTCCTAAAACCAAATCTATGAATATTAAATTTACTAATTTACCCAAACCTTCTTTATATGACACTGGATTAAATTTTGTTCAAAACTTAAATAGTGGCTGGTTGCTGTTAGTATTATTTTTATCTTTGTCTACCGGATTATTAATCAAGGTGTTTTTGTCTAGAAAATCACAAGTTTAATGAAAATATATCTAATAATGCCTTAGCAGCACTTTGACCATAATTAACAGGTTGTTTAATATCAGGGTGTGTTGCATCTGCTTTTATATCTTGAGATCTAACTTGAGCTAATTTTAAATTGTCAGCTGAAATTATTCCCAAAGTTATTGGAATATTATAATTTAAACTAACTTGCATACAACCACTATAAGCATTTTCAGATACTAGTTCATTGTGATTTGTATCCCCCTTGATTATTGCACCCAAAGCAATTGCTCCATCAATTTTTTTATCCTTTGCTAATTTTGATGCAACAAATGGAATTTCTAATGCTCCAGGTACCCAAAAACTTTCTATATTTTCTTTTGGTATGTCATTTGACAGTAAAGTGTTCAATGCTCCGTCATATAGATTCACAGTTATTTCAGAATTAAAACTACTAGTGATTATTGCTATTTTTTTACTTTTTGACATTAATCTTTTTCTGATGCTTTTTTAAATTCTGACAAGTTCAATAGATGACCCATTCTGTTCATTTTTGTTTTGAGGTATTCTAAGTTTTCGTTTTTTGGTTTAGCTTGGATTGGAATGATTTTTTCAATTTCAATTCCAGCGAGCTCTAATTCCTTTATTTTTTTTGGATTATTTGTCATTAAATCTATTTTTGAAACATTCAAGTCACGTAATATTTCTGCCGCAACTGAAAAAGTTCTAGGGTCCGCGGCATAGCCAAGATGCAAATTCGCATCAACTGTATCTAATCCTTGGTCTTGTAAAATGTATGCTTTTAATTTGTTAGTAAATCCAATTCCTCTGCCTTCCTGTCTAAGGTATATGAGTATACCGTATTCAGAGTTAGATATTTCATTTAATGACATATCCAATTGCTCTCCACAATCACATCTAGAACTCTTAAACACTTCCCCGGTTAAGCATTCGCTATGTACACGTACAACAGGCGTTTTTGTTTTTTTGTTAAGCTTACCTTTTTGTAAAACAACATGCTCTAAACCGTCAGGATAAGATTTATAATTCTTGATATTGAATGATCCAAATGACGTTGGTAATGACGGATATTCAGCACTCTTTCTTATAAAAGTTTCTGTTGGTTCATCAGGAGTAATATTTACTAAATTCTTTTCTTTTCTATATTTGATGATATCTTCTACACTTACAATTTTGATGTTATGTTCTTTAGAAAATTTAACAAGATCATCTCTTCTTGCCATTGTTCCGTCATCATTTATTATTTCGCATATTACTCCAGCAGGGTATAAATCTGATAATATGCATAAATCTACTATACTTTCAGTTTGCCCATCTCTTTTTAGTACTCCACCTTCAGCATATCTCAGTGGAAATATATGACCTGGTCTTGCCAAATCTTCAGGTAAAGTTTTATCAGAAATCAGCATTTTTATAGTATTTGATCTATCATCGGCTGATATACCAGTAGTTGCACCTTTAATAGCATCAACAGTAATGGTAAATGCTGTTTCATTGGAAGAAGTATTATCTGTAACCATACGAGTAATATCAAGTGAATCTAATCTGCTTCCTAACATAGGTACACAGATTAATCCTTTTCCATAAATAGACATGAAGTTTATCATCTCAGGAGTTACTTTATCTGCTGCAAACGCCAAATCACCTTCGTTTTCTCTATCTTCATCATCAACAATAATTATCATTTTACCGTTTTTCAGGTCTTTTATTATTTCTTCAATATTGCTCAACATAGTTTTATTTTTTTGTGTTTAAAAGTTTTTCTATATACTTTCCAGTTATATCAAATTCAAGATTAACATTTTGCCCAATTGTTTTATTTTTTAAATTTGTATTTTCAAGGGTAAAAGGTATTATTGATATGGAAAAATAATTACTTGCACATTCTACTATTGTGAGACTAATCCCGTCTACTGAAATATATCCCTTTTCTACTACATATTTAGAGTGTGTTTCAGGGATCGATATTGTAAATATTTTGGCATTTACATTTGTTTCTTGTTCTGTAATTTCACCTACGCAATCTACGTGGCCTTGAACCAAATGACCACCTACTAACCCATTGTATCTTAACGGTTTTTCTAAGTTCACTAATTCATTTTCAGACAATTCACTTAAGTTTGTTCTCTTAATTGTTTCTGGTGTAACTTCAACACTAAATGTTTCTTTATTTATGTTTATAACTGTAAGACATATACCGTTAATTGCGATACTTTCAGAAATATTTAATTCTTTTGACAATTTTTCTTCTTCAATGACTAAAATATTATCTTTGAACTCTACTATTCTCCCTATTTTTTCAACAATACCGCTAAACATTTAAAACCAACCTTTTATTAAAATATCTTCTCCAACTTTAGTATGCTCTATGTTTTTCATATTTACTATATCAGTCATTTTATCACTTCCAATATTTGAAAAGGGAACATATTCTGATCCCCCAATAATTTTAGGGCTAATAAACATTAGGATTTTGTGAATTAGTTTAAGTCTTAAAAGTTCACTTGAAAGTGTGCTACCGCACTCAATTAATATATTTGTTAAGTTATGTTTTAGTAAAATCCCATATAAATAAGTAAGATCAACTCTCCCAGCTTTATTTAATGGAACTTTTTCTATTACTACAGATTTAGCAATTAATTCATTTTTTGTTTTTTCATTCATTTCTGAGGTGATAATAATACAGTTGGAATCAAGGCAATTTGAATCTAAAGGGATTTTACCTTTTGTATCTATTATAATTTTTTTTGGTTGATATGCTTTTTTATTGTTTTTTAATCTTACATTCAAAGTCGGATTGTCTTCTATAACAGTATTAATTCCTGTTAAAATAGCATCTGTATTAGATCGATAATTATGCACTAGTTTTCTTGATTCTTTTCCAGATATCCATTTCGAATCCCCAGTATTAGTAGCAATTTTCCCGTCTAAAGACATTGCCATTTTAAGAGTTAGAAATGGAGTTTTTGTTTTTACATAATGATTATAGGCTTCCAATGAGTAATTTATTGTTTTGTTTATTTTTGACATTTCTGTTTTTATATTAGCTTTAATCAACTCATTGATCCCAGCTCCATTAATTTTAGGATTTATATCTTTTGCTCCAACTACCACATGTTTAATTTTACTTTTAATTATTTGATCAGTACAGGGAGGAGTATTAAGAGTTAGATTGCATGGTTCTAATGTTGTGAATAGTGTTGATTCTTTTAAGTCTTCATTGCAACTGTTAATAGCTTCAATTTCTGCATGATTATGCCTAAATCTTTGAGTATGTCCTCTTCCAATAATTTTATTATCTTTAGATACTATAATTGCCCCAACAGGAGGATTAGGAGAACAATTTCCCATTGCTAACAAAGCTTCATTTGCTGCTTCCTGCATAAAGTCCATAGTTATTTTTTGAAATCTTTATGAAATAAGCTCGCAGTAGGAAGTCTTTGTCCCTGATATTTTGAATTTAATTTGTCAGATCCATAAGGAATTTCAACAGGAGTTGTTAATTTATTGAAAGACATTTGACCAATTTTCATACCTTTATATAAAGTTATTGGAAGATTGGATACATTGCTTAATTCAAGGGTTATATTACCTTTAAAGCCAGGGTCAATATATCCTGCTGTTGAATGTATTAGTAATCCTACTCTTCCTAGTGAACTTTTCCCTTCTAATCTTGAAACTAAATTTGTTGGTATTTCTACATATTCTAATGTACTACCTAGAACAAATTGATTTGGATGTAAGATAAAAGGATGTTTATCATCTACTTTTACTAAAGAGGTAAGATTATGTGATATGTTTTTTACATCAATGTATGGAATATCTGTATTTCTGAATACAAGTATGTTTTCATCTAATCTCACGTCGACACTTGCTGGCTGAATTGCATTTTCACCCAATGGTTCTATTATTATATTTTTATTTTTTAATTCTTCTTTAATACTTTTATCACTTAAAACCATTTTATATACTCCAATAATTATTTAATATTAAATCCCATATTTACATTAAACGTAATAGTTAATTGCCCGGAATTTATTTCTGTAGAGGGAGCTGCGTAAGCCATTTTTGTCATCATCATATCTGACTCAGGTAAAGGTTGCGTAAAATTAGTAGGGGAGTGTTCAGATATATAGAAAGGCAATCCAAGAGAAACCCCTGCGTAATCAGCTAAACTTTGAGCTTTTTGTAAAGCATTATTTACAGCATTTTTTCTTAATTCGTTTTCATATTTTGTAGGGTTCTCGATTGAAAAGTTTATGCTGTTTACTCTTAAATTATTTCCAACTGAATTTGGACCGGTTGACAACTGATCTATTAGTGAACCCACATTTTCCAAATCTCTATATTTAAATTTTGTGTTGTGAGTGACTTTATAGCCTGTTAATTTTGACTTTCCTTGGCTATATTGATATTGAGGAGAAATAGTATATCTAGTAGTTGCTATTTCTTTTTCTATTACTTTATTTTTATCCAATATATTTAGTAATATTTGATTAGCACCAGACACTTCTTCTACTGCTTTAGATACACTTATATTTGTTGCTTCAATTCCCAAGGTAATTTCAACTAAATCGGCTTCAACCATTACTGATGAAGATCCTGAAACAATTATTCCGTTTTGTGAACTAGAAATAATAGTGCTATTTTGGGGTGACATACTTTTAGTTATATCTGAATCTTGATAAACCTTTGCATTTACTGGGGTATTATTTTGATTCTCCTCAGAGTTACTTATTTCATCAGCACCACAGGAAATTAAAAATAATATAATTGGTACTGTGACTATATATTTTGATAACAATTTCATAATATTATATTAATCTTAAACAATTAATTACAGTTTACATAAATAATACTAAAATAATA
>PAHZ01000020.1 GCA_002711005.1 Chloroflexota bacterium
CGTTAAGCTATGGCCCTTCCATACGGTACCATAGGATCACTTTGCCCGACTTTCGTCCCTGCTCGACTTGTAGGTCTCGCAGTCAAGCTCCCTTATGCCAATACACTCGAAAGGTGATTTCCAATCCACCTTGAGGGAACCTTTGGGCGCCTCCGTTATTGTTTGGGAGGCTACCGCCCCAGTCAAACTGCCCACCAGGCAGGGTCCTTCATAATTAAATAAAGTTAGATCCAAGATTATAAAAGGGCGGTATTTCAAGGTCGACTCCACTCTAACTAGCGCTAAAGTTTCAAAGTCTCCCGCCTATCCTACACGTTTATAAGCCTAAATCACTGCCAAGTTGCAGTAAAGCTCCACGGGGTCTTTTTGTCCTGTCGTAGGTAACCAGCATCTTCACTGGTCCTGCAATTTCACCGAGTCCTTCGTTGAGACAATGTCCAAGTCGTTACGCCATTCGTGCGGGTCAGAACTTACCTGACAAGGGATTTCGCTACCTTAGGACCGTTATAGTTACGGCCGCCGTTCACCGGGGCTTCAATTCAAAGCTTTGGATTACTCCTAACCTCTCCTCTTAACCTTCCGGCACTGGGCAGGCGTCAGCCCATATACATCACCTTTCGGTTTAGCATAGACCTATGTTTTTGATAAACAGTCGCTTGGACCGATTCACTGCGGCCTATTACCCTTTACTAAGTAAATCAGTATTAAATAATAGGCACCCCTTCTCCCTAAGTTACGGGGTCAATCTGTCGAGTTCCTTAACGAAGGTTCTTTCGTTCACCTTGGGACGTTTATCCCTGCCTACCTGTGTCGGTTTGCGGTACGGTCATTTATATTATTTACAACGAGGATTTTCTTGGCAACCTAGGGTCGGCAGAATTCCTTTGAGCTAAGCTCTCGAGTTTTTGCTTTCCTCAACTAAAATACCAGACGGATTTACCTATCTGGTCATCATCTACAAAAGCAAACACACCATGTCCATTAGGTATGCTCTACTTACCTTCTTGCGTCCCCCCTTTGCGTTAAAACACAATACAAATGGTTCGGGAATTTTGACCCGATATCCATCGTGTTCGCTATACGCTTTCACTTAGGCCCGACTAACCCTACGATGATCAACATTGCGTAGGAAACCTTGGGCTTCCGGTGTCGTGGATTCTCACCACGATTGTCGCTACTCATGCCTGCATTCTCACTTCTCAGCGCTCCACCAAAACTCACATTTTAGCTTCAGTGCACTGACAACGCTCTCCTACCGCTTTCTATTAAAATAGAAAACTCACAGCTTCGGTGCTGAACTTTAGCCCCGTTACATTTTAGGCGCTAGAAACCTCGACCAGTGAGCTATTACGCTTTCTTTAAAGGATGGCTGCTTCTAAGCCAACCTCCTGGCTGTTTGTGGATTCTAACTTCCTTTCCCACTTAGTTCAGACTTAGGGACCTTAGCTTGTGATCTGGGCTGTTTCCCTTTTGACAATGGAGCTTATCCCCCACGGTCTCACTGCTAAACATCATCTTAAGGCATTCGGAGTTTGGTTGAACTTGGTAGGCTTACGCCCCCTTATCCATCCAGTGCTCTACCTCCCTAAGACTAATTTAACGCTGTACCTAAATACATTTCGGAGAGAACCAGCTATCTCCGGGTTCGATTGGCATTTTACCTCTACCCACAGCTCATCCCAGCAATTTGCACTTTACACGGGTTCGGTCCTTCACCAAGATATTATCTTGGTTTCAACCTGGCCATGGGTAGCTCACCCGGTTTCGGGTCTAATCCAAACAACAAAGTCGCCCTATTCAGACTCGCTTTCGCTCTGGCTCCAGAACTTTTATCCTTTAACCATGCTATATAGATTAACTCGCAGGCTCATTCTTCAATAGGCACGCGGTCACCTTTATAAAAAGGCTTCCACGGCTTGTAGGTATATGGTTTCAGGTCTATTTCACTCCCCTCCCGGGGTTCTTTTCACCTTTCCCTCACGGTACTAGTTCACTATCGGTGTCCAAAAGTATTTAGCCTTGGAGGATGGTCCCCCCAGATTCAGGCAGGATTTCACGTGTCCCGCTCTACTCAACAATTTACTAAATAGAATAAAAACTTTCGCCTACAAGACTATCACTTTCTTTGGTTGTTCTTTCCAGAAATCATTCGGCTAGTAATTATTTTTTTGACTATTTTTCTCACTTAGGAGATGAGATAAGTAAATGTTACAACACCCACATGACATAGGACTCCTATCCGTTAAGTCACACAGGTTTGGGCTATTCCCATTTCGCTCGCCGCTACTCAGAGAATCTCGTTTGATTTATTTTCCTGAAGCTACTTAGATGTTTCAGTTCGCTTCGTTCCCTTCTTAAATAAATTTAAGATGGCTTTGATAAAAGCTTGGTTTTCCTATTCGGGAATCCACGGATAAGTTTGCTAGACAACTAACCGAGGCATATCGCAGTCTTGCCACGCCCTTCTTCGGCTTTTGGACCCAAGGCATCCACCTTATACCCTTAATAACTTGACCTTACATTAAAAAACTTGTTTCTCAATTTAAGACTCAAAAAATATTCAATTATTAAAGAACGATACTCCAAAAAAAAGAAACGCATTCAAGATGCGCTAACAATGAATTCGGAGCTCCAAGATGAGTAGTATATTGAATACTAAATATAGGGTCAATACTTTTTGGTAGTAAATTTCAAAATAATATTAATATTTCTTTATTCTTTTTCATTATAAATATAATTACTAGGAAGTTTATCTTGCACTCCTATTGCTACCATAAGTTTTTGTACTATAAAGTCATTTATATCATCTATATTTTTGGGGAATAAGTAATAAGGGGGATTAGGGGGGAATATTTTAACACCTAATTGAGCTAATTTTGTCATATTTTTTAAATGTAATGCATTTAGTGGAGTTTCTCTAGGAACTAAAACTAACTCTCTTTTTTCTTTAATCATCACGTCTGCGGCTCTTTTTATTAAATTATCTGTAATTCCATTAGAAATAGAAGATATTGTGTTCATACTTGCAGGAATAATAATCATAGCCTTAGATTTGAATCCTCCACTAGCAATCGGGGAATAAAAATCTCCATTACTGTACATTTTAAATCTTCCTGAAGAATCCCATTTCTCGATAGTTTCACCAAAGCTTGGCAGTTTTTCATCTTTCCAAACCATCCTTCCAGCAGACGAACATACAAATAATACTTTTTCATTTTTTTCAATTAATTCATCAATAATTTTGTAGCCCAAAATTACTCCACTTGCTCCAGTTATTGATACAATTATTGGATTGTCAGAATTCATAAATCACGTCAAATTATAGAAATAATACCAAAACCAGATATAAGTAACGAAAACAAAGTATTCCATCTAAAAAATTCTGGCCTTAGGTTAATTTTATCAGATTTGGGCCAATTTCTTAAGTATTTCATAATATGGACCATCAATCCTGTTATACATCCAAAAAGATAAANTNTATTCAAATCATTTATATATCCAAACAAAATGAAAAAANACATTGATANAAAGTCTAAAAATACNGAAAAAACAAATGTATTTAANATNCCNAACTGAGATGCNAAAGATTTTAAATCATANTTTTTTTGAAAATCATAATCTTGNGTATGATATATCATGTCAAAACTTGATGCCCATAACATNATGGNTANNCTGAATATATATATNTTTATATCTATACTTCCAACTACAACCACCCATCCTCCTATTGGCGCAATAGATAGTATGAATCCTAATACAAAACTACACATGAATGTAAATCGTTTAGTAAATGGATAAATCCACATTAAAAGAAGAACAAAAGGACTAGCATAGAACGCAAAGTTGTTAATAAAAAAACATAAAATCACAAACATTAAAGAAGAACTTAAAATTACAACTACAATTGATTTTTTGGAAAGAGAGCCTGAAGCCAATGGTCTAGATTGAGTTCTGGAGTTTAACTTATCTATTTCATAGTCAAGATATCGATTTGATGCCATTCCAAAAGTTCTGACAAATAATAATGCTAGTGTAACCANAGAAATATAATAAAAATCAAACTTTCCCTGATTTGCCAAAAGGCAACCAAAATAAGCAAAAGGCAGAGTAAATAANGTTTCGTGTATTTTTACTGACTTAGATATTAATAATATTGTATTCATGTATTTGTAAATCCATAAGATTCCCAATTCTTATTCACATATTCAACAATTTCTTTATCCATTTTGATTTCATCTGGCCACTCTCTTACTCTAGGTTCTCCTTCAATTTTCTCAGTAGCATCAATACCTAATTTCCCACTGTATCTATAATATTCTGAAGAATGATCTAAATCATCAGCTGGACCTTCAGTTATCATAAGATCTCTACTTGGATCAATGTTTACTCCAATTCTCCAAAAAACTTCAGATAAATTATGGATATCGACCCATTTATCAACAATAACTACTATTTTAGTTAATGAAAGTAANCCAAGTCCCCATATAGTATGCATAATTTTTTTTGCTTGCCCTGGATATTTTTTATTTATAGAAACAATAATAAAATTGTGAAAAATACCTTCNGCAGGCATATTAACATCAATAATTTCAGAGGTGATTTTTTTTAATGCAGGTAGCATGAATCTTTCACTAGCTTTACCTAAAAAGTAATCTTCTTTTATAGGCCTCCCNACAGTTATTACAGGAAATAAAGGTTTCTTTTTCATNGTTACTTTCTTTAATTTGAAAGTTGGATATTTTGCTATCGGAGAATAATACCCTGTATGATCTCCAAAAGGTCCCTCATCTCTATAATCATTTAAATCAACTTCNCCTTCCAAAACTATTTCAGAATGAGCGGGAACCATAATATCAATTGATTTGCACTTAACCAATTCAACAGGTTTTGAGCGTATAAAACCTGATAACATAAATTCATCTATATCCGGTGGTAATGGCGCNGATGCAGACCACATGGAAACAGGATCACATCCCAATACTATTGCAACAGGTATTTTTGAAATACCTAAATCCTTAGCATGATTCTCATTTTGTGATCCGCCTTTATAAGATTGCCAATGCATAATAGCATTTAATTCATCCAAAATTTGTATTCTATACATACCAACATTTCTTTTATTATTAGTAGGATTTGTAGAAATAACCATTGCTGATGTAAGATATTTACCAGCATCGGATGGCCATGATTTCAAAGCTGGTAAATCATTNAAATTAAATTCTGATGTATCGTATATCAATTCATGACATGGTGCATTTTTAACATGTTTTGGTTTTATTTTCCTCATATTAAGGACAGTAAATAAGGTATCAATTTTTTCCTTAAACGAGTTATTTTCTTTATCTATTAGTGAAATAATATCATTTGATTTATCATACAAATCATTTAAACTTGAAACCCCAAGAGCATTAGACATCTTNGATTCTGATCCGAATAAATTTGCNACTACAGGGATTTTATTGCCATCAACATTCTCAAACAAAACAGTAGGNCCTTGATTTTCAATGAGCCTAGTTACAACTTCTGTAATTTCTAGCTCTGAAGATACTTTTTTTTTCACAACAGTAATAAGATTCTTAGCTTTTAACCAATCAACATACTGTCTTAAATCATCAAACATATTATTTTTTACTATTTTGATTTCTTATTTTATTAGATGCAGCATCAGATTCAAACACATCTCTTGGGATTTGAACAAATATTTCTTTAATTTGCGNAGGTATTTCNACACTATCAATATCAATATACCTATCTTCTACTTTTCTCCCACCAATAATGAATCTAGTTCCGTTATTTTTTAATTTAATTAAGTGTTCATAAATTTCTTTAATGTTAACCAAATTTTCATAATAATTAGTATCAAATAATCTTGTTAAAGTATCTCCNCCTATCAAAAAATCAGCTCCCAGAAATATTTTAGATTTACCAAAAAATGTAGGCTCATCTGTTATGAGCAGTTGGTTTTTTCCTTTAAATTGCTGAATTCTTATTGACAGCTCACTTTCTGACAAATTTAATTTCGCAACATTCGTTAGTGAAATCTCATATATTGGCTTCTTATTTGTATACAAAACTGCAGAATCTAATAATTTCTTATGACCATCATGAAGTGGATTAAAGCTACCAGGAAATATCAAGTAGTTTGAAAAAAGATCGTTCTCATATTTAGTGTTAACAACAGTAAGACTCTCATCAAGATGAATAAATCCCTTTTTATTCCTACTTAATTGTTCAATATATCCTGTCATTCCTATACCTCTATAGTTGATATTTTAACGTATTCAATGTTGAATGTTTTTAGTTTGTCTGTATTTTTAAACAAGTAGAGATATATTATTTTAAGTACATAAAAACTGATTATAAAATCTTGTTTTATCCTTGTAAGCTTGCCTGGTACGAATTCAATTTTGTAAGTTAAAAACTTTTTCCTGTTATAAATAGTAATGTATCCCATATCACTTGATCTTTTGATTCTGTTAGTTTGAAGAGACGAGCTAACTGCAATTGAAATCATCTTATTTCTTAAATTATTATTTTTATAAAATTTTACATAATTTTTTTCAGCTAATTTAACTGTGATTTTAGAATTAACATAATTGGAAGGATTAAAGTCTAANAAATCATCAATCGCTTCTTTAGAATATGGCATATAAATCCCTATTAAATTTTTAGATATACCTTCTTTGTCCATTAGCCATTTAACTAATCTTTGACAAGATCCAAGTAAAGNAAAGACTAATCGTGTTTCAGAAAAATTAATTTCCTGTATAATATCTTCTCTTTCTTTTAATGAATGCTTGTAAAATTCCTCATATTTCATGATTTACATACAATTTCTTATATATAAACTATTATATAGATATAAATCTTNTTAAAACATAATGAACAGAAGAAAAANTAACCAAAAACCTGGATCTAATATTGTTAGAATTTCAAGGCTTGAATCTATAAGTCCTATAAATATTNCAACAAACAAATTTGATTTGAAAAAAANATTATACAATCCTTCTCTAACATTACTATTAATTTATCTTTCAATAATATTTTTAGAGACAATNTTATTACTACTTCCAGTTTCAACAAATCATCCCGAACAAAATTCTATNATGAAAGCATTATTCACAGCTACATCATCTTTTACTCTTACCGGACTTATTGTAGAAAATACTAATAAATTCTGGTCNCCTATAGGACAANCTATCATTGTCATATTTATATTTATAGGAGGAATAGGATTTATGACTTCTTCTTCATTCATATTAAAATTATTTGGACAAAAAATATCATTAACCCAGCAAATTTTATTAAGGGAATCTATNGCAGACACCCAATCATTNGGAAGAATNCAAATAGGTAATATTGTTTCTACTTTAGGCCTAATTGTATCTTACAGNCTATTTGTCCAATTATTTATAGCTATAATTTTAACTTTAATATTTATGCNTGATATGAATTTACCTAATGCAATTTGGCAAGGAATAGCACATTCCATTTCTGCTTTTAACGGTGCTGGATTTNTATTTTTTGATAANGAAGGATCACTTGGAGGATATGAAAATAATACAAAAATTTTAATAATGATAGGTAGCGGCCTGTTTTTAGGAAGTATAGGCTACTTAGTATTCTTAGATCTAATACAAAATTTTCGATGGCAAAGATTTTCACTAAATTCAAAAATTGTCATTTCTTCAACTATATTTTTAAATATTATAGGAACCGTAATATTTTTCATGCTTGAATCACAACCAGGCAACGGGGTTTTAAATGGACTGTCATCTATAGATTCNATNAAGCATTCNATATTTAATTCATTAAGTGGCAGAACTGCGGGNTTTTCATCATTGCCATTTAATCTNATTAATTCATCCACTTTTATTTGGTGCTCCACACTAATGTTCATCGGAGGAGCATCAGCGTCTACTGCTGGAGGAATCAAAGTTAATACATTTATGGTAATATTTGCGTTCGTAAAAAGTACATTATCAGGATCTCAACATACGTCAATTTTTGGTCGTGAAATTCCAGACGACCAAGTAAAAAGATGTATAACAATAGCTATAGTNGGAATATTGGTTATAATCTTTTCTTTAATAATAACTTCAAATATTGAAAAGAGCGCTGAATCAAATAAAATATTATTTGAAATATGTTCAGCATTTGGAACCGTTGGGTTATCATCAGGTTTCACAGCTATAGCATCAAATGGATCAAAAATAATATTAACAATACTTATGATCATAGGTCGAATTGGACCAATAACACTGATTCTAGCGTTGGGTAATATAAATAACCCTAAATTGTTCAAATATGCTGAAGAAAGAGTTACAATAGGTTAAGGGAAAATAAAATGAAAAAACAAGTTGCTGTAATAGGAATTGGAAGATTTGGAAGAAGTGTTGCTACTGAATTATATAATTTAGGCCACGATGTTCTTGCTATAGATAAAATCGAAGAAAGAGTTCAAGATATGCTTGGTAAAGTAACTTACCCAGTATCTGGTGACGCAACAAACGAATCTACACTAAGAGAATTGGGAATTGCTTCCTATGATGCAGCAATCGTAGCGATTGGGTCCGATACTGTATCTAGTTTAATGACATCTGTTTTACTTAAATCTATTGGTGTTCCTTACGTAGTAGCCAGAGCACAAGACGAACTTCAAAGAAACGCATTAAAAAGAATACAAGTTGATAAAACTCTTTTGGCCGAACAAGAAATGGGTGCTCAGTTAGCTCATAATTTATTCAATCCAAATGTTATTGAATACATGGGAATGACAGCAAATTATGGTATTAGTAAAGTAGAGATATCAGATAACCAAAAAGGTAAATCTCTTAAAGAATTAAACATTGGAACCTCTCGAGACAAATATAATTTAACAGCATTAGGAATTATCAGATCAAAAAATATTATTCTAAATCCTGATATCAACGAGGTTATCAAAAAAGATGATATTTTAATTCTAGCTGGCAATAATGAATTAATTGATAAAATGTTTGGAGAATAAAAGTATTTATCATTCTGAAATAGAATCAAANAAAAACAAAGAAAATAATAAGATTATTGTAGGAATTTCTGGCTCCTATCTTGATGATAATTTAATCGAAAATGCAATTGAAATTTCTGATGAAAACACTGAAATTTGCCTACTTTATGTAATAATTATTCCAAAATCAAAAGCTTTAGATATAGAAGATGAAAAATCTTTTACAAAAGCTGAAAATATTTTAAAGAAATTAGAAATCAAATATAAAAAATTTTCAAATATGTACGGAGAAATCATTCAATCAAGACATGCAGGTTCTGCAATAATAGAAATAATAAATATCAACAAACCTAAATTGTTAATTATTGGTGCAAATGAAAAAGAAGAATCTGCAGCGCCTATTGGTTCTAATGCAATTTATGTACTTAATAATTTAAATTGTCCAACAATGATATATAAAAAATGAATAAGACAGATAAAAATAACAATATAATAATAATAGGATTGTCAGATATGTCTGTTTTCATTTTAGAATCTTTAGTTAGTTCAAATAGAAATTACAATATCACTCTAATTTATGACAAAAATGAACAAGACAAAAATAATATCTCATTAAATAAATTTTCAAATATAATAAATTTAAAATCAGAAAGTCTGTTAAATACATATACTTTTAATTCAAATGAAAACTCAAATAATATCCTTACTATTTGTGCCACCAATGACTTTAAATTAAACATATTATTTTCAGCTCTAATTAAGTCGTCTGAAAATTCTGACAATATATTTTGTTACGTGAATAATAGCCAATATCATGATTTATTTAAAAAAGAAGATATAGTTATTTTCAATCCTTGGAATTTACCAAAAAATCTTAGTTCTTTTTGGAAATAATATGTATGTAATTATTGTAGGTGTAAATAATTTATCAAAAAGTCTAGTTGAATGGTATTCAGAGCATGATAACGAAATCACAATAATTGAAAAAGAATTTGACAAATGCCATTATTTTGACCAAATTTTTGGACCTATATGCCAAAATGGAGATGCAACTGATATAGAAACTCAAGCTATAGCAGGAATGAACAGAGCAGATGTACTAATTACAGCAACAAAATCAGATAAAGATAATTTTCTGATTAGTATGATCGCAAAATCAAAATTCAAAGTAAAAAAAATTATCAACATTGTAAATGACTCTAATTTTAGCAATGCTTTTTCTTTTTTTGGAATAGAATCTGTAATAAATCTGGAATCTTTAGTATTAAAATCCATTGAAAAAGAAACAGCATTATTGGCTCCATGGATAATAACTGAATTAAATACAAATCCTAAAAAAATAATATTTGCAGTAAGGATAGATAAAGAATCAAAAATAATAGGAAAATCTATACAAAATTTAAATTTACCTAGAAACACTTCTGTTATTTTAATTATAAGATCTAATGGACTGACGGACATTCCTTCAAATGAAAAAACAATTCATGCAAACGATGAATTGATAATTCTCACAGAAGAAAAAAATGCCGATAAAATGTTAGAATACTTATCATAAAAATTAATATTTATTAGGAATATATGAAAAGCATATCGTACTTAGGACCAACTGGTTCATATTGTGAACAAGCAGCAATATCGAAATATACAAATGAAAAATTATTTCCAATGCCAACAATTCCTTCTGTTATTGAATCTGTACAGGATGGAATTACTGATCTAGGAGTTGTCCCAATAGAAAATAGCATAGAAGGGTCAGTAACTTTTACTCTAGATGCTCTTATTCATAACTATACAGTAAATATAAATTCTGAAATTATGCTTAACATATCACACTCTTTAATAAGTAATAAGAAGTACAAGTTAAGAGAAATCACTAAAATATATTCTCATCCTCAAGCTNTATCACAGTGNAGAATATATATATCAAAAAATTTACCTCANGCNGAGCTNATAAATACTTCTAGTACTTCAGCTGCTCTTGAGAACATAATAGACCAAGAAAATACTTACGCAGCTATAGCTCATTCNAGAAATGCAANATCATATNATTTAANTGTACTAGCAGANAAAATTCAAGACGAAAAAATAAATATCACCCGCTTTGCAGTTTTAGGNATGAAAATTCCTTCTCCAACAGAAAAAGATAAAACTTCTTTTTGTTTTGATTTTTCAGACATTGATAAACCTGGTCAGNTAATTAATGTTATGAAATTGTTTTCAGATGCNAAAATTAATATTACAAAAATAGAATCAAGGCCTTCAAAAAAAGAATTAGGNAAATATATATTTTGGATGGATATAAATGGTCATATAAAAGACCAAAAATTAAAAAATATATTTGATCAAGTAAAANAAATGACAAGTATGCTAAAGATTATAGGNTCNTATCCTGAAGCNACAAATATTATTTAATCTTCATCATNCTTAGGCTTGTTATTTTTATTTATNAGTCTGTCAATATCNTCAAATATATCTTTAGATGGNTCAATTCCTAAGCTATCAAGATAGTTTCTAAGAGATTCTATAACATCAAGAGTAGCATCNCTCATGTTAAGNGCAAAAAGTTTTATNCGCTCGTTTTCAGTTAGTTCAGTTTGCTTTAATTTTTTTACAAGTTTAGGTCCTAGATACATNCCTAAAGCAAATCCTAAAAACAAATTACTTAGCCTACTTTGCTTTCTTTTTTCANTCATTTTTTTTNCTCCTTANTTTTTCTGATGCAGANTTGGTTGCATCTTTAGCTTTTTGGGTTGCTTTNTCTATATTAATNGANTTAATATAANTNGCTANTTTCTCNATTGATTTAGAATTAATTTTGTCCATTGGTGACACAATATATCCAATTAAAGACCATAGTTTTTGAGAACTTTCAACNAAAGAGTCNAGTTTNGAAAATAACTTATTTAATTTCATATAACTCAATATAGCTAATATTGCTAGTATTATTATGAAACCNATTATGATTACATCTCTAATTANAGCTGTTACTTCTTCCATAAAGATCAATTATGNTTATGGTTTTAATAATATTCTTAAATTACCACTTCCATCCTTTTGTTGATCCATTATACTGTGATTATCNTTTTTTGCCCACAATAATACATCGTANGTATTTAATTCATCTGGAATAATNACTTCNACAATTGATTNTTTNTCTTTTTTTATCTGNTCTGCTAAAGCNGCTATAATTCCTGAACATGATTTGCCNTGNCCNTCTATNATNACATCGCCATTAGAAAAATATTTGTCTGAAATCTTAAAGTTTTCATCTAGTGATTCTCTTACTTTAAGNTGNCCTGANTTTCTTAATTCTAATTGNTTTTTAAAATGCTTCACNGCTTCCCAATGCACTCCTTCNTCACGATCTCCTTTTGTACAAACAGCTCCTCTGACACCAACNATGTCNGGATTAATTCTTGCAAGTTCATCNAGGTCACTTAATTTCAAATGACCTGANAGAGCAGTNCTTAAACCTCTNGATTTCGCTTCAATNACCATTTCTTTTAGTTCTTCTTCGGGCATGAAATCNAATAAATTTCTACCATCTTTAACTAANGTGTCAATTAAAAATCCATCACATTTTCCTTCAATAGCTAATTTAACCATTAATGATGGATNAAGTCCATTTTCNTAAATTAAATTGTCAGCAAATAATGANCCTATTAATAACGTGTTAGATCCTTCTAAAGCTTCTCTGCACGCAAGCAATGTTTCAAGCGCATGGTCATACTCATCATGCATAAAGCCAACTTTTACTGANGTAGCATCCAAAAGGCCAGCTGCATGAACAGCCATAGCAACTGTACCTACTTGATTTGGCACAACTCCTAAAGTTAAACTNGAGTGAATAGGGTCNGGAGCTATGATTTTCACTTCTTTAAAAGTATTCGGGTGNGCGGATCCAACTAAAGCTTCTTGTAAATTTTTAACATCTACAATGTCNGCTCCACCTTTAATTGCTTCTTTAGCTTCTTTTACATTTTGTACACTAACTAGTAATAACATTTATTTACCTCNTTTAAACATTTAATGAAATTTTTAATTTATTAAGATCAATCAGTTCATTTTTNAATTTTTGTTTATCAGTTTTTGNCAAATCTTTTACAGGAAGTCTTGGNCCTCCACTTTTCATGCCAACTAATTCTCCCCAATATTTACATAATGCTACGGGTAATACACCACCNGCATCACTAACAGTTTTTTGCCACCANGTGTCGGATATTTGTTTGATTNCTTTAATCTCATTTTCATATAAATCATTATNGATAGTNCCTTTNCAAGCATCTTGGACAAATTGTGTATAACTATTGTTATCNGGNGTGTCAAANCTCCAGTCAGAAGTNTTTGCAAACATTACTTGTTGTTGGAATCCTGATTTTTCACCTTCCCAAAAAATCCATTCATCAGGAGTGCTAATNACAGCTTTTTCACCAAGTGTTTTGTGTGAATTAATTGAAATTTCTTTATTNAAACTNGCTTCTTTAACGCCAACAATATTTTCTATNTTAACAATTTGATCTANTTCGGATTCATTTAATATAGTTCCGAATTGTGGTGAATTATAATACATAATTGCTAAATCAGTTTTACTACATATATATTCTATAAATTCTATAACTTGAGANGGCTTTCTTGTGGCAAAATATGGTGCNCCAATAATTAATAATTCATATCCTATTTGTTCTGTATAAGATAANAGTTCAATAATATCATTTACNGAAGTATGAGTGACATGAGCTGCAACAGGCCAATCTTGAGCCTGGTCTATTACAATTTGCATCAANTTTTTTCTCTCTTCAGTNGTCATGCTCCANAATTCTCCCATACCCCAAGAACAACCTGCACCGTTTGATCCCAAACTTTTAACATATTCAATATTTGATCTCAAACCCTTTTCGTCTATATTTCCCTGTTCGTTAAAAGGTGTAACCAAAGTNGACCATTGTCCTTTCAAAAACTCTCTAGCCCATTCTTTTGATTCAGATTTTATATATGATTTCATNTTTTATATAACGATTAATAAAAATTTCACGATATTATTTTACATCACTTACTATTAAAAATAATACTCTTAATTCTTATTCTAATTTAGTTTGCCTTCCATTTGATCTTTAATTTCAAATATTCTTTCAGACAAATCTGTATTTCTNTTTAATTCTTCATATTGNGTTGAAATAAATTCTTCNGCCATTATTCTGGAAGANTCTTGAATATCTCTATCNTCTACCAAATTTGCTACCTTAAACAAAGGAATNCCACTTTGTTTNGTTTGCATAACGTCTCCTTCTCCTCTAATTCTCAAATCTTCTACAGACAATTCAAATCCATTAGTAATTCGTTCAAATATTTTCAATCTTTCAATAGTATGCTCATTATCATTATCCGAAACCAAAATACAAAAACCTTCGTGCTNNCCGCGACCTACTCTTCCTCTTAATTGATGNAACTGAGACATTCCAAAACGATCAGCACTCAAAATTAACATGACACTTGCATTAGGAATATCTACTCCTACTTCAATAACAGTTGTACTTACAAGTATATTTGTTTCTCCATTTCTAAAACTATTCATGATTTTTTCTTTCTCACTAATTTTCAATCTTCCATGAATTAATCCTACNGTAAATTGAGGAAATATTTCTGATTTTAATTGTTGGAATANCTTTTGCGCCGAATCTGAATTCATTTTTTCAGATTCTTCTATCAAAGGACAAACTACNATAGCTTGTCTACCTTCTTCAATTTGGTTTTTGATATGGGTGTAACCAGATTTTAATCTTGATGATTTAATATATTTTGTTTTTACTTTTCTTTCACCGAATGGTAATTCAGTTAATTCAGACAAATCAAGATCTCCGTAAACAGTTAATGCTAAGCTTCTNGGAATCGGAGTGGCTGACATAGTAAGTGTATGTGGGTATATTTGATCTGATGATTTAATTGATGATCTTTGNAAAACTCCAAATCTATGTTGTTCGTCAATTATATTTAGAGCAAGTTTAGGTATTTTTATGTTTTCCTGNATNAGAGTATGAGTTCCAATTATTAAATCAATTTCACCATTNTTAATATTNTTCGNCATNATTAATTTGTCTTTTTCAGGCATACTTCCTAAAAATAGTCCNATTACNATATTNCCCATATTATTTCCCAATGNAATNGAAGTGTGAAAATCACTTAGTTGTTNTTTGTTTTTAAATAAATCCAANGTTTTNATGTAATGTTGCTCAGCTAAAATTTCTGTAGGTGCCATAATTGCNGAACGGAATTTTTTNTCAATAACNGACAAGGCTGTTGCTATTGCAACTAATGTTTTGCCACTTCCAACTTCTCCCTGCAACATTCTTGTCATAGGTTCTTGNTTATCTAAATCTTTAGTNATTTCTCTNATTATTTTAANNTGNGATTGNGTAGGATTAAAATCTAATGATTTAAAAAAATNATCAATAAAATCCCAAGANATTCTNATTTTATTTGATCTTTGNGTAGTTTTTTGTTCTCGTTTTTTTAATAGCCATGCNCACTGTAGTAAAAAAAACTCNTCAAAAACTATTCTTTTTCTCGCATTNGTNTATTTATTCAAATCATCAGGATAGTGAAATTGTTTTATTGCTTCAGTTAAATTCATNAAATTTTGNTTNGAAAGTAAAGATTNAGGNAGNAATTCTTTAACTTGATNTCCAACTAGNTTGATTGTTTTTTTNANTATTTGTCTNATAGTTCNTTGATGAATTTGNCCNGATAGTGGGTAAACNGGAACNAATCTGCCAACATGAGTTAAATCANTTTGAGAATCAGTATCAATGATTTCATATTCAAAATCACCTGAAAATAATATNCTTCCTCTAAATATGTTTACTTTCCCACTAATAATAACTTTAACATTNGGTTTTANTTGTTTGACTAACCAACTTCTACCAAACCATTGGACTTTTACATTTCCAGTTTCATCTCCTAAAATTCCTACAGTTGCATTAACTCCATTTCGATATCTCATAGTTTTAGCTTCCCATACAGTCAGAACAACTGTTTGTATCTCTCCNNCNANNAATTCATNTACTTTTTTTATGTCATTAAAATCCCTATGTCTTCTTGGNTAAAAAGTTAAAACATCAGAAAGAGTGTGTATCTGATTTTGTTTGAACATATTTACTACTTTAGANGGAACTCTNCCAATTNATTTGATATCTGAGTCTAGTGTGAGTTTTTTTTCTNTTTTCTTNTTTTTAGGAGTTGGTTTGATTTCATTTTTNTNGTCATTTAATAAAAGATCAATTTCTTGGATCAGTCTATTGCAAAATATTTCTCTATCAGAAGAATCNAGNANAGAATAAAAAGNTTTTTGNCCATATTTGTCTTGGTAATTTCTGATGAGTTGAACAAAATATTGTGCNTTGATTTCCATNTAGNCATCTAATCCTCCGCCTACTACAGCTTTATTTTCATAACCNTTGGAAATTTCTAAATTNATTATTTTTTTAAAAATATTGAGATTTTCATTGATGATATCTCTTTGATTTTGCGGGTTAGAATGCATACTTTATTATTCTAATACTAAAGATGCAATAAAGTTTTGTTGACCNCCATTTTGGAATTCTATTTCTATATTTTCATACTGAGTAATTAGTTTTTGCTCAATCATGTCCGAATCAGAAATTTTCCCCCAATAAATAGTCAAGTAACTATCTTCAGTTGGATTCATATATTTAATAGTTTTATTAAANGAGTCAAGTATATCTGATTCNGAAATTAAAATTTTGCCATCAAATATAGAAATATAATCTCCTTTNTGATAATNAGTTCCNTCCATATTCCCTGATCTCGATGAAGTAGATATNGAAGCAAAAACAATNTCNTTAATATACTCTTGCATNTTTTTCAAATTGGATTGAGTGTCTACTTCATTATTNAATACAATCATTGAAGTAAGTCCTTGTGCAACAGACTGAGTTTTAATCACACTTACATTTTTCTTGCTTTTTTCTGCNGCTGCATTGCAAGCCATAATAGCATTCTTATCATTTGATAAAACAATAACATCATCNGTGTTACATTTATTTATTGCNTCTATAATTTCTTNTACACTAGGATTGATTGTATTACCACAAGAAACAATTTCATCAGCTCCAATATTAAAAAANAATTCATCAAATCCTTTACCATTAGAAATNGCAATAATTGAACTTATTTGATTTTCATTTATTGGATTAGCAGGNTTTTCAGGTTTTTTTGCAAATTCTTNAAATTGTTTATCCATGTTTTCAATATTTATTTCCATNAATTCGCCAAAGTTTATACAACTACTCAAAATACTCCCTGGATCCTCTGAATGAGTGTGAACTTTAACATAATTATCAATTCCNGTGATTACTGTAGAACCNCCTGTTTTATTTACTTCATCTTTNACAACTTCGTGTGATATATCTTCTCCATTAATTACCAATTGNACGCAATATCCCCACTCATCATCTGAATGCTCATCAAAATATGTTCTTAATGAAATNTNGTCTGAATTTGGCNTGTTCATAATTTTTTCAATATCAGCTTCTTGTTTGCATATATAACTTTTCATAGCTTCAAAAATTANTATTAATCCTTGCCCACCTGCATCTACAACACCTGCTTCTTTTAAAATATTCAACATATTAGGAGTATCCAATAATACTTCTCTNGTTTTATCACATACTTTAGGAATAATAGATGAGAATGAATCTGTTTTTGATTTTGATTGATTCCATGAATCTGAAAAAGCTTTNATTATNGTTAACATAGTNCCTTCNACAGGATTACTNACTGATTTGTAGCTAGCTTTAACAGCACTTTCTAATGAAGCTCCAAATTCATTAACATCACACTGNTCTATTTTATCTAGTCCTNNAGANAGTCCNTGAAGAATTTGAGATAGTATAACACCACTGTTACCCCTGCCTCCTAANACTGCATTTTGAGCTATATATCTACTNACANNATTAATATTTTTTTGCTTCAATTCATCAATATTTTTNAGTGCAGATTCCAAAGTTAAATACATNTTTGTTCCAGTGTCACCGTCAGGGACAGGAAACACATTTAATTGATTAATATCTTCCTTATGTTTATATATTAAATCTTTAGCCAAAATTAANATTTCTAATAAGTCNGATCCATTTAATTTTTTTACACTTTTCATATTTTTATTATTGAGATATAAATGACAAATTATTCATTGAATGATAGAATAATTCATCTGAATTATTATTATTATAAGAAATATACCGTATAANATAAAGGCAGTCATGGCAAAATGTGAATTAACTGGCAAAATTTTTCAATCAGGNAATAATGTCAGTCATGCAAAAAATAGAAATAANAGAAGATTTAATCCAAATCTACAAAAAATGTCATTTTGGAGCAATGTATTAAATAAAAAAATTAGTTTAACTGTTGCTACNAGTGCAATAAGAGATATAGATAAAGCNGGAAGCTTTGATTCNTACATAATAAAAGCTAATGACGAAAACTTATCACAAAAAATAATTAAAATTAAAAGAGAAATTGCTTCCAAATAATTTTATTTATTCAATAATTTTCTTANCACAAATTGTAATAATCCACCGTTAGTAAAATAATTCACNTCAGCATTAGTATCTATTCTAGATTTAACCTTGATGGATTTTGACACATTGTTATCAGGATTAGTAATCGTAAGNTTCAAAATACTTCCNGGATTTTTTGTTTCTTCTATATCATCCAAAGAAATAATTTCATTCCCTTTCATTTTTAANGATTGAAANTCNTCATTGCTAGTAAATTCTACAGGTAATATNCCCATACCNATCAAATTGGATCTGTGTATTCTTTCATAACTTTTAGCAATAACTAATTTNACACCTANTAAGTAAGGTCCTTTAGCAGCCCAATCTCTTGAGCTTCCACTACCATATTCTGATCCTGCAATNATAACNAANGGNGTATNNGTTTGTTTNTATTTTTCTGAAGCTTCAAATATACTCATCTTTTCTTCNGAAGGGAAATGAATAGTATTNCCNCCTTCTACATCNGTCAANAAATTTTTTAATCTGACATTTGCAAANGTACCTCTAACCATTATATTGTCATTTCCTCTTCTNGAACCNTAAGTATTAAAATCTAAAATAGCAATATCTTTTTGTTGNAGGTACTNNGATGCTGGTGAATCTTTACTAATATTCCCNGCTGGAGAGATATGATCTGTTGTAATNCTATCTCCAAGAACNGCAAGTATTCNTGCATCTTTAATATTTTTTTGCTCNGGNAAATCTTTGGTAAAATCATCNAATATNGATAATGGNTGAATATAAGTTGAGTATTCATCCCAATTNTACAAATCTCCTTCNGGNACTGATAATTCTCTCCANTTTTCATCTCCATCAAATACTTCNTCATATCTTTTTTTAAACATCTTNGGGTTCAAAGAAAAATTTACTTTATTNTCAATTTCATCCTTGCTTGGCCATATATCNTTTAAATATATANTTTNNCCATCTTTAGAAATCCCAATTGGTTCTTTATCAAAATCAATGTCTANAGTTCCTGCTAANGCATAAGCCACAACNAAAATTGGAGANGCNAGATAATTNGCNTTAACNTGTTGATGTACTCTAGCTTCAAAATTTCTATTTCCNCTTAATACAGCACAAGTAATCAAATCTTCATTATCAATTCTANNAGNTACTTCCTCNGGTANTGGNCCGCTGTTTCCTATACANGAAGTACAACCATGTCCAACAATATGAAATCCAAGTTGTTCAAGTGGNTCAATTAATTCTGCTTTATTTAAATANTCATCTACAACTTGNGACCCTGGAGCNAGACTAGTTTTNACCCAAGGTTTTGTTTCCAATCCATAATTAACTGCATTTCTAGCTAATATNCCAGCTCCAACCATTACNTCCGGATTNGATGTNTTAGTNCAACTTGTTATAGCAGCAATAACAACAGATCCATGATCAAGATTGCTAGAATCAGTGATATATTCATTTGATTCAGATAAAAAATTTGTGAAATTTGTTCTTACATCTGAAAGCTTAACTTTATCCTGTGGTCTTTTTGGCCCAGCCATGCTTTGTTCTATTTCACTCAAATCAATTGTTACAACATCTTCGAATGACTTTTGATTGTCTACTCCGTATAATCCCTGTAACTTTGAATATTTTTCCACTAATTCAATTTGATGATTGTCTCTACCTGTCAATTCAAGATAATCTAAAGTTTTTGTATCTATTGGGAAAAGTGAAGCGGTTGCTCCGTATTCCGGAGCCATATTTGAAATAGTAGCTCTATCTGGTAAAGATAATTCATCAAAGCTTTCACCAAAAAATTCTACAATCTTGCCAACTACTCCATAGTTCCGTAATTTTTGAGTTATTGTCAACACTAAATCTGTAGCTGTAACTTGTTTAGATAATGATCCAATTAAATTAACACCAATTACAGAAGGTATTTTCATATATACCGGTTGTCCAACCATAACTGATTCAGCTTCTATGCCTCCAACACCCCATGCAAGCACTCCTAATCCATTGACCATAGGTGTATGAGAGTCAGTTCCTATCACTGTATCAGGAATAACTAAAGAAATATTGTTATATTCTCTTTCAGAAATAACAGGCGATAAATATTCTAGATTAACTTGATGAACTATTCCTGCTCCGGGCGGAACAACTTTCATATTACTAAATGATTTTTGTCCCCATTTAAGAAGAGAATATCTTTCGCTATTTCTTTCGTATTCTTTTTCAACGTTATCCATAAACGCTCTTTTAGTACCAAAAAAATCTACCTGAACACTATGATCAATTACCAAATCAACTGGAACCATAGGATTTACTATTGATGGATCCCCATTATTTTTTTTCACAGCATCTCTCATACTTGCCAAATCAACTACAACAGGCACTCCAGTAAAGTCTTGTAATAAAACTCTTGATGGATAATACGGAACTTCATTAGAATTTTTAAAATCTGCCCAATTTGACAAATCTTCAATATTAAATTTTTCATTTTCGTCCAAGCAAGCATTTCTTATTATACTTTCAGTCATAATTTTAACTGCATTGGGCATATTACTGATATTTAATTCAGGATGAGATTGATTCAATTTATCTAGACTACAGTAAGAATACTGCTTTGAACCTACTCTAAATGAGTCGTTAATTTTATATATATCTTTATAATTCATAATTTAAATCCCTCATAATTTAAATATATATATATTGATACTATCTTTCCAAATTAAAATACTTGTAATTTTTATCAATATATTCTTCTTCGTCTTTTGGAACATCTTCTTCAGCATATATTGCCTCTACAGGGCATACTGGTTCACAAGCTGCACAATCAATACATTCTTCAGGGTTAATATAAAATTGATCATCGTTATCTGTAGTATAAATACAATCAACAGGACATACATCTACGCATGAACCGTCTTTTAACCCAACACAAGATTTTGAAATAATATAAGTCATATTTTTCCTCAAAGTTTTTTTTTGACAAATTTAATAGTATATTTATAAATATAACCTTACAATATATTTTGAATGATATTTTTAAAGGATTGTTATTATAAGTACAAATAGTAAAAATAAAAATAAATTTTTATTCATAGATGGCCATTACTTAATGTTCAGATCTTGGTACGGGATTCAAACTCCNATGATAAATAAAGCTGGAATAGAGTTAAGTGCAATTTATGGTTTTTTCAATACAATTTTAAAACTTATTAATTCAATAGAACCAACTCATATTGGAGTAGCTTTTGACACTAAAGGACCTACTTTTAGAAATGAATTGTATTCTGAATACAAAGCTAACAGATCNGAAGCTCCTGACGAATTAAAATTACAACTAGATTTGATAACAAAAAAATTACCTAACACTAATATAGAATCATTTTCAGAGGATCTTTATGAAGCAGATGATATATTAGGTACATTAAGCAACAAACTCAGTTCTGATAATTCTAATGAAATTTATATTTTTTCGGGAGATTCTGATATGCATCAGCTCGTTAAGAAAAATGTATTCATTTTAACAACTTCAAGAAGTGGTGAAATAAAAATCTTTGATAACGATGAGATAAAAAATACTTATCTAGGATTAAGTCCTGATCAAATAATTGATTTCAAGTCTCTAACAGGAGACACCTCTGATAACATTCCTGGAATTCCTGGTGTTGGGAAAAAAACTGCGATAAAACTTTTAAATGAATACAAAACTATAGATAATTTATTTTCAAAATTAAAAGATATCCCTCAGGAAAAATTACGAAATAATTTAAATGAATTCAGCCAAAATTCAATAAATGCAAAAAAACTTATTACAATTGATCAGGAAATGAATATAAACATAAATCCTGATACTCTTTCTATGTCTCAAATTAGCGAATCTGGATTACTAGCTCTATTCAAAGAGTTTGAATTCAACTCGCTAAGAGACAGATATCAAAAATCATTGTTTAAAGAATCAGTAACCAAAATTGACCACGAATCACAATCGATTAAAATAAAAAGATCTAGACTTCATATAATAGACAGCTTAACTAAATTAGATGAGTTAGTTTCAAATCTGAGCAATCAAAAAGAAATTGCTTTTGATACCGAAACAGATTCTCTGGATTTAATTGACAATCAAATTGTAGGAATTTCACTTTGCTTCAATGAATCTGATGGTTTTTATCTACCCTTACAGCATTCTAATGACAAAAATTTACCANTAGAAGAAACACTTGAAAAATTAAAACCAATATTTGAATCCAATTCCATATTGAAAATTGGTCACAATATAAATTTTGATTACTCAGTAATATTAAATCAATATCATAAATCAAATATAAATATTGAAATTAGAAATTTCACTTTTGATACTTTATTAGCAGCCCATTTATTGAATTACCAAAATGTAGGATTGAAAAATATAGTAAACGATTTGTTTGGCATTGAATTAAAGCCAATAACAGACATAATTGGCCAAGGTAAAGACCAAGTTAAGATGTCAGACAAACAGATTTTCGAGGTAGCAGAGTACGCAATTAACGATGCTGTATATACTCTTAGAATTAAGGAGATTTTTCATAAAAAATTAAAAAATGAAAATTTAATTGATTTATTCAATGATATTGAAATGCAATTAATCCCGATAATAATTGAAATGCAGCAAAAGGGAATGCCATTAAACATCGATTACCTGAACTCATTAAATGAAGAATTCACAAAAAAAATAAATAAACTTCAAGAAAGAGCAAACGAAATTACAAGTAAAACGATCAACCTTAGTTCTCCGCAACAACTTAGTAAAATTTTATTTGAAGATTTTGATTTACCTAAAAGTAAAAAAACAAAACTTGGATATTCAACAGATTCTCAGTCAATTGCAGATCTTAAAAACAAATTAAATGACAAATTAAAAGCAGATCATACTTCAACCTTAGAAGACTCACGTAATCTACAATTTTTAAATCTGATTCAAGATTATAGAGAAATATCTAAGCTCTTATCATCTTATGTAAAAACACTNCCTATATTAGTNAATGAAAATACAAAAAGAGTGCATACAAAATTTAACCAAGCTGGAACCACTACAGGAAGGTTGTCAAGTAATGAGCCTAATTTACAAACCATACCTAAAAAATCTGATTTAGGAAAACTTGTAAGATCAGCCTTTGAAGTNGATAACACTAATTCAGAGTTGATTTCNGCAGATTATTCTCAAATAGAATTAAGAGTTCTAGCTCATTTNTCAAAAGANAAAAATCTCATTAAAGCNTTTAAAAATGGTGAGGACATACATAATTTTACAGCNGCAACAATGTATGAATGCGNNATTGAAAAAGTAAATTCANACATGAGGAGAATTGCAAAAATATTAAANTTTGGNGTNCTNTATGGATTGAGTCCNTACGGGATATCANGACAAACAAACCTNACAGTTAAGCAAGGGAAAGAATTTATTGATATGTATTTTANCAGATTNCCNTCNATATCNGATTACATAAACAAAATAAAGTTTGAAGCAAAAGATTNAGGATACGTNGAAACTATNTTTGGCNGNAAAAGNTACATACAAGAAATTCATTCAAATGATAAAAGAATNCAAGCACANGGAGAAAGAATGGCANTNAACATGCCNATACANGGAACNGCNGCNGAAATTATTAAACTTGCTATGATAAAAATATCAGATCAANTAAANNTTGAAAATNTAGANTCTAATATGTTATTACAAATTCANGACGAACTNATTTTNGAATCCAATAAATCTGATTCAAAACAACTAATAAATATACTTACCAATNTAATGACTAATGTAGTACAATTGTTAGTTCCTTTGGATATAAATATAGAAANAGGTAAAAATTTAGGGGAAATGAAATAATATATTTTAACAGGAGTTAATATGTCTAGTAATAAAATCAAACCTACAGACAATCTCATAAAAGCCGTAAATTTGTACACAAATCGTATGAGAAAATCTAGAAAAGAAAGCATAAAAAATGATCTTTCTTCATTTATTATATGGCTTACTGAATGTTTGGAACCAAAGTCATACAACGAAGATGATAATTTAGATAATATAAACCTAAATTTAATTGAACCTAGCTTTATAGAGCAATATGTTCAGATAACCAACATTAAACACTCAAATTTTAATGCATCAAAAAAATTAACAGTTGCTAGAGATTTCTTAGGATTCTTACACAATCCTGACTCAAATGATGAAACTGTAACTTTTACAAGTTCTAATTTAGGAAATCATATAAGAAATAAAAAAGGAAGAAGATCTGGATCATTAAGTCTTAAATCAAGACTACATGAAGAAGAGTCCATAGAAATATCTCAAGAATACCATGACACCTTGAAAAAAGATTTGGAAGAGAAATTTAAAGAAAGAGAAGATGTTGTAGTTGAAATAAATAAAGCTGCAGCCGACAAAGATTTTCGAGAAAATGCACCACTAGAAGCTGCTAGAGAAAAACAAGGATTAATAGAATCTCAAATAAAAACAATTGAAGAAACTATGAGAAAATCTGTAATTATTAGTAACAAGAAAAATTCTAAAACCAATAAAATGGCAAAAATCGGATCTAAAGTTACTATGGTTCAAGATAAAACAAGAGTGAAAATAAGCTTGGTTTCTTCACCTGAGGCTGACGTAAGTTCGTCTAAAATATCTGTTGACTCACCGCTTGGTAAAGCTATAGTTGGCAAGGCTGAAAATGACGAAGTAACAGTATCAGCTCCAGCAGGCGAAATAAATTATAAAATTGTNAAGATTAGCTAAATTAATTCTATATTATCAATCAAGTTAGAAATCATACTTTTTAGCGTTTCTTCAATTTTGGATTCAGCGTAAATTCTAAGAACATTTTCAGTTCCTGATATACGAATTAAAATCCAGCTACCATCATTATATGAGAATTTCTTACCATCTTTCTCGTCAATAAAGCTTAGTCCAAAATCATATATATCTGCTGGGGTAATATTTTCTAGTGATTGAAGTAATTTTTCTCTTTTATCAGGATTGAAATCTATATCTTTTCTGGAAATAAAAGTATCTCCTGTAATTTTTTTTATGTTATCTAAAATGCTACTAATAGACAGTCCAGATTCTACAATCAAATTCAAAATAAAAACACTACTAACTATAGCGTCCCTGTCTTTAAAGTCTTGAAATCCAAATCCACCACTTTCTTCTCCTGCTATCATAATTTTATTTGTTATCAGGTGTTTGCTCAAATACTTAAATCCAACAGGTGTTTCTATTACAGGTACATGATAATGTGAAGCAAGGTCGGTAATCGTATTACTAACAGACAAGCTTTTTACGATAGGTAATTTTTGTTTCCTGTATTCCAAAAAATAGTAGAGTAATAATAAATATATTTCATATGTTTCAAGAATATCTCCATTTTCATCTACAATTCCAACTCTATCTCCATCCAAATCAAAAGCCAATCCTAAAGCATAACTTTCTTTTTTAATTCTTTCAGATAATTTTTCTAAATTTTCCTTTATTGGTTCTGGTCTTTTTATTCCTGGAAATATTGGGTTAACGTAATTATTTATTGCGTCAACAACAATAGGTGAGCCTGATACATCAAATAGGTTTTCAATATAGTTTATTGTTGTNCCAAACATATTATCAACTAAAATTCTTTTATCAGAATTAGAAATTTCAGTTATTTGTAATTTTTCTCTTAAATCTTCTAAGTAACCTTCTTTAGGAGAAATTTCAGTAAGCAAGCCTTTTATGTTTCGTGCGTATTTCTCAGATATGTCTTTACTTTTTTTTATCGATATATTTGATTCAATATAAGACAATTCTTCTTTTGATAACGAAATACCTGTTGAGCCACGTAGTTTGATTCCATTCCACTTATAATCATTATGACTTGCAGTTATTATAATACCCAAATCACACCCTCTTGAAATCACTTCATTAGTTACAACAGGAGTTGGAGTTGGTTCAGTAACTAGATAAGTGTCAATTCCGGAATCTAAAAAAATGTTAGCTAATTGATTAGCGGTTTCTTTTGAATTAAATCTGCTATCAAATCCGATTATTACTCCTCTTTGATTACCTAATTTTTCTTTTACAAAAGAAATAAGAGCCCAACCGAATAATTCTATATTCTCATAAACAAAATCATCAGCAATAATACCTCTCCAACCATCAGTTCCAAAATTAATTTTTTTCATATCCGAAAATATATTTCCATTTATAAAAGTTTTTTTATTTCTTCAACTTTATCTAATCTTTCCCAAGGCAAATCCAAATCTAATCTACCAAAATGTCCATAAAAACTTGTCGGGAAATAGATTGGTGACTTAAGGTTTAGTTGATCGATAATAGCAGCCGGTCTCAAATCAAAAATCTGATTTATTATTTCAATGATTTGTTTGTATGGTATTTTACTTGTACCATATGTTTCTACAGATACAGACACAGGCTCAGCCATTCCTATTGCATACGCAACTTGAACTTCACAAGCATCAGCAATTCCTGAGGCAACTATATTTTTGGCAACATATCTTGCTGCATAAGCTCCGGATCTATCAACCTTTGTAGGATCTTTCCCAGAAAAAGCTCCTCCTCCATGCCTAGCAAAACCTCCGTAAGTATCAACCAATATCTTCCGTCCAGTCAAACCTGTATCTCCAGTTGGGCCTCCAATTACAAATCTGCCNGATGGATTAACATAATACTTAGTATTATTATCGACCAATTCGCTAGGTATAATTGGATTTATAACTTTTTCCAAAATGTCATTAAATATAACTTTTTGATCAACTTCAGGATTATGTTGTGTACTTATTACTACCGTATCAACTCTATTTGGTTTCCCATTTGAATATTCAACTGTGACCTGTGATTTTCCGTCAGGCCTAAGATATGGTAAATCATTATTAGATCTCACTTGGGATAGTTTTTGAACTAATTTATGCGAAAGAGTGATTGGCAATGGCATAAGTTCTTCAGTGTCTTTGCAGGCATAGCCAACCATCATGCCCTGATCNCCTGCTCCAATAAGAGATTTTTCATCTTCAATATTTGATCTTTTCTCTAATGACTCAGAAACTCCTTGAGATATATCTTGAGATTGCTCATTAATTGATAACATAATTCCACATGATTTAGAATCAAAACCTAATTCAGGATCGTTAAATCCTACATTAGAAATTACATTTCTTACAACAGAAGGTATATCAACATAAGCATCTGTACTTATTTCTCCCATGATTACTACTAGTCCAGTTGTTATTGAAACTTCACAGGCAACACGAGCATTTTTATCTAATGAGAGTATACTATCTAAAATTGCATCTGAAATCTGATCACAAATTTTATCAGGGTGACCTTCTGTCACCGATTCTGATGTGAATAAATAAGATTCTGCGTTTATAAAATCATAACTCATTTGACACCTCCAATTTATGTTCCAATATCCCAGCTATTAAGATATTTTTCTTGTTCNTCTGATAATACATCAATATTNACATTCATTCCTTGTAGTTTTAGCAAAGCAATTTCTTTATCNAGTTCTGTTGGCAAAGCATGNACATNATTTGAAAGNTTAGTACTATTATTATTAATAAATTCTGCNGCCAAAGCCTGTCCTGCAAAACTTAAGTCCATAACTCCAGAAGGATGNCCTTCTGCNGCTGCTAAATTAATTAGCCTACCTTCTCCTAATAAAAATATATGTCTGCCGTCATATAATGTGTATTGTTTNACAGAATTTAGTATTTGCTTACTAGAATCTGATTCTTTTTCCAAAGATTCAATATCTATTTCAACATTAAAATGGCCACTGTTAGCAATTATCGCCCCNGATTGTAATTTGTTAATTGCTTCTATACCAATCGCATTCATGCCNCCAGTAACTGTAATAAAAACATCTCCAATTTTNGCTGCTTCATCCATCTTCATTACTCTGTATCCATCCATTACAGCTTCTAGAGCTCTGACAGGATCAACTTCCGTAACAATNACATGNGATCCCATTCCATCAGCTCTTTTTGCTATTCCTTTTCCACNCCATCCNTATCCNGCNACCACAACAGTCTTGCCTGCCCATAAAATATTTGTTGCTCTTGTNATTCCATCTAAAGTACTCTGTCCTGTTCCNTATCGGTTNTCNAATAAATGCTTAGTATCGGCATCATTAACAGCAATAACNGGGTACATNAGTTTATTTTGNGAAGCTAAACTTTTCANTCTNATTATTCCAGTAGTAGTTTCTTCACTTCCNCCTAAAATATTATCTATAAGAGAAGTCCTCTCTTGATGAATCATAGCAACCATATCCGCTCCNTCNTCCATTGTCATATTTGGTTCAAAATCACAAATTTGAGACANATGTTCATAGTAAGTGTTGTTGTCTTCTCCTCTAATAGAAAATGTTGGTATTTCATACTCAGCAACNAAGGCTGCAGCAACATCGTCTTGTGTACTNAGNGGATTNCTAGCNCACATGGCNACTTCTGCNCCACCATCTTTTAATATTTTTGCTAANTATGCAGTTTCGGTTGTNACATGAAGACANGCNCCTATTCGCATNCCNGCTAANGGTTTATCTTTAATAAATCTNTTGTGAATTTGAGCCAATACAGGCATTTCTTTTTGAGACCATTCAATTCTTCTTAATCCTTCAGATGAAAGACTTAAATCTTTCACGTCATATTTNANTTCAGCCATTTNNATACACCTTNTAATTATGATTAAAAATCAATCGAANTAACTTTTGTTTAATAGAAGTTAAGTATTAATTGACCCGAGTAATTCTAGCATATTTATTTTATTTAGATAATACAATTATGTTTTTCTTATAAATTTAAATAATCTTNAAATTGNNTTTCATTAAGAATATNCTCATATCCNATTAATTTNAGATAATCCTTATATCTTTGGTATATTAAATCTATATTAAGATCTANAAGAGATTTAACTCCAAAATTTTCAACTGTGTATGATGCAACTATNGTNCCAAAAACACTAGCAAGAAAAATATTTTTAGCATCGTATNATTTAACAGAATCTAAAAAACCAAAAAAAGCTCCNGCAAACGANTCTCCTGCNCCAGTTGGATCTTTTACATTNTTNGTTAAAAANCCAGGTAATGCAAATTGNTTANTNGGCGTAAATACTAAAACTCCATGCTCNCCTTTTTTNATAACTACATTTTTGGANCTCAGTTCCATAATTTTATANCCTGCATCTTTTAAATTATTTTCAGCAGTNATCATNCTTGCTTCAGATTGNTCAATCATAACAACATCAGATGTTTTTATTACTTTTTTCAAAATTCCNATTGAATTATTTATCCACAAATCCATTGTGTCTAATCCAACNAATGATTTTTCATTGTAAGTTTTAGTGATATCTAGNACTGNNAATTGTAATTCNGGNTTNATATTAGCTAAAAAAACAATNTCTGANTTTTTNGCTAAATCTGTTAATTTCGGATTNAAATTTTCAAAAACATTTAATTCAGTTNTTATTGTTTCCCTGTTGTTCATATCGTCGTTATCATATTTGCCTTCCCAAAAAAATGTTAANCCTTTTTCTTTAAGCAAGTTAGAAGTATCGACAAAATTATTTTTTAAAATTTCAACATCTTCATCTAAAAANTCTTCTCCATACACTCCAACNGGTATAACATTAGTAAATTTTGANGCAGCNAAGCTAAAATAAATTGCTGAACCNCCTAATTGNCGTTCNCTTTTTCCGAANAAAGTAGTCACTGTATCATAAGCAACCGATCCCACTACTGTAATAGACATNTTAATCTCCTGATTTATTCAATTTCAAATCCNTTNATAATCCATTCATTNATNCCNCCNTCGAGNTTGAATAACAAATTCTCATNTGCNCCATANGCTGANCTTATCTCGCATGCTAATGCACTACGTACACCCATTTGACANACAAATATAATTTTNTCCTNTATTTTATTTTTGGACACCCAATTNTCTATTTCATGCAAAGGAATCAAATTTGATGATTTTATNTGACCAGAATCANATTCNTGTTCTTCNCTTACNTCNATTATTTTAGGGNNACCACTAATAATAAGATNATTTAATTCAAGTGNAGTAATTCTATTGTATGGTTCTCCATCATTTTTTGTTGGCATTATTAATTCCTCTATTGATACTATATTTTAAAAAAATNCGAGTTCATTATAAACTATTATTATGTTATTCTATTTTTTCTTATTCTAATTTAATATATCACTATGGTTAAGAAAGTTGAAAATGTAAAAAGAAATACTTTTGAAGTTAATAATGAGCCTGATTACGTATGGAAATCAGGCGAATTTTTAAAATATAAAGATGCTACTTTTCCTATATCAATGCTAGGTTGGAGCTCAATAAATATGGTCTTCGAAGGAATCAGGGGTTATTATAATAAATCTGATGATCAAGTCTACATTCTCCATCTAAATGAACACCTTGCAAGATTTATGGAATCTATGAAAATGATGAGAATGCACCCACTAATTAATATTGATGAAATAAAATCAATAATTATTGAACTGATAAAAATGAATAAATACAAAGAAGATGTTTATATGCAACCATTGGCATACTTTGGGGATGGCCCTCCAGGTTTTTTGGCATCAGGAGACAGGCTAGGAGATATGACAATTTCAGTTAAAATAATTGATTCTTTGCTAACTTCAGACAACATGCTCAATGTAAATGTAAGCTCTTGGCGAAGAATTTCAGATGATGTTATGCCACCTAGAATAAAAACCATTGCTAATTACCAAAATTCCAGATACGTAGCTGAAGAAGCAAGACTTAATGATTACGACCAATCCTTAATTCTAAACAATCAGGGAAAGGTATCAGAATCAACATACACTTGTGTATTTATGGTTAAAAATGGAAAACTAATAACACCAAGTGTGACATCAGGAATTCTTGATAGTATAACNAGAAAATCAATTATTGAAATATCAAGAAATGAATTAGGATTAGAAGTAGAAGAACGAGAAATTGACAGAACAGAATTTTATGTTGCTGACGAATCATTTATTTGTGGNACTGGAGGAGAAATTCAATTTATTGGCCAGATAGACGGATATATGCTTAGCAACAATAAGCCTGGGAAAATCTCNAAAGAGATTCAAAGTCTATATCACAATATAGTAAGAGGTATAGACAGTAGATATAATCACTGGAGAACAGAAACATATTAATCAAACAATTAACAAAGGAGAAAATCCATGTCAACAAAACCACTATCAGGATCTGAATTAGAAGATATTAAATTAATGGCCCAAAAGCACTTTTGGCCCCATGCTAAACCGGCTGGAGATGTTTCAGAAGAAACAGGCTTAAAAACAATAACAAAAGGTGAAGGNGTTTGGCTTTTTGATGAAAATGAACAACCTTGGTATGACACAACATCCTGCTTGTGGCTTGTAAATCTTGGTCATGGAAGAACTGACATAGCTGACGCTGCTTATGATCAAATGAAAGAAGTAAGCTTTACTCCTATGGGATCTTTTAGCCCTCCAACTGCAAAGCTTTCTGGAAAAATTGCATCTTATGCACCTGATTCAGAATCTAGAGTATTTTTTGTATCAGGTGGTGCGGAAGCAAATGAAACCGCACTAAAAATGGCTAGAAAATTTCATATAAATAATGGTGAGGGAACCAGGTATAAAGTTATTAGCAGAAGAAATTCTTATCATGGAGCAACATACGCAACCATGAGTTTGGGTGGAGGAACAAGGCCTCCTTTTGAATTTGAACCTTTAATGCCAGGAAGTGTCAAAATAGCAAATTATGACAGCTACAGACTAGGATTCGGAGCTAAATCAGAAGAGCAAGCAAGTGAAGAATATGCAAAAGATCTTGAAAGAGCGATATTGGGGCACAATCCCTCTACTATCTCAGCATTTATTGCAGAGCCGATTTCTACCGCAACAGGAATACATGTTCCAAACAAAGCTTATTTCCAAATGATACGAGAAATATGCGACAAGTATGGAGTTTTGATGATCTCTGACGAAGTTATAACAGGATTTGGAAGAACAGGTTCATGGTTTTCTATCAACCAGTGGGATGTCACTCCGGATATAATCACGTTTGCAAAAGCATGTACGAGTGGGTACCTTCCTATTGGAGGTGCAATTGCAACAAAAAAAATATCTGACGCTTTTATAGGTGATGACAGTAAAACTTTTACACACTTAATGACTTTTGGTGGCAACCCTGCTTCTACAGCAGCAGGTGTTAAAACAATTGAAATTATGGAAGATGAAAAAGCTGTTCAAAACTCTAAAGAAATGGGTGACTACTTAATGAAGCAACTCGAGGAGCTTAATAAATATGACATTGTTGGTCATGTAAGAGGAGGGAAAGGATTGTTAAATGCAGTAGAAATTGTTAAAGATAAAACAACTAAAGAACCATACCCGGATTTACCTAAGAAACTAGGAGCTCTTTATAACAAATATAAAATGATAGGCTTACCTTCACCTGTAGGAATAACACTTGCACCACCAATAACAGTGAAAAAAGAAGAAATAGACGATTTGGTTGAAAGAGTTGAAAATATAATCAAGGATCTTGGAGCAAAATAAAATCAAATATTTCTCAATTTTAAATTATGTCAGGTAAAGATTTATTAACTATTGGTGGAAAAAATTTTAAATCCAGATTAATGGTTGGAACAGGGCGTCATAAATCTAATCAAGAGATGGTGGACTCTATAAGATCATCTGAAGCTGAAATAATCACCGTTGCTATTGGTAGAATAGATTTAAACAATTCCGAACAAAAATCTATTTTAGATTTTTTTGACTGGAACAAATATACTCTCTTGCCTAATACAGCCGGATCAAAAACAGCTAAAGAAGCTATTTATACAGCTGAATTAGCAAGAGAATTAACAGGAACAAGTTGGATAAAATTAGAAGTNATTCCCGATTCTAAATATCTATTACCTGACCCTGTACAAACATTTGAAGCAGCAGAATATCTCGTAAAAAACAAATTCACAGTATTGCCTTATATAAATGCAGATCCAGTTCTTGCAAAAAAGCTTGAAGATATTGGTTGCGCTACTGTTATGCCCTTGGGATCATCTATCGGATCCGGGAATGGTATTCACACTTTAGAAGAAATTAAAATAATAATTGAACAATCTAACGTACCTGTTGTTGTAGATGCAGGACTTGCTGTTCCTTCAGATGCAGCTATCGCAATGGAAATCGGAGCAGATTGTGTGTTAGTAAATACGGCTATAGCACAGGCACGTGATCCTTTGTTAATGGGGAATGCTTTTAAACTTGGAGTAGAAGCAGGAAGAAAAGCTTATTTAGCTGGAAGAATTCCTAAGATTGATCATGGGAAAATGAGTAGCCCAGATAGTGGCATATAAATGCGAAACGCAAATTTTAAGCTGAAATATTACTTAATGTTAGTAATAGATATTTTTGATGACTTCAATCATATTGAAGAAGCAAAAAGTTTTCTTGAGATGTCATTAAAATCCGGAGTTAACATAATACAATTTAGAGATAACAAATCTAATAAATTTCAAGAAAAATTTGATATGATCAATAATCTTAAAATTAATTTCCCAAAATCAAAATTAATTGTTAATTCAGATATTAAACTAGCTAAAGAATCTCTAGCTGATGGTATTCATATAAAGGAATCGAATTGGAACAAAGATATTGTAAATATATCCAATGATTTAATAATTGGGAAATCAGTACACTACAATAATATTAAAAATTCAAAATCAACNATTAATCCAAATTATGTTATTTTCGGAACAATTTTCAAATCAAAAACTCATCCTAAAATACATCCAATTGGAGTAAATAAATTTACTGAATTAAACAACATTTATAAATCACCAGTTATTGCAATTGGTGGCATAAATGAAAGCAACACAGAATTAGTAATTAATTCTGGCGCGAATGGAGTAGCAATAAAATCAGGTATAATTAAAAATAAAGATCCTGAAAAAACTATAATACAAATCAAAAAAATATTACTTAAATAAGATGATCACGTTAAATAATGATATCAATAATGATATAGATACACCCATAACAGTTAATGAATTGGTTAAATTACTGAATCTTGAATCTCAAAATATAGCGATAGCAGTAAATGAACAAGTTATACGAAGATCAGAATGGAAAACCATGAAAATCAAACATAATGACAGTGTCGATATAGTAAGAGCAGTTGGCGGAGGATGATTAGTTGGTGACCCCAACGGAATTCGAATCCGTATTCCCACCTTGAAAGGGTGATGTCCTAACCGTTAGACGATGGGGCCATATAACAAATTATAATATTTTTATCATATAAATGAAATAAAATTAAGGATATAAAGCTAAGTCTATTATACCTTCTGTTTCGTTCAATCCAAACATCAAATTCATATTTTGAACACCCTGACCCGCAGTTCCTTTTACTAAGTTATCAATACAACTTAGTAAAACTAATTTATCACCATTTGGTTCAATAAATGGATATATATGACAATAATTTGAACCNAANGTATTTTTTGTTGCNGGAGGTTCATCAACAANTTTTATAAATGGTGAATTTTTATAATAATCTCTATAAATTTGTTTAAGTTGTTCATTGCTACTTATACTTTCTNTATTGTAATCAGAGTAAATTGTAGTTAATATNCCTCTTGTCATTGGAACCAAGTGAGTTAAAAAAGATATCTTNTTTTCAAATCTATTATCAAATAGTTTTNATTCTTGAACAATTTCAGAAAGATGTCTATGACCAAATACAGAATAAGCTTTNACATTTTCGTTNATTTCAGAAAAATGCGTGTTAAGTGAAAGTTTCCTTCCTGCTCCAGAAACNCCTGTTTTAGAATCAACAATNAACGGAGGNTTNATTAATTTATTACTNAAAGCAGGNGCAAGTGCCAACAANGTTGATGTAGGAAAACATCCNGGCAAAGCAATGTANCTTGANTCTTTNATTTGCTCTCTGTATAACTCTGTTAATCCATATGTAAATTTATTTAAATAATTTTCAAGTGGNTGTTTAGTCTGATACCATTTTTCATAATCATCAATGTTGTTNAGCCTAAAATCAGCNCTCAAATCTATAATTTTCACATCATCATTTACATAATTTTTTATCTGCTCAGCACTTGCNGNNTGAGGTAATGCAGAAAATATAACATCACAATTTTCAGTTATAGATTCTTTAATNGTTAAATCNANATCATATAAATGTGGAAAAACNTCATTNAGTTTTTTCCCTACCAAGCTTCTTCCTGTAACAGAAACTATNTTAACTGACTTGTGATTATACAAAATCCTAGCAAGTTCAGCGCCTCCATATCCAGTGACATTNATTATTCCAACTTTNATCATTTCAATANAGTGATTTACTAAAGAAACAAATTATACTTTTTATATGTGTATATTTCTACTTATATTAATAGCTTAATTTTGAGTTTAAATGTTCAGATTTAATATNNTTTAAANATAATTCAGTGTTAAATTTACTATATTTTTATTNAATAATAAAAAATATAATAAGTTTAATNTAAGGAGATNATTTGCTAAAAAAAGAAAGAGCTATATATATACTAAATCGATTAGAAGAACTTTATCCNAATACTCCTATNCCATTAAAANATAATAATACATTTGAACTTCTAATAGCAGTATTACTAAGCGCTCAAAGTACTGATGATAGAGTTAATCAANTTACACCAAAATTATTCTCAANNGCAAACAATCCTTATGAAATGTCAAAATTGNATACAGACAATATNTATGAAATTATAAAACCTTGCGGATTAGGNCCACAAAAATCTTCAAATATATTGGANTTGTCAAAAATACTAGTCAAAAAATATTCNGGAAATGTACCNGANAATTTTATTGATTTAGAAGAATTACCTGGTGTTGGGCATAAAACTGCAAGCGTTGTAATGTCACANGGNTTTGGNCANCCNGCTTTTCCTGTAGATACACATATACATCGACTAGCNCAANGATGGGNATTNACTAATGGTAANAATGTAAAACAAACNGAAAAAGATTTAAAAAAGATTTTTCCTATNGATAAATGGAATAAATTACATCTCCAAATAATATTTTATGGNAGATCTTACTGTACNGCCAGAGGATGNGACGGNACAAAATGTGAAATATGNAAANCGTGTTTTCCNNACAGGAATAAAAGTGTAAAAACAAAAAAAGCATAGTTTTTTTTCAAGTCTTATTTGGTTGATTATAAATCTTATAAACTTTAAAATATTCANACTATTAAATAAATGTTATCAGGAGAAGAAATGAAATTAGCAGTAGTAACAGACAGCGTATCAGATATTTCACCAGAAATTGCAAAAAAATTAAACATAACTGTTGTTCCCTTAACTGTTATATTCGGGACTGAGCAATATTTAGATGGAATAGATTTGTCAAACACAGATTTTTTTAACAGATTAAATACAGATCCAAATCATCCTTCTACATCGCAACCATCCCCTGATGCATTTGTTCAAACTTACAAAAAACTTCTAGATAAAGGGTTTGAAATTTTATCTGTACATGTTTCTGCAAAATTAAGTGGTACGATAAATTCAGCAGAGCAAGCAATATCAACTCTAGGGACTGATAAAGTAATAATTGTAGATACAGGAACAGCTTCTATGGCACAAGGATTAACAGCCATGAGTGCTGCTAGAGCTGCAAAATCTGCAAAATCATTAAAAGAATTAGAGTCGATTGCAGTAGAAACTGCAAATAAAACAAATGTATTTGTTGCTATGGACACAATGGAATTCCTTAGAAGGGGTGGACGTATAGGTAAAGCTAGAGCAATGCTAGGATCAATATTAAATATTAAACCAATAATCACAACCGTTGATGGAGAAATTGTTCCGCATAGTAGAGCAAGAACAATTAAAAAAGCTATGTCAACAATGATCAGTGATATGGGAGATATAAACTCTGTATCAGAGATTGCCATACTTCATGGAAATGTTCCAGAAGTAGCAGAAGAACTTGTCAAACAAATAGACTCTAGTAAATTAGACCAACCTATAACAGTTACAGGTATTGGACCTGTGGTTGGAACACATGCTGGCCCTGGGTGTATTGCGTTAGCATTTTCACTAAAATAAATATATTAAAACTAGAGATTTTATTTCCCAACATTTTCTTCCATGACTCGCATTGTATTTAATCCGAGGATTTTTTGTATGTCGGTGTCTGAATATCCTCTTCTCATAAGCTCTTCTGTAATACTTGGGAATTTTGTGCAATCTTCTAATCCAACTGGCCCTTCAGGTATCCCATCAAAATCTGAACCTAGTCCTACGTGATCGATCCCTGCCACTTTTACCATATGATCAATATGATCTACAACATCAGATAAAGTAGGAAGAGGAATATCTTTTCTTATAATTTCATACCTTTTTGTAATATTTTGTTTTTCCTTCTCTAGATACTCTGCTGATTTATCAAAGTGTCCGCTTGGTGATCGTTTGGCAAATCGTTCTAAATCATCAATCTCCGCCCACATTTGATTTTCTAAATTTTCATTTGCTACTCTTAATTCTTCGCCTACAAAACCTGGATAGAAATTAACACATACAACTCCACCATTCGTAGCAACTGCTTTAAGCATATCGTCTTTCATGTTTCTTGGATGTTTACATATTTCCCATGATGATGAATGTGAAGCCATTAGCGGTTTGTTTACAACTTCAATAGTGTCCCAAAAAGTTTTATCAGAAACATGGGATACATCTACAACCATGCCAAGTTTGTTCATTTCTTTAACAACTTCTACGCCAAAAAGACTTAATCCATTATTTTTAGCTGCGTCGGTGGAACTGTCAGCCCAATTGTTTGTATTGAAATGAGTAAGAGTAATATATCTTAC
>PAHZ01000021.1 GCA_002711005.1 Chloroflexota bacterium
AGGTTGTCCCATTGGTGGTTGTCCCATTGGAGGTTGTCCCATTGGAGGTTGTCCCATCGGGGGTTGTCCCATCGGNGGTTGTCCCATNGGNGGTTGTCCCATTGGNGGTTGTCCCATTGGAGGTTGTCCCATTGGGGGCATATTTGATTTAATTAAAATCTCAGGGTCTACTTCAAGATTTAATAAACANAAAGATGCTTCATCTAAAATTCTTCCAGAAAAATTTTGCATTCCTTGAAGAGAATTCATGTCTACTGATTGACTTAAACATAAATCAAAATTTTGAGGCCACGGAATCTGCTTCATTAATAAATTTCGTGTAATATCAGGAGGAAATAATTTTTGTGCTAAATCAATATTATTTGGATCTTTCGGCTTATTTTGAGTAATAATACCCGGTTTAACCTTAGTTGGAGGGATATTTTGATTACTTGATTCTTTTTTACCCTGAGTAGAAGGCTTGTCTTCTTGAACTTTGATAGAAGAATCTTTAGACGAAGTATTTGATTCGTTTTTATTTAGAGAAGAAGCGGGACTTTGTGCCAAGTCAATATTTTCACTAGACGCAGAACATGCCCACAAAAATAATAATATGTAAATTGGTATAAATTTAATTTTCATAATAAAGATTAGATATTAGATAATTGTATATATTAGGATAATTTAATATTAATCCCTAGTAAACATCAAAAAACACCGTCTATATTTACTATATTATGAACTTTACTTTCCTTTACAGGTTGAAATCAAAAGAGTATAGTTCATCTAAAGTTAAAATTTTACAAAATAATATCAAGGGGGCTTACTTATGAGTTCAAGAGGTACAGGTTTAACTTTAATGTTAGGAATAATATCTGCTTTTATCGCATATATTCTATGGACAATGGCTATGGGAATGGATACAAAAGTAGATGATATTACAACAATTTTACAAAATAGCGCATCAGGCAGTGGTAATATTACTATATCAATGATTCTAATAGGAATTGGATTGACAGTTCATGGTGCAGGTTTAATGAGTACTAAAGGTACTGCAGCTGGAACATGGGAAAGCTTGGGAATAGTCGCTATAATAGCAGCTATTATTATATGGATAACAAGTACTGGGCTAGCTATATCTTTAGCTGAAATGGGCGAGAAGTTTGTAGCAGCAGCAGCAGGTGGTGCTCAGGCAGCAGCAGCAGCTCAAGCAGCAGCAGCAGCTGGCGACGCCGCAACGGCATCAGCAGCTGGAGCTCAAGCAGTCGCAGCAGCAACTGATGCAAGAAGTATTGTAGTTGCAGGTGGATACACACAAGCTGTTAACGTTGCAGTCAATTCACTTGGACAGTTGTTAGCTGGTATTGGATGGTTTTCTTTGGGAATGGCATACAGAGGCAGCGATGCTAAAGGTGCTATAAACATTCCTTTAGGCTTGCACGCATTAGTAATAGGACTAATACTAATTGTGTCACAACTTGGAGCTGCAATTGACCTATGGAGTATAGAAATGGGGAGCACCATCGGTGGTCTTGGTTTCTTACTTATAGTTNTTTGGTCAGTAAACCGAGGTTTAGCATTAATGAACGCTAAATAATACTTTTTAAAAGAAATCTAAATCCTCCTAGACTTTCAAATATATTTTGATGGTCTAGGAGGATTTATTTATTTATAATCTTATTTGATAGTAAGTTATTAAAAAATCCGGAGTGTATATATGGCATACGTAGAAACAGATATCCAAGATCAAATAATGATTATTAAGCTTAACAGGCCTGAAAGATTAAATGCATTAAGTCAAGTTATCAGAGAGGGAATGGCAGATGCATTTAACAAATTTAAACAAGATAAAAACTTAGAAGTTGCAATCCTAACTGGGGAAGGAAGAGGTTTTTGTGCAGGAGAAGATATGAAAGAATCTCTAGAAATTGGCAAGCTTGCTTCAGCTCCTATGAAAGGAGATAAAATATACAATCCATTTATGAATGGAGATTTAGAAAAACCCGTTATTGGCGCAATTAACGGATATGCGATGGGAGGTGGGTTTATGCTGGTTGAAAAAACAGACCTAAGAGTTGCAGTAAAAGAAGCAATATTTGAAATGTCGGAAGCAAAACGTTGGTTACTTGGAGGCTATAATCACGGTCATTACGCTAATCTACCTCATCCAGTGGCTACAGAAATGGCATTAGGGTTTAGATTCTCAGCTGAAAGACTTTATCAAGTAGGATTTATAAATAGGTTAGTAGAAAAAGAAGACCTTATAAATACATCTTTAGAAATGGCTGAGCATTTACTTTCATTGCCACCAGCATCTAGGGTAAATACTATATATATGATGAGAGAAATGGCTCCTAAAATTTCTGAAAATTACGCTAGTTTAGCAGAAGAACTCCATGCTCATGGAGACCAAGAAGATAGAATGGAATCAAGAAGAGCGTTTGCTGAAAAAAGAAAGCCTAATTACAAAGGCTGGATTAATCCTGAAGACAGATANAANACTCCAAGATTAAAAAAATAATTTATAAAGGAAAAAACATGAGTAATCAAGGCCCCTTATCAGGAATAACTGTTGTAACATGTTCTACAGCTCAAGCAGGAACTGTTCCTTACATGCTAATGGCAGACATGGGAGCAAATATAATAAAGATAGAATTACCAAACAAGGGTGACGGAAATAGAAACTCAGGAGAGTTAAAAAATGGAATAAGCTCTTATTTTGAAACTAACAATAGAGGTGTCAAAAGCCTCACGTTAAATTTAAAAAATGAGCAAGGAAAAAAAATATTGCATGAACTTATTAAAAAAGCTGATGTCTTTGGACAAAATTTCAGCCCNGGTGCTGCCGAAAGAAATGGATTTGGTTACGAAGATTTGAAAAAAATTAACCCTTCAATTGTCTACGCATCTGTATCAGCCTATGGACCAGACGGACCGAGTGCTAATTTACCTGGGACAGACGCAGTTGGGCAAGCAATAGGAGGAGTCACCGAAGCATTTTCTGTACCTGGGCAACAAATGAGAACAGGAGTTGCATCTGTGGCTGATGAAAGCTGCGCAATAATTACTTTGAGTGGAATATTAGCAGCTTTAATTCACGCAAAAAATACTGGAATTGGACAAAAAGTAGAGACCTCNTTAATAGGGAGTGCGTTTAGATTGATGGGATGGACTATGACGACTGCTATGTGGAAAAACACACCTCCNATAACAGGAGCAAGGATAAATGGAACAAGAGATAAAGCAGGAATAGCTGCTTGTTTTAATGATATGAATGGGAAGCCTCTAGCGATACAATTAGACTCAAAGCAATGGAAAAGTTGTATGGAAAAACTAGGATTTTTTGAAAATTTAAAAAAGAAAGGTTTAGATGATCTTGGATTGGCATTTGAATCAGATGAAAAGAAAAATGAAATATTAGATGAATTATCAAAAATGTTTGCTACAAAAGAGAGATCACATTGGATAAAATCAATGAGGGATTCTCGATTAGTAGCAGCGCCAGTGAATAGTATGATTGAAGCTTCTAATGATCCTGATATAATTGCTAACAATTATGTGTCCGAAATTTTACATCCTGATTTAAATGAAAATATTAAAATTCATGGAACTCCATGGAAATTCTCCGAGACACCTTCAAATTTCGGAGTTGCACCTAAGCTAGGGGAACATAATTATGAAATTCTTGAAAATATTGGATTTACTAAAAAAGAAATCAAGCAATTTGAAATTGACGAAATAATTTAGGTTCCTATTTGCAAGGAATCTTCCAATCCTTCCAAAGTTTTTATAATTGACATAACCGTTAATCGGCCAGTGCGCGGATTTTCTGTGGGAATATTTTCTATGTTTATCTGAAGTTTCCCGAACTCTCCTTCTACATTTATCTGGTGACAATTACGCTTTATTTTAGGAGAAGCGTAAATTTGAATCTTAGTCTTATCCGGGCCAATTCCTGCAAAACTTACAGCTGCAGAAACATTGATATTCGCAGGGAATCCTATACAAGCTTCTCTAGCTGTTCCAGAAAAAATTTGTTGCTCATCTTTGAATTTTAAAACTGATATTTGCCTGTCAACCAAGTAAGGAGATCCTTCCAAAGCGTCTAATGGTTTTTTGGTAATCATTGTAACTGAATAGATTTTTCCTATTGAAGCCGATTTAATTCCATCTAATCCTGCTATTGCTCCCGAAGGTGCATAAATTTTACACTTGTTTTTTTGGGCTAATGAAATAATATCAGGATTTTCGATTAAAGCTCCTATGCTTATTATCATTAAATCTTTTCCTAATTTAAAAACTTCTTTTGCAAGTTCAGGAACAATGCTTCCACTTGCTGCTTCGACAATTAAGTCAGATTCTTGTATTAATTTTTGTCTGGAAAAATACTGAGGAGGATTTTTCAAAGTAGACAAAAAGTCTTTTGCATTTTGTTCTGATCTATTTGTTACTCCAACAATTGGAAGAGTTAATTTTCCAGATTCTCTAGCAATTAATAATTTTTTAGCAATAACCCCACANCCTACTATTCCAACTTTTCTCATTCAATCTTCTCGTTAAAATTTAAATTTAAATTCTTTTTCTAAAATCGATGCTAAAATTTCAGTCTTACTATTTTCTAAAGGTTTAAACGGTGGCCTAAGATTATTCCATAGTTTGTTACCTGTTATTGAAGCCAATATAGCCTTTTGTGCCGGAATAGGGGCATATTCTTGAAATAATAATCTTACTTTTTTAACTTTTTCATGTAAATTTTCAGCTTCTTGCCATTTGCCTTCGTGGCACAATTTTATTACTTCTCCAATATCTTGGCTATTAATATTTGCAGTAGCAGAAATACAGCCAGGAGCTCCTAATTTTATAGCATCTATAACAGGTAATTCTGCGCCAGGATATACAANCAAATCTTCTATACTTAATAATGCTTTTGTATTATCCCAATCACCTGAACTATCTTTAATNCCTTCTATAATATCTGGATAACTAGATTTAAGCTTTGAAACTAANTCNATTGANAGACCAACTCCTGCAACTTGCGGAATATGATAAAGATATATTTTTAAATTTGGATGATCAATCCTGTTTATAAGTTCATCGTAATGGTTAAATATCCCTTCTTCATTCATGTCTTTATAATAAAAAGGAGGTAATACCATCACGCCATGACAACCNAAATTCATAGCATGNCTNCTAATCATTACTGTGTCAGGAATATTACATAATCCNGTTCCAGGAATTAATACATTTGGATCTATTCCACTATTGATTAATNCTTCTATACTNTTCATTCTCTCTTNATTCCCAACTGAAAGAGCNTCACCTGTAGTTCCGAATGGAGCTAGGCCAGANCANCCATTATCAAGCAGATGTTTTGCAAACTCNCTATAAACTCCATTATTTATAGAAAGNTCGTCATTAAAAGGAGTTAATATAGGTGAAATCAATCCTTTAATCATGTTACATTTTCCTCTAATCTAAACTTTTAATCTTATAATACAATTATTACATAGAACAAAAATTTAAGTTTTANTTTTTAAAGGATTTAATATGGGCGAATATATTCCTAGCACATCTAAGTGGGTTTCTGATCAAGTAGAACTATATGAATCTAGTGGAGGAAAAGAAGGTACCACAATGAATGGACTTCCTGTAATTATTGTTACNAATACAGGATGGAAAACAAAAGCAATTCGNAAAACTCCNCTAATGANAGTTAAAACTGGCAAACANTATGTGTTAGTTGCTTCTAACGGCGGAGCTCCCAAAAACCCNTCNTGGTATAAAAACATCAAAAATGAATCTAANGTTACCATTCAAGATGGTACAGAAATTTACGACATGGAAGCAAAAGAAGTTACNGACAAAATTGAAAAAGAAAAATTGTGGCACCTNGTTATAAAAGCTTTTCCACAATACAAAGAGTACAGAAAAACAACAGATCGTGAAATCCCNTTTTTTATAGCTAGCTAAANTTTGTTTTATGATAAAACCTAANAGCCTAAAACCAAAATCTTCAATAGGAATAGTCAGTCCTTCTTCATGGATGGATGAAGTTGCAATGAAAACTGCAATTTCAGTATTTGAAAACAAAGGTTATAAAGTAATACTAAGTNANCANATTAATCACANACANGATTCATTTGCAGGAACGCCTGAACAACGTGCAGCAGACATAAATAATATGTTTGCCAACCCAGAAATTAAAGCAATATTTTGNGCAAGAGGNGGGTATGGCTCAAANCGAGTTATAGAATTACTTGATTATGATCTGATACAAAAAAATCCTAAAATATTCATNGGATATAGTGACATAACNAACATTCTNGTTGCAATATCTCNATTTTCTAACNTNATTACTTTTCATGGACCNATGCTTACTTCTTTTAAAAGTGGAAATGTTGAATACAATTTCAATCTAATAGAAAAAACCTTAAATAATTTTGACACACTTGAAATAAAACCNCCTGATCAACTACCTACAACTGTACTNAATAAAGGNTATGGNNAAGGTATGCTNTTAGGAGGAAATATATCTTTACTTGTATCNCAAATTGGAACAAAAAATCAAATTAATACTGATAATTCTATACTTTTTTTAGAAGACACTGATGANTATTTNTATGCANTAGAGAGAATGTTAATTCAAATGAAACAAAGTGGNATGTTTNAAAACATAAAAGGGCTAATCATAGGCGAAATGNTTGANATACACGATCAAAATATNCCTTTTGGTAAATCTACAGATGAAATAATATTAGATATATTTTCTGNCATCGATATTCCTATTATTTCAAATTTTCCTTGCGGTCATGGTATTTTTCAAGCTACTTTACCAATTTCAATTGAANCNAAATTAAACTCCGATTTGGAAACTCCATCATTAACATTATTAGATAGCCCNGTGNTAAATGAATAATATAAAAAACAATTCTATATTTGAAGATTTGATTTTTAATAAAATAAATTTACAAAATCAAACATTAGNCAATATCTCATTTGATGGTTGCGAATTTAATGATGTGGATTTTTCTGAAACTATATTNAACAATTGTAAATTTTTTAATTGTAAATTTATAAAATCAAATTTATCTCTAANNAAATTCCCAAATTCAATTATTGATAACACNTTATTCAATGAATGCAAAATACAAGGAATAAATTTCACAACACTGAATTGGGGNAAAAACATTTCATCAAATCCATTAACTTTTATAAAATGCCAAATTAATTATTGTAGCTTCAATTCACTGANATTAAAAAATCTTTCNATAACTGAAAGTATAGCTCATGATTTGGATTTTTCAGATTGTGAATTAATTNATTCTGATTTTACTGAAACTGATTTANAAGGTTCCAGGTTCAACAATTGCAAATTAGATAATAGTGATTTTTCTCAATCTAAAAATTATCANATCAACCCTANGTCTAACAAATTAAATGGCGCCAAATTCTCATATCCTGAAGTGATAAATTTGTTAGATTCGTTTAATATTAAAATTCAATAAAGATCAGTAGNTTATGGACAATACGAATTTCAATAATTTAAAAATGATGATGGATATTAANGTGCCAATGTCAGACGGNGTATGTCTNTCTACGAATATTTACTTACCTAAGAATAATCTNCCTTGTCCTGTAATATTACAAAGATCTCCATATGGAACAAATACAGAAGACATGGTTAAAGANGCTGTAAATTTCGTTAAAGAAGGATACGGNGTTGTCTTACAAGATGTAAGAGGAAGATGGGATTCTGATGGTGANTGGTATCCTTTTATTAATGAAGCACAAGANGGTTATGACACGCANGAATGGATAGGAAATCAAGATTGGTGTGACGGGAATATTGGGACAATTGGAGCATCTTATCTTGCNATGGCTCAATGGCAATCTGCAGCATTAAATAGTAAATTTTTAAAAGCAATGGCTCCTAAAGTAAGTTATTCAAATTTTTATCATGACTGGGTGTATACNGGAGGGGCATTTCAATTAGCTTTTAATTTNAGATGGATAGGNATTCAAATGAATACCAGNACAAATCAATTGCAATATCTATGGTTGCCAAAAGATAATCATTTAACAGAAATCATGAATCATTTGCCATTGATAGAAATGGACGANAAGGCAGGNAGAACATCTAAACCTTGGAGGGATTGGNTAGAACATCCGAGTTATGANGAATATTGGAAAAAATTAAATCCANCCGAAGAAAATTATGAAAAAATTTCTGTTCCNGTCCTNGGAATCAGTGCATGGTATGATATTTTTCTACAAGGAACTTTAAATAATTATATGGGAGTAAATTCNAAAGGACTTAATCCNGGAAAAAACAATCAAAAATTATTGATTGGCCCNTGGATGCATTTTTTCAGTGGTCGNGANCAAGTAATTGGNGATNTTGATTTTGGAGCAAATGTAAAAATNGACATATTTAAAGAAATGCTAAACTGGTTTGATTATTGGTTAAAAGGAAAAGAAAACAACACNAATAAAGAAGATCCAGTAAAAATATTTTTAATGGGNAAAAATGAATGGAGAACTCATGGTGATTGGCCTATNCCAGGTACAAAATTCAAAAACTATTATATACACAGNGAAGGCAAAGCTAATAGCTCNAGTGGGGATGGGATATTAAACGAAACTAAGCCTGAGAATAATGAAAATGTTGACATATACAANTATGATCCTTCAAATCCCGTTTTAACAGTTGGAGGAACAGGNCCTGCTGGCGGNCCTGTTGTTTCGCCAGTATCTGCAGGTCCAAAAAATCAATTTGAAATTGAAAAACGAGAAGATATTTTAATNTANACAACANCNCCTCTTAAAAAAGANATTGAAATTTCNGGNCCTGTTCAAATGATTTTNTATGCAGCTAGTAACTGTTTGGATACTGATTTCACTTGTAANTTNNTTGACGTTTATCCAGATGGTTTTTGTTTAAATATTGCTCAGGGAATTATTAGAGCAAGATATAGAAATTCATGGGAAACACCTGAATTGTTAAAACCTGAAGAAATATATAAATTTACAATTGATATGTGGTCTACAAGTAATTATTTTTANAAAAATCATCAAATAAGAATTGAAATATCTAGTAGTAATTTCCCTCAATATGACNGAAATCCAAATACCGGAAATACNTTCGGATTAGACAACGAATTGAAAGTCGCAACTCAAAAAATTTACCATNANAAAGCACATCCNTCTCACATAATATTGCCATTTATCGAATAAATTTTATTTCATAATTTTNGANAAATTNAATATGGCAGCCTCAAAAGANTCAAATATAATATTTTTCGTTGGAGCTATTAACATTAAATTATCAGGTAANCCCATGTTTTCAATNGACCATANATCATCNGTTAATTTCATNTCTTCNATTTTTTNCTTATACTCTCTTTGNTCATTTGAATATATTGCAACTGGNTTTCCTTGAGCNACTGCATANCCTAATTCAAANCATGTTCCGGGATCAGCAGAAGGNCCTCTAAAAGGNNTTAGATTAGCAACCAAGCAATCACATCGATCTATTAATTCGATATCTGCTTTNTATATCTCTATTGCTTTTTCAGGACCTCTTTCAAATTTTTCTAAATCTAATTGGTTGTCCAANGGATACAAGCCTTCTAANCCATATTGTNAACANATNTTTTTTAATTTTTCTCCNTGCTCTATTGGATTTGGAAGAAAAATNTCAGGNCCNGCNANGTATACTTTTTTATTATCACTCAATTTCANTTTCCANTTATGAATAAATATGNCTTCCNANATATTTTAATCCGTTGTCACAGTTTAAAGTAACAACTCTTTTNCCAGGGCCAATTTCTTTAGCAATTTCTATAGCAGCNCAAACATTTAATCCAGTAGATCCGCCTCCAAANACACCNTCTTCTTTAGCTAACAATCTGCACATATTAAANGCATCTTCTTGATCAATNGCTCTCACNCCATTTAGNTTTGATTTGTCTAAAAANGGAGGTTCAAAACCTGCTCCAATNCCTTCAACTTTATGNGCACCNCTTTTNCCGGTAGTTAAGATTGGAGATTGCAAAGGTTCTAATGCNATTAAATCAGGATCAACTCCTGATTCAACCATCCCAGNATAACTTCCCATCAACGCACCNCCTGTTCCGACAGCAGAACANANCACATCTATTTTCCCATCTANCTGANTTACNANCTCTTTGCCTAATGGCATGTATCCTTTTTTGATATCAGGAGATCCAAATTGATTNACATAAAATGTTCCTGGTTCNTTAATNAATTCTTCAGCCTTATTTTTCAGCTTTTGAAAAAGATCNGAAGTAATAGNCCCNTTTTCACTTTTTACAACAACTACTTCTGCTCCAAAAGCTTCCATAGATTGTTGCTTAGTTTTAGAAAANGCATCAGAAAAAACAGCTGTGAAATTTAANCCCAAAATAGCAGAAACATATGCTAANGCTGTCCCCGTACTTCCTCCAGTATACTCTACAACCTTACCNCCNGGTTTAACATCCCCTCTATCTATTGCATTTTGCAAAACNGAAGCAGCCATTCTNTCTTTGTATGANCCTGTAGGATTCAATCCTTCTAATTTAANCCATACTTCAGCAGCATCTTTNGGNACTATTTTNTTTAATCTTACNATNGGAGTACTTCCNATAGCATTTAAATTATTATTCTCNAAGNTCATTNTTTTTATAATATAATTAAATTATTTTTATAGTTTAACATACAAAAATGAAACAATTTAAATGGAAAGGNATCCCAGTAAATATTCCTGATAAAAAAATCGAATGGCAATTATTANTGGGCTTTATATTNNTAGANTTATTNATTNTAACAATTTTAATAATTACTTTTAAAAACAGNTAAAATTANANTAATAANTTTATTGCTATAATGAAACTTATAGTAGGAAATGCAAAAAATAAGACTATCAATATCCTAGTAANATTTAATCCTGTNCTATTTATAATATTTCTAATCTTTTTCATTTGGCTAATACGGAAACATNTATTTCATATGCTAATTATATATCAANGGCAAAATGATTTTCGAATTAAATTTTTTNGAATGATATATCTTTTGATTAGCAATTTTAAAATCTTTATCATTCCAAAAATCATTTCCTGTATTNTGATTTCTATCATGATTTGGAAAATCAGAGCTNGTTATATAAAGCCTCAGTTTTTGGCCTTCTAAAATATTTATTCCTAGAGGTCTTAATTTAATTATATATTCTATAGGATTCTCNTCAGGTATTAATTTTTCTTGTTCAAACCCTTNTCTATATTTAGCTCTTAAAATTTCATATGATAAATTTACTGCCAATCCGTCCTCNTATACTACNGCCAATCNGGCAANCCAATCAGTNTCTTTTGCATCAGAAGACGCCCACAAATGTAGAATNGGATTACCAATTAATTTCATAGAAGAAGTCATCTTTGATGTTTCGTAATATAAAATATCATTTCTATAATGATTATCCCTTTGGTCCATGGGTACAGTCTGAGAATTTTGTAACATTAAACTCATAACAGGATTTTTAGGATCATATATATATTCATCAAACTCTTTTTTGTATATTGGCTCAGTTTCTAAAGAGCCATCGGAATTTTTGACATTAGCATTTTTTTGAGAATTCAGATAAAAAGTTACTGGCTTTACTTCTAATGGAGGCCAATGACTATAAAATTGCCAATTATTATCACCTAATATAAATAATTTTACTTTTTTGCCATTTGGAAATGATAATTTCGAATTTTTAAATTGGTGATCATACCACTCAGTTATTAAATCAGAATAATTAGCATCAGCTTCTTTACCGTAATTAACTGGTCCAATATTCCTTTTAAAATTACCATTGTCATGCCCCCATGGTCCTATAATTAACTTATGATCAGGTTTTATATTTTTTTCTACATTATCTAACCCAATGAATGTGTCTACTGTTCCTACAAGTCTGTCCCACCAACCTGTAATATGCATTACTGGAATATCAACTTTTGAATAAACATCTGAAAAATCTTGCATTTCAACATTAGTGTTTTTCATTAATTTAATCAGTGGTTCGTACAACTCTGAAAACGGTTCTTTGGGAATAGAAGATAATGGAGTCCACCAAATATACTTGCCTCTTTCAACTCTATTCCAATACTTTATAGAATCCATCTGATCATAGGGGCCATTTTTGTCATTGAGTTTTTTTCTAATCGGAGAAGCAAGTTGAAATGTCCATTCTAGCCTTCTTCCAGTTTCAAATATTCCTCTAGTTAAATCTAGAGTTCTAGCTGCCATCCCGCTAGACAAAGCAGAATTTAATTTTGGGTTTCCAGAAGATATCATTAACCAAGTATGCCAAGAAGGATTAGAATGCCCCCAAGTCCCTATTTGTCCATCTCCTAATTGTAGTTTTGATGCCCATTCAATAGTATCGTAGCCGTCGTTCTCATCGCCAGTTAAATGTCTGTTTTCCCACATCCAAGTAAAATTTCCTTCAGATTTAAATCTTCCTCTCACATCTTGAACAACAACTGTATAACCATTGTTTGCTAATTTTTTTGCGTCATTAACATATGTAGCTCTAGTTTTGTCGTAAGGAGTTCTGCATATTAATACTGGATTTTTTGCTTTGCTATCTTGGGCATAAATGTCTGCATACAGATTAATTCCATCTCGCATGGGGCAAATTACATCATTTTGAATATATATATTTGATGACATTTTTTATACTTATATTATTAAATTAACTATAAATAATTAATATTATGAAATCAATAATAGGAATAGTAACAATTGGGGTGTCGCCAAGAAAAGATATTCAAGATGAACTTAATGCTGTAATTAATAAAGATATTGATTATGTACACATTGGAGCTTTAGATAATATTAATGAAGAAGAATTGATTGAATTAAGTCCATTAAATAAAAGTGACTCTCTAGTAACAATCTATAAAAACGATATTGAAGTAAAAGTGTCACATGAAAAAACAACAAAGATTTTATATGAGAAAATCAATTCAATATCTAAAAAATCTGACATAATCGTAATGGCATGCACAGGATACGAAAATCTGAAAAACTATCCTACGCCTATATTATTCCCAGGAACAATTACAGAAAATTTAATAAGTTATTACTCTAATAAAAACAATTTTAAACTTGGGGTTATTCAACCTACATCTGATCAAATTGAGAAAGAAGAAATAAAATGGCAAAGTCGAAATATAAAAGCAGAAGTTCATGCTACTTCTCCATACATTGATATTACTAAAAATCCTGATTGGGAAAAAATCATAGAATCATTTAAAGCATTTGATCCTGATATTGTCTATCTTAACTGCATGGGAATGAAAACAGAGCATAAAAATTTAATTCAAAAAACATTAAAAAAACCTGTACTATTAGCAACCCATGTCACAGGATCAGTGATCAATGATTTATTATAGCAATATTAATATTCCATCAAAAAATGATAATTAATTCCTTTTAAGTCCAATTTTTTTTGGCCTTCTAAATCACTTAAGTTTATTATAAATCCAGCCCCAATAATTTTCTTAGCCTCGAATTTGTTAATTAAATCTATAGCTGCAATAACGGTTCCACCTGTAGCCAAAAGATCATCAATTATTAATAAATTGGTGTGGCCTTCAAGAGCATCTTTGTGAATTTCCATATCTGTAGATCCATATTCTAAATCATAAGAAACTTTATAAGTATCAGATGGCAACTTACCAGGTTTTCTCAATGGAACAAACGCAGCATTTAGTTTGTATGCTATGGCTCCGGCCATAATAAATCCTCGTGACTCTATACTTAAAACCGCGTCTATACTTTTTTCTTTCCAAGGTTCTGTCATCTGATCGATCAATGACGAAAATAACTTAGGNTTTTTTAATAATGTGGTAATATCGCGATATTTAATTCCTTTAATTGGGAAGTCATAAATTGTACGTATATGTTCTTTCATTTTAATTATTTNGATTTTTTCTTTTTATTTTTTTGAATTCTATCAAAAACATTTAAGAAAACTCCAAAAATATAAAAAGCACCAAAATATTTAAATAATTTTTTTGAAACAAATTTGAATATTTTAAACATCATTTCCTACTAATTATTTNAATTAATTTATAATGCTAAAACTANCTCTCTAACAATATAACCTAATGTAAATCCTATTATAATNATAAACAATCTTCTTTTCATACATTTCCTTTATGNTTTGAAATCTCGTCTACCCATCCAATCCATCCACTCGAATTCCTTGTTCCTGTTATGCAAACTCCTGANCTTGTTTCTTCTCCTCCNTGCCTAGATTTCGAATCACAATCAATAAAATATCTNTTNTTATCTTCTTCTATAATTGANTGCCTAATAATTAATGATTGACCACAATTAGCGCAGCTTAAATATGGTGAAACATTTTTATTAAAACCCCAACCAGATGTGTCAGGGTAAATCATTTCTAGAGAAAACAANTTAGATCCATCGGTAGGGAAATTTGAATCATAAGCTAATTCTTCATTNAAATCAAAATCTGTGTTATTNATATCCTTATCTAATATATTGCTCAAAATTCCAATATCATTAAATATTTGATTTGAATTCTCTGTTTCATAAATATACTGCCCATTCCTAAAATTTAAATTAATACTTTGGTTACATAACTTAATTCTAGATTCATACAANGTTAAAGACGAGTTCCATTTATCAAGATACTTAAATCTTTTTATGTTATCTTGAAGAAAAGTGCCATTTTGTTCGCATAAAAGCTTTTGCAAAACTAATGATTCGTATTTCCACGGAGTCAATCTTGAATCTTTAGGTAAATCCACAGAAAGATCGTAACGTACAAACCACAAATTCTCTATTTTANTAATTATATTTTCAATTATTTTTTTTTCAGAAGTTAAAAATTTTTGCATTTATTTTTTGTTTAATTTCAAAACTGTAAAGTAATTTATCAATCCTATAAATAATATTATCAAAACGGTTTTTAACATTAAATCATAACCCCCAAATTCCCATAACTGCGCTCCAAATATTGGTGCAACAGCTGATCCACCTATAGCTCCTAATGCAATCACACCGCTAATAGATGCAAACCTTTCGTATCCCATTATGTCTGCTACAACCACGGCTCTTGATATGCTAGTCATCCCTGCTCCAGCTCCCATAAATATAACAAATAGCATAATAAAAAAAATATTATTCCCGGCTACAAGTAGACATCCAACAGCAAAAGCTTTAAATAAAAAAATTAAAACAGAAATCGAGCTAATTGAAAATTTCTTACCTTGTAATGCTATCATTGCTAATCGGCCGACCACTTGCATGGGGCCAATTAAAGAACTAAACAAAATTTCTATTCCTTCTGTCATTTTTCTTTCCAACAATAGTGGAATTACATGGGTAACAATACTGCCATGAGATAAGGTTAAAGTTGAAAAAGAAATAAATAAAAAGACAAACTTGAATTGCAATAAATCATTTTTAATATTATATTTTTTATCTTTATTTTTTTTATTGCTTATATTGAAATCTAATTTTTCTTCCGCACTAGTTGCTAAATAGATCAANGGAACAACGAATAATATTATCAATAATGAAAAAAATCTCAACGAAATTCTCCAATCAAAAATATCTGCCAAAACATTGGCCAAAGGAAATGAAATTGTTCCCGCAAATCCTGCAACTAAGGTAATTAATATAATAGCATTTTTAGATTCTTTTCCTCTTCTCTTTATCACATAAGCAAAACAAGGTTCGTACAAACTTCCTGACAAGGATATTCCAATCATGCACCAAATAATATAAAACATTGTAAAAGAAGTTACGTAAGACAAACACAAAAGGCATACAGCTCCAAAAGTCGTAAACAGTATTAATATTTTTTGACCATATCCATTATCTATTTGCCTTCCAACTAAAGGAGCCATTACTGACGAAATAATTATTCCTGTAGTAAATGCGCTTGTTAACTCTGTTTTACTGAAATTTAAGGCAACTTCCCATTTTGCAAACAAGGCTGGAAAAATATAATATAAGCCTGCCCAAACTAAAGTTTGTGTTATTGATAATATATATATCGAATAAGGTCTTTCAACGAAATTATTAAAATTCCTGATACTATACATTGCACTAATAAAAATTTATAAATTATAATCTTTAAATTACTATATATAAATTAGCTAAAGATAGTAAAATAATAGATATAAATTTTATCTAAGGATGATAAATGGTAAATACTGGATTTTTTGGAAGAATATCAAATACATTTAAAATGATTGGAGCTTGCGTAAAAGTTCTTAAAAAAGACAAAGAACTAATCTTGTTTCCTGTAATGGCTGCAATAACTGTTCTTATAATGGCATTTTTATTTTGGTCAATGGGATTAATTGATATACAAGAAACAAATCAAGAAACTGCTTCATTTGCTGATTTTGTACCTGAATTAATATTAATATTCGCAGCTAACTTCATAATTGTTCTTTTTAATTCTGCTTTAATTTCCGGAGCTTTGCATAGACTAAGAGGTGGTGATCCAAACGTTGGATCTGCTATGAATCATGCATTAAAACATATTCATCATATTTTTATTTGGTCAATTATTGTTACTATAGTGGCAATTTTAATAGCTGCAATAAAAGGTGACAATCGAAGAGGCGGAGGTTTCATGAGACAACTTTTTGGCAGCATGTTGCAAGCAGGTTGGACCATGATGACATTCTTTGTTGTACCAATCATTGTAGCTGAAAATATGGCACCCATATCAGCAATTAAAAAATCTTCAGGGTTATTTAAAAAAACATGGGGGGATCAAGTTACTGCTAACTTCGGATTCGGAATAATACAAATATTAGCGCTTTTTGGAAGTGGAGCTGTCGGGTGGTTTTTTGGATTAATAAACCCAACACTTGGGATTGGATTAGGAATTCTAAGTGCAGCTATTTCAGTATCTATTGTATATACGTTAGAAGGAATTTATAAGGCTGCTTTATATGAATATGCCCTTGGAGAAGAACCTCTAGAATTTGCTCAGGAAGATCTCAAAACAGCATATTCAGCAAAAGCTATGGCTTAAAAATATGATCAATATTATTAAATATTTCTCACTTGGAATATTATTTATAATTTGTATTTCCTGTAACGCTGAGGAAACTGTTCCCCAAACAGTAATTAATATTAATACAAACACGAATTCAGAGAATACAAAAAACAATGAATCACATTCAAATTTTTTAGTTGAACTAAACCAAAATTCATCAGCAGAATATCAAGTAACTGAAACGTTTGCCGACGTTCCGAATCCAGTTAAAGCAATAGGCAAAACAAACTCTGTATCAGGGCAAATAAAATTTGATAATAATCAACTTAATCCNGTAATGTCTGTAATAAAAATTGACCTAAGAAATTTAACTAGCGATTCTGGAAGAAGAGATAACTACATTAAAAGAAGAACCTTGGACACAGCCACTTATCCTTATGCAGAATTTCAAATTAATAACATCACAGGATTGCCTATGCCTATTACAACTGGCGAATATTCTGATGTTGTAATTGAAGGAAAATTAAAAATTAAAGAAATTGAATCTGATACTTTATGGAGAGGTAATATTATTGTTAAAGATAATGTTACATCAGGTAAATTTAAAACCACCATATCATTTGATCAATACAAACTAACTAAACCATTAACATTTAGAGTGATATCAGTAGAAAATGAATTTGACTTGGTAATTGATTTTAATTCTGACATAAAAAAGGAATGAGTATATATACAAATTTAGAGCTCGCAAAATTTCAAGTAGAACATAACAGGATAATTTGGGACAGACTAAATATTGGTATCAGGCAAATAATTCTTTATTCTGATCATTTGTTTCCTTCTGTAAAAAACGAAACTAATTATAAAGGAATCAATTTTGACAAATTAAAAGCCCCTATTTTAAAAAGATATATCAGAGAAGGAGGGGACGAAAAAGGTAATCCATTCATGCCAAATATTTTTGATGATTTGGTGGGAGGATTCTCAGAAGAAGATATTATTGAATTAGCAAAACCTTCTTATCCCGACACAGAGTCCTGTGGGCAAAATTTTTGCCCAACTTGTACTCCAAATAATTTATAATATAGTTAATTTATAATCAAAATATAAAAAGGAAATAACTTTGGACATCATATCAATTATCTTATTAGCGCTAATCATAGCATCTCTTTTTAATGCAATTTTTATAGTAAAACAACAAACAACTGCAGTAATTGAAAGATTTGGAAAGTTTGTTCGAATAGCCAATCCAGGAATTAATATTAAAATCCCATTTATCGAAAGAGTCAGCGGAAGACTTAGCATGCGTATAATGCAACTAGATGTTCCAGTAGAAACAAAAACTGAAGACAATGTTTTTGTTAATGTTTCTATTTCTGTACAATACTTTGTTTTAAAAGATAAAGAATTTGAAGCGTTTTACAAATTAGACAATACCGAACAGCAAATTACAGCTTATGTTTTTGACGTAGTACGTGCTAGAGTTCCTAAATTACCTTTAGATGATTTGTTTGAAAAGAAAGATGACATAGCAGATGCAGTAAAAGATGAATTAACTGAGATAATGGAACAATTTGGTTACGGAATTGTTAAAGCATTAGTAACTGACTTAGATCCTGATGCAAAAGTAAAAGCTGCAATGAATGAAATAAATGAAGCACAAAGATTAAGAGTTGCTGCAAGTGAAAAAGGCGAAGCTGAAAAAATTCTCATTGTTAAAGAAGCAGAAGCACAAGCTACTAGTAATGCACTAAGAGGTAAAGGGATTGCAGATGAAAGAAAAGCAATCATTGATGGATTAAAAGATTCAATTGATGATTTTCAAAAAAGCATTTCTGGAACTGGGCCAATGGAAGTAATGAATCTTGTATTACTCACTCAATACTTCGATAGCCTTAAAAGTATTGCTCAATCTGATAATAGTTCAAGCATATTTGTACCACACAGCCCAGGATCATTAACAGATTTTTCTGCCCAAATGCGAGATGCAATATTACAGGGAAGGCAAGTTCCTGAAAAAGAAACTAAATCTAATAAAGATAATGCAAAGCAAGTTCCTGAAAAAGAAACTAAATCTAATGAGGATAATAATTAAAATTTATCTATGGTAAATTAACTTCAAAAAATCTTTGCCAATTTTTATAAAAAATATTTTCAATATCAGAATTTTTATATCCTCTTTTTTCTAACAAATTAATAATTTTCTGATAATCTACAACTGTGTCTACTTCTTTCGGAGCTCCTACCATTCCTCCCTGACCATCAGTATCACCTCCAATTGCACTATGTAAAGAATTACCAGACAACTGACAAACGTGATCTATATGATCAACAAAATCTTCTAATGTTACTTCATCTTTAGGAAAAGGTCTTGGTAAAGGTATGTCAGACCAATCAATTTCAGTTTTCCACATCATAAATGTATCCATAGAATGGCCTATTACTCCACCTCTGTCAATAATGCTTTGTAATTGATGATCTGGAAATTGTCTTTCACCAGGAGCTACAGATCTGCAGTTTTGATGAGTAGCAATAATTGGACCTCCAAAAATTTCTAACTCTTGCCTAACTGATTCATCAGAAGTATGCGAAACGTCTAATATCATATTTAGTTTATCCATTTCTATTAATAATTCTTTCCCCTTACCTACTAATCCTCCATCTGTCCCTGTACCCGTTCCATGAGAGTAATTACTTACACCATAATGAGATAAGCTTATAAGGCGCAATCCTTCGTTATACCATTCATGAAGTTGATCTGGGTCAGTTATTGCGTCTGCTCCTTCCATGCCAATAATCATACCAACAGGCATATTAGTGTAATCTTTTGAATTTAACCATGTAGACATATGAGAGGTAAATTCAGACTTGTTTTTTAGTAACTTAATTTCATTTAATTTTTGTAACATGTGATAATACGCCATTTGAGCTTTGCCTGAAGAATAAGCATGAATTTGCGTTGTGACATCCCCATGATCATTGCTAGGTTTTTTTATACATGCAACAATTTTAACAATCGATGCAGCAATCTCAGCTTTTCTCATTTCGGGAATTGAACACATGATACTGTATCCAAGAGGGTCTGTGTCGCTATTGATAACGCCTGTTTTTCTGACTAGATCTAAATCTTTAGTTAAATCTCTTTCGTATTTTAAGGCATTATGTGCCATAGGATAATCGCCATCTATTAAAATCATAAAAAACCTCCTACAATATGTATCATACTCATAACAACAATTCAAAATAAAGAAGAGGTCTAGTGTATAAACATATTACTAATATTTTAATGTCGACAATTTTAATCATGCTCATTGCTGTCCTTTTCGTCAACCAAGAAAATGATGAAAAACACGAACACATACATACTCATGATGGAAGATATCTAAATATAGATGACAACTTAAAATTATTTAGTGTAGTAGATAAATACAACGAGCTATTAAAATATACAATCTATTTAGAATCAAGATTAAGCGATATAGAAGATGATCTAGATATAGAAATTTCAGAGAACAGCAAAACTAATCCTCCAAAAAAAATTGATTAACAATTAAAATTTAAACACGAAACGAATATATTTTAACCCTTGCTTATTTAGAGTATTATAATTTTATGAGTAAAATCACAGATATAAAAGTAGACATTTTAAAAAGTAGTTCCAAAAGCCAAGTAATTACTTACATAACAGATTCAAATGGCACAGTTGGAATTGGAGAAGCTTGGTGGGGATTACCAGATGTTGAAAAACCTGGAGGATACGCAAAGCCCATTGCAAGTGTAATCGAAAATATATTAGCTCCTAGACTTTTAGGTGCAAATGCAAATAATATTGAAAAACATTGGCAAGACCTCTCCGATTTTGGATACAGATATGGTGATCAAGGTATATTTACAATGGGTATGTCAGGAATTGATATTGCACTATGGGATTTGTTAGGAAAAAATAATAACTTGCCGTTAACTCAATTACTAGGAGGCTCTGTTCATGATTCTTTGCCATGTTACGCAAGTCTTCCNCCACTAAGATCTTCTGAAATAGTTATAAGCGAAACAAAAAGAGCAATAAANAAAGGCATAAAGGCGATAAAGCTACATGAAATTGAAACAAAATATGTAGATATACTAAGAAAAGAATTTGGTAATTCAATTGAAATAATGGTAGATGTAAATGGACATTATAATGTTATTGAAGCTATTGAAGCTGGAAANAAAATGAAAAAACACAACATCACTTGGTTTGAAGAACCTGTTAAACCTATGAGAAATTATGATTCAATTAAAAAAATTGGTACAGAAACCGGGTTACCATTAGCAGGAGGAGAAAATGAATATACAATATCAGATTTTAAAAACTTACTAGAAAAAGATATTCTTATGTACATTCAACCGGAAATTACAAAAATTGGAGGGATTACTGTAGCAAAAAAACTATCACCACTCTTTGAAATTTATAATGTAGCATTTTGTCCTCACAACTTCAGTATAGGCCCGTCATTATACGCTTCTATTCACTGGGCATTCTCTAGTATCCAATCTGCTTGGATTGAAGTACCTTGGGTTCCTGAAAATTTTGGCTTTGATTTCTCTCATCCTCTGCCTGAAATAGTAAATGGCAGAATTCAAAAACCTAACGGAATAGGAATAAACTTAGACTAAAGTATCAATTACTATAAATAAAAATACCAAAGCTAAATGAAGTAATGAGTATAAATAAGCGTTTCTAGCAGTTTGCCTGTCTTTAACAATTAATAATTTATAACAAAAATATGAATATATTATATTGTTTAACAATGATAAAACTAAAAATACNTACCCCAAATTAGTAAACCACCAAAATAAAATAGTAGTCAATAAAATCGCTATAGAGTATATAAATATTTCTATAGTTACCCTTTTCATACCGTGAATCACTGGAAGCATAGGAATATTNGCTTTAGCATAATCATCTTTCATAAGTATCCCCAAAGCCCAAAAATGNGGGGGCGTCCATAAAAATATTATTAAAAACATAAACCAAGGAGACGGATCATAAAGTCCGCTATTTCCTACTATTCCAACCCAGGCAATTACTGGCGGGAAGCATCCTGCGGCGCCACCAATTACAATATTTTGTGTTGTTCTAGGTTTTAATAAAATAGTGTAAATTACAATATAAAAAACGCTAGCAAATATTGTTAANAAAGCACTNATAAAATTAACAGTATAAAAAAGTAGNGCAAAAGAACCAACATTTAATAAAATTCCGTAAANCAGAGCCATAGATGGGCTAACTCTTTTTGAGGCCACAGCTCTTCTTTCAGTTCTTTTCATTGATTTATCAATATTTCTATCAATNACATTGTTGATAACACTAGCTCCTGCAGCTCCAAGNGCTCCTCCNAAAAGTATGTACATTGAAATAAGAAAAGGAGGATTTCCATTTGATGCAAGAAAAACTGAACCNATAGCAGTAACTAAAAGCAAAGANATTATAGGAGGCTTAGTTAGNCTAATTAAATCTGATATATAATAACGAATANCACTCATAGTAAATAATTTTTTTAACAAAAAATTATTCTANCTTAATAAAATATAAATAAATAGATNCTCTTNGAGTTTTAATTGAAAACTNCACTATTAATATTTCTACTTCTTCTTTCTATTTTTAACGTAATCACCAGATGTGATTTCAGAATAATTGCTTAAATCAAAATTAGAATAATATATATAACTNCTAATCATTTTATTATTTATTTTCACATCAATTATTTNCCTAATATATAAAGAATTGGGATTNTCGACATCATATCCTTCAAGTAAATCACATTGTATTAAAGTGTCACTATCTACTTNATAAATCTCTCCTTTTATATCGTTATCTCCATCAGGAATTAAAGCAGGATAATTTCCAATATCAAACAGTGTGCCTTTTGTGAAAGCATCTCCAATTAATTTTGAATTTCCTAAAGTTTTGTGATTACTTTCACCGTTTATTAATGTTCCGTAAACAAATAAATACATAAATATATTTCTCTTGAGTATATATATTTGATTGTATAACATAATNNTTAAATAACAAAAATATATAAATGCTNGAAAATTATTCTACAGATGTAATTATNGTTGGNGCAGGNAATGCTGCCTTTTCAGCCGCTGTGTCTGCCAGNGAAAATGGCTCAGATGTACTCATGTTAGAAAAAGTAGAAGAAAAATATATGGGTGGAAACAGTGCTCTTACTATTCACATGAGATTTGCATACGATAAATTTGAAGATTTGCTGCCACTAATTAAATATCCTGATTCAGATAATGAGAAAAAAGCATTTGGTAAAAAAATAGATGCNCTTAGAGAAATAGTNACTCCTTATACTAATGAAGATTATATAAACGATATTAACAATGTAACTGAAAATAAATCNGACAAAAAATTATCTAAGTATCTTGTTAATAATTCGTTAANTACTATTANNTGGATGAACAAATTAGGCCATTATTGGATGCCTACATTTGAAAATCCTACNTCTGCTAATGTTGTCTCTTTTGACGGAAAAGGATTTGGGCTAATAACTAGATGGAAAAAAATTGCTATGNNCATGGGAATTAAAATTTCATACAACTCTCCAGTGATNGATTTAATAAAAGAAAATAACAAANTTTGCGGAGTNATTGCAGTNCAAAANAATAAAAAAGTNAAAATTTTTGCNAAATCTATAATACTNGCTTGCGGAAGTTTTGAATCTAATNCAGACATGCGTGCAAAATATTTAGGNAAAGAATGGAAAAACATAAAACTTAGAGGTGTGCCTCACAACACAGGTGAGGGANTAGAAATGGCTATAANTCACGGAGCTGTACCTTATGATGATTGGTCTACATGTCANGCTTCTCCACAAGATGTGAANAGACCTGATTTCGATTTACCTGGTAAAAACAAATCAGGTGATTATTGGAGTAGGTATGCATANCCATTTAGTTTCATGATAAACCAAGATGGCGAGAGATTTGTAGATGAAGGNGAAACNTGGAGNGGATTAACATACGCAAAAACNGGAAAGGCAATAATGAAACAAAAAAATCAAATTGCCTATCAATTNTTTGATTCTAAACATAGAAAATCAGGNGTGCTAGCTAAATACCAANGTTCAACAAATNATATATCNAATACTCTNGAAGATCTTTTNAAAAAACTACAAATTAATAATTCAAAAGACTTACTCTTGTATATAAANGAATATAATAATTCAATAAATTCAAATAAATTTGATCCNCATATTCTTGATAAAAAATCAAATTTGAATATNAATCCAACTCGAAGCAACTGGGCTCTTGCGCTTGACACACCACCGTTTGAAGCTTACCCAACAATAGCCGGCATGACATTTTGTTACGGAGGTATCAAGACAACAACANACGGAGAAGTNACAAGCAAAAATGGAGATNTTATAGAAGGCCTGTTTGCTGTAGGAGAAATGCTTGGAGGNTTGTGGTATAAAAATTATCCTTCAGGAGGNGGNATGATGGCTGGAGCAGTTTTCGGAAGAANCGCAGGAAAAAAAGCATCTTAAATTATTCAATCAATTTTTNTTTATTATACTTTGAGCAAATAGATTCAAACCTCTTATAGTTAANTCGTCGTCATAAAAATCTAAATTAATATAATTTTCAAATTGCTTTATTCCTTTCCCGCTACCAACAACTTTGAGATCTTTATGCTTGGATTTAAATTCGTCAATAAAACCATTTATTAAATGTACATATCCTTTAAACAGTCCNGCTCCAATAGCTTCCTCNGTATTTGTTCCTACTAACAGGTCGTACTGGTTCATTTCAACATAAGATAATTGAGANGTTTTAATTGACAAGGATTCNCTAGCTATCTTATTNCCTGGAAAAATCAANCACCCTAAATAATTACCATTTTTATCAACGTGGCAAAATGTCAAAGCTGTTCCAAGGTCAATTATTAAATTCCTACTTTTGGTTAANTCNTTTGCTGCTGAGGCATTAATAATTAAATCTGCACCAAGCTCAGCAGGGTTTGGAATTTTAACATTGATATTTGCAATATTATCATGAGAAACAAAATAAGAATTAATATTAAGGTTCTCAAAATATGCGTTAATTTCTGGAACAACACTTGAAATAAATACATTTTTNGATTTAGTTACCATTTTTTCTAAATCTTTGTATTTGTTTGTTTCAGTTATCTTGCTTGAGACAATTNTCCCATCTGAAACTTCAGCATATTTAATATTTGTATTACCAATATCTAATAAAATATATTGATTCAAATTAATTCCCTCATTTTTTTCATGNTGATAAAAGATATAATAAAATACTAACTAAAATAACAGAATTTTATAACAAAAAATTTAACGAATTTAAATTTGAAAGCAATTGAAATCAAGAACTTAACAAAAAAATATCAAGATTTTTATGCACTAAAAAANCTTGATTTAACNATTAACAANGGTGAANTTTTTGGATTTTTAGGACCTAANGGAGCAGGTAAATCAACATTGGTTAGAATAATATCTACTCTAACTCAGCCTACTTCAGGTGATGCAAAAGTTCTAAATTATTCAATCAACAAGAATAAAAAAGAAATCAGAAAATTAATTGGAGTTGCTCTTCAGGATTCAAGCCTTGACCCATTGCAAACTGGCGAAGANTTATTAACTTTTCATTCAAATCTTAATGACATCAATAAATTTGAAATAAAAACCAAAGTGAATAGAATTTTNAAAATGTTAGATTTATATGAATCAAAAGANAAGTTAGTAAAAACTTATTCTGGTGGTATGAGAAGAAAATTAGATATAGCTTCTTCATTATTACACGAACCTGACATACTATTCTTAGATGAGCCAACCACAGGCCTTGATCCTGTNAGCAGGCAAAAAATATGGTCTGAAATAAAAAGATTAAAAGAAGAACAAGGTAAAACAATTTTTTTAACAACTCAATATCTTGATGAGGCAGACAAACTTGCAGATAGACTGGCTATCATAAATAAAGGCGAACTTGTCGGATTAGGNACCCCTGACGAATTAAAATCAATGGTATCTGGTGATGTGGTAGAAATAGGTGTCAGTAATCTAAGTAAAACACTAAAAATCTTTAATNCCATTNCTATAATTAAACAAATAAAAACAAATACAGAATCTAAAACAATAAATTGTGTNATCANAAATGCCAGTGTAAATATTCCANATATTATAAATAAATTATCAGAATCAAATATTCAAATAACTAAATTAAATATATCACCTGCCAATTTAGATGACGTTTTTTTAAAAATAACAGGAAATANCATAAAACTAGAAGAGACNTCAGATGAATAAATTTTACAACGATTTATATTATGTTATCAGGAGAGAGCTGAAAGCAATGAAAAGAGTTCCTGCTGCCACTCTCCCTGCAGTATTTATTCCAATATTTTTTTTCTTTGTATACAGTGCNGCATTAGGAAAAAGTACTCAATTCCTTGGAGCGAACAATCCNTACACTTTTTATCTNCCCGTATCTATTTTATTGTCTGTGTCCAATGGTGGNGCAGGATTAAGAATGGTATCAGACATTGAATCAGGCTACTTTGAGAAGTTACTTTTGACGCCTGTTAACAGATTATCTTTATTAGTTGGATCAATGTTTGCCGAATTATTTAAAACAACTATCCAAGCCATATTAGTTTGTATAGTTGGATGGTTTTCAGGAGCAAGCTTTGGACTAGGAATTTTAGGAATAANAGGAATGATCATACTAGCAGGTAGCTGGGGTTTTGTTTTTTCAGCAATTGGTTATACAATAGCGCTNCGAACAGGGAATGTTCAAGCTACACAATCAGCTTTTGTAATATTTTTCCCTTTTCTATTTTTAACTTCTTCCCTTGTCCCGATCGAAGCATTNGACGGNTGGTTCAAGGTTGCAACAAATTTAAATCCTGTCACATATGTACTTGAAGGTTGCAGGTCACTTTTAACACCAATATTTGAGTTTGAAAAAATAATTAANGCAATATTAACTATAGNTATAGTTGGGNCANTAACCATCANTTCTTCGTTTATAGCTTTAAATAAAAGAATTATATAAAAAACCCAACAATAAACGGAAATAATANTAAATAAATAAGCAAAATCGANCTNNTTTGCTCATTTTTATCATAAATAATTGCACTAATTTCTTTTAATGAACTATTATTATCGTCATGATCAATTATGAAGGGAACTACTTCTTCNTTAAAACTATATCCACAATCATAGCANGCAAAGAAAGGAGTGATATCTCTTTCAATAATATTTTCACCTTTACATTTGGAGCAAATCATACACAAATTATACCATTATTACAAAAATTCTAGGTTATTNTAATTCTCTTCATAAAAACTATTTGCTTACTGAAGGAAGATAGTGTAAGATGTTTTTGTAATTATTAATTTAATTAATTTTAATATATTTCCTAGTTCAATTATGGAGGGAATTATGGCTGAAGTAGTAGCAAATACTGGCGTAACAAAAGAAGCTGGTTACTTTTATTATTTAGGTAAAGACGGTAATGTATGGAGAACTAAAATGGCATCTGGNGGAAAACCAGGTGGCGGAGCTGANAAAGTTGCAGATGCAAATGTTTCCAGAGAATCAGGNTACCTATATTACATCGACGGNGGCGGAAACGTTTCCCGATCACAAATGGCTTGGAAAAAATAAACNTTTTCTAACTATTTTAAATATATAGCCAAAAATCCATGCTGTTTAACTATGGCATGGATTTTTGTTATCTAATAANATGTAATCATAATGAGCAATTTAAACGAAACAGCATTTACTATAGACTCATCGAGTATNAAATTCGGAAANGGCGTAACAGAAGAAGTTGGGTGGGAATTTGAACGCTTAAATTGTAAAAATATTATGGTCGTTACTGACAAAAAAATGGTTGATCACATAAGTGTTCAAAAAACAATTGACTCAATTAATAAAAGTAAGCTCAATCCTGTATTATATTCAAANGTAAGTGTTGAACCTACTGACTCATCTTTTAAAGATTCCATTAATTTTGCCATTGATAATAAAATAGATGGATTTGTTGGAGTAGGNGGTGGNTCAAGTATGGACACTGCCAAGGTAGCAAACCTATATTCAACCTATCCTGATGATTTTATGTCTTATGTTAATGCGCCAATTGGCAAAGGATTGCCTGTNCCTGGCCCCCTAAAACCTTCTATTGCAATTCCTACAACAACGGGAACAGGTAGNGAAACTACTGGAACTGCTGTATTTGATTTTAAAGAAATGAATGCAAAGACAGCCATNGCACACAGAGCTCTAAGACCATTAGTNGGNTTAATTGACCCAGAAAATGTTAAATCTATACCTCCAAATGTAGTTGCATGTAGNGGGTTAGATGTATTNTGTCACGGATTAGAATCTTACACAGCAATTCCGTTTCANCAAAGACAAAGACCTGAAAATCCGGGGTTACGTCCTTCGTACCAGGGATCAAATCCAATAAGTGATATTTGGTCTTTAACAGCTGTAAAAATGGTAGCTGAAAATATTTATAATGCTGTAAANAATCCTGACGACCATGAAGCAAGGTCTCAAATGTTACTAGCAGCAACTTATGCAGGAATTGGATTTGGAAATGCGGGATGTCATTTATGCCATGGAATGTCTTATGCTGTTTCAGGAAATGTAAAAGATTTNCATCTGCCTGACTACCCTGATGATCATGCTATGATACCTCATGGTCTTTCAGTAGCGATAACGTCTCCTGCTATATTTAACTTTACAGCAAAAAGTGATTTGCAGCGTCACATTGATGTTACAAAAGCTTTAGGTATATCTGATGTTAATGAAGATAATGTGCACATAATGTTACCAAGAGCNATAAAAACTTTAATGACAGCAATTGGAATGCCAACAAAATTGTCTGAACTAGGATACTCTGAAGCAGACGTTGATAGCTTGGTAGAAGTCACTTTACCTCAACACAGAGTNATTAAATTAAGCCCTATAGAAGTTAATGCAACAGATCTAAAAAANTTGTTTATCAAGAGCTTGGACGACAGTTGGATTGATTAACAATCATGTTTTTTCNNAATGAACAAATCTAAGTACATAGCAGTTTTTTTTCAATTTTTTTTAATATCNCTGATGTTTATTCTTATTTTCTATAACTGGGATAAAATAGCNAATTTATATTCTGAACCTTTAATAGAAAATCCAAGCCANNCTAATGAAATCCCCCTGAATATTCTTCCTGCTCCTTGCTGAGCTTTGCCATAACTCAAGTTTGAGTCTTTAAGCTATTTCTCCAATAACGTAAGTACCATCAGTCCAAGTCGGCTCTGAATTCAAATGTGACATCATTTCAACAAAATAATCATGCTGATCTGGATTATTAGCATTTGCCAAATGAGATTCCTTGTCTTTAAAAATCGCAACGCCAACCATNTCTTTATTATCTTCATCAGGATTCATTAAAAACCAAGCCACCATTCCATCNGGCATCCTGTCATTTTCTTTCATCATCTTNATCAATCCGTCTTTATGTCCTTCTTTNACATTTAAATTAAAAATTGTTCCATACATAACATTGTCTCCTTTTATTTATAAGTTTTATAAGTTGATTTAATCAATCGATCTTGATGAACCNGTTGCTAAAAATATAGTATCTTCTGCAATGTTAGTTGATCGATCAGCAATTCTTTCTAAATTATGTGCTATAAATATCAAATATGTCGCCTGCCTTGATGCGGTAGGATCTTTCATCATTATTTGAAGCAATTCATTAATAACTCTGTCCTTCAATCCATCTACTTCATCATCATTCTGGCATACTNTTTCNGCTAATTTTACATCAGATGTTTTGTATGCTNTTAAGCAATTNCTCATCATTTCTATAGATTTNTTTGACATTGCAGGAATATCAATTAATGGCTTTATTAAATCAGTTTCTCCAATTCTTAAATTAATTTTAGCAATTCCTTCTGCGTAATCACCCATTCTTTCTAATTCCATTATTACTCTCAAGGCAGTAATAATTTTTCTCAAATCTATAGCTAAAGGCTGTTCGCTAGCAATCAAAAATATAGCTTTTTGTTCTAAGTCATCTCTTAGTTTGTCTACCTCGTCATCCATTTCGACTACTTTATTTGCCAAATCTAAATCTCTTGTTTCCAAAGCTTTAATCGAATCAATAATCATTTTTTCAACCAACCCTTGAACAGTTTCAATAGTTGACTGCAATTCATTTAATGCTTTATCAAATTCTTCCCGTGGCATATATTTCTCCTATGTCACTATATAAATAATACCTAACTAAACCTTCCGGTTATGTAATCTTCTGTCTCTTTCTTTGCAGGAGTAGAAAATATTTTTTCAGTCGAGTCCATTTCGATTAATTTACCACATCTATTTTCTCCTGACAATAAAAATGCTGTTTGATCAGACACTCTTGCTGCTTGTTGCATATTGTGAGTAACTATAATAATTGTATAATCTTTTTTTAACACATTAACCAAATCTTCTATTTTAACTGTAGCAATTGGATCTAAAGCTGAGGTTGGTTCGTCTAATAAAATAACATCAGGTCTTATGGCCAAAGCTCTTGCCATGCATAATCGTTGTTGTTGCCCTCCAGACAAAGAAAACGCATTGTCATCTAATCTATCTTTAACTTCATCCCATAACGCAGATTGAATCAATGCTCTCTCAATCTCTTCATCATAATTTCCCGCAAATCCATTTACTTTCAAACCAAAAGCGACATTATCATATATGGATTTAGGAAAAGGATTAGGTTTTTGAAAAACCATTCCAATTTTAGATCTTATTAATACGGGATCGATAGACTGTGAATAAATATCTATATCATCATATATAATCTGGCCATCAATTTTTACATTTGGAAATAAATCGTTCATTCTATTAAAACATCTTAGAAGTGTGCTTTTTCCACAACCGGAGGGGCCTATTAAAGCTGTAACCTGGTTTTTTTCAATATTCATAGAAACATTTTCTAATGCTTTAAACTCGCCATAATAAACTGAAATATCTTTAACTTTTAATAACGAATTATTTTCTGTAGTCATTTTCACATCCTTTATGTTTTATTACTCTTCAGATCTAACTTGAAATTTATTTCTTAAAATAACAGCTATCGAGTTCATTGATAATAACAAAATTAAAAGTATAATTATTCCACCAGCCGCTAATCCTCTAAAATCATCTTGCGGTCTAGAAACCCAGTTAAATATCTGTATAGGCATAACAGTAAATCTATCCATAGGAGTGACAGGTACAAAAGTTATGTAAACCAACGCTGTAATCGCTACCATAGGTGCAGCTTCGCCAATAGCACGAGATAATGCCAGTATAACTCCAGTCAATATTCCTGGGAATGAAGTTGGCAAAACTGCCATTTTTATTACCTGCCATCTATCTCCTCCCAAAGCAAATGCAGCTTCTCTATGAGATGAAGGAACAGCTTTTATAGCTTCACGAGAAGCTAATATTAGTACTGGTAAAATTAATAATGACATAGTTAAGGATCCTGCCAATATGCTTCTTTCAAGTTTTAAAAAATAAACAAATATTGCCAATCCCAATAATCCGTAAACAATGGAAGGCACTCCTGCTAAATTTGATGTATTAATTTCTACAAAACTAGTAAACCAGTTTTTTGGAGCATATTCTTCTAAGTAAATAGCAGCTCCAATCCCTATTGGTACTGTTATCAACGCAGTAAGTCCCATCATATACAAGGTTCCAACTAAGGCTGACCACAATCCTGCTTGCTCAGGATGCCTAGAAGGATAATTAAATATTAAATTAGGAGTTACCCAGTCATATCCTTGTATAATAACCTGAACTAACAAACTCATTAATCCCATTAGAGCAACTAAAACACCCAGCATGCAAAACGATAAAAATAACAATCCCACTATCTTTCTTTTAGATAACAATGGCGATGTAAAATCTTTTTTAGTAGACATTTCTCCACCTCCTCACTACCCAATGACCCATAGTATTCATGGCAAAAGTAATAATAAATAACAATATCCCGACAGCATAAATAGACTGATATTCAACACTACCATGAGCTGCCTCACCCAAGGCAAGTTGAACAATAAAAGCAGTCATAGTTTGTATACTCTCTATTGGATTAAAAGTTAATCTTGGAGTCGCTCCTGCAGCTATTGTTACTAACATTGTTTCTCCAATAGCTCTTGATAAACCTAAGATAAAAGCAGCTATTATTCCTGATAATGCTGCAGGGACAACAACTTTGATCGATGTTTCAAATCTAGTTGCGCCTAATGCATAAGATGCCTGTCTTAGTGAATTTGGAACAGAAACAAGCGCATCCTCAGTCAATGAAGAAACAAAGGGAATAATCATAACACCCATAACTAGTCCTGCACTTAAAGCATTAAAAACAATCATGTCATCAAAAACCAATTTTAATAACGGGGTCACAAAAGTTAAAGCGAAATATCCGTAAACTACAGTAGGAATCCCTGCTAATACTTCTAGTATTGGTCTCAAAATTCTTCTGATTTTATCTGGAGCATACTCAGCTAAATAAATTGCTACAGCTAAACCAATTGGAACCGCAACAAATGAAGATATTATCATTACAAGAAAAGTTCCTCCAACTAACGGTGCAATTCCGTACTCTCTAGGCAGAAGTATGGGAGACCATCTTGTTGAGGAAAAAAATTCTACAATTGAGACTTCAGAAAAAAAACCAATTGATTGTTGAGCTAAATTCCAAACTATAGATAAAGTAACTAACAANGTTGCNGTAGCAGCACAAGCTACCAAAAAGTGAATAATTTTACCTTCAATTTTTACTCTAAGCCTATGTGATTTTTTAACTTTTANATTAATATCGNTTGTATTCATAAATTTTTCANAAATTTAACTCAAATATTATAGTAGCCGAATACAAAAGAATTGTAAATTTTTTAACAAAGGCAAATTTACNATTAGATCTTTTTTTCACATAATTAATNAATAGTTTCACTATTTGTAATATTNNAAANACAATTTTTATACTCTTNATCAATATGGATGAAATANAAATATGNGGTTAAAGTAAATGTGTGTGACTTNATTATCAACTTNAGGAGGCACCTAAGTTATCTTACTTAAGCCACACACATTTGATTTCATTAGCTCNGTCTGAATAGATTTTGTACCCTTAGATCCAATCAGATGTTTTGCTAATATTTTTTTATTAAAAAAGTTACTTAACTTTATCTAAGTTAGCTTTATATTCTTCATCTTTAAGAGGAACATANCCTACTTCTGCAGTAAGTGCTCCAGCTTCTTGCATGTAAAAATCAACAAATTCTTTTACAACTTTTTTGTTTGTATAAGAAGATTTATTTACATAAATATAAAGAGGTCTGGTTAAAGGCTTGTAAGANGCGTCATCAATAGTTTCTGCNCTAGGCACTATACATCCTTCTCCTGAGTCTATTCCAATAACTTTCAACTTATCTTTGTTAGCTNCATAATACGCATACCCAAAATATCCTAATGAATTCTGATCNCCAGAAATACCTTGGACAACCACGTTGTCGTCTTCGGACATAGTGTAATCATCTCTGCTTGCACCACTTTGNCCATTGATTTCATCGGTAAAAAAGTCAAAAGTACCAGAGTCNGTTCCAGGGCCATATAATCTCAATTTTTGATCAGGAAAGGATGNTCTAATTTCATTCCAGTTATTTATTAAACTACCTGGTTCCCAAATTTTCTTTAACTCAGNTNTTGTTAAGCAATCTACAAAAGTATTTTTNGTATTNACCATNACAGACAATCCATCCATNCCGATTCTAAGTTCAGCAAAATCAATTCCGTTTGCTTTTGCTTTTTCNGCTTCTGAAGGCTTAATATCTCTGGAAGCATTAGAAATATCAGTTTCACCTATNACAAATCTTTTGAANCCACCGCCGCTACCAGATACTCCAACTAAAACATTAGTTTTAGGNAATTGTTTTTTAAATTCTTCAGCCACNGCTTCAGAAACTGGTGCTACTGTAGAGGATCCATCGACTTCAACCGTACCTGTTAAGGGTNCAGTGNCAGAATTGCTTGTAGAGGAAATTTCTTCAGAAGAACATCCAATNANAGCAAAAAGAAAAGTCANTCCNAGNGTCATAATTAATCTNTTTAATTTAAANTTACTCATTNTTTTCCTTTATTTTGNTAATAATTTCACTTATTAATATTGTGTAACAAATTATTTATTTCACAATATATGTGAAAAAAGTAACANNTAACAAAACTGTTTGTCAACAGTGTTTTTTTAATAAAAAATAAATTTTAAAAATAAAACTCAATCAAAACATGCAAAGCACTATCAAAATTACTTAAAACATTAGATAATTTGTTACAGGTGAAGTATGATATGTAGCAAATGTAACAAATCAATATCAGACGACTCAAAGTTCTGTACNTTTTGTGGAATTTCATTAAGGCCAATTTCTGAANAAAGNAAAGATTCAGAAATGTCTGATTTGAAAAATGAATTAGATGCGCTAAAAAAAGACATAAAATCAATTTCAAATGCTCAGTCCGGTAAAAAGGATAAAATATCTGATGAGTCAGTAAAAANACGTTCAATAAAGCCCCCTAATATTAATATTCCTAGTATCCCCACATCATTTATTCCAGATTTTAAACCTACTAAAAATGAAATTGAATTAATCTTTGGTCAAAATTGGTTAGCAAGAATAGGTTCTCTNGCAATACTTTTTGGTTTAAGTTTTTTTGTACAANCTGCAATAAGTTCTAATTGGTTNTCAAATACTGTTATTACTATAATTGGTTTNTTATCAGGCCTTATATTTGCATCAGGNGGCTATTTTTTCAAAGACAAACTAGATTTTTATGCTAAAACTCTATCTGGTACTGGCATGGGAATTTTGTTTATCACAATTTTTAGTGCTTACTCTGCATTTGAATTAATTAATATATATATTGGNATATTTTCAATATTTTTAGTATCTATACTNGGCCATGTATTAAGTTTAAAACTAAAAAGNATTACTATAGGNATAATAACTTTAACAGGCGCTTATTCGGTGCCTATTATTTCTAGTTTTTATGTAGACACTTTTTCNTTAAATAGCTTGTCAGCTACAGGCTACTATCTTCCTTTNGTTGCTATTAGCCATGCTTTTTTTATAACAAATTTTAAGAATATATATAATTTAATATCATTAAACTTGGCAGGNTGGATAAGCTTTTTAATTTGGATTGGAGGTTTGCAAGATAATTCCATAAATATAGAAATTCAATTTGCTCTTTCAACTTCNATATTTATTGTAATGTTAATTACATGGATTTGGATGGGTAGTTCTAACAGGCAAAATTCTAAATTAAATACCGTATCACTATTACTCTCTACTATAGGTTACTTATTACTAACTTATGTAATTTTTTGGAATAGTAATTATCAACAATACTTAGGATTTGGAAGCTTTGTTATATCTATCATGTTAATAAGCCCCTTTATATATTCCTGGATAAAATCTANGCCACTTGAGCAGTACGTATCTTATCCAGTGACTTCTTTTCTTGTTTTATTTATAGCAATCCCAGTTCAGTTTTCTAGTACTTGGACAACANTATTGTGGTCTATTCAATTAATAATAATGAACTTAATATCATCCAAATTTAATATTAAATCTGTAAGACTATTTAGCTATNTGTTGTTTGCTTTAATTTTAATTAAAGGAATCATATGGGATATGTATAATACTGCTGAAATGGAACCTGTATTAAACTCTAGATTTTGGTCACTAGGTTTTATATTTATATCAGGATACACAACTTACTTTTATTTTAAAAATGTTCAAATGGACAACGTAGAGAAAGGAATTATTAGCCTTACATATTACACTTCATTAATAATAATTCTGTTAAATATCAATGCAGAAATCTTTTTTGGAGTTAATTATTATGAAAATGTGTTTTCTAGTNCCTATAAAACACCTGNAATATTTATATTATGGATTCTTNCATCAGCAATAATGTGTAACGCAATTATTTTCGTTAACAAAGAAAANCCTGAGCATAATNTTAAAAGATATTTTGGATANTCNGTATTTATTATATTTTCAGTATTAATTTCTATTTCATCATTATTTTTNNATNCCGAAAANTTTATNCCATTCTTTAANATAAGAACAGNTTTATTAATTTCTATANTNACTTTAGCTTTAATAACAAAAATTAANACTGCTAAAATAAAACTTATTTCAATGCCTGAAAGCCATAATATTAAATTAATTTTAGAAACATTAATTTATATTNTGCCCTTTGTTATTCTGTCAACAGAAACCTATCTTTTNATAAGATACGAAAACATAAATATTAATCCTAACTATTTTAATGCATTAACCAGTGCTTCTTGGGGGATTNTGTGGGCAATTACAGGAACTGTNTACATATATACTGCTATTAAAAACAATATAAAATCTTTAAGATACATTGGTTTGTTAGCTATAAGTATTTCAATAATAAAATTATTTATATTTGATTTATTCCTGTTACCTACCACCATAAGGATTATTGCTTTTATAATTTGTGGGTTAATACTATTAGTAGCTGGATTAAATTACCAGAAAAACGTTGATTTAATGAAAAAAATATTAAACTAANAAGAGGCTCGNCATACTAACAGAAATAAATTCAGAANTTATTGATCAAATAGCCATAGGTGCGGGAATNCTGGGAACAGGAGGTGGAGGAAATCCGTATATTGGNAANCTAAGAGCTCAAGAAGTTGTAAANCAACATGGNAATATAAAAGTAATTCAAGCTCACGAACTCAACAANGATGATTTGGTTATATGNCTTGGNGGAATTGGGGCTCCTACTGTTGGNGTNGAAAAAGTTAGAGGTGCCGAATCAGCGAGAGCATTAACCGAATTAGAAAATTATTTGGGAAAAAAAGCAACNGCAGTTATATCNGGGGAAATTGGAGGCAGTAACTCACTAGAGCCAATTATTGCNGCTGGAGAAAACAATATTCCGGTAATCGACGGAGANGGTATGGGNAGNGCNTTTCCTGAAATACATATGAAAACTTTTTTTATTTACGGAGTATCTTGGACTCCTGCTGTAGTTTGTGATGAAAAAGGTAATTCAGCNCTATTNCCTAATGCTATAAGTGCTCATTGGTTAGAAAAAATGGCAAGAGCAGTTACAATTCAAATGGGTTGCGCNGCTGTTTTTGCTACAGCACCAATGAATGGNNTNNAAGTNCAAGACACTGCAATTCATGGGACTTTAACTCTTGCAAAAAACGTAGGAAAAGCAGTACAAGATTCACAAAAAAACAAAACCANCCCAGTTNACAGTATATTAAAAGCCTATCCTGGAAAANTGNTGTTTGACGGNAAAATCACTGATTTAACACGNTCTACAACAGACGGTTTTGCGAGAGGCCATGTACTAATTGAAGGGTCAGAGCAATTTAAAAACAACACGCTAAAAATCGANTTTCAAAATGAAAATTTAATTGCTTATATTAATGACAAAATAGTATGCATGGTTCCTGATTTGATTTGTATTATAGACTCTGAAACTGGTGATCCAATTACAACAGAATTNTTACGATANGGATTCAGAGTTTCAGTNTTAGGGTTTCCTGCACCTGATAATCTGTGTACAGATAAAGCATTAAAAGTTGTCGGGCCAAAAGGTTTTGGGTATGACTTTGATTATGAATATTTATTAAACATGCCGAGAAAATAATGAGAATAGGAATAGATGTTGGAGGCACAAATACTGACGGAGTCCTAATAGACAATTCCAANAATGTAATTAGCTCTTTTAAAACCAATACTTCAGACGACGTTAATACTGCTGTTAAATTATGTATTGAAAAGCTAATTAACAATATAGATAAAAAAAACATTGATTTAATAATANTAGGAACAACACATCTTATTAATGATTTAATACAACGAAAAAATCTCTCTAAAACAGGAGTTGTAAGATTGTGTGGCCCCTCGACCAGATTACTAAAACCACTAAGTGATTGGCCAAAAGAACTCATAAATAAAAATTTGTTTGTATCACATTTTGCAGGTGGAGGCCTTGAATTTGATGGAAGAGAAATTAGTCCNGTCATTNAATCGGAAATTAAAANGATTTGTGAAACATTTAAATCTAACAACGTTGAATCTATAGCGATAAACGGAGTTTTTGCATCAGTCGACCCTTATCAAGAAATTCATGCAAGTAAAATTATTGCTGAAGAAATGGGAGATATCCCCGTTTCTTTATCACATCAAATTGGCAGGATAGGNCTATTAGAAAGAGAGAATGCAACCATACTAAACTCNATGTTAATCAAGTCAGCNAAAAGAACATTTGCAAATCTAAGTAANATAATTAAAGAATTAAAACTTNANTCCAAAATATATATAACTCAAAANGACGGNACAATGTCNTCNGTTTCAGACGCAATTAAGTATCCAATTTTCTCCCTGTCTTCTGGTCCAACAAACAGNATGCGCGGAGCGTCGTTTTTATCAGGAATTGATAATGGGCTGGTTGTAGATATAGGAGGGACTTCCACAGACATTGGGATGCTAATAAATAGCTTTCCAAAAGAATCTTCCATAGCCGTTGATTTTTCTGGGATCCGAACAAACTTTAGAATGGCAGACGTTTTATCTATTCCTTTAGGNGGAGGAACGATGATCAATAATCTTGCTCCTTTTGTTAGNGAACTAAGCGTAGGAAATGANATCACCTCTAAATCTTTATCATTTGGAGGAAGCGTCCCAACTGTAACGGATGTCTATGCATCAGAATCAAAAATAAATTTTTCCATACCTAATAAAAAAATAANTATTGATAAAAATATCATCAGTAACGCAAAACAAGAAATTAAAGAAAAAATATCTGTTGCTATAGATAGAATGAAAACTAGCTCTAACACTATAAANACAGTAATTGTTGGTGGCGGAGCGTTTGTAATGCCAGATGATATAAAAGGAATAAATTTAATAGAGATACCAAAACATTCAGANGTAGCCAATGCGATAGGATCAGCATTTGCTCAAGTCAGCGGGTATTCAGAAAAAGTTTTCGCCACAGGAAACATGACCAGGGATGAAATATTACTTTCCTCAAAAAATGAAGCGATAAAAAATGCAATATCAAAGGGTGCAGACAAAAATACAATTGAAATTATTGACGTTGAAGAAATTCCNCTGGCCTATCTTCCAAGTAATGCGATAACTGTTAAAACCAGNGTTGTTGGTAACATTCAAAATAATTANTNAGTATGTTTTATTGACTGANAAATATTAATATGCTAGTCTAATCCTACTTTGGGTTTCGTTATATAGCGAATAATTANGGAAGTTCGGTTTGATCCCGACGCTGTCCCGCAACGGTAAANTTTTTTAGCCCGGTCCAAGCCCCAAAATTTATTATGNTCTTCGAGGAAAGATGCAANATGTCTAGTACATTTATANTTCTCCTNNTAGATAAATTTGGAGATNTAAATGAAAAAAATNATTAANCTTAACNTGCTGNTTCTTTTAACTCTTTTNNTNCTATCTTGTNCTAGCAACACNCAAGAAGTTACAAAAACNCCANTTCCTCCANNTCCTTATATCACNTACNGANAAGGCTCCNGTAANCCCTTCTCTTCCNNTGGCNTCTNAAACACAAGTNACNCANNCTCAAAAACTTCCNAANCAACCCNTGNCNCCNGTNCGTTCCNTTACAAANGAAAAGNCTAAAAATGTAGTTTCTGTNCAAATTAAAGAAACNAAATATCCNTTAACTATTTTGCGAACNGACAATAAAGAAGTACAAATTAANGAAGCNCCTTCTAAGATTNTCGCTTTTGATTCNGCNGCAGTTGAAATGTTATATTCAATAGGAGCNGGANACAAAATAATTGGAACTCATTCNTTTGNTAATTACCCNAATGACACNAAAAANATNACTAAGGTAGGCGANGCTTTTAACATCAATATGGAAACAATTTTAACACTNGATTCTGATTTGTTTTATATTTTCTTTGANCGGTATGTCAGCGAACTAGAATCAAACAATTTAAAAGTTATTTATGAAAAATCATTAAACGATAATATTGAAAACATTCCTGAAAGAATTTTAATGTGGGGNAAAATTGTAAATAAAAATAACGAAGCATANGAAGTTGCATCAACATTTGAAAAAAAATACTCAAANATCAAATCTTTTTTCNCTAATTACAACGANGGTCCTTCAATATTTTATGATACCGGATCATTATGGACNCCNGGNCATNACACCCTGGTAGGAANCACTTTAGATCTTTTAAAACTCCAAAATGTTGCGAAAGATNTTTCNGGGTATGAACAATTTTCAAAAGAGGTTTTAATAAAAAAAGATCCTCAAATAATCATTACTGCTGACCCTGATTTTTTCTATAAAAACAAAGAATTTCAAAACATGACAGCAGTAAAAAACAAAAGAATCCTGACTACGAAAAGTGATTCTCTGTCTATTGCTGGACCTAGGTTTATTGATGGAATAGAAGAATTAATCCAAATAATTTATTCACCTAGATTCATTAAATACATACATGACNACAAAGGCGCTAAAGANAACTGATTTAGANTTTATAATATATAACAAAACTACNAAAAACAAACTTAGTATTGTTTGGCTTTCAGTTGCNCTGTGCTTTTTATTTTTACTTTCNCTATTTATAGGGTCTTCACAAATTTCATTTAATGAANTTNTTAATTCAATTANAGCGTTTATAGTTCCATGGGATACTAATTTANCATACTCAGATTCNTCCTATANCATACTTTTTTATTTAAGAATTCCNAGGTCTTTATTAGTAATTTTAACGGGNATAATNCTNTCGGCNTCNGGAACNGGNTTTCANGCTATATTTAAAAATCCNTTNGCAGATCCATATTTNCTTGGNGTCGGAACNGGNGCTGGATTAGGTGCNATTTTNGGANTAACAATTTTNAATATAAANTTTATTTTTGCCAANTTAAATGCTGCNNTATTTGCTTTTGCAGGTGGTNTTTTNGCAGTGTTTTCNACTTTTGTTCTNTCAAANTATTCAAANACAAATAATCAGCTATCGCTNATTTTNGCNGGNGTCGCNGTCACATCTCTNTTTGGTGCTTTNACAACNNTGNTATTNATTACNCAAGANCCGNATATCAAGCCNATGCTTAGTTGGTTACTNGGAGGATTTTCNTTGTCTTCNTGGGAAAACTTTAANNTNGTTTTNNTATTTGGGTTTCCNTCTTTAATAATAATTTTCTTNATGTCAGAAAAAATAAACTTGNTAAATTTAGACAGCGAATTAATAAGNAACCTTGGAATAAACGAGGGGCATTCAATAAAAGTATTAATAATGCTATCAACNCTTGCTACTTCTGTNGCCGTTTCTCAAACAGGAATCATNGGGTTTATAGGCCTTGTCGCGCCTCATATTTCAAGAATGAAATGGGGNAGTAATGCGAAATATCTTTTACCTCAGTCTAGTTTAATTGGCGCTATAATTCTATTGTCTTCCGACATGATAGCAAAAACTATCATGTCTCCTATCGAAATTCCCGTAGGTCTAATCACGGCCTTTTTAGGATTTCCTTTTTTTGTNAGCTTACTAAGAAAAGAAAGTGGTAAAAATTGGAAAATATAATACTAAAACTAAATAAAACACGAGCAAAGTTTAAAGACTCTGGCTTTCACNTGGAAATAAACACNAATATAAATGAAGGAGAAACAATTTTATTAATAGGTCCTAACGGTAGTGGTAAATCTACATTTTTAAAAACAATATCAGGGCACNTTTCACTCACTCAGGGTGAAATAATTTTAAAAAACAAAAACATTGAATCTCTTTCNGTTGCTGATTTGTCAAAGCTGATTTCGTATATGCCACAAGCTCCTTATATCCCTGATTATTTTGATGTTTTTGAATTTGTTCTGTCAGGGTGTTACTCTCCAGGAAAAAAATCAGCCGATACAATTGATGAAAATTTTGAAATAACACACAAAATGTTAAATTCCTTAAAAATGAAACATAAATGGAGCTCTAAAATTGGAACACTTTCAGGAGGAGAAAAACAACTCGTATTATTAGCCCACAGTTTGGTACAAAATTCATCNATACAACTATTTGACGAGCCGTCATCAAGCCTGGATCCTTATAATCAATCTGAAATAATAAAATTTATACTAAANAAAAATAATAAAAAACAAANAAAAATAATTTCTAGTCATGATTTGAATTTATCATGGAAATTTAATAGAGTTATAATGCTTAAAAACGGCTCTATATTTAAAGANGGGANTCCAGAGTTTATAATGACAACAAAACATTTGTCAGACTTGTTTGAAAAAAACATTGAAGTGGTAAAATTAAAAAATAATAAAAATATTGTTTTATATAATTAACTAGCAATGAATATAAATTACACAAATGTTGTAAAAAAGATTATTTTACAAAAGCCAGCTGATCGCAATCTTTTTTTTAACAAAAGAAAAAATAGACTCCAATATATATTTGAATCGTGTGAATTTACAAGTCGTGAAATTCCAACAATACATGTGGTTGGAACAAAAGGAAAAGGAAGCACCTCGACTTTTTTAGCAAATATTTTAAAAGAAGCAAATTATACTACAGGGCTTTTTACATCTCCTCATTTACACAAAATTCCTGAAAGAATAAAAGTAAACTTAGAAGACATTTCTGAAAACTTATTTACAAACGCCTTTGATACTTTTGTTACAAAAATCAATGAGGAAAAACTTGCAACCCTTGGTGGAAATTCTTTTTTTGAAACTTTAATGATTTTAGCACTAATTCATTTTAAAAATAATAATGTTACATTTCAAATTTTTGAAGCAGGAATCGGAGGAACTCATGATTCTACAAATTTTATACCAAATAAAATTGCCACTTTAATTACAAACATTAGTTTAGATCATCAAAATATTTTGGGAAACACGTTAGAAGAAATAGCTAATGACAAAGCTGGAGCTATTTCTGAAAACTCAGTTACAATTTCTGCCCCTCAAGAAAAAAACGTGAATAAAATAATATCTGAAATTAACACCAGCAAACAATCTGTTTTAAAAAAATTTAATTCTGATATAAAAATTATAAAAAGAAAAACTTCTGGAACATCACAATCGTTTGTTCTTGAAACAAATAACGAAACATATAATTTAACATCATACATGCTTGGGCCTCATCAAGTTGAAAATGCGGGGTTAGCAATTTTGGCAGCTGAAGAGATAATAAAAAAAGGATATAAAATATCAAAAGAAAACATAGAAAACGGAATAAAAAACACAAGTTGGCCAGGAAGATTACAGGTTATCAAAAAAAACCAAACTAAATACTACGTAGACGGCGCACATAATAGTTATTCGATAAAGCAGTTGATTAAATCACTTAAAGAATTAGATTCAGGAATCAAATATAAAACAATTTTTGGAGCCACTTCAGGCCACTCTTATAAAAAAATGCTTGATGAAATAAGTAAAGTCTCAGACACTCTTTTGCTTGTTAAATCACGACATCCAAAAGCTGTCTCAATTAAAGACTTTAAAAACAAAACAAAAACCACAGACGCAAAAATTATAGAGTTTGCGTCTGTAGAAAAAGCTATCAAATACACAAAGAATAAAAACGACACTTTCTTGGTAACAGGCTCCCTAAGTGTCGCGGCAGAAGCTTTAGAATCTTTAAATAACATCACTCCTGAACTATATCCATACCTTTAATTTATTAATATAATTAAAAAATGCAAAACAAAGTTAAAAAACAAAAAGCTGTAATTACAGGAATGGGAATAATTTCCCCATTGGGAGAAAACATCAATGAATATTGGACCAAGCTAGAACAAGGGGTATCAGGAATAGGTCCTATGACTCTTTGTGACCCAAGCGAGTTTCCTTCAAAAATAGCCGGGGAAGTAAATACATTTGACCCCATAACTTATATTGATAAAAAAGAAGCAAAGAGAATGGCCAGATTTTCACAAATGGCTGTTGCTGCTGCAAATTTGGCTATTGAAAATGCAAGCATAACGTTTACAAAAGACGAATTAAACAGAACAGCTGTAATAATTGGAAATGGAAACGGAGGATTTCCTGAGTTAGAACAAAACGCGAGGGCGCAAGTTTTAAAAGGGGAAACTAAAGTGAGCCCTTATTTTATTCCTATGATTCTGCCAAATATGGCTGCAGCTAATATTTCAAGAATTTTTGGATTCAAAGGATTTAGCTCTACAGTAGTGACAGCATGTGCCGCAAGCACTCAGTCCATAGGAGATGCTGCTTTATTAATTAACAATGAAATGTGCGATATTGTATTGGCTGGAGGGTGTGAGTCAGGAATAACAAAACTGGGACTTGGAGGATTTAGCGCATTGCGAGCCTTAAGCACGCAAAACGAAGAACCAACAAAAGCCAGCAAACCTTTTGATATTAAGAGAGATGGCTTTGTCCCGGCAGAAGGTGCAGGCATGTTTATAATCGAATCAGAAGATCATGCGATAAAAAGAGGGGCTAATATTTTATGTGAAATAGTGGGAATGGGAGTTTCGTCCGACGCACACCATCCGGTCCAACCTGACCCTAGTGGCGAAGGAGCAATTTTATCAATGCAAAGAGCCCTGGACAACGCAAACATAACTAACGAAGAAATTGATTACATTAACGCCCATGGCACATCGACTCCTTTAAATGACATTTGTGAAACAAACGCACTGAAAAAACTGTTTAAAGAACATGCTTATAAAGTTCCTATTAGTTCAACAAAATCAATGATAGGACACGTCTTAGGGGGAGCAGGAGCGTTAGAAGGCATTGCTACTGTTCTTTCAATAATAAACCAAAAAGCTCACCCAACTATCAACTTAGAAAACCCAGACCCTGAATGCGATTTGAATTACGTTCCAAACAAAAGCGCCAATGTAAACATCAATTATGCTATGTCTAACAACTTTGGTTTCGGGGGTCAAAACGCCAGCATTATTTTCAGAAAGCCAAATTAAATTAACTTCCCGTCCCTAACTTGCAGAATTGAGTTAAATCCGTAACCCTTGTCCTCTATAAGCTGTTTGCCGCCCTCGTTTCTGTCTAACACGCACCTTATCTCGTTAACAGTGCACTTGTTTTCTTCCATAATGCGTGCTGCAAACAAAACACTACCGCCTGTTGTGCAAGTATCATCAACAACCAAAACTTTATCTCCATCTACATAGTTCCCTTCTACCATTTTTCCAGTACCATGCGTTTTTGTTTCTTTTCTTACAATGGCGCCCTTTAGTTTAAAATTTTCCCTTGCGGCAATCATCAAAACACCGGCAACTATAGCATCTGCTCCAAGCGTTGGCCCGGCTATAACATCTATGCTGTGTTTTTTTATATCTTCAAATAAAATTTCACTGATAATCTCAAGGCTCTCGGGCAAAAGGCTTGTTATCCTTCCGTCAAAATAAATGTTGCTTTCTTTTCCTGAAGACAAAACAAACTTTCCTGTTTTAAACGCCCCGGACTCTTTTGTTATCTCAATTAATTTTTTTCTTTTGCTATCCATTTTTATAAACGTTGTTTTTATAAATATATTTTAAAACATCTTTGCTTATAAAGCTCGTGTTGTTATTTTTTTTATACCCCGTAGAAGAAGCGTTTGAGTTTACTTTATCTAAAACAACCACCTTGGATTCCTGGTATATTTCTTTCAGCTGGCGGATCATATCACCCTCTGCTTGTTCTCCTCTTTTCACGCAAACAGCAGTAACTTTTTTAAGAACTTCTTTTATATCCTTCCACTCGTTTATTCTTGTTAAAACATCTTCACCTAGTACAAGGTACAAGGCAGAACCAGGATGTTTTTTTTCAATTTTAGCTAGTGTTTTTTTTGTATATGAAATCTCCTCTTCTTTTTCATCTGCCATTATCTCAACATTTTCGGTTTTCCCAAAAACAACTTTTAACATTTCAACCCTGTGCTTAAAAGATGCTATTTTTTTGTCTTTTTTCATCCACGGGTTCCTCGCAGGAACAACATAAATTTTATATGGTCTTATTTCTTTTTTAACCGCAGCCACCACTTCTGAGTGCCCTTTGTGAACGGGGTCAAAGGTTCCTCCAAACACTCCTATCTTTTTTTTAGCTCCACTCAAGTTCTATTCTTCCTATTTTTACAATGTCGCCCGGTTTTATTTTCATTTCAAAAAGTTTTTTTGACACTCCTTTGTTGTGAAGCACTTTCATAAATTGAGCCATCACATCCCAGTGATCAAGGTTTACTCTTTCTGCTATCCTTATAACTTGCTGGTGTTTAACAACAAATTCTTCGCCCACTTTTTCTACCAGCTCTTTTTCTTCTCCTATTTTTATAACATCGGGGTCTTCGTCTTCTTCGTTAAAAGGGATTGATGGTTTTTCGGCAAACTTCTCTATGCATTTTTTTATTTCTTCCACATCTTTTGCCATAAAATCAAAGTTTTTTAATTCCTCGTTTAAATAAGATTTAACTATTATTATTTTTTTGTCATCAAAAATGTTTGGTTTTATTTTTTTAATGGTTTCAACGGTGTTGTCCTCTTCGTTTTCCTTTATAAAAACAAAAACCTTACATCTTTCAGTATGTTTTAAGTTTTGTTTTCCTAAATTGTTTTCTTTGTCTTCTATACCTGGCACTTCTATTATTTTATATTGCCTTTTTACTGTTTCTATAATTCCTGTTTCTATAGAAGTTGTTGTGTATGGGTAGTTTTTTATATTTGGTTTTGCGTTTGTTATTTTTGACAACAAATAAGACTTTCCTGTGTTCGGTTTTCCTATTATTGCTACGTCACTTTCCATAATAAAGTCTATTTCTATAAGTGTTTCTTTATTGCCTTCCCCTTTTTCTGCAAGCAACGGGTATTGTATTACTGAGTTAGCCATTTTGGCATTTCCCCTGCCTCCCTTGCCTCCTTCTAGTATTGTTTTCTTTTCTTCTTTTAATATTTCATAAATTTTCTTTTTGTCTTTTCCTTTCACTTCGTATATTACGGTTCCTATTGGAAGCCTTATTGTTTTATCTTTTCCTTTTCTTCCTTTTTTATTTCCGGCGCTTCCAGGAAATCCGTTTTCAGCTTTTATTTTTTTTATATAAGAAACATCTTTCAGTGATGTTATATTTTTATTCCCTTTTAAAATAATATTCCCTCCATCTCCTCCATCTCCTCCGTCTGGCCCTCCACGCGGTATGAATTTTTTCCTCACACCACTTATCGCACCGTCTCCACCAGACCCAGATATTATTAATAGTTTTGTATTATCTTTCATATTTTTTAATAATAGTAATAATCATGTTTATATGTTGGTATTTATATATAATAACAGGGATTGGTCTTAATTTTTAAGTTTAAACACTGTGGATAACCATACCTCGGATTGTTATTATTTGTATTAAAAACATACTAAATTAAAACTAACACCATTTATCAACAAAGTTATTAACAAATAAAAGTGATTACTTTTTCAGAGTACAGTGAAGCTTTAATATTATCCCTGGTTTTTGCAGGGGTCTCTTTTGCTGCGGCTGTAATATTAGAAATTCTAATAAAAACCAAATTTAAGGCAGGGAAAAATAAAAATTCGGCCCTTTTTAAGCGAATAGGATTTGTAACCGGCGGGCCCCTGGTTGTGTTTTTAATTTTATCTGGAATTATTTGGGCTGTTTCTTTTGTTAATACCCTTGCCGGAGAAACCGTGTTAGAAAAAAACGAAATGGACTGGCTAAAAGAAATACTTTTTACTTCTTGGGAAGTTATGTTAATCCTGTTGTTTATAGTTTGCGCAGCAAGGATAACAAACGTTCTTCTTGACTGGTATTTAAGAAAGATTGCAAGAAGAACCCTAACAGACTTTGACGACAAAGTAATTCCCCCGCTTAAAAGAGTATTACCAATCGCAATTTATTCTATTGGAGCAATTAGGCTTTTGGATTATTTTGGTTTTTCTATCAGCCCAATTTTAACAGGGTTGGGAATAGGGGGAATAGCAGTTGCGTTAGCAATACAGCGACCTCTTGGTAATTTTTTTGCAGGGACATCTGTGTTAACAGAGGGCGCGCTAAAAGAAGAAGACTTTATAGAAATAGAGGGTGGAATTGCTGGTTATGTTTCAAGCGTAGGTTGGAGAAGTACAAAAATAAGAGATCGTTTTAATAACCTGGTGATTATTCCAAATTCTAAAATGGCAGAAAGCGTGGTTACTAATTTTTATAGCCCTGAAACAGCTATTAATCTTATTATTACATCAGGGGTTGCTTATGAAGAAGATTTAGAAAAAGTAGAGAAAGTGGTGTATGAATCATTAAACGCATTGATTAAAACCTCGGAATATGTGGCCCTAGACACGGAGCCCAGGTTTGGGTTTTCTGAGTTTGGAGATTCTAATATAAATTTCTGGGTTTTTATGCAGGCGAAAGATTGGCCTTCTTCTTTTCAGCTTAAAAGTGAAATAATTAAAATAATTCATAAAAATTTTGAAAAAAATAACATAGTAATAAACTACCCAACCAGAAGAATTATAAATGACAAATAAATACTTTAATTCTTTTGCCCGAGCCTTTGCTCCTTTTAAGCATAAAGATTTTGTTTTTTTGTGGGTTTCGGGAATAACCTCGGGTGTGACCATGTCGATGAAAATGTTAATTTCAACACAATGGTTGTATAACGAAACAAGTTCCTCTGTTTTGGTTGGCATGCTTGGGCTAGCTCAGCTTTTCCAAATGCCGGTTGTGTTGTTTGGGGGAGTGATGGCAGATTCTTCTGACAGAAAAAAATTAATGATTTATACTCAGTTTGTCTCGTTTGTTATGTTGTTTGCTTTAGCAATATTTGCACAAGCAGGAGCCCTGGCACCGTGGCACGTGTTTGGTGTAATTGTTGTAACTGGAATCACATCTATGCTTGGAAATTCTAGTAGGCCAGCTATGTTGCCTCGTGTTATTCCAAAAGAAAATATTACAGAGGCTATTAGTCTAAGTTCAGCCTCTTTTCAGGTTTCTGCAATTGTGTCCCCGTTAATTTTTTGGAAAACTTTTGAGTACCTAGGTCCCGCGGGATCTTTTTATGTTGCTGCTATTTTTGGATTGATTAGCTTTATATCCCCCATGTTTATTAAAGTTAGTGGCGAAACAGGAAACAATAACAAAGTAAATGCATGGGAGTCCATAAAAGACGGATATAATTTTATCTTGAAACACCCTATTTTACCTGGTCTGTATTTACTAGATGTTTGTGTAACAATTTTTAGCTTTTATAGAAATCTTTTTCCTGTTTTTTCAAAAGAATTATATTCAAGAGGTGTTGATGGAACGGGGTTGTTAAATGCTTTTAATTCAATGGGAACAATAATTGGTGCCAGTATTGTTATGTTTACTTCTAAAATAAAACACAAAGGAAGAATAGTTTTATTTGCGACGTTTTTGTATTCTTTGTTTTTAATGATGTTTGGACTAAGTAGCCAATTATGGATGGGGCTTTTGATTGTATTGTGCCTGGGATTAACAGACGGGATTTCCATGGTTACAAGACAAGCGATAGTTCAGCTAACCACGCCTGATAAAATGCTTGGAAGAGCAAGCAGTGCACATAGTTTTTCTGCGATGGGGGCTAATCATATAGGGCATTTTGAAGTAGGTGTAATGTCTGCGATTATAGGCGCAGGAAGCACAATGTTGCTTGGAGGCATTATATCTTTATTTGTTACAATTACATTTTGGTTTGTGTACAAATCAATGAGGAACTATCAATACACGGCAAGCTTACAAGCTTAATAATTTTGCTAAATTTTCTCTATGGTAGTTTCCGTCACCAAACGCAATTTCTGCAGCCTTTGCTCTTCTTGAATATAATTGAACCCAATGTTCTTTAGTAAATCCTATGCCACCATGAACTTGGTGAGATATCGCACAAACTTTCTTGTGTGAATCGCTTGTCCATGATTTGGCCATTGCAACTTCTTTCTTTGAATTTTCGTTTTCAGCAAGTTTCCAGGCGGCTTCATAAACAACAAAGCGTGTTCCTTCTACAAGAGTAGCCATTTCAGAGCAGTGTCTTTGTATTTCACCAAAAGAACCTATTGGTCTCCCAAACTGTGTTCTTGTTTTAGCGTATTCTACCGTTCCTTCAAGAACTTGTTCGCTTGCGCCTAGCATCTCGCAACTTTTTCCAATTGCTGCCATAGAATAAATTTTTTCTAAAATTTCCCATCCTGAATTTTCTTTTCCAAGAAGATTTGAACTAGGAATTTGTACATTTTCAAAAGATATAGCAGATTGCTTGTCGGAAGAGATTGTGTCAAGTGAAGATATTGTAACTCCGTTGGCATTAGAAGGAATAATAAAAACAGACAGGTCTGTTTCTTTTTTACCTGTGCGTGCGATAACAGTTATTAAGTCTGATATATTTGCGAACGGGACAAACATTTTTGTTCCGTTAATTGTATAAACATTATTTGACAGGGTTGCTGAACAATTAATGGCAGAAGGGATTATGGAATCATCTTCTTCATGAAAAGCAAGGGTTGCAATTGATTCTCCAGATATTATTTTAGGNAGCAGTTCTTCTTTTTGNTTGTCGTTTCCTGCAATGTTAATTGGCATTCCGCCAAGTATAACTGTATGAAATAAAGGCTCGGGTAATAACACTCGNCCGGCTTCTTCTAATAGAATACAAAATTCTAGAAAAGAAAGACCAAAACCTCCGTANTTCTCTGAGAAAGGAACTCCAAGCCANCCTTGGTTTACAATTTTTTCCCATAANTGNTTNCTATANCCGTNNGAGTCATTTTCCATTTCTCTAACATGAGTTTCTGTACANTCAGTTGCAAAAAAATCTTTTGCNGTATTTTTNAACATTTGNTGTGTTTCGTCTAAAGTTAAATCCATTTTGATCTCCTATGGTTTTGGCAATCCTAAGCCNCTGGTTGCAATGATTCCTCNTTGTATTTCNGAAGTTCCTGCNGCNATAGTTGCAGAAACAGTAGAAAGAAATTCTTGTTCAATTTTGCCTTTTAATTTATTGTGNTTAGAATTTGGTCCAAGCTGNCCATACAANCCTAAAATTTTCATACCTAAGTCAGCCACTTTTTGNTCTAAAACTGTTCCAAATAATTTAGACATTGANGANTCTTTGTTNGGAACTTCTCCGTTACTTTGCATGTCNGCAATTTTATATGACATTCCACGNGANACATTTATTTCTGTATANATTTCNGTTATTTCTTTTTTNATATTAGGATCTTCAGAAATAGNTANNCCNCCTCTTTTGTTGTTTTTNGCAAANTCAACTAATTCTGTTAAAAGCGCCATACACCTAGAAGANTATTCNACGCCAGATCTTTCAAAATCTANCAAGGTGGCNCCNACGTACCATCCTCGATTNAGTTCTCCNACNAAGTTTTTTTTGGGTATTCTAACNTTGTCAAAAGTTACCATATTAAAGTTGTGCCTNCCAGCCATGTCTATTATAGGATTGACTTTAATTCCTTCAGATTTCATGTCATCTATGAGTAAAAAACTAATACCTCTATGCTTAGGAGCTTCAGGGTTTGTTCTTACTAGAATAAACATTTTGTCTGCACGATGCGCAGAAGAAGTCCAAACTTTGGTTCCGTTTATNACAAAATCGTCTCCNTCTTCAATAGCCCTNGTTTGCAAAGAAGCAAGATCAGATCCTGATTCTGGCTCTGAGTATCCCTGACACCATTGNACATATCCTTTGGCAATATCAGGNAAGTATTGAGTTTTTTGTTCTTCTGTACCATGAATCATAAGCGTAGGAGCAAGCATNCGGATTCCAAATCCGTCTCTTCCAGGCGCTCTTGCAAGAGTCATTTCTTCCGCAAATATAACTTGTTGCATCATAGACGCATTTTGTCCTCCATACTCTTTAGGCCACGCCATTGTTAGCCACCCTTTNTCGGCAAGTTTTTTTCTCATTTCNAAAGTGAATTCCCANTCTTTATCACTCGCACCTTCTTCNAGGTTGTTTCCGGCTACTCCGTCCCAATTGTTAGGAAGAGCATTTTGTAGAAATTCTCTTACTTCTTTTCTAAAACTTTCTTCTTCTTTAGTAAAAGCAAATCGCATAATATCCTCAACAATGTGTATAATAATATTCAGATTGATTANCAAAATTCTAAAGGTCTTGCATGTGNAATGTCAAACCTTTCAGGGTTGTTTGGTTATAAATGNATACAAATATATAAATAAATTAGAAGAAGGATAAAATTATGAATATTAATATAGATTCTTTAAGAAAAAAAGCTAACGACATAGTAAAAAGACACAAATTACCTGGAATGGGACTAGGTGTGGTTTCTTCAAAAGAAATCATGTTTGCTGAAGGTTTTGGGTATTCAGAAATAGAAACTAAAGTTCCTCATACAGCCAAAACAATACAGAGAATAGGCTCTATAACAAAAACAATGACTGCTATAGCTGCAATGAAATTAGTTGAAGAAGGGAAGTTAGATATGGAAGCGAATGTTACAGACCTTATGCCCAGTATTAAATTTAATACTAATTTTAGCCCAATTAAAGTAAAACATTTGTTTACTCATACCTCCGGAATAGGAGAAATGCCAGAAGTCAAAGATTATTCTGCAGCTGATATGAAACTATGGGGATCAGACGGAGAGTTCGATATTCCTAATCATTATCCAAATGGTATTGATGTGGATTTTGAACCAGGAACGGATTGGCATTACGCTAATCATGCCTGGGGAATTTTAGGAGCGATTGTTTCTAAAATAGAAGGAGATACTTGGCAAAATGTAATTCATAAAGAGATATTTTCCAAATTACAAATGAATGATTCTTATGCTTACGACGATCCGGTTGATGGCATGTCTGTTGGTTATCATAGAGATGAAGGCCATGATGAACTTGATAGAAACGAACTTATAGGAGTGCCTGTTTCTTATGGAGATCTTGTGGACGAAGTAAATATACGCGGATTAAAATATGATTACGTTGGCCCGGCTGCGGCAGGATCTGTGCTTTCGTCTCTTGAAGATATGTGTAATTATTCTAAAGCTCTGTTGAATAAATCAGACGGAATTATTTCCGAAAGTGCTTTTGATTCCATGCTGGAAGTTCAATACTCCCCAGACCCTGGATTAAGTATAAAAATGGGATTAGGATTTCAAGTGAAAAGAATATTCAATGAAAATGCTTTTGGTCATAACGGCGGAATTAGCGGAGGATGGAATACTGTTATGTTGTTACTTCCTGAAGCTGACTTGGGGGTAATGATTCATTTGAACCTAACATCAGGATTGGTTGACGATATCACAGAAGAAGTTGTGCATTGTTTACTTGGGGAGCCTGAGATTGAAAATGTCATGAATAGCATAAATGATAAAGAAAAAGAAGAGATTATAGGAGTTTATAGACATAGGCCAGGATTTGTGGCAAGAAGTAGGCCAATAAGAAGTTATGGAAGAATACAAATTATAAGCAAAGAAAATAATATTTACATACAATCAAGAAGAGGTGCCTGGAGAANCCCGCATCAAATTTTTAAATCAGATGTCGGTCCTAATATATACATAGTTGATGACGGTAAAATTGACCCAACGCTGCTATCAATTAGCAATGGAAGCTTAACAATAGATCGGTTAGCTTCATTAGACAAAGATACTAGAGCGCAAAATTGGTGATATTCTAGATTAATGAGTTGATTATTATTTTTATTAATATTATATTTTTACGACCTAATTAAAAACGAGGAGAGTTGTTAATGTTATATTCATCTGAAAAAAACGAGATTAATATGGTTTTGAGTGGAGATGCAATGATAACGCGCCCTTTATCTGTTTTTGACGAGCCTCAATTTTTAGCTTTATCTTATGTGTTTAAGAAATCTGATGTCGGGTTTACTAATTTAGAAATGTTGATGCATGATTATGGTATTTCTCCCGGAATTCCAGGAGGAGTGTTTGCAGCATCTGATCCTAAAAACTTAAAAGAACTAGAATGGTTTGGTGTTAATATGGTTGCCACTGCAAATAATCATTCTTGGGATTATTCAGAGAATGGAATTTTGAATCATTTAGATAATTTAAACAAAACAAATCTAATTCATTCAGGAATAGGTAAAAATTTAAGTGAAGCCCGGGCACCTGGGTATTTGGAAACCAAAGCAGGCAGAGTTGCTTTAATATCTTTAACTACAACTTTTCCTGACGCAGGTAGAGCTGTTCATCAAAGACCTGATTCTGTTGGCAGGCCCGGGGTTAATCCTTTGGGATATGAACAAATTCACAAAGTTCCCAAAGATCAGGTAAATTTATTAAAAGAATTAGCAAATAAAATAGGTTTTAAACAAGAGTTTTCTCGAAAAAAATTAAAAAATAATCAAATAGACTTTATTACTAAAATTTTTGAAGAATCAAATGATTTTAGTACAGAGATTCAAATTAATAATAACGATCAAGATGAGATTATAAAATGGATTAAAGATGCTAAAAAAGCCGCTGACTGGGTTTTGGTAAGTATTCATTGTCACGAAGATCCGCCTGGTGGATATAGTTTTAACGGAGAAAATACACCAGAATTTTTAAGGGAATTTAGCAAGGCTGTTGTTGATGCCGGGGCGGACATAGTTGCAGGGCATGGACCACATGTTATGAGAGGGATGGAAGTGTATAATAAAAAACCGATATTTTATAGCTTGGGTAATTTTATTTTTCAAAATGACACAATTAAATGGCATCCTCATCCAACATATGAGTCTGTTGGATTAGATCATTATGCTACACCTTCAGACTTCTATGACAAAAGATACGATGGAGATACCAAAGGTTTCCCGGCGTTACAGGATTATTGGGAAAGCATTGTAGCTGAATGTAAGCTATCTAAGGAAGGGGTAAAAGAAATAAACTTGTTTCCAATAGAACTTGGATACAAATTGCCAAGATCGCAAAGAGGCAGGCCTGTGATTGCAAGGCAAGAAAATAAAGAGAGAATTATTGACAAGTTGTCGCAGTTAAGCAAACCGTTTGGAACAAAAATTGAATTTACTGAAAACGGAATAGGAAGAGTAAACATATAAAAAGAGGTAATAAATGAAAGCAGGAAGAATTTTAGCTCCTAAAAAATTTGAATTGAGCGATATAAAAACGCCAACAATTTCTACAAACGAGGAAAGCTTGGTTAAGCTTCACAGTTGGTCAATTTGTGGAAGTGACATTAGGGATGCTTATGGACCGTTATTTTCTGAAGAAAATTATCCAATGAGGTGGGGTGCTCACTGTCACGAAGCTGTGGGAACCATTACAAAAAGCGGTTCTAAGGAATTTCCTGAGGGGCAAAGGGTAATTGTTCTTCCTTCTCCGGCAATAGATGGATTAGAAGAAGAACCAGGCAGAGGAGGAGGATTGTTAGCAGAATATGTTATTGGAAATCATAATAGAATGATTAAAATTCCAGAATATGGAGAACCTAATGANTGGGTTATGTGCCAACCTTCCGGAACGGTGTTATACGCNTGTCAGTTGTTGGGAAATATATTAGGAAAAACAGTTGTTGTTCTTGGGCAAGGAGCTATTGGTTTGTCATTNACNGCAATTTTATCGAGAGCAGGAGCAAGAAATGTTGTAGCAGTTGACAGCCTAGATTANAGATTGGACAAATCGAAAGATGTTGGTGCTACACACGTTATTAACTATAAAAATGAAAACCTTGAGAATGCAATTAAAGAAATTAATAATGGAGAATTTTCTGATGTNATAATAGAAGCTGCAGGAGATGCTGAAGCATTTAATACTTCTTTAAAAATGGTTAAGCCTTTAGGNCAAATATTAATATTTGGAAAATTATTNAAAGACGAGAAAGGAACTNTNGCTACNATAGAAACTGANCANTTNCTTCATCANGGNGCTACTATNATTAACTCCTCTGGNGTTAACAGCGGAGACCCGACATCNCATATTGAAAGAATGGTTGAGTTAAAAAAACGAGGATGGTGGGANCCTTCTACAATGATTACGCATAATATGGANTTTGGCGATGTNCAAAAAGCATATGANATGTANGAAAACAGGGATGACAANGTAATTAANGTTGTTTTAAATCAGGAATAATTTTATGGATTCAGTTACTANTGGTAATGANATATGGAAAACGGCGCTTGGTGATATTGAGACCANGGTTACTAAACCNATTTTTGAAACTTGGTTTAAATATCCAAAAACAAAAGCAAAAGANTTTTCTGATAATGTTTTGANTATNGAAGCTCTAGATGGNTTTGTTTCTGATTATTTAGAGAAAAGAATGTTCACCGTTATTTCTGACGCAGTACAAAAACANACTAANNAAGANGTTGANATAAAAATTGTNGTTAACGGATCAGANTNTNTNNNTGATGTTAATAGCNACGCNNAATCGATTAAGCCNANNAAAACTGCAGGAATAAAAATCAATTTGCATTATACTTTTGAAAATTTTGTTTTNGGNCCNTCAAATGAACTNGCGCATGCTGCTAGTNTNTCAGTNTCTGATGCNCCNGGAAAAACATATAATCCTTTGATGATATANTCTGAAGTTGGNCTTGGCAAAACACATCTNCTTCATNCNATAGCAAACAAATTAAANCANAANAAATTAAATTTTTACTATTTAACNTGNGAAGATTTNACAAACGAATATATTAAATCTATTAGAACNAATTCAACTGAAAAATTNAGAGAAAAATACAGAAGTATAGATGCGTTATTATTNGATGACATACAGTTTTTAATGGGAAAGGAACAAACACANGAAGGATTTTTTCATACTTTTAANGCNTTGCATTTAAGTGGAAAACAGATTGTNATAACAAGTGANAGACCAATTTCNGGATTNAAATTATTAGAAGACAGAATTACTTCNAGATTGTCAGGCGGGCTTGTTGTTGATATNCAATTNCCTGATTTTGAGACNCGGNTAGATATTTTAAAACAAAAANCAAAAATCAAAAATATTAAATTAGANGATCAAATTCTATCTTTTATAGCTAACAGAGTTTATCATAATGTNAGAGAGATGGAAGGATCTTTAAATAAAGTTTTGGCTTTGTCAGAATTAACAGGCAAAACNTTAGANTTAGANGCAACTGAAGAATTATTGGGAGCNCCTGAAGANTCTGGNGTNTTTTCNGACCCTGATGAAATTATNCANAANGTTGCNNGTTATTATCAAATTACAATTGAAGANTTAAAAGGAAAATCCAGAGAACAAANATANGCAATNCCAAGACAAGTGGCAATGTTTATTCTTAGAGAAGACAGTAAAATTAATTTAAGCTCNATAGGCAAGTTGTTTGGAGGCAGAGANCATAGTACNGTNCTTCATGCTATAAGAAGAATACAAACAGATGCTGCTACTAATCAAAATTTANGAAGAGATCTTNTTTCANTAAGATCTTCNATAATTAANAGGAANNATTAAATTGAAATTATTATTTGTAAGACATGCAGAAACAGATTGGAACAAGGCAAACNGATTTCAGGGTATTGTAGATAGAAATTTAAATGAAAANGGNAAAAANCANGCAAANTTATTNTCTGATTATTTNTATGAAAAAATTCCTGGTATAAACAAAATTTATACNAGCCCTTTNTCAAGAACAAAAGANACTGCTCTTGCAGTCGGAAAGCGNTTTAANCTTAAAGTNAANGAAATGGATTCTTTAAAAGAGTACAGTGTGGGAATTTTTTCCGGTAAGAATATTGANGATATTAATTATAGCGANGACAAAGAAATCTATGATAATTTTATGATAGATAACAATTGGNACTTGGTTCCTGANGCTGAAAAATTTCAGTCTAGATATCAAAGAGCAATTAAATCTTTACAAACAATTCTTAAAGAATCGAACTTGGATGACTCCATACTAGTGGTAAGTCATGGAGGATTTATGCAAACTTTAATAAGTGTTTTTTTGGGGAGCAAAAGAACCTGGGGGTTCAAGACTAACAACACTGGTATTTACGAATTTGATATTGCAGAAAACAACTTATATATAACTGACGACGGAGAGTGGGTGTATAAAAACAATGATTATTTAGTTTTGAACCCTAAAAAATGGAGTATAATAAGATTTAATGACATAACTCATTTGGAAAGAGAAGAATCTTAAAAAAAGATGGCAAGCTCCCTTGGTAATAAAAAAACTAATAAATCAGGAAAAATATAACGAGGTAATAACAAATTGGAACCTGAAATAAATGCAATTATTCAATCACGTTTGAAAAAACTTGAAATTTTAAATGAAAAAGGGATTGATCCTTATCCAACAGATTTCAAGCCTACACATAATACAATGGATTGCCTTAATTTGTTGGACGAAACAGAAAAAAAAGATTTAGAAAAAAGTAATGATATACATTCTGCAGGAAGAATTACTGCAATAAGAAAAATGGGAAAAGCTGTTTTTATTGATATACTTGATGAAGCAGGAAAAATCCAATTATTAGCTAGAAATAATACTATTGACGACGCCACAAAAGAGTTAATAGAACTATTAGATATAGGAGACTGGGTAGGAGTAATCGGACCTGTGTTTCGTACAAGAAGAAACGAGCCTACTGTTCAAGTTAATTCGCTTAAAATGTTAGCTAAGTCCATTAAACCATTGCCTGAAAAATGGCATGGATTGAAGAATGTAGAAACACGATACAGGCAACGATATTTAGATTTGATTGCTAACAGAGATGTGTTAAATATTGTAAAACAAAGAGATAGCATAGTTTTCGAACTAAGAAAGTTTATGAAAGAACTTGGATTTGTAGAAGTAGACACTCCAATTTTGGTTCCTATTCCTGCAGGAGGAATGGCTCATCCTTTTAAGACATATCATAATGCTTTAGACAGAGAGTTATATTTAAGGATAGCAACAGAATTGTATTTGAAGAGAATGATAGTTGGTGGAATTGAAAAAGTTTTTGAAATTGGCAGATTATTTAGAAATGAGGGAATTGATAGCAATCATAATCCTGAATTTACTACTATGGAATCGTACGAAGCGTACGCAGATTACAATGACGTGATGGAGATGGTAGAAAACTTGTTTGCCCATATAGTTTTTAATTTAAAAGGAACTTATGAAATTCCCTATGGTGAAAACAAATTAAATTTCAAACCCCCATGGAAGCGAATTAACTTAAGACAAAGCTTGATTGAAAAATCAGGGATTGATTATGAAGAATGTAGTGACCTTGAGGTTTTGAAGGACAAAATGAGCAACATTGGCATTGATGTTCGTAATCAATTAAGCTGGGCAGGACTGATGGATAAATTAATTTCAGAGAAACTAGAACCTGATCTTATTCAACCTACTTTTTTAATTGATTATCCTTTAGAAATGTCACCATTAGCTAAGCGATCAAAAGATAACCCTAATATAGTTGAGAGATTTGAAGGATTTATAGCCGGAATGGAAGTTTGCAATGCTTTTACTGAGCTAAACGATCCTGTAGATCAAAGAACCAGATTTGAAAACCAAGAAAAATTAAGAGAAGAATTTCCTGAAGAAGAAAGAGATAGGTTAGATGAAGATTTTTTGGTAGCATTGGAACACGGTATGCCACCAACCGGCGGAGTTGGTATTGGGATTGATAGAATGGTTATGTTAATTTTAAATCAACCATCCATCAGAGAAGTTATTACTTTTCCTCAGCTAAGATCTTTATGATAATTTGATTGAAAGTGAAATTTGCATGCTATTTATTTCAAGGCTTGTATTATTTTGAGCAACCTCTTTGTTTTCAGTTAGAGTAGTTGAAAGAATTTCTTTTGAAATATGGTCTTTGAATTTTTTTATAACTTCAGTAATCTCTTTGTCTCCAAAATATGACACAGTAATTTTATCTGAAATATTAAATCCTGAGTCTTTTCGTAAGTTTTGGATTGTATGAATTATTTCTCTTGAAATTCCTTCTTCAATTAATTGCTTGCTTAGTTTTGTTTCGATAGATACTTGATAATTATTGTCTTCAATAAATTCTGAATCAGGCAGGCTTGTATGCTCAACATTGAAGTCTTCTAATTTTAATTCAATCCCAGACAAAGTTATTTGTTTGTTTTTACTAAGTTCATTGTATAAATCGTTGTGATTTAATGAGGATATTTCTTTATTAAGCAAGCCAAGCTTATCTCCTATTTTGGGTCCTAGCACAGCATTGTTAGGTTTTATTATTACATTGCTTAACGAAGTATTATTAGAAACTAGGGATTCTACTTTTTTTACATTTACTTCATCGCACACTTGTTTTTTTATCATATCTAAGTATTTAGAACTGATTGTTTCCTTTGATTTAAATATTAACGAATTGATTGGTTGCCTTACTTTAATTTTAGCTTTGCTTCTCGCAGCTCTGGCAAGGCTTGAAATTTTCATTGCTGCTCTAGTTGCAATTTGCAACTCAACTTCATCATCAGTTAATTTTTTAAATTCTGGATAATTTTCAAGATGGACACTTTCTTTTGCCCAAGAAGCAGTAGAAGTTAAATTTGTATAAATCTCTTCAGTAATAAAAGGAATAATNGGNGACATAATNTTAGTTAAAGATATAAGTACAAAGTATAAAGTTTCATAAGCTGAGAGTTTGTCGCTATCAANTTGTTNAGATTCGAAGTTACCTGATTTCCAAAACCTTCTTCTATTACTTCTTATATACCAGTTAGATAAAAGGTTAATAAAATTTTCAATAGAAAGAGCAGCTTTGTCAGGTTGGTANAATTTTAAATNATTTTTAACATTTTCNGATGTTTCNTTTAGNTCTGCTAAAATCCACACATCCATTAAGTTATCAGAAGTCGGTTCAGTTAACTTATCAGGAGNAGAGAATTTATCTAAAATTGCATAATTTGTGAAAAAACTATATATATTCCATATTGGAATAATAACTTGTCTTCTTATGTCATTAGCAATTTGAGGGCCAAATCGTAAATTGATTTCTGGATTTTGCCTTGTATACAACCACCTAATTACATCTACCCCAATATCTTCTGCAGCATCGTCAAACCATATTGCATTGCCTTGGCTTTTATGCATTTCGGCTCCACTTTGATCTCTAACAAGAGCGTATGAGAAAATGTTTTTTGTAGGAGTAGGGACTTCTTTAGCTAATGCAGTTCCCATTGTTAAGTAAGAGTAAAACCAATTTCTAAATTGCCCTGGAAAGCTTTCAGAAATCAAATCTGCGGGGAACCATTTATTCCAATATTTTTTGTCTGTTCTGTGATTTAATGTAGAAAAACCTACAATTCCTGCATCAAGCCAAGGATTGCCAACGTCTAAAACCCTGGTTCCAATTAAACCGGTTTGCGGGTGTTTAATTTTAACTTTATCAATCCATGGTCTGTGCGGGCTATTTCCTTCAAATTCATCCCATCCTTCACAAGCAAGTTCTTTAAGTTCTTCTTTTGAACCAACTATATAAAAGGACCCGTCTTCAAACTCCCATATAGGCAATGCTAGTCCCCAAAATCGTTTCTTGGAAATCATCCAGTCTCCCATATTATTAAGCCATTCATGCTCGCGTTGTTGTCCCCATGAAGGAACCCAATTAGTATGATCAACAGATTTTTTGATATCGTTTCTCCAGTCCATATTTATGTACCATTCATCTACCAATCTGAAAACAAGCTCGTCGCCTGATCTCCAGCAGTGAGGATAGACATGAGGATACATTTCAGTATAAAAAAGAATGTTTTTATTTTTAAGGTCTTCAAGAATTAGATCTATAGTTTTAGGGTCTGTTGCATTTTTCCCTATNAGCCAATTAAAGTTTTCAATGAAGTTTGCTTCTTCGTCTAGTGGNGCAAGGGCAACAAGATTATTTTTTTTACCTATTTTAAAATCAATGTCCCCACAGCCTGGTGCTGTATGAACAATTCCAGTTCCTTCTCCCGAAACGACAACATCGTTACCTTCTTGGTCCTTGCCTCCATCAATAATTTTATGGCATTTTATGGCATTTATATTTTTGTTTTTTAATTCATTGTCTGTGAATGGGAATCCACCTTCAATTTGAGCTGCATCAAGCTCGTCAAATGGGCCTTCGTATTCCCAGCCTATCATCTCGGAGCCTTTTATAATCTTTTCTATTACATACCCTCCTCTTTCGTTGAACAACTGATCTAGGGTTTTGAGCTTAGGAACGCCGTCTATCCAATCCTTTTTTTCTTTGAATTCTTTTTCTAATCTTTGATATTTTAAATTTTCTTCTGCTACATAATAAATTTCACCATTGTTTAATGCACATTTTGCGTAAGATAAATTTTTGTTTACCATTAGTGAAACATTTGAAGTTAATGTCCAAGGAGTGGTAGTCCAAACTAAAGCATGTTCATTTTCTTTGTTTTTCAATTTAAATTTAATGAATACTGATCGATGCGCTACTAATTTTCTTCCTTCTATGATTTCCATTTGTGAATAAGATGTTCCAGACCTACCTGACCAAGGGACTACGTCGGTTCCTCTGTATATTTTGCTATTTTCATTCATTTGTTTTAAAAATCCCCAAATAGAATAGTTATTTTCATCTGACATAGTGTAATAAGAGTTATCCCAATTCATCCAATAGCCNAGACGAATAGATTGGTCTCTTTGTACTTCCGAAAATTTATTTACTCTTTCTTTGCAAAGATTTACAAATTTCTCTACTCCGAAATCTTGAATTTCTTTTTTAGATTTGAAACCTAAAGATTTTTCAACTTCAACTTCAACCCACAATCCTTGGCAATCAAATCCGTTTTGGTACCTTTGTTCGTATCCCAGCATTGTATAAAATCTTTGAAATAAATCTTTATAAGTTCTGCCCCAAGCATGGTGAACTCCCATTGGGTTATTTGCAGTAATAGGCCCGTCAATAAATGAAAATGTTTTTTTTGAGTCTGAGTTTTTATTTGTGTATTTTTTTACAGTATTATTTTTTTCCCAATTTTTTAATATTCTATTTTCTAATTTTGGGAAATCAGGATTTGATTTTACTTCCTTAAACATGTGTACCTTTATTTATTTATGGACAAAAAAAAGTCCCTTCTCTTTTTTATAAAAAAGGGACGAGAGAATTCTCACGCGGTACCACCCTATTTCTTGAATAAAAATTACTCAAGCAACTTAATTCATGCTATAACGGGCATACCCGTTTAAACTTACTGTTATTTCAGTTTAACCACTCAGAGATGATATTTTTTTTGTACCTTCTTTCACCATACAGGTTCGCTTTTCATTTATAAAAAAATTTGTTCTCTTCATAGCGTTTAATTTTATTGCATTGAAATTATAGTATATTAATTATAAAAAGTTAATTGATATATTGGTTTCTAAAATGAAATTTTCATTAGTTCTTCAGCAAATACTATTTCGCCGTCAAATATTTTAGCAGCGTTACCTAGAGCGTTTTCTAAAACGCCATGTGTAGAAATATGTTTTCCCATATGAGATAAAACTAGTTTTTTCACATTCGCATCTTTTGCCATTTTAGCAGCTCCTTCAGCGCTACATTGACCTGTAGATTCTTGGTATTTATCCATTGATTCCTGGTCGTCCCAACACATGCAAACCATTATATCTGCATTTTTAGCTAAATTAGTAACACTTTCNCAAGGCTGAGTATCTCCNGTAAAAACAATTGAAANATTGTTAGCAGTAANTNTGTANGCAATACTATCTANGTATGGNTGCACATGTTCNGCTACTGCAGTTTCAACNGTCCAATTTGATTCATTNATAGTATCNCCAGCTACAATGTCTTTTGGACTNATCCATGGTTTTTTAATTTTAGTATCAGAAATAGTTGGCGGGTTTCTAGGTAGAGTTCCACCTCTGTTAACATATACATGNTGACTAGGNATAGCATTTATTCTTGCTTTCCAGTCATGAGNAAAAGCNCCGTTTTCTCCAATTAAATCATGAGTTAGTTTTTCNGTNGGNTTAGGNCCAAATACTTTTANAGTNTTTTCTGATCCTANACTTTGNTCCCANCTGCATAGNAAGAANCAAGGNTAATCAACATCGTGATCAAAATGATGNTGNGTGAAAAANAAATAATCAATATCNGTTGGCCATAATCCTGCTTTTACTAATTTNTCAGTCGCNGCAGGACCGCAATCAAACATTATTTTTGANTTATNATCATCTAGTTCGATNACATANGAGCTTCCGAATCTGTCAGGAGTNGGNGTGGGAGTTCCGCCACCTAATATATANAAGGTTGACATTATTTTGAAACGTTTAATTGAGCGTATTTTTCAAAATTATTTATGAAATCAGAGTTACTTTTACTTTGNGCTATTCGTTTTATNACATTTCCTGTAGCGTCGGATGTATTTCTNTCTTTTCCNGACGGATCAGTTGTTTGCATGCTTATTAAACGNCTTAACATNTGTACTTTTTCTAATGANTTGCTATCAATNAGCAGTTCTTCTCTNCGNGTGCCGCTTCCAAGGATATCTACGGCAGGNAAAACNCTTCTGTCAGCTAANCNNCTGTCAAGATTTAATTCCATATTCCCAGTTCCTTTGAATTCTTCGAAAATTACTTCGTCCATTCNGCTACCTGTATCTACAAGACAGGCTGCTAGTATNGTTAAACTGCCACCTTCTTCTGTATTACGGGCAGCTCCAAAGAATTTCTTTGGAGGATATAAAGCNTTCGGGTCNATTCCACCTGATAAAGTTCTNCCTGTACTNGGNACAGCNAAGTTATAAGCTCTNGTTAGNCTTGTGAGACTATCTAAGAGAANNACAACATCNTGNCCTTGCTCAACTAGCCTTTTTGCTCTTTCAANACANAATTCTGCCACTTTGCAATGATCTTCTACNGGCTCNTCAAAAGTAGANCTANAAACNTCNCCTTTAACAGCTCTTTTCATTTCGGTNACTTCTTCAGGNCTTTCTCCTATNAGTGCAACCAAAATNATTATTTCTGGAGAATTTTTAGATATTCCNGCGGCTATATTTTGCAAAACAGTAGTTTTCCCNGCTTTTGGNGGNGCAACTATTAANCCACGTTGCCCTTTTCCAACTGGNGCAATTAAATCTATTANTCTATTNGATANTTCNTTAGGNTCAGTTTCTAGTTTGATTTGTTTAGTAGGGAATATTGCGGTAAGTGATTCAAATTTAGTTCTTGATTTAGATTCTTCTGGATCTAAATCGTTNACAGATTCNACTTTAATTAATCCCCAATATCTTTCNCCGTCTTTNGGNGGCCGAGTTTTTCCNGTTATNATNTCACCNGTTTTNAATTGAAATTTTCTGATTTGAGATTGTGANACATANACGTCAGTTGAAGAAGGATGCAANCCATTTTGNCGGATAAANCCATATCCNTCATTNAGTATTGATANCATGCCAGCAGTTTTATTNTCNCCGTTNTTTTTNGNATACTCNGAGTAAATAGTNTTAACCAAATCAGANTTTTTTGGAGATTCGCCNTTTTTGATTAATTTAAGCTCTTCAGCAATTTTTAATAATTCTTCTTTATTTTTGGATTGGATTTCAGAATATTCCATGAAATTAAAAAATGGTGGTTAAAAAATGGATTTCCAAAGAAAATTGGANGTGTATTNATTTGAAATACACGAAAAGCATAACACTAATTCACGAATTTGTCTACATGTTTTGNCAGGANGCTACAAAACGTTCGAAAATTTGCATTACTTGTTTNGGGTGTTCTTTTTGCCTTTCGGGATGAAATTGAACTCCNATTATAGAATGTTNNTTATTTTCNTAAGCCTCAATAACTCCGTCTTCAACGCTGTANGCCGATGCCGTAAANNCTTTTGNTAATTCNTTGTGNCCCATNCCTTGGTGGTGCCTGCTATTTACTTTTAGTAAACCCCCNGAACCTAATATTGTTGCAAATATNCTTCCAAGAGTTATGAATATATGATGAAAATCNGATTCGATTTCTTTGTATTTTTGCGCATCGAAATTTCCTTGNCCTGTAGTNTTATTTTTAAATTTATACATNTTTTCAAAATGCAGAAGNTCCANNTTTTGAATTAAAGTTCCNCCAAAATAAACGTTAAGNAATTGCATTCCTCTGCATATTCCCAAAATNGGAGTNTNATTTGCAANNGCTTTTTTTATTAATGCAAATTCNGTTTNATCTCTTTCNANAGATGTTCCAAANCACATATTGTCATCTGAAGATNCCATGCGATCAGAATAGAGNGATGGNGAGACATCNCCNCCTCCCGTTAATACAAGNCCTTCAAATTTTAAATCTTNAATAATATNCATTTCNTTTGGGGAAACNACAATAACTTCAGCGCCGTATTGTGTCACTGCGTTTATGTAATTGTCTATATCNTGATTTACACCNGANCTTATTACAATTTTTGNCTTNTTCATTTTACACACTCACAATTTTATTAGATAATGTACCNATTTCGTCTATNGATATATTTACAATATCGTTTGGTTTTAAAGTNAATTCAGGNGGAGGAACNATTCCTGTTCCTGTTAAAAAAGCTGATTTNAGNGGTAATGTNTTAGATTTTTGTAGCCATGANATTAAATTTTCTATTGATTTATTCATTAAATNAATTNTAGAAGANCCTTCAAAGATCACNTTGNTTTTACGTTGAATATCACATGNAATTTTATAATTGTTTATATTTTTGACTGATTCTATATCAATNACNCANGGTCCAATAGAGCAGCTTTTNTCGTATATTTTTGCTTGNGTTAAATANAAAGGATTTTCTCCTTCNATATGNCTNCTTGTCATATCATTTCCAATAGAATATCCAATNACTGTATTATTTATTAACATTACTGCAAGNTCAGCTTCTGGNACATTCCANTCGGANTCAGATCTGATTCCGACANTTTCNCCNGGATTNACAAGNCTTTTTCCNGTAGNTTTGAAGAAGATTTCTGGCCTGTCTGANTTATAAACTTTTGAATATATATCAGGGGTNGANCTTTCTCTTTTTCTTTCAAANTCNGAATTCTTATANGTTACACCTGCNGCCCAAACCTCTTCAGGGAGAAAAGGTGTTAANAAATCCNCTTTNTCTAGNATTTCTTTNAAATTTTGAAAGTCAGGNTTATGCTCGTCGATAAATTTATTAATATATTCAGTTCGTGTTAATTNCAAATTAAGAGCTTCNGTGTAAAGGATTTCAATATTATCAATATTTGACGCGTATTGTGTAATGTTAAATCCTAANTCATTTTTATAATTTACTATTAAACACTTTTTGTTNTTTTTTTCTATTCTNTAGTATTTCATAATTTATTTTATGTTAACAATAAGTTGAAATAATCTTACAAGAACATTATACTTTTTGTATATGTTTTTCCGTTTCCAATTTAAAAATGAATCCATTTTTAAGCTTGGTTTTTACCAGGGCGGGATTCTANCCAATTTTGCNTACTCAACTANAAGTTTCCCAAGGAGATTTTAATGCAAAAATTTATTTTTGTTACAGGTGGAGTGGTTAGCTCGGTAGGNAAAGGTATATGTGTNGCCTCTGTCGGNAGAATGTTGAAAAACAGAGGTTTTAGTNTTTCATTGATGAANCTTGANCCNTATTTGAATGTTGANCCAGGAACNATGTCTCCNTATCAGCATGGNGAGGTATATGTTACAGATGATGGAGCTGAAACNGATTTGGATTTAGGNCATTANGAGAGATTTACAGAAACAAGATTGACAGGATTATCTAGCTTAACTGCAGGTCAAATATATAAAAAAGTAATAGANAAAGAAAGAAAAGGAGATTATTTGGGCAGGACAATNCAGGTTGTNCCTCATGTTACAAATGAGATTAAAGAGAGAGTAATACAGGTAGCCANNGAGTCTAATTCAGACATAGTTGTAGTNGAGGTTGGAGGAACTGTTGGAGACATTGAAGGATTNCCATTTTTAGANTCTATTCGTCAAATTCCTTATTTAGTTGGAAAAAANAATTGTTATTTTATCCANGTTACATANTTNCCATTNATAAACACTACNGGAGAACTTAAAACNAANCCNACNCAACACAGTGTAAGAGAANTAAGAAGTATTGGTATTCAGCCAGANTCGATTATTTGNAGAAGTGAATTTGAGGTTTCTGAGAAAATAAAAGAGAAAATATCTATGTTNTGCGATGTTCCTCTAGAAGCAGTNTCNTCTCTTCCGACNTTAGANTCNGTATANGAAGTTCCNATAAGATTAGAAGAAGANAATTTGGGNACNTTAATTTCNACCAATCTTGATTTNAAAACTAAGAANTCAAACTTGAATAATTGGACAAAAGTTATATCTAAGGTTAANTTATCAAGNAAATCTNTAAAGATTGCTATTGTTGGCAAATATGTTGANCTTCAAGATTCTTATTTNTCAGTTAAAGAATCTTTGATACANGCNGGNATNTTTAACCAAACTGAAATTCAAATAGAATGGATAAANTCTGANGAAATAAAATCAACAAATGTTGAAACNATGTTCGAAGGAATTAATGGCATNATAGTGCCCGGNGGTTTTGATAAAAGAGGAACTCANGGAATGATAGAGGCTTGTAANTNNGCAAGAGAAAANAACATNCCTTATTTTGGGCTTTGTCTTGGNATGCAAATTATGGTTATAGAGGCTGCNNGAAATTTANTNGGATATCCTGAATCCAATTCAACNGAATTTGATGAGNCNACTCCTTATCCTGTTATAGANTTGATGCCTGAACAATTAAAAAGTTTGCATAAAGGCGGNTCNATGAGACTAGGTCTTTATGATTGCAATATTTTAGACGGAACTANAACNAAAGAAATATATAAATCAAATTTAATTAGNGAACGTCATAGNCATAGATATGAAGTTAATAATAAATTTGTTAACGAATTTAAAAAATNAGGNNTGGTGACATCGGGGACCAATCCNGATAGTGACTTNGTAGAGATNATGGAGTATAANGATCANAAATTTATGATNGGTGTTCAGTTTCATCCTGAATTCTTATCTACTCCGNTAAATCCACATCCTTTATTNGTGGAATTTGTGNGAACTTCCATGAAANANAATNATTCGGAATTNAATAGCAATATTGTAAAAAATAGTAAAATATTAGATTAGGAGAAAGAATTGAACGANAATTCAAANACTAGCATCATTAANACNNAAATAAAAACTGAAATGGAAAAGTCTTATTTAGACTATGCTATGAGTGTTATTGTTTCCAGGGCATTGCCAGACTTNAGAGATGGNTTNAANCCTGTTCACAGAAGAATTTTATATGCAATGCAAGATATTGGGGCAAGGCCTAATTCTTCNTATTATAAAAGCGCNAGNATTGTTGGNGAAGTNTTAGGAAAATANCATCCNCANAGTGATACNGCTGTNTATGANTCTATGGTNAGAATGGCTCANGATTTTTCTTTNAGAGCTATGNTAATAGACGGNCAAGGNAATTANGGNAGNNTTGANAATGATCCNCCTGCNGCAATGAGNTANACAGAAGCTNGNTTAAGCTCNATTGCAGAAGAAATGTTGGCNAATCTTCACGAAGAAACTGTTGATTTTGAAGAAAACTTTGATGGNTCATTGAAAGAACCNGTTGTTTTGCCANCAAGNTTGCCAAANTTGTTAATTAATGGAGGNGCNGGNATAGCTGTTGGNATGGCNACAAATATTCCNACNCATAATCCNTACGAGATATGCGAAGCNGTTAATTTTTTGATTGATAATCCTNTGAGTGAAGANGNAGAGTTATTAAAAATNGTNAAAGGNCCNGACTTNCCNACNGGNGGNTTNATTTTAGGAANNGAAGGNATNCAATCTGCTTATNTGACTGGAANAGGAAGTGTNATGATGAGAGCAGTAGCNGAAATTGAAGAATCTAAAAATGATAGATTTAGAATTGTTATTAAAGANNTNCCNTATCANGTTAACAAAGCAGGNTTNGTAGAAAAAATNGCNGANTTNTCTAGAGATAAAAAAATTGANGGAATTTCNGAAATNAGNGACGAGTCAGANAGAGAAGGNATAAGAGTTGTAATTGAATTAAGAAGAGCNACACANCCNATGGTTGTGTTNAATAATTTATATAAATTAACNCCTATGCANACNAGTTTTGCNGTGAATATGGTNGCNNTAGATAAAGGNACTCCNAAAACATTAACTTTAAAACAAGCACTTCAAGGTTTTATTGAATTCAGAGAAGAAGTAGTNAANAGAAGATCNAAATTTGAATTAAANAATGCAAAAAATAGAATTCATATATTAGANGGACTTTTAATAGCTNTGGCNGATATTGANAANGTGATTAGNACTATNAGAAANTCNAAAGANTCAGANGANGCAACAGCNAANTTNATATCAGANTTTAAATTANCTGANATACAAGCCAAAGCAATNTTAGAGATGCAGTTAAGAAGACTTGCAGCTCTTGAAACTGAAAAAATAAAAAACGAGCATAAATCACTTGAAGAAAGAATAAAAGAATTAGAAATAATTATTGATGACAANGCAAGAAGACTTGCAATAGTTAAAGAAGAAACAATNGAAGTTTCTCAAAAATTTACAAAGAAAAGNCTTACAAANATAATNAAGGAAGAAGGNACTTTNGATNGAGCTGCNCTTGAACCACATGAAAGTGTTGTAGTAACACTTAGTTCNGGTCAGTANATTAANCGTATACCNACNAANACTTANCAATCACAACATGCNGCAGGNAGNGGNAAAAGTGCACANGATNTGAAAGAAGANGANCCNATGAAGCAATTNTTAGTTGTNGATACNCATGATGTATTATTGTTTTTTACTAATAAAGGNAGAGTTTTCTCATTAAANACTTATGAATTAAGAGCAGATGTGAATAGAGCTACGCGAGGGGTACCAATTTTGAATTTGATTCAAATTGACGGAGTAAATGAAAAAATTACTTCAATGATATCTGCTGGTAATCTAAAAGATTACTTAGATTCTTTTCTTATTTTTGCGACAAAGAAAGGTACTGTTAAAAAATTAAGTATCAAGCATTTATCCAATATAAGAAAATCAGGATTGAAAGTTATTAATATGTCTGAAGACGACGAATTAGTAAATGTTAGGATTTTAGAGCCCGAAGAAGATATTATGATTATTACTTCAGATGGAATGTCAATAAGATTCCCCAATTCAGACTTAAGAGAATTAGGGAGAAACGCCGCAGGTGTGAGGGGAATAAGATTAAAAGGCCAAGATTATGTTGTTGCTATGGATGTTGGTCTCCCTGAAGATAAACTGTTTGTGATCAGTCGTGAAGGAAAAGGGAAAATGACTAGATTAAATAAAGCTGATGGGAGTGAGCCGATTTACAGAATTCAAAAAAGAGCTGGAAGTGGAGTGAAAACATTTAAATTAAAAAATTCTGATAAAGTGTCCCACGCAGAAATCATACCTGATGACACGGATTATATTTATATAATTTCTGATAAAGGATTAATTATGGTGAATCCAATGTCAGAAATGAAAGAAACTTCTGGTAGAAATACAGGTGGTAATAAAATAATGAATGTGTCTGCAGGCGATTCGGTTTCATGTTTTGTTTGTGTCAAATCTTTATCTGAAGATAAGAAGCAATAATTAATTATGGATCCTGTTTATACTGAACTAAATTTACAATATAAAGATTATAATTTAGTTTGTTATGATACCGGAGAAAATTTGAATGATAGAACAATATTTCTATTAAACGGAGGACCCGGGTTACCATGTAATTATTTAAGAGATCCTCATCTAGATTTGGCAAAAAAAGGATATAGGATTTTTACATATGATCAATTGGGTTGTGGTAAATCTAGCAAACCATCTGATTTGTCTCTATGGAATATAGAAAGGTATGTGGAAGAAGTTGAATTTGTAAGAAAACAATTTGATTTGGGAGAAATTATTCTATTAGGACATTCTTGGGGCGGATGGCTTGGAATAGAGTATGCAATTAAATATCAAAATAATATAAATAAATTAATTCTTGAAAATACATGTGGTGATATGCCTCATATGATAGGAGAGCTAGATAGATTACGTGGTAATCTTGGTAGCGAAACTGTCAAAATGATGATGAAACACGAAGCTGAAGGGACATTGGATCATGAAGAGTATCAGGCTGCTATTACTATTCTAAATTATAGGCATGTATGCAGATTAGATATTTGGCCTCAATCAATTTATGATTCATTGGATGATTGGAATATGGACGTTTATGGAACAATGCAAGGACCAAATGAATTTTTGTATACAGGGAATTTGAAAAACTGGAATAGAATCGAAGAAATGAAAAACATTAACATTTCTTCTTTAGTTACAGTTGGGATGCATGATGAATTAACGCCATCTTGTGCCATGAAAATGCATGATGCTTTGCCCGATTCAAAGTTAAAAGTATTTAAAAATAGTTCTCATATGCCTTTTTATGAAGAACCGCAAAATTATTTTACAGTCTTGGAAGATTTTTTATCTCAATAGATTAATACATCTCATTTCTAGAAATATAGCATGGATTATTTATCGGGGTGGTCGGGGTCGAACCGACGACCTCCTGTTCCCAAAACAGGCGCGCTACCACTGCGCCACACCCCGTTACTAATTATTATCTTCAAATTTTGATGAAATGTTATCTAAGAAATCTTCTAATTCATCTGACATTGGAGAATCTTCTTTATTTTGGTTTGATTCGTATTCAGAGTAATTTGAATCGTAATATTTTTCCAAGGCTTTCACTAGTTTACTTAATTCTGAATTAAATTTTAATGATTCAGTGAAGTCATTATATTGTGTTTCGCCAAACGAATTGTCTGCAATAGATTTGTCCAGATCATAAATCGCGGATAGAGCTTCAAGAATTTTTGCAGAAGCAAAATAATCATTGTCAAGTTGTATATATTGAGGAATGTGTGCCATCAATGTTGATGATTTAATAGATTTGTCTGATAGTTTTTCAGATAATAAGTTCAATATACTGGTTGGCCCTTGGTATTTATGATTGGATGAATTAATCAATTTTTTATTACTTGTGTTAGAACCACTTATAATCATAGGTCTAGTATGAGGCACTGAGTCGTACATGCTTCCAATCCTGCAATATTCCTGTATTTTGCATTCAGATAGAAAATTATACAAAGAATCAATTAACAACTCAGCATTGTAATGAGGTTCTCTTAAGTCAATAAAAATAAAAGACATATCTTTGTCTTTATGCTGCCCCAAATGAATTTCCACATTAGGGATTATTAATTTTCTTATTTCATTTTCATATTTAAATCTTGGTCTATATCTTGTGAAATCAAAAAAAGTTCCAGGATCTTCAAGAGATCCTATTTTTTTGGCATTTGTTAAATTTTTAAGCTTATTTAGAGAAATAGTTCCTACTCTACCGGCATTAATCCACGGTCTAAGATTTGAAATTGCGACAATTTCGTTTGCAGGAACTTTAAAATCTTTTGATAAATTAAGTATATTTTTCATAGTTAATTAAAATGGTAAAGAACTTTTATTAAATTTTCTACCATATGGTTGAATATAGTAATCCGAAACGTTTTTAATTAAAGAACTAAGCTTTTCTATACTGATATCCCTAGGAAATTGAGACATTTCCCAATTTTCTGATAAGTTTTTATTAATTTGTTTTAATGTTAAAGGCTTATTTCCGTTAAAAACAAATAGTCTAAACAAAGCTTCTTTTACTGGTGTTTTAGGTTCAAGAAAAGATGAAGATTTTTTGTATAGTTCACTTAATTTATTTAAATAAACTTGAGGATCTTCAAGCTTATTTATTTTGAAATCTTCTTTTTCATTTTTTATTTCCTGGATTCTAGTATGGAGCAGTAACGAGAGTGATTTTTTCTCGTTTTCTTCTAAATTATTTAATTTAATTGAATACTTTATTTTATCTTTTGAAGTCATTTTTACTCCGAATTATTATATTTATAAAATGTTAGAATTATCAAAAATTTCAACATCGACCTCTGCGCCTGCTTTAAGAATTTTACAATTTTCAGGAATATTAGCCAATGCATTGGATTCACTAAATGAGGAAATTATATGAGAATCATGGTTGTTAAAAGGCTTTGCAATCAATTCTCCATTAATATTTTCAATTTTAACTCTTGCAAACATATTTCTTTTTGAATTATTTACAATTTGCTCGGCTAGGATTGCTTTTGTTTGTTTAGGGTATACAGATTCGTCACCTTGCATTTTACGTATTGCAGGGATTACAAATTTGATCATTAATACCATTACGCTAACAGGGTTTCCTGGTAAACCAAAAAAAGGAATCTCTTTGCCTCTTCCTTGTATATGAGAGTAAAGAAATGGTTTTCCAGGTTGAATATTAACTGACCAAAAATTTATTTTTCCTTGTTCACTGACAACTTCTTTTATAAAATCTTTGTCCCCAACTGAAACTCCTGCAGAGCAAATTATAGCATCTGAATCGATTGCATTTCTTAAATTTGATTCAATAGAGCTGATTTCATCTTTGGCTATTCCTATAATATCTGGAATACCCCCAGCTTCTCTTACCATTGAAGCAATAGAATAAGAATTAGAGTCATAAATTGAGCTCGCACTTAGTGTCTCACCCGGATTTATAAGTTCATTACCCGAGGCAATAATACTGATTTTTGGCTGAGGAAAAACTTTGATTTTATTAATTCCGTTAGCTGCAAGTTTTGCTATATCATATGGACGTATTTTTTGACCAACTGTTATTATATTTTCACCTTTTTTAAAATCACTGCCTTTAAGCCTAATGTAATCAGATATCTTGGGCTGCTTAGTAAAAATAACAAATTCTGAGTCATCATTTTTTATAATTTTTGCATTTTCTATTGGCACAACACAATTTGCTTTAGGAGGCATAGGCGCCCCTGTCATGATTTTTATGGCTTCTCCTTTATTAACAATTGGGAGATACTCATCGCCAGGGAATAAATTACCAGAAATTATAAATTTATTTATAGACTCATCATTAATATCAAAGTTTTCTGGCAATATAAAAGCAAAGCCATCCATAGAAGAATTATTCCAAATTGGAAGATCGAGTTTAGTTAGAATATTTTCACTTGCTATTCTGCTTGTGGATTCAATTAAATTTAGTTCTACAGATTCTAGCATCTCTGTTGATTCTAGTATAATTTGTTTTGCTTCTTCTGGATTAATCATAATTATTTTCTTAATTCAATATTTAAATTTTTCTTTAGTAATTTTAGTATTTTATTTTGAGATTCTTCAATTTGTTTGTTACTCAAAGTTTCATTAAAGCTTTGGTAGCTTAATCTGAAAGTTACTGATTTTCTGTTTTTATCAAGATCTTCATATACATCTATAATATTTATTTCAGATACTAATGGATTACTATTAATTATTTTAATAATATCATTTGCAAAAATTTTATTATCCATAATAAAAGACAGATCTCTAATTGCTTGTGGATACAAGCTTGATTTTTTGTATTTTGAAATGTTATTTAAATTAGTTAACAAGTGATCTAAGTTAAATTCTGCATAAAGAACATTTTTGATTTTAGAATTAAGTTCAACAAGTTTTTTTTCGCTTACAAAACCTATGCTACCTACTTCAAGATTGTTTGAAATTATTAAAGCAGATTTATTATTGTAAAAACTTATATCTTTATTTTGCGAAAGTTCGAATTTGATATTTAAGTTATTAAGCAATTTTTCTATGTAACCTTTGAAGGTATAAAAATTAAGTTCTGATGACCCGTGTGACCAATTTGAATTTTCGGCACTTCCCGAAGCAATTATTCCAAGAGAATAACTTTGGGTAGGCAATTTAAACTTGTCGCTTATTACAGAAGTATAAGTACGCCCTAATTCAAAAAATTTCCAAGATTCTATATCAGAATATTTACTAGAATTTTTTGTTAGATTGTCAATTAATCCTGATCTTAGATTAGGGCGCATATATTTATTTTTTTGATTAATAGGGTTTTGTAATTCGACTGGAGTTCCGTCAGCATTATTTACAGCTTCATATTCTATATCATTCAATACAGGATAGTTGATAACTTCTAGATACCCCATTGATTTCATTTCTGATCTTAATTTATTTCTTGCTTGTACACTATCATCTATAGGAATGTTTTTTTCTGGATATAACATGGGTGAAGATCCAAGATTATCATACCCTATAGTTCTGGCAATTTCTTCAATCAAATCATCTTCTATATTAATGTCATTTCTCCAAAATGGGATATAAAATTTAATGGAGTATTCTGATTTGTCTTTTTTATCACTAGAAATAAGAAAGCCTAAATCAGCGAGTATTGATTTAGCTTTTGGCATAGAAATACTTTCCCCTATGATTTTCTTATATCTCTTGCTTGTAAATTCAATAGTTGCACTATGATTGTCAGACGGATTAGGGTATTCATCCCAAAATCCAGATATTTGGGGTTTCTTGTTGTTAACTTGAGTTAGTAGTTCTATGGCCCTATTTAACGCTATTACTGTTAAGTTTTCTGGTACTCCTCTTTCAAATCTATAGGAAGCATCTGTAGACAAATTAAGCTCTTTTGAAGTTTCTCTTATATTCGACATGCTAAATGAAGCAGATTCTAAAAATATATCTGAAGTTTTATTATCAATTTCTGAATTTTCTCCTCCAATTATTCCTGCTAATCCAATTGGATTTTCTCCGTCTGTAATTGTTAGCATAGAACTATTTAATTCTCTTTTTTCTTGATCAAGCCCGATAAAATCTTTTTTATTTTTAAATTTTTTTATTTCAATTTTATTACTTTTGATTTTTGAGATGTCGAAAGCGTGCATTGGTTGCCCGTATTCAAGCATAATAAAATTAGTTAAATCAACAATATTATTTATTGGACGAAGACCAGACTTTATTAGTTTGTCTTTTATCCAAAATGGCGATTCTCCAATGTTTATTGCGTTCATTGACACCCCGGAATATCTATTACAACTAGTGTCATTAATTTTTACACTTAAGTCATTTTTATTGTTGGATATATTAAGATTTTGATTTTCAAAATTTATAGGATTAATTAATTCGTGATTGATATTTTGAGCTTTTAGAATACATGCAATTTCTCTTATGATTCCAACCACTGACAAACAATCAGCTCTGTTAGGAGTTATGTCTAAGTCAAAAATATCATCTGATAGTAATGAGTGCAATGAATTTCCAATTTTAGATTTTGGATCTAATACTAAAATACCATCATGGTCTTCCGAGTAACCTAATTCAACTGCTGAGCAAATCATGCCATTAGATTCTACACCACGAATTTTACTTTTTTTAAGTATAGACATTTTTTTTTCGTAAGGATTAAATAGATTGGCGCCAGGTTTTGCAAGTGCAATTTTTTGGGATATAAGTATGTTTTTTGCCCCGCATACAACTTTAATTATATTTTTTGAATCATTTACTTCCACTAATGACAATCTATCAGCATCAGGATGTTTTTCTATTTTAGTGATTTCACCTACTATAATATTTTCATCCCAATTATCACCAAATTTAATTATCTCAGAAACTTCAGTTCCTGCCATAGTAAGTAATTCAGCAATTCTTTCATTACTAACTTCATATTTAATATATTGCTTTATCCAAGAAACAGGAATTCTCATAATATTTATTTAAATTGTTTTAAAAATTGATAATCATTTGCATAAAAATCTCTTATGTTATCTATTCCGTATTTGATCATAGCAGCTCGCTCTATTCCAAGCCCAAATGCAAATCCTGAATAAATTTCAGGATCAAGTCCTACATTCATCAATACTTTAGGATGAACCATACCTGCACCCATTAATTCCAGCCATTCATTTTGTTTAAAATTAATCGACATTTCAGCACCAGGTTCAACAAACGGGAAAAAATCACATCGGAATCTAGCTTTTGTGTCATCACCAAAAATCATTCTAGCGAATTCAAAAAGAGTAGCTTTCATATTTAAAAAATTAATGTTTTTATCTATTACTAAACCTTCAATTTGATGGAAGTGCCATTCGTGTGTATTATCTGTTGCTTCATACCTGTAACATTTTCCTGGTATAACTACACGTATAGGAGGTTCGTTGTTTTCCATTATTCTTATTTGCATTGGAGATGTGTGTGGTCTTAAAACAAGAGATTTGATATTTTCAACATCATTTACATAAATTGTATCCCAAATGTCTCTTGCAGGATGATTGGTAGGAATGTTTAATTTATCAAAAGCATAGCTTTCTGATTCAATTTCTGGCCCTTCAAATATATTAAATCCAAGTTTGTTGAAAGCAGTGCATATTTCTTGCATCATTTGATTTGTTGGATGAATACTTCCTGTAGAAATCGGGGTGCCAGGAAGAGTAAAGTCGAAAAATTCTGTTTGAATATTACTTTTGTTATCTTTTAATGCTTTTTGCTTTTCTTTGTATAGTTTTTCTAATGTATTTTTTAGTTTATTAGCTAAAGATCCTAATTCATTTTTTTCTTCGGGCTTTAAGTCCTTAAAGCTTTGAAAAAAATTTGAAATTTTACCTTTTCTTCCTATATAATCAATTCTCCAATTTTCTATATCTTCCTCTGAGGAAATCGTTTTGATTGAATTGGTTGCTTCTAGTTGTAAATTTTCTAGATAAGTTTTGTTGTTTTTCAAAGCCAATAAAATTACCAAATATTATTAATAGATTTAGAATTATAAAGGAAAAAAAAAGCAAAGGTCAATTGAGTTAGATGCTTAGATTTAAGGTTATTTATGCGTCTATATCAGCATATAAAGCATTGTTTTGTATAAAAACTTTACGAGGAAGAACATCGTCACCCATTAAATTCATAAAACATTCTTCGGTTTGATTCCACTCAGAAGTTGATTGTCCTAATTCGTTTTTCTCTTCAGGAAGAACAACTTTTTTAAGCATTCTGGTGTCTGGGTCCATTGTAGTAGACCATAACTGTTCTGCATTCATTTCACCTAACCCTTTGTACATTTGAACTCTAATATTTTTACCTTCGGATTGTGTTAAAAAGTCCTCTTTTTCTTCTTCTGAATATGCGTATTTACTACTTTTCCCAGAACCAAGCTTATACAATGGAGGTATTGCTATATAAATGTTTCCATTATCAATCAATGGTTTCATGTACCTAAAGAAAAAAGTTAGGAGAAGAGTTCTTATATGTGATCCATCAACATCTGCGTCTGTCATTATAATTATTTTGCTATATCTTAATTTAGATATATCCATGCCTTGATCATCGTTATTTTCTTCATTTTCAGACTCTTGTTGTTCGTCGATTACAGTATTTCCAAATCCTGCCCCAATGGCAGTTATCATGTGTTGTATTCCTTCATGGGATATCATTTTATCTGCCCTGGCTTTTTCTACATTTAAGATTTTACCCTTTAGGGGAAGAATTGCTTGATAATTTCTGTCTCTGCCCATTTTTGCGGTTCCGCCAGCTGAATCTCCCTCAACGATATACAATTCACATACTTCGGGATTTTTTTCAGAGCAATCAGCAAGTTTTCCTGGTAACCCTCCTCCATCTAGAGCGTTTTTTCTTAATACTAGATCTCTAGCTTTTCTTGCTGCTTCACGAGCACGTTGTGAGGTCAGGCATTTTTCAAGAATCATTTTTGCTACTTGAGGATTATCTTCAAGAAACATATTAAGTGCTTTTCTTACAACACTTTCAACTTTATTTCTTACATCTTTATTTCCAAGCTTGCCTTTGGTTTGTCCTTCAAATTGAGGGTTTGATAATTTGACACTTATGGCTGCCGTCAGCCCTTCTCTAGTATCTTCTCCTTGCAGTGATAATTCACCTTCTTTGATTAAGCCTAATTTTTCGGCCTGATCGTTAAAAACCCTTGTAATAGCTGACCTAAAACCTGTAACGTGAGTACCTCCGTCAGCTGTGTTTATGCAATTAGCATAAGAAAGTACATTTTCACCTAATGAAGAATCGTATTGAATTGCCACTTCTACAAAAGTTTTGACTGGCATTTCAGTGGCTTTTCCTTCAGAATTAGTTACAGTTTCATTTTTAATTATTTCTTCTTCGTAATATATAGGAGTTTTATTAATTACTGATTTATTTCTTGTTTCATTAGTGACTAAAGAAGATATTCCACCTTCAAAATAATACATAAATTTATTATTTGGCCATAAATGTTTATGAAAATCACTACTGAAGAATATTTTAAGCCCTTTATTCAAGTATGCTATTTCTTTAGTTCGAGCTAAAATTTTATCGAAATCGTAGTTTAGTGGCTCTTTTGTTTCGTCATCAATGAAAATTGTGGTGTCTGCTTTGAATCTAATTTTGGTTCCTGTTTTACTTTTTTCATTGCCAGGCAGGTCCACAGTTGATAAATCAGCAGTTTTTACTCCTTCTGAAAATGACATTGTATGAATTTTCCCTTCTCTGTATACGCTAACAATAAAATCTTGAGATAATGCGTTAACCGCAGAAGCGCCAACGCCATGCAATCCTCCTGATACCTGATAAGCTCCTTGTTCAAATTTTCCTCCAGCATGCAGAGTGGTTAGCACAGTTTCTACTGTAGGTTTTTTGGTGGTTCTGTGTTTTTCAACAGGAATTCCTCTCCCGTTATCAGTGATTTCCACATATTGCTCATTATCGATGTGGATATAAATTTCATCACAGTGCCCAGCCATGAATTCGTCAACACTGTTATCCACAATTTCGTTAATTAAATGATGAAGACCTCTTTCATCGGTGCTCCCTATGTACATTCCAGGTCTTTTTCTTACAGGAACTAATCCTTCTAAAACCTGAATACTTTCTTGTGTATAGTCTTGCTGCTGCGCCAAATTTGTCTCCAATAATTTTTTATTTTATAACAACATGAAGTATTATTAAAAAATAAAAACCCTATATATTGTTATATTAGTATGAATAGAAATCTTAACAAAATTTTTATATTTTAACAATAATTCTGTGGTCGATAATATTTAATTCAGATATATATATATAATTTTGTTAAGATATATCTATTAATAAAATTTGGTAATAATCTTGGAAAATGAAAGATTAATTAATTCGGAAGCTAAATTAGAAGATTTTAAAACAGAAATTTCTTTGAGACCAAAAACTTTTTCAGAATATGTTGGACAAGGAAAAGTAAAACAAACATTGTCCATAGCCATTAAAGCTGCAAAAAAAAGACAAGAATCCCTAGATCATGTTTTGCTATATGGCCCTCCTGGGCTTGGGAAAACAACATTAGCTAATGTTATTGCAAACGAAATGGGTACGGATATAAAAGTAACTTCAGGGCCAGCTATTGAAAAAGCAGGGGATTTGGTTTCTATTTTAACAAGACTCCAAAAAAATGATGTTTTGTTTATTGACGAGATTCATCGATTGAATAAAATCTCTGAGGAAGTGTTGTATTCTGCTATGGAAGAATATAGAGTTTCATGGATTATTGATGAAGGACTGAAAGCAAGGAGTGTAAATTTAGGAATACAGCCTTTTACACTAATTGGTGCAACCACCAAATATGGCACCCTTAGCCCACCTTTAAGAGATAGATTTGGGTCAATATTCAGACTTGATTTTTATAATGACGCTGAGATGACGGATATATTACAAAGATCTTCAGATATATTTAAAATGAAAACAGAAAAAAAAGGATTGGACCAAATAGCTAAAAGATCAAGAAAAACCCCTAGAATTGGTAATAGATTATTGAGAAGAGTAAGAGATTATTCAGAAGTTAAATCAGATGGCAGTATTTCGTTAAAAGTGGTTTTAGATGCATTGGCGCAACTAGAAGTTGATGATATTGGCCTAGATAAAATAGATATAGATTATTTACAATCTCTTATTCTTAAATTCGGAGGAGGTCCGGTTGGTCTTGATACTTTATCAGCTTCGATAAATGAAGANTCTGGCACGGTNGAAGATGTGATTGAGCCTTTTTTACTAAATTTAGGGTTTATTTCAAGAACTAANAGAGGNAGNACAGCTACNAGTTTAGCATTTAAACACNTTGGNATTGAAGAAGANCCTAANCAAAAAAATTTAATTTGATNNNTTTTTAAATTGCTTGGCTGAATCTAGGTATTTGTNGTAATCTCCTTTTTGNTCTGTTAATTTTTTGTGNGAACCTTGTTCNGTNATCTTNCCACCTTTTATTACNAANATTTCGTCTGACATNCTAATTGTTGAAAGCCTATGAGCTACAACTATAGANGTTCTGTTTTTCAATAGAACTTTTAANGCATTTTGAATTTTTAGCTCATTAATACTATCAATNTTTGAAGTTGCTTCATCNAGNATTAATATTTTAGGATCTTTGATTAGNGCTCTNGCAAATCCCATTAATTGTCTTTGTCCTTGGCTCATATTTACACCTCTTTCTGAAACGNTTGTNTCNTATCCATTTTCAAGAGANNTGATGTAATCATGTATTCCAATCGACTTNCANGCTTCTATTANTTGNTCATCTTTTNTGTNNTTTTGATTAAATTTNAAATTTTCTTTTATTGTTCCTTGNAACAAAAATGGGTCTTGGAGAACCATTGCAACTTGNGTNCCAAGGTCNGATCTTGAAAAATTCTGTATNTCTNGATCATCAATAAGNAANTGACCTTTCTTGTTTTTATTAGGAGGATAAAGNCCNGTAATNAAAGANGCAAGNGTTGATTTACCNGCACCTGTATCGCCGATAAAAGCAACNGTTGNTCCAGGTTTAATNATNATNTTTATATTNGTTAACACTTCTATATNATTATCATAAGNAAAATGNAAATTTTTGAATTCGATTTTTCCTGAAATGGAATTTGTTATTTTGTTAATTTNTACNGATTTTAAAAAAGGATCGATATCAAGAAATTCAAAAAGNCTAGAACCAGATGCCATTGATCTTTGAATTTGAGTATAGTGCATCATTAGATTTCTTATCGGATCAAAAAGTCTTTGAATGTATAAAACAGAAGCTANNATTACACCTATNTGTGTATAATCACTNANTATTAAATCNCTAGCTATAANTGAAGCAATTATTATCGCAGAACTAGTTAANATATCTACAGGAGGNAATAATGCTGANGACAGTTTTTGNGCNTTGAGTGCNGAATTTAAATGANTGTTTGTTTCAGTTTGAAACGTGCCAAAATTACTTTTTTCTCTATTAAAATTTTGTACTTCTTTTATTCCATTTAAATTTTCNCTAAAAGATGAGTANACTTGTGAAATGGCTATTCTCACATTAATAAAAGCAGCNTTTGCTTTTGGTTGCCAAATTATTGCNGCNATAAAAAGAAGAGGCACTACTGATAATGAAGAAATACCAATTTTAAAATTCATTATTAGNAAAGTGGNACANATTCCTACTANACTAAGTAAGTCNGCTAATGTCATNACAATNATNGCAAATGCTTCTTGTAATTGTGCNGTGTCNCCCATTAATCGNGACATAANACTTCCGGANTTTGTATTTTGAAAATAATTTAAATTTAATTTTTGAAGATGGGANAACATATCTATTCTTATATCTCTNAGTACATATTGTCCNGTTCTGGCNAAGTATATTTGCCCAAAATAATTAGTGATCCAAGCAANAAACATTGTAANCATAAATNNAAAAGANATAAAAAGTAANCCTGATTGTTTATCNGAATTTGTNAGGNTTNGGTTATTTATATAATCATCTATTCCAACTTTGATGAAATAAGGAATTAATACAACAAGTNCNGCAGANACNAGNGTNCAAATAGAACCAATTATAGATTCTTTTTTGTATCTTATTATGTANGGGAATAATNTTTTNANNACATTATAGTCGTANAGTTTNCCGAACATTTCGTCTTCGGAATTACCTCTAGACATTGGNCCAAATGTNCTTCCTATCATAGTTTNAATTCCTNAATCTGCAANTTGTAAATTGTAAATATTTNTATATATGCCATTNTCTGATAACAAATNTTGATGNTTNCCTNNTTCNGCTATATNTCCATNTTTCATAACNATTATNTTGTCNGATTCACCGAAGTTGTTTAATTTNTGAGCTATNTTNATTACNGTTCTTCCTTTTTCAAGTTGTTTCAAAGAGTCTTGTATGTCTTTTTCTGTTGTGGCATCNACACTTGAAGTTGAATCATCTAAAATTAATATTGGAGGNTCGAGTAAAAGCGTTCTCGCTATACTTATTCTTTGTTTTTGCCCACCTGANAAATTTGCACCATTNTCAGATATNANTGAATCNTATTTNTCAGGAAGTGATTGNATATAGTCATCAATTTGNGCAATTTGNGCAACTTTNATTATTTCTTGATCTGTTGCGCNTGGATTNCCNTATTTAATNTTATTTTTAAANGTTTCGTTAAATATAAAAACATCTTGNTGAACNTATCCTATATTTTTTCTNANNGTTCCNAGATTGATNTTTTTGATATCTACNCCATCGATAAAAACTTCNCCNTNGATAGGGTCATAAAANCGTAATAATAGTTGAACTAANGTACTTTTNCCGCTNCCAGCTTCTCCTGTAATTGATATTTTTTGGTTTTTAAATATATTTAAATTAATATTANTTAAACTNTTTGTNTTTGAGTCAGGGAATTTGTGTGAAATATTATGAAATTNTATTTCTCCGTCCATTCTGTAGTGATNAGAGNTTANATTAGGCGAACTNTGAATTTGTGACTGNGTATCAAGAATTTCGAAAATTCTGTTNCCNCATGTNGATCCNCTGGTAGCTGCNCTTAATAACCACCCAATCATTCTTACNGGCATAGCTAATAACTGTANGTAAAACATAAAGCTAGTCAGATCNCCAATATCCATNTCTCCATTAATTACTTTTATTCCNCCTACAGCAAGAACTAATGCAAGTACCATCCAATATGCAAACAAAACNGTTGTCATTGTGATTGCTCTAAAATTNTCNACTTTTATGTTTTCNGATTTAAACTCTTCATTTATATTTCCAAATTTATTAATTTGATGNTCTTCTGCNTAAAAAGCTTTTACTACTTTTATTCCATTTAAATTTTCTTGNAGAACAGAATTTAATTCTGCATTTTTTTCTTGAACTCTTAACCATATNTTACGTAATTGAAGTCGCATNNNAGCTGCTATAAATCCTGCAANNACAAGAAAAGAACANGCGTANAATGCTAACTCAACATTTTTNAGTAATAGTAGAACAATACANCCAACAAACATTAAAACAACNTANGGNGACCTTACTATTCCCATTGGAATAAACATTCTCATGCCCTCTATATCAACAATNACTCGNGACATTAATTCTCCNGTTTGNGTTCTGTTATGGAAGTAAAAATCTAATTTTTGTGATTTGTCATATAATTGGTCNCGAAGTACTTTTGAAACCTTAAATGANAATGCTTCTCCAAAGTAATTTTGCCCATAAGAAAAAAGNCCTCTTGTGCAACCTACTATAAAAAGCAGNAANAGTAGAAAGTNAAGATTTGCTGATTTGTATATNGATTCANTTTTAGAATTAGGATCAATTTTATCTATNATNCCNCCCAATAATTCGGGGATNAGTAGATAGCTTGCNACNGCACCTATAGTACATAAGTAACCTAAGAACAAGTAAGGTTTGAATTTTAAAGTGTAAGAGGCTATCCTTAATAAAACATTCATATTGAATAAGTTANTTTTTCTAATTTTTTATATTATTCTTTAAANNTTTTTTTTCAATACACAAATGTATTCTTAAAGNAATTAAAAACAAATATAAGAGGCAATTATGACAAATCTTAATATAAAAGAATTAATACAAATCCCATATTCATGNTCTCCATCAGCTTCTCCNGANAAAAAAAGAGTTGCTTATTTAAACAATTCTTCTGGNACCCCNCAGATTTGGATTGCNGAGNTAGANGGTACTCATNAACAGATNACGCATTANAGTGAANGAGTTGCTCTTGTTTCNTGGTCTCCCTGTGGTAATTGGATATTGTTTGCCATTGATAAAGGNGGTGANGAGAATTTTCAAATAAAAATTATAGATTCATCTGATTATTCTAAAGTNATTTCTTTGACTTCAGATACGTCAATAAGAAACGACTTTGGNGGATGGTCTAGNGATGGNAGCTCTATAGTATATTCTTCAAATAAAAGAGATTTNGCTTACTTTGATTTATANGTACAACCTATTAATGGTGATTCAAAATTAGTNCATCAGACNGGGGGAGACATACACAATGTATCATTTNCAGCTTTTTCCAATAACAANCAATTTATATTNTTTACAGAAGAAAGAACAAATAGATATCANTATTTAAAATTGNTAGAAATTGANAGTGGCAAAATATCTAAGATATCTAATGACGANCTNGTTGGGAGCTTTAAATCTGCGTTTTTTAATGANCAAGATAGTCAAATAACTATTATNACTAATCAAGGNCAAGATTTTTCTGGAATTGCNAATATTAATATTGCGGATAACTCTNTTAATTATATTTATAGCTCTAATCATGAAGTTGAATTCATGAANGAAGACAAAGAAAATAAACGTATAATATTTTTTGTTAATGANAGTGGATATTCTAAGTTAGGNATATTGNATTTAGANGATAATTCTTCANTTATATTANANAATCCNAAAAATGTTACTTTTATGGAACCAGGNTGGGCTTGGGCTATTTGNATTATAGATAANTCTAATNTTTTATTTACAATNAATTCTTCAAANCAAAATCCTGAAATTATTAAATTTAATTTAGAATCAGAAAAATATAATTTTTTCAATCGNNCNTATAANGGANGTATTGAGNTAANAGATTTNCCTAGCCCTACTCTTCACACNTTTAAAACATTTGATGGNCTTGATATTCCCTTTTTCTTNATNAAGCCTACTNATTTTGTNCAAGGAGGNGAAAATCCGGTNTTGATANTAATACANGGAGGNCCNGAAGGNCAAGAGAGACCNATATTTAAACCTCAGATACAGTATNTAGTAANTAAAGGTATNGGAGTTNTGCTNCCTAANGTNAGAGGAAGTGGTGGATATGGAGAATCTTATGGACATNTAGATGATAAATACAAAAGAATGGANTCGGTTAAAGATATNGAATATNTATGGAAATGGGTTGTTGATTCAGGNTGGGCTTCAAAAGATAAAATTGCNGTTATGGGAGGAAGNTATGGNGGATTTATGACACTTGCTTGNATTACTGAGTACCCAGATTTATGGGCAGCNGCGGTTGAANTGTACGGTATGGTAAATATGGTAACATTTTTTGAAAGAACAGCATCNTANAGAGCTCAGCACAGAGCTTATGAGTACGGAGATCCAATAGATGACAGAGATCTTTTAGAAAGTATATCTGCNATTCATAAGATTGATAAAATATCCACNCCTTTATTAGTTCTNCATGGAGANGANGANCCAAGAGTTCCTATGTATGAAACTGAACAATTNGTTAGTGAGCTAAAAGAAGCCGGNAAACCNGTNGATTTTGTTAGATTCAATGANGAAGGACATGGNTTTGTCAAAGAAGAAAATCGNATAGTTGCAGATACTGCTATTGCTGANTTTTTAACAAAATATNTATTGNGCTAATATTNATTTATGTTTCAAATTATAGAAGCTGCAATTAATCATGCAGATTGTATAAGTAATTTAGANAAAGATNTTTTTGGNAANAATGANATTTCTTANGAANANGTTTTGNNAGATTATAAAATAAATGATTANGTAGTTTATGTTGCAANNTTTAATTCAGAATGTATAGGTTATCTATGNGCTAGCTTAATTTGTGATGAATTGAANATTTACAATTTAGGCATCAAAGANNAATATAGAAANCANGGTTATGGATATCAACTTTTAAACTNTACAATTAANTCCATTCANANCATTTCNAATATATATGTGGAGTTGAGAAAAAGTAATTTGGCTGCNTTGAATTTATACAAAAAANTNGGATTTGAAATATATAATGAAAGAAGTAANTATTATTCTATGCCAACAGAGGATGCTATTNTAATGAAATNTATTACAAAAATNTAAATTATGTTTAAANTAATAGCAAACAAATTTGATCAGAAAACAAATGCATACTTTGGATGGTTTGTACTATGNGGNGTNGGCTTAGTTCANTTAGTATCTAATGCTTCTGGAAGTTTAAANCTATCTATATTTATTGTTCCTATGTCAGCAGANTTNGGNTTTTCTAGAACACTCTTTTCAGGAGCAATATCAGCAGGAAGTGTTTTGGCTGCTTTATTCTCAATACCTATAGGATTTTTGTTCGATTTAAAAAAAACAAGGCAAGTATTAATTTCTAGCGTTATTTTAATGGCAGCCGCAACATATTCCATGTCATTGATTAATGAATGGATCTTACTTTACTTACTAATATCCATAACCAGAATGCTTTTTACAACTCCAATGATGGTTGGAGGATCCGTGATTGTTTCAAAATGGTTTATGTTGAAAAGAGGAAGAGCAAATGGAATATTATATGCTTTTCATTCTGTTGGAATGATAGTATTTCCTGTATTCGGAGCTTTGTTTATTGTTAGTTTTGGATGGAGAGATTCTTGGGTTTATTTGAGTTATATAGTTTTATTAGCATTGTTGCCTGTATTAATTTTTGTTTATGAAGAACCTAAAGAACTTGAAATTGCAGGACATTATGATGATGATCTTAGCAACTTGGATACGGATTTTTCTTTAAGAGAAGCTTTAAATACAAAAGCATTATGGATTATATCTTTTGGAACAGGAATACTGTATTTATTTCATTCAGGTATAAATAGCCATCAAGCAGCTTTTCTTCAAGAAAGGGGTATTAGTTTAGGATTGTCTTCATTAGTTATTTCAATAAATGCAATATCTACTGGATTAGGAAGTGTTTTTTGGGGATATATTTGTGATAAATTCAGCATAAAATATGCATTTTCTTCTGTCTTTGTGTGTTCATTGATTGCATTGATTTTATTAATTTATACTAATGAAATTAATATGGCTATTTTATCTGCGGTATTTTTCGGAGCTGCTATGGGTGGCATGCTAACGGTNCCTGCTGTTGGATACGCTACATTTTTTGGAACAAACTCATTAGGCAAGATAAGAGGATTTACAAATCCATTAAGTACAGCTGGAGCTGCATCAGGAGTAATGGTTTCAGGAATTTTCTATGATATATACGGAAGTTATGTTAATGCTTTTTGGTTGTATTTTATTATATCTATTTTAATGCTGATAGTGAGCTTATTTTTGAATAAACCGTCAATAAAAAATCAAAATCACTTATAATAATNTAAACAAAAATATACAAAAAAAACTCAAACAAATATAAATAAGTACATATAATTTCATGAATTTCGTTACATTTTAGTATTATTGACCAATCTAACTTAAAAAAACAGAAATTAAGTTGACATTGTTATACTTACCTAGTAAATTAGTACCTACAAATTTTTAAGACGATAGAGACCACATTGGTTTCTATTTCCTTTTTATTTGATTTTTTTATTAATAAAAAAAACGGTCGAAAGAAGTCTATTCTGAGACCAATTAGTTAGGAGGTTAGAATGAAATATTTCAAACTTTTACCTTTCGTGTTAGTATTTGCACTAGTATTAGGCTGTTCAAGTGATTCAGCTTCTAGTTCACCTGCTGCTCCACAGGCGCCAAGTGCACCTAAAGCATCAGATGCTACAACGAAAGAACAAGTACAACCTGTTAAACCTACTGGTGTTGCTTCTCTTGCAAAAACACCTACTGCTCCTAAGGCTCCAACAGCCGGATCAGTTGTGAAAGCAAAAGCAGATGCTGGCGGTGTTAAGAAAGGCGGTACACTAGTATGGGCGTTAGAAGCTCCAGTTAAAGCTATTGATCCAGTATGGACAACTGCTACTGTTACTTGGAGAAGCTCCCAGATGGTATACGACAGCCTACAAAGACTTGACACAAGCTACTCATACCAGAACAATGGTTTTAAAACATGGGAAATGCAACCTGACGGATTAAAGTGGACTTTCACTCTTAGAGATGATATGAAATTCCATGATGGTTCAAAGGTAACTTCAACAGACGTACAGAAATCTGCTTTCAGATGGGCTGACAGAATTACTGCCGGTATCCAGATGTTCAAAAGAACAACTGAAGGTAACTTCTCTGATGCGAGTTTCAGTGTTGTAGATGCATCAACTTTTACTTTAAATCTTAAAGAGCCTTACCCAGTACTTTCAATGGGATTCTCTGAAGCTCCATTCATAATGAAAGCTTCAGTAGCTGGCGGAACAGATGCTAACTCTCGTGTATCACAAGATGGTCACGACGGTAGTACCTACATTTCCTCTGGTCCATATGTACTTAAAAAATGGGTACCAGGTTACAGATTTGAGTATGAGCCACACCAAGGCTGGACTGGTCAAGTACCAGAAGGCGAATCCGTATGGGTTGATGGTGTAAACATTGTTGAGGTTCCTGATAAAACCACTCTATTAGCTGGTTTGAAAACAGGTAAAATTGACTATGCTACTTCTGGTAGTGCGGAACAATACCTTGACTTAAGCGCTGATCCTAATATGGGAATTAAAACATCAGCTCCAGGTACACCGATTCTATTATTGAATCACACTAAATCACCTGGTAAATACTTAAATTGGAGAAAATCTTTACAGGCAGCACAAGATGCTAAGAAATTAATGTCAGTGCACGGTCCTGAACAGCTATGGCAAGTATGTCCTGCTATCTTCTTGTGTGGTACACCAGGAGAAAGTGCAGCTGGTAAAGATATGTACAACCAAGCTGACTTGGCTAAAGCTAAAGAATACAGAGATGCATTCGTGGCTGAATCAGGTTGGGATCTTGATAACGATGTTGTAGAAATGGTAAGTAACACTTCTTATCAAACTCACAGAGACCGATCTTTGATCAACATTGCTAGATTTAGAGAAATTGGTTATAAAGTTAACATGACTATGACTGACTGGGCTACTGCTGTTACAATCAGACAGAACAAAGATGCGTGGGATATTTTCCACACAGGATGTTGTTCTATCCCAAGTAACAACCCGGTTATGAACTGGTACTTAAGTCCTAAGACATATGGTTGGCATACAAACCAAACCATTATTGACTTACAGGCTCAATATACTAGAGAGTTAACCGANGAAGGTCGANNGAAAGTTATAGACCAAGTACANCAATCATACTATGATCAGGTATCACATATATCTCCTGGTCAGAACTCTGGTTACCACGTATGGAGANCATCTACTGTAGGTGTTCANGATTACGCTGATTCCACACGTATGACTAACACTTGGATGGATAAATAAAAATATTNNTAAATATTTAATTTAGACATATAAATTAAAAAAGCCGCTGAAAATTAAACTTCAGCGGCTTTTTTAGTTGTTTTTATAGTTTATATTGGTTGATTATTNTTAATACNTCTTAGATAATATTCAACACTTATATATTAAACTTAATTTTGATATGCAGAGATATATACTAAAAAGACTATTAGCAGCGATTCCTACTATGGCTATAGTTGGTGTTGTTGTTTTTTCAATTATTCANTTGGCTCCTGGTGANCCTGCCGCTATTATGGCTGGCGAAGATGCTGATTACGAGCAAGTTGAAGCNATGAGAGAATCTATGGGCTTACTAGACCCNATACCAGTACAATTCTGGAGATTTGTAAGCGGAGTGGCACAGGGAGACCTNGGAGAATCTATATTTTCNGGCCACAANGTNTCTGCTCTAATATTAGACAGAGTTGANCCTACGCTNTCTTTAGCNGTGTTAAGCTTGTCNNTNTCNATATTNNTATCNATNCCTGCCGGAGTGCTTGCTGCNTGGAAAATGAATTCTNTATTTGANAGNGTNGTAATGATTNTAGCTTTAACNGGATATGCNGTNCCTTATTTTGCTCTTGGCTATGTGATAATTTTCTTANTNGCAGTTCAAGTNGAGTGGTTCCCCGCGGGNGGNTATATATATATGAGTGANGATTTCTGGGGATACCTGCATCATTTANTGCTTCCATCATTTGTNTTGGGATTTGCNGGNTCNGCNTTNATTACTAGAATGACTAGNGCTACNATGCTNGAAGTNTTAAAAGAAGATTATGTTAGAACNGCNAGATCAAAAGGNCTTGGNGAAACAATTGTTNTNTTAAGNCANGCNTTCNGAAATGCNGCCAANCCAGTTTTAACTGTNATTGGTTTTAGTATAGCTGGNTTTATTAGCGGTGTTGTNATTACTGAAACTGTNTTNGCAATNCCNGGTATGGGTAGATTGATNACTGAGTCAATCGCNCAACGAGACTTCCAAATNATTCAAAGTACAATTTTGGTTGTTGCTTTGATATACGTTTTNGTTAATTTAACAATAGATATNTTATANGTNTTTGTNGATCCAAGGATAAGGTACGATAGTTAATATGAGTANTAAANCAGANNNACANGATTTAGCATTTCAAGGNNTNAGAGAGAAANTACCTTGGNATANANCTGCNNNAANNGCAGTCTTAAGAAANCCTAATATGTTAATTGGAATAGTATTNATTTCANTAGTTGTTACNTTNGCTCTCCTTTGCCCTCTACTTATTAANNTGGGNATATTNAGAGATCCTTTTGTTTTTGATCCTCTCAATCGNTTACTTCCACCAGGNAGATCNGAAGAAGGAGANCTNTTNCTATTNGGNACNGGGCCATTAGGNAGAGACATNTTTTCTATGGTTATATANGGATCAAGAATTTCATTAGTAGTTGGTNTATCTGTTGCGATATTNGCAGCTGTTNTAGGATCAGNAATTGGAATAGTTGCNGGTTATTTTTCTAGATTAGATGANATAGTAATGAGATTTATGGATGGTATTATGGCTATTCCTGGAATCTTGTTGGCTATNGTNTTGATGGCTATNCTTGGACCAAAATTAGAAAATGTTATATTTGCTTTAACTGTNGTAGATGCACCTAGAACNTCNNGAATNGTTAGATCAGTTGTATTAACTATCAGAGAATCNCAGTATGTNGATGCAGCAAATGCATTTGGAGCGTCTAANACAAGAATANTGTTAAGNCACATAGCACCTAATACTTTTGCNCCAGTTATTGTNCANGCAACTTTCTTATTTGCNTCAGCTATTTTGTCAGAAGCTAGTTTGAGTTTCTTAGGAGCAGGTGTTCCGCCAGANATTCCCACATGGGGGAATATNATTGGAGAAGGCCGGATNTATTTTATNGGTAACTCTAATATTGTGATACTTCCNTCACTCGGATTATTTTTCCTAGCTTTGGCTGTTAATATGTTTGGTGACGGCNTGAGAGATAGNTTGGATCCTAAACTAAGAGGAAAAACATAAGAATATCNAAGNGNAATGTTTCTTTTTCGATACTATCTATTTTCTTAATATTTATATGCTATAATATTTTTTATTCAAATTTATAATTCATGAGGTGATTTATGTTAANTAAAAATAATAAAATTACATCTTATTTTAAGCCTTTANTAATAATNTTTGCTTCTNTGCTAATAGTATTAGGATGNGCTTCNGANACTGCTACTAGAGCTCATCAATCTAATGAATTTAGAGGNGAAGTNATNCGTCCGGCNAGTTTGGAGTCNAAAAACTCCATGATACAAACTGCTATCTTTGAATATATATCTAAAATNGGATACGGAAAGACAGTACAAGACGTTAATGCTCGANTTATGTTNTCNGATATGGATGACATAATAAGAAGATTNACTGTAACTGCTGANGANGCTGTTGATACTTCAAAGAAAACNGGAGANGCAGGTATGGGATCAAGTAANTCTCGAATNCATNTAGTGTTTGCATGGGATAGNGATAANCCACTTCCNTCAAATGCCAGGAATGGNGCNTTAGATTCNNCTNTANTTATTTCATCTGANATNGACACANNNCATCCNGAAATTAAAACTCTTNTAGATAANTGGGACTTTTCNGAAGCCCCTCTTCCAAAACTAGAAGAAAAAGCAAGAAAATTTAGAGAACAGGCTGACAGATGGATNGCNTACAATGAAGTTGCAATATATTTCTTNTTAAGAAATGAACCAATTTGGTCAAAATGGGTTTCTGCAGANGCGAAAGNAAAATTAGATACTGAGNTATCTAAAGAACAAGGTATGGCTGCTCAGCAAAAAGATTAATTAGGATANNNANATTAATATTGTAGTTCTTAAAATTATATTGGGAGCCACTCAAGGTTTAATTGAGTGGCTCCCANTTAGTTCTCAGGGNGTAATTTTATTTACTAGNAGTGTTTTTAATACTGANAATAAAACCCTAGAAGAAATATTTGCTTTTTCTTTGNGCCTTCANTTAGGTACTGCTTTTTCAGCTATATATATATATAGAAAAAAAATCGNTNTTCTNATTCAAGATTTTTTTCAANAAAACAGATCTAAAAATGAAAGNATNTTTTATGTGTTAGCTACAACTATTAGTTTNATTATTTCATTNCCAATATATTTGTTGATACCGTTATTATCNGATAACATTGAACTTTTAGGNGTGGTTGGCATGATGGTCATTGGATTTATNTATTTAATAAATGGNCTAATNCAATTATTAGGTTCTAATATTAAAAATAAAACATCCAAANCCAATTATAATTTTTATAATGCTATTATTGTAGGGNTATTTCAAGGACTNTCTATTATTCCAGGGATGAGTAGATCTGGAATGACNATATCTGCTTTNTTAATAACAAAATTTGATAANAATGAANCATTAAATATTAGTTTNATTTTAAGTATTCCTGTAACTATCATTGCNGGATTGATGGGNATCTATTTATTATTAGATGATATTNTTATTAATTTNANATCTGTNTTGNTAGCATTTATTGTAGGAATCATAACAATACGTTTTTTTATAATTTTNACCCGATCGGTAGNATTNTATAATTTTGTNTTTTTTATAGGATTTCTTCTTATTTCAGGTGGNGNATTATATTTGATTTCGATTTAATTAAGAATCAAATTCTGTTATCATTTGGCCTGCTTTTGTTCCATTGTATTTTTCGTTTTCTACAACTAATTCTCCGTTAACAATTACATGAGATATNCCCTCNGGATACTGATGAGGATCAGCAAATGTNGCTTTTTCTTTTACTTTNGGNAAATCCATTATNACTATATCNGCAGCATATCCNGGTGTTAATCTTCCTCGATTTGTTAGNCCTAGTCTTTGNGCAGGCATTGAAGTCATTTTTCTTATAGCTTCNTGAATTGTAACTACNTTTTTTTCATTTACAAATTTTTGAATAAACCTTGGATTTGTTCCATAACTTCTNGGNTGAGGTTTNCCAACTGAAAGNTTACCTGTTGTAGCNANAGANGANCCATCNGATGCAACNGCTATNAAATGATGNGATGCNAAATTNTCTACATCTTCATCTGTCATTCCATANCTGATAACNCTTGCTTCNCCTTCTTGATATATTCTTAGTGCAGCTTCAGCTGGAGATGTATTCATTAAATCAGCAATTTCTATTAATGTTTTCCCTTCTAATGATTCATCTTCAACATATCTTGCAATAATTATTCCTTCNGCTCCTCTGCCNTTAGAAAAAGTATCAGTAATTTCTTCAACNAGCCTTCCNCGATCATCTTCGTTTGCCATATANTCTAATGTNTTTTCCCTGCCTCCNGATAAAGACCATCTAGGAAACAAAGCTCCAGTGAGTGCAGTGCTTGAAGCAGTATAAGGGTATTGATCTCCGGCTATATCTATTCCTTCTTCTAAAGTATCCTCNAGAAGTTGNANGTATTCATCTGATTTCCCCCATACTTTTTGAGCTGCACATTTAACATGNGATATTTGGACTTTGCAATTTGCTCTTCTTCCAATTTCAATAGCTTCATTTAATGATACAAANAANCCNACTGTNCTGCTNCCCTCATCTCTTTGATGAGTGGAATAGAGCTTGTTTCTTTTNCCAACTTCTTCNGCCAAAGCNATTACTTCNTCTGTTCTAGCATAGTAACCAGGNGCGTAAAANAATCCTGTAGAAAGACCCAAAGCTCCTGCNTCNAATGATTCTGCTGTGAGCTGTTTCATNTAATTTANCTCTTCNGCAGTAGGTGGNCTNTCATCTAATCCAATAACTGCAGCTCTTAGNGTNCCNTGCCCAACTTGGAAAGCAACNTTAAGNGGAGCACCNGCCTTTNTCATTGCATTAATATATCCGGCATAATCAGTCCAGTCTGCATTTAAATCTTCAGGATTATCTAGCATAGATACTCTTTGATTAAATATTGTTTTTGCTTCGCCTATCAAAGGTGCACAAGTGCTCATTCCACAATTACCAATTAGTTCTAAAGTTACACCTTGTCTTACTTTACTATCAGCATCCGAATCTACCAAAAAAGATGAGTCACTGTGAGTATGAAGGTCTATAAAACCAGGAGACACAATTTTCCCATTTGCATCAATAGATTTTTCTGATTGCAGATGTTCCTTATGAGTTATTGCTACTATTTTCCCGTTTTTAACATATATGTTCCCCAAATAAGGTTCTTGTCCTAGTCCGTCAACTATGGTTGCATTTTTGATTTCCAAGTTATTCATACTTACCCCTTTTTATAATACTGGTTTTTTGTTTTGCCATGGTTGTACAATTTCATAAGCCCTTGAGGCTTGGAGAACGCTTAATTCATTTTCTTTAGCTCCAGCTATTTGTAATGAAATTGGTAATCCATCAGATGAAAAACCACAAGGGATCGTAGCTGCAGGATTGCCGGACCAATTAAATATAGCGGTAAATTGTGCTAATAAATAAGATCCATTTTTATGATTAGTATTTTCATTTTCCCCAAATGAATTAAGCATGTTGTTTTTATCATCGTATTTATAGTCAAATTCTACACCATTGATTTTTTTTGGAGGATTGCCACACTCATGAGCTGGTACTGCCATTGTTGGGGTGGCAATAAAATCATATTCTTTAAATATAGAATCCATATAATTTCTAAACTTGTATAGCTCTGAAATAGAATTCATATAATCAGGGCCTTCCCAATTTTTGACATTTTCTAACATTGCTCTAGTGTAATTCATTAATTTGTCAGGATTTTCTTCTAGAAATTTACCATTTTTGTTATACCCTAAAGCACCAAGTATCGGACCAATGTTCAAAGATAATTCTTTGATATCATATTTAAAGTCTAGGGGTTCTACAATTGCTCCCAGTTTTTCATAAACTTGCATTGCTTCGCTTGTCTTTTTTTGTACTTCTGGATCAACGTTGATAGACCCTAGGTCAACAGACCAAGCTATTTTTTTACCCTTTATTCCTTTGTCGATAGTAGTGATAAAATCAGGAGGGACAGTTTTTATAGTTGTAGATTCTGCTTCAGGATGTGGTCCTGCCATTACTTGTAACATTATTGCACTATCTTGAACATACCAACTCATTGGTCCTATGCAAGAAAAGTTGACTGGATTCCAACTTTGTAAGCCACTGTGTTTTCTTGGAATTCTGCCTTGAGTTCCTTTAATTCCATATATACCACATAAACCCGAAGGAATTCTAACTGAACCTCCNCCATCAGATCCTTGAGCAATTGGATGAATACCTGAAGCTATAGCAGCGCCTGCTCCACCGCTTGATCCTCCTGGAGTTCGAGAAAGATCCCACGGATTTCTGCAATCATCTCCCAGCCTATTATCAGTTGTTGCGCAGAGCCCAAATTCTGGGGTGTTTGTTTTTCCTAGAATAATTCCGCCAGCATTTTTAATTCTTTCGATTGCAAGTGAGTCGAAATCTGAAATATTATTTTTGTAAAACCAAGATCCATTTGTTTGAGGCATTCCTTTTACACTTTCTAAATCTTTAATTGACGTAGGAATTCCACCTAGAAGACCTATGTCTTCTCCTTTAGAAATTTTGGTATCTATTTTTGTAGCTTCGTTTATTGCGTAGTCGTGAGCCACATGTAAAAATGCATTTGTTTTTTCATTTGTTTCGTCTATTCTCTTTAATGCTAGTTTAGTTAGTTCTACAGATGAAATTTTTTTATTTATGAGACTTTTTTGGATTTCTGTAATTGATTTATACAAGATATCTGAATCTGGCAAAGTAAACCTCGATTAAATTATTAATATTAAAACAATACCATATTTAATTATTTTTTTGCTTTATCATTGATGAAAAAATAAAAATCATGATAATAAACAGTACAACTAAAATATTTGTAATGCCAATAATTTGAAAAACACTTTGGTAAGATAATTTTTCTAATAAAATCCCAATAAATATAGGGCCTGCTACTTTTCCGAAATTTCTTATAGATCCAACGATGCCCATAACTGTGCCGATATTATCATTTTTAGAATATTCTGATACTAGTGCTAAAGCAGATGGTAGTACGCTTGCTTCTGAAATGCCAATTAAAATAGCAGGAATAAATATTGTAGAAGAATTAATAGTAAATGAAACAAAAAACATAGATACACTTAGTAATAATAATCCAAATATAATATTTTTGTAGTATCCAAATTTATCTCCTGAAATTCCACCTAATGGCCTCAGAATTATATGAATGATTTCGACAGTTGTCAGAAAAGAGCCAGCGATTAAGGTATTGTAGCCAGAGTTAACAAGGTATATAGGTACAAAAACTTTCATGGAGTAAAACACAGCATAGAAAGACCATTCAATCAAACTAACTATCCACACTTGTTTAAGTTTTGTAATAGTAAATAATTTTTTAATAAATAATATGATTTCTCTACTTTTGGATTTTTTTCTTATGACTGTAGATGAAGAATTTTTATCTAAAATTATTGGTATAAAAGAAATGAAACTTATAATTCCTGTAAGAAAAAATAAATTTTTTGAATCATAATATAGCATTAACAGACCGCCAAGAATGGGGCCAACAAGATATCCGATTGTTCTTGCTGTNCCAAACCAACCTAAATAAGTTGCTCTTTGATTAGTGTAAACAGTTGATATGATAGCAAGAGTAATTGGTCCATAAATTGCAGTAGAAAGACCGTGGAATAACCTAATTATTACTAGCTGATATGTTTGATCAATAAATATATAAAATAATGGAGTTAATGCAAAAATAAGGTTAGCGAGTAAAAGCAATTGTTTTTTGTTAAATGTATCTCCAATTCCTCCAATGATTGGTTTTAAAAATATACCAGTTAAAGTAGATATTGAACTGATTGTTCCAATTAAAGTGGTGCTTGCGCCTAAATTTTTTGCAAAGAAAGGCAATGCGAACTTTCCTGTCATATATGAAGAGCGATTGATTAATTCAGCCGACCATAGATTTATAAGAGTCTGATTATTTTTTAGAATTGATTTTGGTTTGCTTTTGTTCATAGTGATATATTTTAACTGTATTTTAGAAAAAAAATCATCTTTTTATACTAAATTACTATAAAAACACCGAAACCTTTCATTGAGTATTGACACCTTCATGCTATATGAGTAAAAATTAATCACCTTTTAATTTTTTATATTAGAAGGTTTTATAAACAAACTAATGTATTTACTAAAAACTAGTTAAATTGGAGGTGCCTTAATGAAATTATTTAAATGGTTACCAGTTTTAGCTATATTCGCCTTGTTGATTGTTGCTGCATGTTCTTCTGAAGAAGAAGCTGCCGCACCAGCTGCAGCACCAGCTGCTGCTGCTGCCGCACCAGCTGCTGCTCCGTCAACACCAGCTCCAGCACCAGCTGCAGCTACAGGTGACGAGCCAAAATCTGGAGGTACATTACGTTATGTAGTACAAGGTAGTATAAAGTATATTGATACTATGGCTACCGGTGCTATTGTTACAGGAACTGTTGGTCGACATTCATATGACCAGTTGTTTTGGAGAGACAAAGATTATAATATCTTCCCTCAAATGGCAACTGATTGGAATATGAGTCCAGACGGTTTAACATATACTTTCACAGTTCGTGACGGTATAACATTCCACGATGGTAGCGCATTAGCTATGGACGATATTATGGAATCACATTCCAGGTTCGCAAGAGTTGATCCTTTAGGACGACAATTGTTAGCTATATCCCCAGGTAATGAAGGAAAATCATCAAAAGATTCAGCATTTAGTCAATCTGCTGACGGGAATACTATTACAATGAATTTTAGTAAACCTACAGGAATGGTTTTGGAATTCTTAGCTCAGCTAGATCCAAGACAACCATCAATTATGCATAAAGATGTTTGGTCTTTAAAACCAGGAGAGCCAGTAAAAACNGCTGTCGGNACTGGTGCNTATAANATGGATAAATGGATCCAGGGAGAAAAATTAGAATTTTCTAAATTTGATGGATACGTTCCAAANNNAGGTGAAGAATGGAATTTCACTAAAGGAGAAATNAACCAATACTTAGATGGTTTTGTTGCTCTTGATATTCCTGATCATTCAACAAGAATTGCTGCTTTGCAAACTGGTGAAGTAGATGTTCTTGATGACTTTACTATTGATTTGGCTTCAAACCTAAATGGCGTTGACGGTGTTTCATGGTCTTCTATTAGAGANGGTAACATGGGAACAATGGCATTTAACTTACATCATGCTCCGTTCGATATGTCTGAAGCAGGCAGATTGGCAAGAAGAGCTGTTGTAGCTGCTGCACCTAACGGTAAAATTATGATGGCAGCTGTAGGTGGTGAAGANAAGTGGACAGAATGTTANATGGCTGTTCATTGCGGAACCCCTTGGAAAACATCAGTTACTGAAGCAATTCAAGCTGAAGGTATGAAGACTAAATCAGGAAATATGAAATTAGCTAAAGAAATTTTAGCTCAAGCTGAGGCATTAAGCCCAGGTATTTCNGAACAACAAGTNAGAATTATTGCGGCTAATGACATGCCATTTATGCCAGAAGCAGGCTTGGTAATGTGGGAAGCAATGAAAAACTTAGGNTTTGTAAACACAGAGTTAGTATCCTTAGACTGGGGTAGTAGAGTAGCTATAACAGGAGGAGAAGGTCCTTGGGAAGCAGCGACTTCATGGTCAAACTTCGCAAATGGTCTTAATCCATTAGCTCCACATATGTTCTCCGGTGATACATCTTTGGGTTATAAAAATCCTGAAATTGATGAAGTTAGAGCAGCTTTCTTAGTTGAAACTGATCCTGCNAAACAACAGGCTCAGTATGATGAGATGAATAGAATTTTCTATGAAAATCCNCCNNCACTTAACTTCTNCCAATTCCAACCGCCAAGAGCTATTAGGGATAATGTTAAAGGCTACTGCCTAGACTGTTTATTCCCAATATTGCACAATGTTTGGTTGGACTAAGNGACACCTTAACTAGATTATAGGTNNTACAAAGGAGAACNGACTTAGTCNGTTCTCCTTTGAAGTCNAATATTAAAGATATTTAAAAACTTTCAAATATAGGAAAATCTATCTATGTGGAAATACATAATTAGAAGAGCTATTTTAACTTTACCNGTTTTGCTTATAGTATCTATAATTACTTTTTCAATTATGCANCTTGCCCCAGGTGATCCTGCTGCNATCGTATTAGGNGGGGATTACATNATGTATGCTACAGCTCAAGAAATAGAAGATGTNAGAGAAGCAATGGGNATAAACAANCCNCCAATTACTCAGTACTTTNATTGGCTNGGTGGATTCTTTGTTGGAAACTTGGGNACATCTTTATTTACAACAGAATCAGTATCTTATTTAGTAAGTCAAAAAATNGAAGCAACTGTTTCNACAGTTTTTTCTGGAATATTTATAGCTATATTACTTGGGATCCCAATGGGAGTATTAGCGGGATGGAAAATGAATACATGGATTGATAGAGCTGTTATGGTTTTTGCTGTTTTAGGTTTTGCAATTCCAGGTTTTTGGTTGGCATTTAATTTGATCTTTCTTTTTTCACTTAAATTAGGTTGGTTCCCTGTCTTTGGATTTCGTAGTTTCTTTACTGACGGACCAGTTGAATTTTTAAGATATAGTGCATTGCCAGCAATAACTTTGGGAGTTGCTTTTATGGCACTTATTGCAAGAATGACTAGATCCAGTTTGGTAGAAGTATTAAGCGAAGATTATATTAGAACAGCAAGATCTAAAGGCTTGGCTGAAGGTATAGTTTTAACAAGACATGCTTTAAGAGCTGCTTCTATGCCAGTAATTACAGTAATTGGATTAGTTTTTGCTGCCGCTGTCACAGGAACAGTAATTACTGAGACTGTGTTTGCGATTCCTGGGATGGGCAGAATGTTTGTGAAAGCAGTTGGAGATAGGGATTTTCCGATTATTCAGGGATTAATGATGATTTTTGCAACATCGTATGTATTTTTAAATTTAATAGTTGATATCATTTATGCATTTTTAGATCCGAGGGTTAGATATTCATGACTACTAACAGAGGCTACAATCCAAATGAGATAAGACAGGCCAAGGGCATGGGGAACAGAGTTTGGGTGCAGTTTAATAGAATGCTCAGAAAAAACCCTAATATGATTGTTGGTTTGTTTATATTANTAGTCTTTTCGNTTCTTACAATTTTTGCTGACTTTTTAGTTAAATATGATCCTGTAGCAATCGATCCTACTGATAGATTCATGCCACCGGGATCTGTGCATTGGTTTGGTGCAGACAACATTGGTCGTGATGTATATGCAAGAGTGATTTATGGGGGCAGAGTATCATTATTGGTTGGATTTATGGTAGCTTTCCTAGTTACATTAGCTGGTTTGTTCATTGGTTTGGTATCAGGTTATTCCCCAAAACTTGATATGATTATACAAAGAATTATGGATGCTTTAATGTCATTCCCGACATTGTTATTAGCATTAGCATTAATTGCTATGCTTGGAGGTAGTGTGTGGAATGTTATAGCAGTTATAACAATAGTTGATACTCCAAGAATGGTTAGAGTAGTACGATCGTCTGTTCTTACTGTAAGAGAACAGCAATACGTAGAAGCAGCTAGAGGTATAGGTGCACCAACTCCTAGAATTTTATTTGTTCATATTGCCCCAAATACAATGGCTCCCGTGATAGTTCAGGCAACTTATTTCTTTGCATTGGCTATACTGACAGAAGCTTCACTTAGTTTTTTGGGCTTAGGAATACCTCCTGAAGATCCAAGTTGGGGGAATATTTTATCTTTAGGAAGAAAACATTTACAACAAGCTTTTTGGATTGCATTTTTTCCAGGCTTGGTTTTAACTATCAATGTGCTAGCTATGAATTTGGTTGGAGATGGATTAAGAGATGCATTAGATCCAAAATTGTCTAGAAGAGCTTAGTACAGAGAGGAATAATTTCTATGTTTTTCAATCCTAACTTAGGTTCATTGACACGAGTGTTAAGTGGAATCGCTTTGTCTATATTTTTTGGTATTTTGGCTTTTTTTGTAGTTCAATCAGCTTACACTTTACTAGGTGGGTCATGGGGATATTGGCCCAAATCAATAGTACTTTTTAGCTGGTTTTACTTTCCTGGAATCATTGCTTCTTTTGGCACATTTTTAACAATGTGGATATATGGTGAATATGATAAGTTATATAAATTTATAGCGATATTTATAATATTAACGACTTCAATTGTTACTTGTAACATTACATTTAACATTACTCTTGATAAATACGAAGGATTGGACTATTGGCTTAGGTTTGGGATGATGAAAGATGTGGCAAACACTACTGTCTGGACTTCAATTTTGGTATCTAATATTGTATCTGTTTTAATGGTGATTTGTTTATTTATAAAAGAAAATTATTATTCACAATCAAGATAAAATTAATTATCTTTTATAAAATTTTTATATTGACTTGGATTTAATTTATCAAATGGGTAAGATTGGTTGTTTTTTTTAAATAAATCAATTTGTTTTTGTCTTTCTCTTGAATTTTCTTTTTGCTGTTTTGATCTTTTATTATAACAATTTGGACAAGAAACACCTTCTTCGTACTTTTTAGATTTTTTGTCAGATTGGGATATTGTTTCTTTACATCCATTGCATAATTCATATGTGCCTTGGGTGAGATCTTTTTTTACTGAAACACGATTGTCAAATACATAGCATTCATCTTCCCAAAGGGATGATTCCGGAGTAGTTTCTTCAAAGTATTTTAGAATGCCTCCTTTGAGTTGTAAAACATTTTTAAATCCATTTTGAATCATGTAGGCTGATGCTTTTTCACATCTTATTCCTCCAGTGCAATACATTGCAATTGTTTCATTTTTTTTATCATTCAGATCGGTTTTTATATATTTTATAAAATCAGTAAAATTATCNGTTTTTGGATCTGTTGAATTTTTAAATTTACCAATTTTAGTTTCGTATTCATTTCTTACGTCTATAACAGTAATTGAAGGGTCTTCAATTATTTTATTCCAATTTTTAGAGTCAATAAATTTCCCTGTTTGATTTGGGTTTTCAACTTCATTGTTAAATGGAACTATTTCTTTTTTTATTTTAATTTTCAATTTATAGAATGGGATAGTTTTTGAGTAGGAAAATTTTATTTCAGTATTATTAAATTGAAGATTTTTTAAAAATGTTAAAAAATTATCAATTGATTCATCGAATCCAGACAGAGTTCCGTTTATTCCTTCTTGTGACAGAATTACTGTTCCTCTTAAGTTATTTTGCGAGCAAATTTCTTTTATCGAATTTTTATATTTTAAATATTGAGATTTAATATTTTTAAATTCATAAAATGAAACGATTTTAAAATTGTCTTCATTCATATTTGTTAATTCAAACTAATTCAATTCCATTATCTTTAACTAATTCACCTCGTAACATAACTGAAGTGACTTTGTGCAGATTTTTTATGTCTTCATCAGGATTTCCGTCAACAACTATTATATCAGCAGATTTATTTTTATCTAATGTGCCAGTTTCTTCATCTACATCTAAGCATTCAGCNGAGGTTTTAGTACATGCAACTATTGCTTCCATATTTCCCATNCCTATGACATCTACCATTCTTTCAGGAGTGTATGCAATGTCACCAAATCTAACATAAAGCATTCCACTATCTATTCCTGAAACAAATTTAATTCCTTTTTTTCTCATATCTTGTAAAATTTCAGCTCTTTCNCCTGGATCTCTAAACATTTTTGCTGCTTCGTCATCGAAATCAGGATCTCTAAATGTTCTCATGTATCCNGTTGCTACNGTAGCGTCTACATATATACCTTTTTCGGCNATTTGATCAGCCACATCTTCTTTATAGTCAAACATTTTTTCTGGATCTTCNGCTAACCAAGAACAATGAATAATATTTTGTATTCCTGCTTTAACACAGTTTTCGACACCAACAGTTCCATGAGCATGCGAACAAACTCTTCCTCCTAGTCTNACAGTATCATCTACTACTGCTTTTAAAGTTTCTGCAGGGTATTGAGCAGCTCTCATATTNGAACGAGGAGTGAATCCTCCTCCTGTTGACATTATTTTAATCCATTCAGCACCTAATTTAATGTTTGCTCTTGAAGCNGTTACTGCTTCATCTAAAGTATCTGCTTCTGTTCCAAAGTAATTACAATGACCAGCTGTTGTTGTAACTACTTGGCCTGCAAGTAGCATTCTTGGNCCTGGAATAATACCTGCATTCACAGCATCTCTTACAGGGAAAGCAATATGGTTTTTACTTCCAATATCTCTCATTGTAGTTACTCCACTCATTAGAGTTTTTCTAACTGCATCAGTAGCTCGTATAGCTAAAACTGTATCTGAATCACTAAGNGCAGCCTCATAATTTCCAGGTTCTGGGCTAACATGCATATGAGTATGAACCTCAATTAATCCTGGCATTATTGTTGAATCAGGATAATCAAGTATTTCGTATCCATCTTTAGGTAAATTGTTTGCGTCAGTAATATCTTTAATTTTCCCGTTTTCGATTATTACAGCAGAATTTTCTTTAGGTTTACCGCCATTACCATCTATTAAGTATTTGCCTTTGATTATTTTATTCATGTTGCCTCCTTGAATGTTAGAAAGATTATAACATTATTTTTTTGCATAGGGGAAATTATATTTATCCTTAATTTTGAGATAGACTTATAAATTCAACCAAATTATAATTATTGCGCAATATTAATTTTTNAAGAGATAAAANTTGAACATAGACGCTATAAAAGATTTNGCTAAGAATATGAGAATAGATATTTTGAATATGACTAGNAATGCTAATAGNGGTCATCCAGGAGGATCTCTNTCTTCAACTGATATTGTTTCNGTTTTATATGGNTCTATTATGAATTATGATTCNTCTAATCCTAAATGGGAAGATAGAGATAGATTTATATTAAGNAAAGCCCATGCNTGCCCTGTTTTGTATGCAGCTTTGGCCGAAACAGGATTTTTTGANAAATCTGAATTGATGACATTTAGAAAACTTAATTCAAGACTGCAGGGACATGCTCATATTAAAACNCCAGGTGTNGAAATGTCTGGAGGTTCGNTAGGACAAGGATTGTCATTTGGCGTGGGAGTATCTTTGGCTGCNAAAATTGATAAAAAAAATTATAAAACTTATGTTTTATTAGGAGATGGCGANCTTAANGAAGGGCAAATTTGGGAAGCAATAATGTCNGCAAAAAAATATNAGNTAGANAAATTNGTAGCCATCGTAGACAGAAATGGNATACAAAATGANCGATTNACTCATCAAGTTATGGATATGAGTCCTATNATAGATAAATGGTCTGCATTTGGATGGGAAACATACTCTGTNGACGGTCATAANACNGAAGATATTGAAAATGTTTTTAANTCTCTNAATTATGAAAATAGTAAACCAAAAGTAATAATTGCAGATACTGTAAAAGGNAAAGGNGTTAGTTTTATGGAAAACAATCCTGATTTTCATGGCAAAACTGCANATCCANCACAGCTTATAGANGCTATTAATGAAATCAATTCAAAATAAATAAAGATATGGAAACCGGATCAACAAGAGAATATGCAGGNAAAAAAATTTTAGAAATGGGNGAATNCANTTCTGAATTATGNGTTNTAGGAGCAGACTTAAATAAATCTACATTTACTAATATGTTTGCAGAAAAATACCCTGAAAGATTTTTTGATGTTGGTATNGCTGAGCAAAATATGGTTAATATAGCAGCAGGATTAGCTGCNTCGGGNAAAATTCCAATTGTAAGTACTTTTGCTGTNTTNGGATCNACAAGNCCAATGGATCAATTAAGAGTTGGAGTTTCCCAATCTAATTTAAATGTTAAAGTNATATTAACNCANGCNGGATTAATAACAGGNGAAGATGGTATTTCAGCTCAAAGCTTAGAAGATATTTCNTTATTTNTATCNTTAAATTCATTTTCTATTTTGGTTCCNTCNGATGCACANGAAGCTCAGGCAGCTGTAGAATTGGCAGTAAATACTGAGGGTCCATTTTATGTNAGACTTTCTAGNCCNGCTCTTCCNATATTNAATGANAAAAATATTTCTTTGAAACATGGNGGATCAAAANNTGTTTATGAANCNGGATCAGATGTNTCTATTTTGACTTATGGATATATGGTTTATCCTGCAATTGAAGCAGCTAAAGAATTAAAAGAAGTTCATGGAATTAATGCAAGAGTAGTTAATATGTATTCNCTCCGCCCATTAGATGAAGATACAATTTTGAAATGCTCACAGGACTCTAAATTCATTTTAACTGTTGAAGAGCATTTTAAATATGGAGGATTGCATAGNTTNGTTTCNCAATATTTATCCCAACATAATCCAAGTAAAGTATTAAGNATATCAATGACAGATTANGCAGAATCAGGAACNACAGAAGAATTAGTAAANAAATATGGNTTNAATTCAGCNAATATAGTAAAAACTACTCTTGGAAATATTTAAGATNNNCAACACTNAAAANTTGTTTCATAATATTANNCAATNCTNTACAAGTTAATNAATTAATTTATCGACTTGCTCCATCCTCCNTCAATATTGATGCAAGTTCCTGTAATAAATCCTGAATTTTCNGAAGATAAAAAAGCAATCAAGTCTCCAACAGGCTCTGGCCACCCNAATTTNCCTATAGGTAAATTTTCGTTTATAAAATTNTGGACAACTTCTTTACTATTGTTTTGTTGGAATTTTTCCCANCTACCATCTTTNTGTGATACNGGNCCAGGAGCNACAGCATTAACAAGTATTCCAAATGGNGCCAAGTCAATTGCNGAATGTTTNGTAATACTGTTTAAAGCAGCTTTTGCAGTCATNTATGANAGATTACCACCAAGTTCTCTTCCATAAACTGATGAAATATTAATTATTCTTCCCCANTTTTGTTGTTTCATGTTAGGTATTACTAATTGCATAAGNTTTATTGCAGGATTAAGATTCAAATCAAAAGTTTTATTTAAATCTTTTATAGGAGTTCCCTCAATNCCTTCTCTATTAATAGANCCACCAACATTGTTTATTAAAATATCTATTTCACCTANTTGANTTTTTATTTCATTAACAAGAGTAATAAGATTNTTTTCCTCAGTAACATCACAGTTTATTCCAATTATATTTTGATTTATTTTTTTTATTTCAGNTAGAGTTGTNTCTAANGTGTTTTGATTTCTTCCNCAAATTACNACTTTTGCACCTTCTTTAGCTAAAGAAATAGCGGCAGCTTTTCCTATTCCTCTAGAGCTTCCTGTTACNAAAGCTATTTTNTTTTTAATTCCTAGNTCCATTATTTCTCCTTTTCNATTAAATTTATGAANTCTGATTCGTTTATAATTTGAATATTTAATTTTTNAGCTTTTNCTANCTTAGATCCTGCTTTCTCNCCTNCNACTAAATAGTCTGTTTTAGAACTNATGGTTTCAGAATTNACNCCNCCAAANTCAGCAATCNTNGCATGAATTTCAGATCTTGTNAATTCAGATAACTTTCCAGTAATTACAAAAATTTTATTTGATATTTTTTCGTTNAATTTTATTTGATTAGATTGATATGTNTCACTTAATCCTAAATCAAATAATTCTTTTAGNACANAAACATTATCAGAATTATTAAAATATTCNGTTATGCTTAGAGCAATTTGNGGCCCTANTTGAGAAATNTCTAACAACTCTTCGTATGAAATATTTATAATGCTNCTTAAAGATTTATATTTNCNAAGTANTAATTCTGATATTTCTACACCNACGTGTTTTATTCCTAGTGAAATTANCAATCTTGATGAAGATTGTTTTTTACTTTCGCTAATTGANTCAATNAGATTATTGGCACTTTTTTCTTTAAANCCTTCAATTTGTAAAAGTTCAGTAGTTTNAAGNTTGTATATGTCNGCAAAATTTTTTATCAATGATTTTGATACTAATTTATTTATTATAGAAGGTCCTAGNCCTTCTATATTCATAGCGCTTTTACTNGCGAAATATTCTAAAGATCTTATAATTTTAGAATTNCATTTGTTGTTTTTGCAGTAATACATGGCATCNTNATCTTNTTTAGATATTATCGTANTGCANCTAGGNCAATTACTTGGGAAATCAAATTTGTATTCAGTTCCATTTCTTTTAGATTTGTCAACNGATANGACTTTNGGTATTACATCTCCTGCTCTTTCTATATAAACCCAGTCACCCACTAATAACTCAAGATTNTTTATATAATTTTCATTATGAAGAGTAGCATGCTTTATTGTAACTCCGTCGATTTGAACAGGTTTTAATAAAGCTATTGGGTTTATTGATCCAGTTCTACCTATNTTGATATCAATTTTTTCTATTTTNGATAATGCNGTGTTACCTGGNTATTTNAANGCNATAGCCCATTTTGGAGATCTTGACAGTCCTCCTANNATGTTTTGTAATTTTANGTCATTAATTTTAATTACNATTCCATCACATANNTAGTCTAANTTTTTAAGTTTTTGTTGATAATTTTTATATAAAGANATTGTTTGTTCAGNGGTATGTGTAACTTCATAGTTTTTATTAATCCTGAANCCTAATTTNTCAAGAAATTCNAATCTTTCTGATTGTTTTTCTGGAATNCTTAATTCATTNTCAAAATATCCTATATTGTAAATGTATGTATCAAGATTTCTAGATTTAGTTATATTAGGATCAAGTTGTCTTAAAGAACCAGATGCGCAGTTTCTAGGATTAGAGTATTTNGTTAAATTNTGAATTTCTCTTTCTTTATTAAGTTTTTCAAATTCAGAGATAGGTATAAATACTTCACCGCGAATTTCGATGATCCCTGGNATATTTTCATTCAATACTAATGGTATGGAATTTATTGTTTGAGCATTTTTAGTTACATCTTCNCCNNTTATNCCNTCNCCTCTTGTAGATGCAGATTTAAGAATNCTATTTTCATANACCAAAGATATTGCTAATCCATCAATTTTTAATTCGGAAATCATTTCNACATTTANTTGATTAATTGCTTTTAAATTTCTTTCATGCCATTTGTNGAATTCTTCTTCAGAAAAACAGTCATTCAAACTAAGCATAGGTTCAATATGAGTTATTGTTTCAAATTCATTTGATGGTTCTGANCCAATTCTATTTGTTGGNGAGTCTGCATCTTTTANATCAGGATGTGATATTTCCAAATCAATTAATTCTCTGAAATAGATATCATATTCNTTATCACTAATTTCAGGATTTTGTTTTATGTAATATAAATAACTGTTTTTGTTAATTATTTTTTTTAAGTAATTTATTCTTTCTTTTGCATTCATATTAATCAAAACTTTATAGTTTTTTTTCTTTTAATTTATTATTCTATATTTCCTGTTTATTTTAAGCATTCAATAAAATTTTGGATATATATTATTTGTAAATTATGAGTTTAACAGAAGAAATAAAAAATAAGGTTACAGTTTTAGATTTGGTATCTGAATTTGTGGACTTAAAAAAACAAGGAAGATTATTTAAGTCTGTTTGTCCTTTTCACTCTGAAAACACCCCGTCATTTATAGTGGATCCGGATAAAAACATGTGGAGATGTTTTGGTGCATGTTCTACTGGTGGCGATGTTATTTCTTTTATCATGAAAAAAGACAGTATTTCTTTTTTAGATTCTTTAAATTTTTTAAAAAACAAGCTAGGAATTACTACTGAAAATTTTAGTTCACAAAAATTTAAAGAAATAGAAGAAATAAAAAAAATTAATATGTTATCAGCTGAATTTTTTAAGACATCACTTTTTTCTACTAGTGGAGAAAATGTGAGAAATTATTTAAAAAATAGAGGAATAAGTAAACAATCTGCAATTGATTTTGATCTTGGATATAATCCTCCTGGGAATAAATTGTCAGATTATATTAATAATAAAGGATACTCCTTAGATTCTTTAAGTAAATATGGATTGGTTTCTAAATCTAAGGGCGAAACTTTTTATGATTTTTTTTCGGATAGATTAATATTCCCTATTAAAAATCAAAAAAAAGAAATACTAGGTTTTGGGGGACGTATTTTAAATGATCAACTCCCTAAATATATTAATACAAAAAAAAATTTAGCTTTTGATAAAGGGTCTGTATTATACGGAATTGATCAATCAGTAGAGTACATTAGAGATAATGACGAATGTGTACTGGTTGAAGGATATACTGACGTTATTATTGCTCATCAGTATGGATACAAAAATGTTGTGGCTTCAATGGGAACAGCAATTACTACTCAACAAGCTAGCAAGATAGCAGATATTTCTAATAATGCAATAATAGCTTTAGATGCAGACCAAGCGGGAACGGAAGCCACATTGAATGCTTTAGATAAAAGTTGGGGTATTTTTGCGTCTAGTAACAAAGATCATCCAAGCGGCATTACAAACAAATCGGTTCGGAAGAATTTTATTTTAAAAGTGGTTGAATTACCAGACGAAACAGATCCAGATTCGTTTATCAGAAAAGACTTCAAAGCGTGGAAGACAATAATTGACGATGCGAAGCCAATTATTGAATATTTAATTAAATTATTGGCTGCAAGATTTGACTCGTCTACTCCTGAAGGAAAGGAATTAATAGAAGAAACAGTTCGCCCATTTATATCTAATGAAAGGAATCCTTATATACAGGATCAATATATATCAATGCTTAGTTCACAATTAGATGTTTCTGAGCAAAGGATTAGAGCAGGATTTGATAATAAATCAAGAATATATTTTGATTCAAAAAATAATTTCAATAATACAAATTTTATGCATAATGGTAAAACCAGATTACTTTTATTAACCGAACACTTAGTAAGCTTGATAATATCTAATAATATTACTAATAAAGACCTATTTAATGATTGGGATCTAGAGATGATAGATGATACAATTTGTAAGCAATTGTTATATGAATGGATTAATGATTCGGATTTAAATGTTACAGACGCTAATTTAACAGAGAAAATTGATTCGTTGAAGTTAGAAAAATCTGTGTTTTATGACAATCAAAAATTATTAGAAGTTATTGGTAAATTAAAAATACAAATAGAAAGAGAATATTTGGTTATGAAAAACAATGCTTTAATTTCAAACACAGATTTAAATCAATCTGAAATTAAAGATCAAATTATTACAATTCAAAATCGAATAAAGAATATTGATATATTGTTAAGCAATAAAAATTAAGAAATTCAAGTAGGTAAATTAATGACTGAAAAAATGTGGAACAGAGAACAGGATTCTGTATTAGTTGATTTTATTCAATCGGCTAAGAAAAATATGGTTCAAAGAGAAGAGTTTAGTGACGATCCTGAAGATTTAGCTAAAGACTTTATGAGCTTGAAAATTTCAAGAGAAAATGCAGGTAGTTCCGAAAATATAAATGACGATTTCGGTGATTCTTATCAACTTAATAAAGAAGGTGAACTTGTTTTATTAGACGACGTAGTTAATGATACTCCGGAAATAATTGATGATCCAGTTCGATTGTATTTAAGAGAAATTGGTAGAGTGGGATTATTATCTGCTAAAGATGAACGAGAATTAGCAAGATCCATGGAAGAAGGTGATTATATTAATCTTGTTTCACAAAATCCAAAATTAGTTGAAGCAGGAGAATTAACTGAAACATTTATAGCTAATATTGCTTTAGAAAAAATTGTAGATAATATTAAAATCTTTGAACTGATACTAAAATTTATTGGTCACAAAGTGCCTAGTTCAGGATTTCAAGTAAAAGATTTATTTTCAATAAAAGATGATTTAGATAAAAGACAATTAAAGAAATATAACAAATTTGTTTATGATATTTTAGATGAAGAGCTTGTTAATTACATAGCAGATGCTATGAACAAAGAACCATTAGATACTGCTGAGACAATTAGATCAACTTCGACTTCATTGAGATTAATTCCAGATTTTTTATTTGAAGTGATCGAAAAGTACAAAAAAAATACTGATCTGAAAAAAGCACTTAAATCAGGAGAGATATTTAAAGAATTTAATAATCATAGTGATGATTTGTCTAATTTTTATAATCAGAAAAAAACTATTTCTCATAATAGTCAAAAATTATTATCTGAAGCAAATTTGAGACTTGTAGTTAGTGTGGCTAAAAAATATATTGGAAGAGGAATGTCGTTGCTAGATTTAATTCAAGAAGGCAATATAGGTTTAATAAGAGCTGTTGAAAAATTTGATTATAGAAAAGGGTATAAATTTAGTACTTATGCTACATGGTGGATTAGGCAAGCTATTACGAGAGCTATTGCTGACCAAGCTAGAACTATAAGAATTCCTGTGCATATGGTTGAAACAATAAATAAGTTATTACGTACAAGTAGAAAATTAGTACAAGAGTACGGACGAGACCCTTCTAGTGAAGAAATTGCAAAAGAAATGGAAGTCACCCCAGAAAAAGTTAGGGAGATTCTTAAAATATCTCAAGAGCCTGTATCTCTTGAAACTCCTGTTGGAGAAGAAGATGATAGTGATTTAGGTGACTTTATTGAAGATAGAACTGCTATTGCACCTGCTGATGCAGCTTCTCACCAATTGTTAAAAGAACAAGTTGAAGATGTGTTGGAAACTTTAAGTGAAAGAGAAGCTCAAGTATTGCAATTACGTTTTGGACTAGAAGATGGTAGAAGTAGGACATTAGAAGAAGTAGGTAAAGATTTTGGTGTTACACGTGAAAGAATAAGGCAGATTGAAGCTAAAGCTTTAAGAAAATTAAGGCATCCTATGAGATCTAAAAAGTTAAGAGACTTTTTAGATTGATGATTATCTGATTCTTATATTTCCGTTACCTTTTAAAACCCATTTATAAGAACATAAATCCTTTAATCCCATTGGTCCTCTTGCGCCATATTTGTTTGTACTGACTGCAACTTCTGCACCCATACCGAATTCACCACCATCATTGAATTGAGTGCTGGCATTAATCATTACGGCTGCAGAATCTATGTTAGTTACAAATTTGTTTATACGATCCTCTGATTCTGAAATTATTGCGTCAGTGTGGCCTGAACCATATAATTCAATATGAGCTATTGCTTCGTCTATACTATCTACACATTTGATGGACATCTTATAATCAAGAAATTCAGTTCCCCAATCATTTTCGTTAGCTAAAAGAACTTTATTATTGTTTTGATCTAATAATTTATATGTTTTTTTATCACAACGAATTTCAACATTTGCTTCGATTAAATTTTTAATTAACTTATGTATAACTTCTTTAAGAATACTAGTATTAATTAACAAAGTGTCTAGAGCATTACAAACACTAGGCTTTGAAACTTTAGAGTTATGTGTAATGTTTATGGCTTTTTCAATGTCTGCATATTCATCTATGTATATGTGTGAGACCCCTACTCCCCCAGTGATTGCAGGCATTTTAGCTTGCTCTCCCACCATATTAACTAAAGATTCTCCTCCTCTTGGTATCATCAGGTCAATATATTTATTCAATGATAAGAATTCTGAAGTAATTTTGCGATCAGTAGATTTTATTAGGTTTATTATATTTTCATCGTATCCAGATTCAGTGATTGATTGTTTAATTATTTGTTCTAATACAATATTGGTGTTAATTGATTCTTTTCCTCCTTTTAAAATTACTGCATTTCCTGATTTGATTCCCAAACACCCTATGTCAGTAGTGATTTCGGGCCTACTTTCATATATAACGCCTAGTACTCCTAAAGGAACGGTAATTTTTTTAAGATTCATTTCTTCTTTTAAAGTTTTTTCTTCAATAATTTGACCTACAGGATTTTCCAATTCAATAATATTTTGTATTGCAAAGGCCATATTTTTTATTTTTTTTTCTGTTAATGTCAGTCTGTCTATGAATGCGTAGTCTTTACCTGAAGCTTTTGCATTTTTTATATCTTTTGAATTACTTTTTAATATAATATCGATATTTTTTAAAAGATTTTTGCTTATATTAGTTAGTATGCTATTTTTTTCACTGTCTGTTAAAACAGAAAGTTTTCTAGATGCAATTTTTGTATTGCTTGCAAGTTTAATTAGATCTTTTGTTTCCATAATTTATATATTTACCATGTTATTTTTGTGAATAACTTCTTCTGTATGAACATATCCAAGTATACTTAATATTTTTGATGATTGCTCCCCTTTAATTTTATTTATTTCTTCATAAGAATAACTAGATATACCACAGGCTATTATTTCTTTTTGTTTATCTAATATACAAATCACCTCCCCTGATTTAAATTTCCCTGAAACAGTGATTATTCCAGCAGGTAAAAGACTTGTATTCTTATTAAGAATAGCATTTTTAGCTCCATCGTCAATTGTAATCGATTTAGATCTAGACATGTTATTTAATAACCATCTTTTTTTCCTCTCATGGATTTTAGATTTTGCTGGGAAAAAAGTTCCGATTTTTTCGTCATTAATTATTTTAGTTATATTTGTTATTTTATTCCCATTGGTGATTACAACATCTGTACCTGACATGGTGGCTATTTCAATTGCCTTCAATTTTGCGCTCATTCCACCTGTCCCAATGTTGTCAGAACTGGGACCACCAATAGTATTTATTTCATTGAATGATAAGTCTTTAAACTCTTCTATTAGTTTTGCATTTTCCGGATCAACATTAGGATCAGCAGTAAACACACCATCAACAGAGCTTAAAATTATAAGTAGGTTGGCATCAATTAGATTACTTACATAGGCAGATAGAGTGTCATTATCTCCAAACTTGTCTCCTTCTACTTCTTCTGTAGAGACTACATCATTTTCATTGATAATAGGTATTATGTTTAATTCTATAAGTTTTTCTATAGTATTTTTAATATTTAAATAAGTAGACTTATCTTCTCTAATTTCTTTTCTTGTAAGCAATATTTGTGAAGTTTTGATACCTGGCTGATTAAATATTTCCTGATAATTTTTCATTAAATAAGGCTGTCCTACTGAAGCAAGTACTTGCTTTATTGAGGTTTGATTTTTATCAATTATTTTATTGCTATCAGGATTAATTAATTTGATTCCTGCACCTATAGCACCTGACGAAATTATTATTACTTCGCATTTAGATTCAATTAATTTTTTACAAATTTCTGCTAACCCAGACATGAAATCGGTATTTAAATTTCCATTATCTTGAGTAATAAGAGAAGTTCCAATTTTTATTACTATTCTTTTATATTTCATATTATTTATTTTTGAATATAATAAATTAATTAATTGATTTATTAATGTCAATAATATTCATTATCATATTACTACAAGGTCTTAAAGTGAAAGGAATAAATAGTTTAGAAAGTAAAAAAATTGCAGAATTATCTAAAAAGATAACAAAGGATGCAGGGACATACATATTAAAAAATGTAAATAAAGTTAATGTTAAGAATTACAAAACAAATTCAGATGGGCAAAAAGAAGTTGTCACTCAAATTGATTTAGATATACATAATAATATTCAGAAAGAAATAAAAAACTTATTTCCAAGCCATAATATTTTATCAGAAGAAGATATTGATTCTTTTTCTTATGATTTTAAAAATCCTCTATGGATTATAGATCCATTAGATGGAACCTCAAATTTTTCTAATGGCTTAAGTATATTTGGAAGTTCCATTGCGTATATAGAAGATTATAAAACTAGATATGCGAATATATATATTCCATCTATATCTTCAATCGATGGTGATTATATTTTTTGGTCGCAGGAATCTGGATTAAGCAAAAATAATATAACTGTAGAAGTGAATAACAAGTCGAATTTTTCATTTGTCCCAGGTAATTTATACACTGATTATAATCAAAGTAAAAAATATAGTAAGGTTAAGCATATTGCTAATGATTACAGAAATTTTGGTAGTATATCTTTTGAAGGAGCAATGGTGGCTTTAGGTAAAGCTAAATCTATGTTGTGTAATAATCCTAAAATATGGGATGTTTCAAGTTTGATTGGAATATTTTCAAATGAAAAACAGTGTATTTATTTACGTGATTCTAAAAATAAAGAGGGTAAATGGAAAAAAATGAAATCTATGGAAGAAATTTATAAAAATATAGATAAAAAGTCATACAGAATAGGGTTTGATATAATTTTTACAAACAAATAATTATATTAATGGCCAAGGTATGTTTTCATATTGATTTATACTTGGCAAAGATTTAGATTTTATTAATGTATCTATTCTCATATTTAGAGCTTCAAATTCTTTTTCTGTTAAAAGGGTTAAAAAAATATTGTTATATTTTTTTTCAGAGAGTTTCTTTTTGAGTAATTTGATATCTTTGATATAATCATTTGAGATTTTATCTTCCCATATGTCAAACATTACTGTTCTCAATTTAAATATTTCATGAAAAGTTACTCCGTGATCTATGCTCCAGATTGTATCTGTATCATCTATGATACAATGCCCGCCTTTTCTGTCAGCATTGTTAGTTAATGAATCAAAAATAGCGAATTTCATAAATTCATTTTTATTATTTTTTATTATTTCAAAATAATTTAATCCTTTATTGTTTATTATTTTTTGAATACTTCCAATTCCAATGTTATCTATTTCAACAATCGAAGTTGGAGGGATATTAGGCCAACCCAGAATAAGAGAGAGAATATACGACGCATATTCTCTTTTATACAAAGTTCCAATTGGAAAATCATTTAATGTTCGTTCCCCTAATTTTGGCTTGAATATTGCAAAATCGTTGTTTACGAATTCAATTAATAAATTATTATTGGATCCTTTAACAACATTATAAATGTTAATTATTTTGGTTTTCAGAACAGATTCAAATTCGGTAAATTTAATGTCAGGGAACTCATTTTTTAAAATTATGTTTAAATTTAAATTCTCCAGCTCTTGCATAATTTAATTTTTATGATGGCCATTTTTTCTTGGGCAATTTATGCATACTAGAGGATTTTCAGAGGATATATCATTTTGATTCATAGGCCTGTGGCATAATTTGCAAACAGGTCTTCCTTTGGAAGAAAGATTTATACTTGATTTAGCAAAGTTAAGAGCTTGTTCGTATGTTATTTTTATTAATATTTGATTTGAAATACCTTCATCTTCTTGGTTTCTGAAATATAATTGAAATTGCTCAGATTGTGCTAATATTTCTATTGTTAGGTCATTTGATCTGTACTCTTCGTCAAAATCAGGGTCAAAATCAAATTCTTCGGGGAGTTCGGGTATATTTTTATCATATAGATTTCTAATAATATATTCACATACTGCTATAAGTTGTTCTTTTTCAATAATAATTTTTATATTGATGTCTTCAGTAAATAATTCAATGCTAAATACTCTGTTGCCAGGGACTCCTTCAGTAACAGATCTTATAAATTTAATATTATTTATATCGTAATTGAAATTAACCATAATATATTGATTAAAAATGATTATTTGATTTTAACATAACATATTATGTTTTATAATTTATCTTTCTATTAGTAATTCAAGTTTAGGAAATCATATGGAAGATATAAAAGTAGGATTTATTGGTTTGGGAATAATGGGAAAACCAATGGCAAAAAATTTATTAAAAGCGGGATATGAGGTGTTTGCATATGATAATAAGCAGATTGTAATAGATGAGTTAACTGATGCAGGAGCTAAAGGATGTTCTGATGCAAACGAATTGGGGAGTAGTGTTGATGTTGTAATTGTAATGGTACAAGATTCTGCAAATTCTGAATCAGCAATTATTTCTGAAAAAGGAGTATTGCACGGATTGAAAAAAGGATCTGCTGTTATTGATATGAGTTCTATTTCACCATTGGTATCACAAAAAATATATAAAGAATGCTTAGCAAATGGAGTAGATTTTCTCGATGCTCCAGTTAGCGGAGGAGAGCCAATGGCAATTAGCGGTGATTTGGCCATTATGGTGGGCGGAGAAGAAAAAGTATTTAATAAATTTTCTGCAATTTTTGACATACTAGGAAAAAGTAAAGTTTACTGTGGCTCTAGTGGAGCAGGGAATACAACAAAGTTAGCTAATCAGATTATTGTTGCAGCAAATATTGAAGCTTTAGGCGAGGCCTTAGTTTTATCAAAAAAATCAGGATTGGATCCAAAAGTGGTACTTAATGCTATACAAGGTGGATTAGCAGGAAGTAATGTGTTGAATGCCAAAGGACCAATGATGGCAGAAGGTAATTTTGACCCGGGATTTAGGATTAATTTGCACCAAAAGGATCTTAATAATGCTTTGATAACTGCAAAAGAATTAGGAGTAGCTTTGCCAGTTACCGGCTTAATTCAACAGATGATTAGCTCGTTAATCTCTGATGGTAAAGGAGAGTGGGATCACTCTGGTATAGCAACATTCATTGAAAACATTTCGGGAGTAAAAATTAGTGATAATTAGGTTTGCTGTTTGTTTATTTCCATGTAAATGAATTTTTTACCTTCTCTAGAGACTTCTCTAAAATTACTGAACCCACTTTTTTTAAATGATGATTGAGCTCTAAGATTCCATTTTAATGTGTGAAGGTAAATTTTGTGATAATCAGTGTGTTTGAAAATATGTTTTATCATTGTTTTTATTGTGTCTGATCCGTATCCTTTATTCCAATGATTTTTATCCCCTATCATAATGCCAAGTTCCATGGATTTTGAGAAATGGTTTATATTATAGAGCATACTGTTACCAATGTGCCGATCTTCATTAGAGAAAATAGAAAATCTTGCAGTATTTTTTTCGTTTTTCTTTATTTCAGATTTGTATGCTTTAACAAATGATTTGAATGAAATATCCAATGGATAAGAAGCATCTAGAGTAGCAAGCTCGGGATCTGTTCTCCAAATATAATCTTTTGCAAAATCATTTATACTTTTATTTTTAAGCACAACTTTATCTCCAGAAATCTCAGAAATATTTTTTAGAAAAATATTATTGTATGTGAATACTTCTTCATTCATCAAATTTAACCATTTCATAAGCTTTTTGAACCAATTTTTTTTCATTTTCATATTGTAATAGGATTATACAATTTTTTGCACTAGCCCATTTTACTTCATCAAATTCATTATCATGATCAGAAAAAGAGCCGCCTGTAGGTACCATAGTGTAAAAAACAACTTGTTTATTAATTATTTTATTTATCTCGTTTTTAAATGAATATTCTATGTTTGATAAAAAGGTTTTTATACAAACTTTTAACCCTGTTTCTTCTTGCACTTCTCGTATTGCAGTATTTTTTATATTTTCATTTGATTCTTGTGTTCCTTTTGGAAGATGCCATCTGTTTGTTGACTTTTTGAAGCATATTACAAAAAAGACATCTTTATTTGTGATTTTATAAACAAGGCCACCTGCAGAAATTCTATCGTAGATTTTTTTCATTTTTTAAAATAAAATAATCGTTATAAATAAATTAAGCTTTATTATCTCAGAATTTTAATCCAGATCAAATTATGTTCAGATTCTTTAAAAAATATAAAATTGGCATATTAAAAATACATGGAACCATTGGTTCGACTGTAAAGTATGATCGGCTTTCTCCTTTAATTAAGAAGATTGAAAAAAACAAATCAATTAAATCTTTGATTTTAGATATCAATTCTCCTGGGGGAGGTGTAACAGATTCAGATCTAATTTATTCATCTTTAAAAAATTTAAATAAAACTAAGCCAATTATTGCCTATGTTCAGGGATTAGGTGCATCAGGAGGATACTTGATTGCATGTTCTTCCAATAGAATAATTGCTTCAGAGGCTTCTATTTTAGGCTCTATTGGAGTAATTTCAGTGAGACCTGAGTTGACTGATTTTCTTAAGAAAATTGGTGTTGGGGTAAATGTAAACAAAACTGGAGAGTTTAAGGACTCGGGTTCTACTTGGAGAAAGCAGACAAAAAAAGATGCAGAATATTTACAAGAATTTATAGATGATTATTATAATAGATTTCTTGAAATAGTTTCTAAAAATAGAAATACTGATATAAGTAAGATCAAAAAACTAGCTGATGGTAAAATATATTGGGCTCCAAAAGCAAAAGAACTTGGACTTATTGATGAAATAGGTGATATTAATACTGCAATAGATTATGCTTCAAAAAAATATCATTCATCTAAACAAACTGTAATTTTTCAACCTAAAATCTCAATTGCACGGAAGCTTTTTGGAAATGCAGCAAGCAGTATTTATGAAGAAATATCAGAGAAATTATTAACAGATAAAATTAACTTGAAGTAAATTACAATTTTGTTTCTAAAAGTATTACTGATCCCCAAAATTTTTGTTTGATTTTGATATTTTTAAAATTGTGTTTGTTTAGTATATTCTTAATTTCTTTTACAGTTAAAAACAACTCTGCTGATTTTGGCAAATAAGTATATGCTGAAATATTTCTTGAAATAACAATGCCTAGTAAAGGGGCAATCAATTTAAATCCTATTTTGAATAGAACAGACTTGAATGTATTAATTGGTTTGATTATTTCTATTATTTTCAATTCCCCATTGTTTGCCAGACATCTTTTTATTTCAATTAAAGCTTGGTTTAAATTTGAAAAATTTCTTATACCGTATGCTATTGATATCATGTCAAAAGTTTTATTTTTAAATGGAATAAAATGACCATCTGCAAGCACAGTATTTTCAATCCCATTATTTTTTGCTATTGAAAGCATTGATAACGAAAAATCTAGACCAATTGTATTATTTTGATTGCTAATTTTAATAAGTTCTTTTGTTAGAGAACCTGTCCCACAAGCAACATCTAAAATTTTCATGTTTTTTTTGTTTACTGATTTTATAATTTCTTGCTCCCATTTTTTATGATTTCCAAACGACATAATATAATTCATCAAATCATAATTTTTTGCTATTTGATTAAACATTTTTTGGACTATGTATGATTTATCATTCATAATTTTTAACTTTATTTATAGCTTTGATTAATTTAGTGGCACTAGAACTTAAAACCCCATGATTTTTTTCAGTCAAATCACCCAATTTGGATAACAAAGACACCCCAAGTATACTTGCCTCTATTGAATTTAATCCTTGAGCTAAAAAACTAGAAGTTATTCCTGATAATACATCACCACTTCCACCTTTGGATAATGCTGGGTTTGGTTGATCTAAAACATAGGTTTCAATTCCATCGCTTATATAGCTTAAGGGTCCTTTTAGCATAATGGTAGCATTCCATTTTTTTGCGTAATTACAAACTATCTCAAGCGGGTTGTTCTCAATTTCCTTTTTGCTCAATTTTGTCAATCTTGAGAACTCTCCTAAATGAGGAGTTATGACAAAATTTTTCGGAAAATTGTTATTCCACCAATCGTTTATTTCGGACAAACAATTTAATCCGTCTGCGTCTATTAAAAGGCTATTAATTTTTTTATTGTTAGCAATATTTTTAATCAAGTATTTGGTTGCATTAATGGTAGTTTTATTAGTTTCCATCCCAGGGCCAAACATGATGCTATTTATAGATTGTTTTTCTAAAATGCTTTTAATACTTTCTTTTGTTATATATTCATTTGATTCCTTATCTATATTTAATGATACTTCGGGGATCTGTCCTGCAACCACATCGTATATTTTTGATGGGATAGATATATTTATTAACCCTATACCTGTTTCTATACAGGCTGATGATGCCATTAATATTGCACCTGGATACCTAGTTGACCCTCCGATTATTGATATATTACCTCCACTTCTTTTATTTCCGTATTTATCTTTATTTGGAATAAGTTTCATAGATTGCTCTTTATCAATTAAAAATTTTGGTTTATAAGATTCCGGAAATTTACTTATTCCTATATCAAAATTAATAAGTGTGTTTGCATATTTCTGAGTATGAAAATTTAGACAATTATTTTTAATTGCTGTTAAAGATAAAGTTTTACTTGCAATAATTGTGTTTTTATTATCTATAAATGAATTTGTATCTGATAAACCTGATGGCAAATCTATTGATATAACTTGCTTGTTTTGTTGATTTATAAAATAAATTAATTTCTTTAAATTATCATTTAAATTTCTATTTAGACCAGTTCCAAATATGCCGTCTATTATCACGTCAGATTCTTGAATTAATTTGTGGAATTGGTTTGTTTCATCATAATAAAAAACTGATTTTGAGAAATTAGTTGGCAGAGATTCCCAATTATCGTAATTTAATTTAGGAAATACAAATAAAATATTACAGTTAAAGTTTTTTTTAATAAGATTTTTGAATGCAACATATCCATCTTTACCGTTTTTCCCTTTACCTATAACAAATAATATTTGTTTTCGCTTACTAATTGTATCTGATAAAAATTCAGATATTTTTTGGCCTGCTCTTTCAATTAGTATGCTTTCTTTTAATCCTGATTTAATTGCATTTTTTTCAATTTCGAGTATTTCGTGATTAGTTACAATTTTTTCAAAATTTAACATGTTTATTTTATTTCACCTACCGCTACAGCTAATGCCATTGTCTTCGAATGAGTGATAGAAATTTCTATATTTTTTATACCTTTATTATTTGCAATATTTTTGGCCCTAGAATACAAATTTATTGTAGGTTTAAAACCTCTTTTTCGATGGATTTCAATTTCTTTCCATCCAACTCCCCTAATACCAGTACCTAACAATTTCATTACAGCTTCTTTTGCTGCAAATCTGCCCGCAAGAGAATTAGCCTTCCCATTACAAAAGTCTATTTCATGTTGTGTATAGATTCTTTTTAGAAATCTTTCGCCATAGGTTTCTAAAGTATTTGTAATTCTGTCAATTTCTATAAGGTCTGTTCCTGTAACTATCAAAAGTTGTATTTATTCCTGTTTATTTGTATTATAAAATTTCTACTTAAAATTGTATGCAGGTGATTCTAGTGAATACACAAATAATTGATGGTAAATTATTATCTTCTGAAATAAGATCTGAGATAACTATTGATGTTAACGAATTTAAAAATATATATGATATTACCCCTAAACTAGCTGTAATATTAGTTGGAAATGATCCTGCTTCTCAAGTGTATGTACGAAATAAACAGAGATCAGCTATATCTGTGGGAATGGATGCAATTGATTATAAATTTAGTTCTGATGATAATAGTGAATCTGTAATAAAATTAATTTATCAGTTAAACAATGATCCCTTAACTCATGGCATACTTGTCCAATTGCCACTTCCCTCAAATTTTGATAAAGATAAAATCATTAATTCAATAGATCCGTTGAAAGACGTTGATGGATTGCATCCATTTAATGTAGGTTTGGTTAGTCTAGGACAGCCTAGATTTGTTCCTGCAACACCATATGGGATATCTGAAATGTTAATAAGAAATAATTTGGAAGTCGAAGGTTCGAATATCGTTATTATTGGCAGAAGTAATATAGTGGGGATACCGCTTGGAAATTTATTTGTTCAAAAATTAAAGAATTTTAATTCGACAATTACTATATGTCATTCAAATACAAAAAATATCTCAGAATATACTAAAAATGCAGATATAGTAATGGCAGCCTTAGGAAGGGCAAATTTTTTAACTGCTGATATGGTTAGAGAGAATACAATAATTATTGATGTAGGAATAAATAGAGTTGAGGATAATACAAAAAAATCAGGATTTAGATTAGTTGGAGATGTTGATTATGATTCCATGATTGGTCATGTGAAAGCAATAACTCCAGTTCCTGGTGGAGTTGGTCCTATGACAATTGCAATGTTATTAAAAAACACATATAAAGCAGCATTGATTCAAAATAAATAATTAAAATTCTTTATAAAACCATCAATTTCAAAAAACTTCTATCCATATGTATTGCTTTAAATTAGATTGATATTTACTATTTCACTTATGGAGGTATTTTATGAGTAAATTAGATGAATTGTATGAACGTTTAGGTGTAAGAAAAGGAATTAGCGCTGCAGGATCTACAACAATGTATGGTGGATCCAAATTAAGATCGGAAGTTACTGAAATAATGATTGAAGCTTCAACAGTTATGTTAGATATGGACGAACTGAATAAAGCAGCAGGAAAAATGATTGGAGAATTAACAGGAGCAGAGTCGGGATTAGTTACAAGTGGGTCTGCGGGGGGATTATTGCTTCAAGCATGTGCAGTTATTGCGGGAGACGATCCAAAAAAAATGTCACAATTACCAGATACGGAAGGTATGAATAATGAAATAATTATTCAAAGATCTCAAAGATTTCCTTATGATCAATGTTATAGAGCAGCGGGAGCAAAGTTTGTTGAAATTGGTGATGGTAAAAGATGTCATGAATGGCAATTAGAAGCAGCTTTTTCAGATAAAACTGCGGCTGTTGCTTATCTTTTTTCACCCGGAACATCAAAATTAGCTCTTCCATTAGATCGAGTATGTGAAATTGCTCATGAGAGAGGAGTTCCTGTTATAGTTGATGCAGCTTCAATGTTACCTCCGAGAGAAAATTTATCAAAATATCACAAAATGGGTGCAGACTTGGTAATTCATAGTGGAGGTAAGGGAATTAGAGGTCCTCAGGGGACTGGATTATTATCAGGCAAAAAGAATTTAATTGATGCAGCTTTTGCGAATGCTTCGCCTCATCAATTTTTAGGAAGATCAGCTAAAGTTGCTAAGGAAGAAATTGTAGGAATATTAACTGCATTACATAATTTTGTTAATGAAGATGAAAAAGCTGAAATGGACGTTTTTAAAAAACGAAGTCAAAAAGTAGTTGATGCATTTAGTGAAACTCCTGGTTTAGATGTTGAATTAAAACATGACAAAACTGATTATTTAACACCTAATGCTTCTATTTTCTTTAACGAAGAATGGGAAGGACCTTCTGCAAAAGATGTGATGCAAAGAATGAGAACAGGAGATAAACCAGTATTTATCAGTAACTTAATACATCCTGATGAAATAATTTTTGATCCTTTAAATGTTAGTGATGATGAGGTAGATGAAGTCATAACTATAATCCGAGAATCAATGAATTAACTAGTTCAATGCTTGGACAATTCCAAATTCCAAAAGGAGATGAAATCAGAGTAAATTCTGATTCGTTAAAGGATGTCGTTAAGCAAGTCTTTCTTAAATGTGGAGTCCCTGATGATCAATCTGAAATAGGATCTGATGTTTTGGTTTCTACAGATTTAAGAGGTGTGGATACTCATGGGGTATCAAACATGCTTAGAATTTATGTTAAAGATTATCAGTCTGGCAAACTTAATCCTGTCCCAAATTTTAAAATTATTAAAGATAACCTTACAACACTTAATATTGATGGCGATAATGGATTAGGTATTATGCAAGGACCCTATGCTATGAATATGGCTATTAAGAAAGCGAAAAAAACAGGGGTTGGTATCGTCACATTATTTAATAGTGGGCATATAGGAGCGGTTGGACATCATGCTATGATTGCTGCTGATAAGAGGATGGTTGGTATTTGTTTGACCGCAGGAGGAACTTTGGTTTTACCAACTTTTGCAAAAGAAACTCGCACCGGTACTAATCCAATTTCTCTTGCAGCGCCTTCTGAAAAATACCCATATTTTTTATTTGATGCTGCAATGTCATCGATCGCTGGAAATAAAGTTAGACTTGTTGCAAGAAATGGAACCAAATTAAGCCCAGGATCTATTGGGGATGATCAAGGAAATCCTATAATGGATTCAGTTGGTGTTGATGTTTCAGAAGACTTTATTCATATTCCACCTTTATTACCTCTTGGAGGAAATAGGGACCAAGGATCTCATAAAGGTTATGGACTTTCTTTATTTGTTGAAATACTCTGTACTATATTATCGGGTAATGTTCCTAATATGGTAGATCCAAATGGGAATTTATGTCATTTTTTTGCAGCTTTTAACATAGAAGCGTTTACAGACTACAATAACTTTATATTAAATATGGATCAAATGCTTGAAACTTTATTGCAAACTCCTTCAATTGCTGATTCAGAAAGAGTTATATATCCAGGCGTTATTGAGTACGAAAATGAGTTGGACAGAATTGAGAATGGTATCCCTCTTCATAAGGAAGTAGTAGATTGGTTTGATAACATATCAAAAACAATGTCTGTAGATAGGCTAAAAATCTTTTAATTTGGATGCAGATTATGCCAATCTGTATTATCTTGTATAAATTCAGCTAATTTTATTATTAGATCGTCTTTGTGTTTATTGCTCATAATTTGAAAACTGGTTGGAAGACCTTTTTGATCAAATCCGTTTGGAATACTAATTGCTGGTAATCCTATTAGATTTCCAATTGCTCCAATTAAAGTTGTTGGGTGTTCTTCATTGAAGTCTTTCCTTGATGCCCACCTGAAATTTTCATCAATTTTAGATGCTGTTGTAGGCTTAACTGGGCTAATTATGACATCAATATTTTTGAATAAATTATTCATTTCTTTGTTTGTAGCATTTTGTATTCTTAGTGATTTTATATAATCTTTTGCTAAAACTGTATTGGTAGCTAAAACTGAATAATGTGTTTCTTTGGCATTTAATTTTGACTGAATGTTTTTATCAAACACATTTTCAAAAGCAGAACTTACTTCTGATGACAGTATTGTTCTTGTTGCAGCGCTTATTGGAATATTAGGTAAATCGATTTCAATGATTTGATATTTTGATTGTAATATTTTCATTGTGGATTCAAAATTTTTAGTAACTTCATTTTGCATATTTTTATTTAAATTTTTTGGAATACCTATTTTAATATCAGAAGGAATTTTGAGGGTTGAATTAAAGTTATTATTAATTGAATATTCATCTTTTTCATCTTTCCCCATCATGTGTTTAATTATGATATTTGTATCTTTAGCTGACATAGCTAATGGTCCTATTTTATCTAAAGTCCATGACAAAACCATTGAACCATATCTGCTAACAACTCCAAAAGTTGGTCTTAATCCAGTAACGCCACAATTAGCAGCCGGAGATAGTATAGATCCCCATGTTTCAGACCCTATAGCAAAAGGAATCAGTCCAGCTGAAACTGCTGATCCTGACCCACTTGAAGAACCTCCGCTCCAATGCGATTTGTTCCAAGGATTAATCCCTGGCCCAAAAGCACTAGCATCAGGTTGTTGGTATCCCATTCCTCCTGCAAATTCAACCATTGAGGTTTTTGCACATAGAATTGCTCCAGAGTTTTTTAAATTAGATATAACAGTTGATTCAACATTATATACATTCTCTACAAATGGTTTTGCTCCCCAAGATGTTGGACTTCCGTCATTTGTAGAAAGCAAATCTTTTGCTGCAAATGGAATTCCATGTAATCTGCCAAGATATTTTTTTTTCATTATGCTTGCTTCAGCTTCTTTAGCCTGGGTGATAGCTGAAGATCTGTTAATATGAGCTACAGCGTTATAATCAGATCCTTCGTTTTCAAGTTTGCTTAAAAAATGATTTGTCAATTCAACAGGAGAAATGATTTTATTTTTTAATAATTTAGACAGCTCAGTTATAGATTGATACGTAAATGATTTATTATTCATGATTAATTTTTGGAGGGGAATCCATATTGTTAATTTTAAATTTACTTAATTCCTCAGAATCTTCAATTATTCCTTTAATTCTAGTATTAACCATTTCTGTATGATTGTTAGGAATTGAATAATTAATTTTACTGATAATAATATTAAAAAAATTTGGAATTATTTTCATGTTATACCTTTTTTAAATTTGCTGCTGTACACCAATTAATGTACTTAGATTTATTTCCTGTTACACAATCAAAATACAGTTCTTGTATGCTTTTTGTTATCGGGCCTACATCACCAGAACCTATTTTACGATTATCTAAAGATCCAACAGCTGTAACATGCGCTGCAGTTCCAGTTAGAAAAAGTTCATCTGCTAAATATATTTCTGATCTTCTAATATTTTGTTCAATAACAGTAAGGTTTAATTCTTCAGTAGCGAGCTTAATTACAGAATCTCTTGTAATTCCAGAAAGATTATTTGCTGATACAGGAGGTATTATGATTGTATTATTTTTGATTAAAAATAAATTTTCACCAGCTCCTTCTGAAACATAACCATCTTGGGTTAAAAATATAGCTTCATCAAATCCTGATAAAGTAGCTTCAGTTTTTGCTAGAATGCTATTTACATAATGTCCGCCAATTTTACATCTTGTTGGTATCATTGTATCCTCTATTCTTCTCCATGAAGATGTACAGCAATTTATTGCTCTGTTTGAATCTATATACAATCCAAATGGAACAGCAACCAATGCAAAATCACTTGCTAAATCTTGTAGTTTTAGATTTGCTACTAATTCTTCACTTTTATATGCTAAGGGTCTTATGTAAATATCTTCCTTAAAATTATTTTTTTCTATTAATTCTAATGTGATTTTACAAAGTTCTTCAGAAGTATAAGGAATATCTAGCATTAGCATACTGCAACCCTCAAGAAGCCGGTCGTAGTGCTCTTTCATTCTAAATACAAATAAAGTTTTTTTGTCTTCATTCCAATTTCCTCTTATACCTTCAAATACTGAAGTACCATAATGCAAAGCATGTGTTGTTATATGCAAGTTTGCATTTTCATAGGGAACAAATTTGCCTTTAAAAAAAGCTACTGATGAATTCATAATTTTGCCTCGTTATTGTTTAACATGGAATTTCTAAATCTATAAGTGGTAAATTCTGGTTCAACTGGAGTAACTTCGGGAAACTCTCCTGTTTCTTTGGTTTTTGCTACTATCATTGTAGGACCTTTAATTTTTAATGCATTTTCAAAAATATTTTTAAATTCATCAATATTAGTACATTTAAAAGTGTTTTTAAATCCACAAAATTTTGACACGTTTTCTAATTCTGTATTAAATGCAGTTGCGGTTGGTTGATATCCTGTTTGTGCCCACATTTCATTGTCACAGGCAACAATTATTAAATTATCGGGTGATACTCTTCCTATTGTAGAAAGAGTACCTAAGTTCATTAATAGTGATCCGTCACCATCAATTGAAACAACTTTTTCATTAGTGTTAATTGCTATTCCTAGAGCTATCGATGAGCATAGTCCCATTGAACCATAAGTATAAAAATTTCTTTCACGAGGTAGTAATTCTAATTCTTTCGTTATGTGCCATAATTCATCTGAAGTTGGTCCTAAATTTGAAATGACAGGAGAGTTATTAGATGTTTGTAAAATATTTTTAATTACATCGTATCTAAGCAATTTTCCCTCCATGTAATAGAGGAGACAAACATATAGCCAAAGGTATTTTTGAAGCGTAACAAAGTGTGATATTCCCAGATACTTTTTTATGTAAATTAATATCATTATCAAGAGTAACATGAGGTATATTTATCACATCTAATATGGGCCTAGTAGATCTCCCCATCGTAACCTGAGCTATATTAAATTCTCCAATTTCTCCTCTTAAATTTATAAACATAGGAATGGGAATTCTAGCTGGTAAATTTAGACTTGTAAGCGCGTTAATACAATTACCAAATCCACTTGATTGCATAAATATTGCTGAATTCACGCCTGATACATAAGATCCTGAAGCAATACCTATACACTCTTCTTCTCTTGTTGCTGGAACCACAGTGAAATACGGATCTGATTCGATTTCTTTTGTAACTTTATCAATGCTTATATCTGGAACATAAGAAATAAAAGAAATATTATGTTCTTTAAGCGAGTCTATAATTATTTTTACCCATTCTTGCATTTTATATCCCCATAATATTATATCCTGAATCAACATGAAGAACTTCTCCTGTTATACCAGTACCCATATCAGATAAAAGAAATAAAGCTGAATTTGCTACCTCATCTAAAGTTATATTTCTTTTTAATGGAGATCTTTCAGAAGCGGCATTTTTCATTGTTTTATAACCCTGAATAACTCTTGATGAAATAGTGTCTAATGGGCCCGCAGAAATAGCATTTACTCTAATATTTTCTTCACCAAGTGTATAAGCTATTTGCCTAACCTCATGCTCTAGTGCAGCTTTTGCTGTTCCCATTACATTATAGCCGGGGAAAACTCTTTCAGAGGCTTGGAAAGTAAAAGTAACTATACTTCCATTACTATTCATAATTTTTCTGCTTCCTTCACATAGAGCAATAAACGAATATGCACTTATATCAAGAGCTAATCTGAATCCATCTCTACTTAATTTCAGATAATCTCCGCCTAATTCGTCTTTATCTGCCATAGCAATACTATGCACTAGTATATCTATTTTTTCATTAGCACTTTCAAGATTTGTAAATAATGAGCTTATACTTTTATCATCAGAAACATCGCATTGAATTATTTCAGGAGTATAATTCCAATCAGATACAAGCTTAAGTAAATTTTCTTGCATTTTTTCTCCATAGACTGAAAAAATTATCTTTGCTCCAGCCTCATGAAGCTTGTTAGCAGTATGCCAAGCAATGCTTCTATGATTTGAAAATCCAAATATTAATGCTGTTTTGTTTTTTAAATTTATTTCATACACGATATTCCCTCTTAGTTAAAATCTATAAGGTTTAATTTTTTAACATCAGTTATTAATTTAGATTTTTCATCATTATTTAATTGCGGCAAAGGCATGATCGGATTTCCACAGTTTATGTTTAATCTTTTAGATATAATTTCTTTAATTGAAGCGTGCATATCAAAATCTCTAATTATATTAGAGAATTTGATAGCTTTGTCTTGAGCGATCATAGATTTGTTAAATTCATTGTTTTTAAAAGTTTCCCAAATATCTGACCATAATTCAGGAGCAGCATTTAAAGGTCCATCAATACACCCTGATGCTCCTAATGTTAATGCAGGGAGCATTAAATTAGCATTTCCTATAAAACATGAGATATTTAAATCTACAAATCCTTTCAAATCAGTGAACGCAGGTCCAGAATGTTTTAATCCTGCTGTATTGGGTATTGCAGTCATTATTTCTTTCATTATTTGAGGAGTGATTTCTGTCCCTGTGCTTTGAGGCAGATTATATACAAAAAATGGTATATTTCCTGCAGCTTCAGATATTGCTTTGTAATGATTGATTATTGTATCTATATTTGGTTTGTAAAAAAAAGGAGGAACAGCACATATTGCATGTGCGCCGGAATTTGCTGCTGATTCTGCTAATACTTGTGCTTTATGAGTAGTTATTGCACCGACATGAGCAATTATTTTTGCTCTGTTTTCACTTTGATCAACAGATGATTTTATTACTTTTTTTATTTCACTTTGATCAACGTAGACACTTTCTCCTGTGCCTCCTGATACCCAAAATCCGTGTGCTCCGGAATTGATATTAAATTCTACAATTTTTCTAAATGCTTCTTCATTGAATTTATTTTTATTGTCTAGAGGTGTGATTATAGCTGGGTATACGCCTTCAAATTCCATTTTGTCCTGTTTTTATTTATATATAATTTTATATTACTAGATTAGAATAGAGTTAAGCTAATTGCAAATATATTATTTGATTAGTTTCTGAGCGATATTCTTTTAAATGTATCTGCGTATGTCATACCTTCTTCTCTTCCTCTGTTTTTTCTCCATTCACCTACCCGTTCTTTTACTTCATCTTTAGTTCTTCCTGCCATCTGTGATTTATGACAATAGAGAGCATCAATTGACTGATCCATAGTGTCAGTTATATCAACAATTATATCTGGATCTGGATGCCCCATGATCCAAACTTCTTCGACTTTATGAGGTTCAAGGTTTTCTTTGTCATAAAGATCTGGAAAAGTTTTATGATCTCTTGCTGTCGGGAATACTGCAGCCATAGCAGCTTCTCCTGCGGCTATATGATCAGGGTGACCAAATCCCCATGAGCCATCTAAATTTCTCATAGGATATTGGCATATTAGAATTTCAGGTTGATAAATTCTTATTTGTCTTGCTATGTCTTTTCTAACATCCAATGAAGGAACTAGATAGGCATCAGGATATCCAAGAAAAACAACGTCCTTAAGTCCTAAAACTTTACCTGCATTTAATTGTTCTGTATTTCTAATTTTAGCTAATTTTTCAGGGCTTAAGTTTTTATCTTCTGTTCCTTTACTTCCGTCAGTACATAAAACATAAACCATATCTGATCCATTATTAGCTAATTTTGCTACTGTTCCTGAACAGCCATATTCAGCATCATCAGGATGGGCAGTAACTACCATGCCAGATTTAATATTTTTTAGAGAGTCTGTGATATTTTCCATTTGTAGTTCCAGTAAATTTAATATATATATTTTAAATTAATAGAAGAAATTTACTATATAAAAAATCAAAAAAAGAACAAGCATTATATGTTATTTTGTATCAATGAATGATTTAATAACTAAAAATAAAAATTAAAAATGAATATTAGAATTTCAGGTGGCAATTTAAAAGGTAGGCGGTTTTCATATGAAAAATCTAGCGAACTTCGTCCTACAATGGAATCAACGAGATTAGCTATTTTTTCAGTACTAGATTCAAGGCCACAGTATATAAATAACGAATCTGTGTTCTTGGATTTATACTCAGGTACAGGAATTATGGGATTAGAAGCGCTTAGCAGAGGTGCTAAAAAAGTTTTTTTTGTAGAGAAAAATAGGTATTTATGCAAGAAGATTTCTGACAATTTAAATCTATTGGATTTAGAACATAAGTCTGAAGTAATTTGCAGTCCGGTAAATTCATTTTTAAATTACGGAAAAGTAGAAGCCTCACATATATATGCTGATCCTCCATATAATTTTAAAGAATATAATAAACTAGTGGAAGAAATTGAATTAAATCAAATTTTGAATAATAATGGAATTATAGTTTTAGAAATGAGTAATAAATATAAAGATTTTATTTATCAAAAAGAATTATATGATTGTGACGAACGTACAAAGGGAGATACAAAAATTAAATTTCTAATAAGGAAAACAAAAGTATGAAAGGCATATATCCAGGTAGTTTTGATCCTATGCATAATGGGCATTTAGACTTGATAAAAAGAGCTTCAAAATTATTTGATCATTTAACTGTAGCGGTTTATACAGAACCTGAAAAGGACGTTTTATTTACCGCTGAAGAAAGAGTAGAGCTAATTGAGATAGCCTTAGATGGTAAAATTTCAAATGTGGATGTAGTGATCTTTTCAGGATTAGCAGTCGAGTTTGCAAAAAAATTAAAAGCTGAATTTATTCTAAGAGGATTGAGAGCAGGATTTGATTTTGAATTAGAATTTGAAATGGCTTTAATGTGGAAAAAATTACAAAAAGATATAGATGTTGTATGTTTGATGAGTTCATTAGAATATCAGTTTATTTATGCAAGCAGAATAAAAGAAGTTGCAAGATTAGGTGGTGATATTACAGGACTCGTTCCAAACAATGTTGTAGATGCATTAAATTTAAAATTCAAGTAATATAGTTTTAAGGAGTAAAAAATGCTTAATGATGATATGTTACAAAAAATTAACGATTTGATTAGTACTGGTGTAAAAGTCCCAGGCTTTGGAAATAAAGTTATGCTAGATAAATCACGATTGGATGGATTTGTTAAAGAAATTTCTGATCTTATGCCTCAAGATATTCAGGAGGCAAAAGAGATTATTAATCAGAAAAACAGCATACTTGCGCAAGCCAATATGGAATCACAAAGAATTATAGAATCTGCTAATAGAGAATCTTCTGATATTACTAACAAAAGCCAAGAAGAGTTTGAACAATTAGTTGATGATTCGTCTGTAATAGAAGAAGCTACCAAAAAATCTGAATCGATTATACAAAAAAGTAAAAATGAAGCAGAAGATATAGTTAAAAGAGCGGAACAGAAGGCGGAAAATATAATTGATTCCGCAGATCAGCAAATTATGTCCAAGAAAGAAGGTGCAGACAATTATTCTAAAGAAGTACTTTTTGATTTAGAGGAACGTTTATCAGAAATTTTGGGTCAAGTTAGAAGAGGTATAGATTCTCTTAATATATCAGATATTAATACTAATGAAGAAGAGAAGTAATCAACCTATTATTTAAGTATTAATTTCATTCTACTCTTATCATGCTTTTCAATGTTTTAACTATCGATAATTTGCTTATTTTTTCAAGTGCTTTATTAACTGAAGATTGAGTACATTTGTATGTCATAAACACCAAATCTGCATAATTATCATCCAAATTAACATTCTCTTTTTGGATAACGGACGCAATAGATATATTTTCTTCCCCAAGAATGTTTGACATTTTTGATAATACTCCAGCTTTATCTTTAACAATAAATCTAAGATAAAAACGTGATTCCAAATAGTCTATGTTAAGTACTTTGAATTTATTATTTAAGCTCGGTGCTGAAGGTAATACGTTATTACTATTTTTTAATATATTAATTAAATCGCTTAAGAGTCCTGATGAAGTTGGAGAAGGACCAGCTCCTGGTCCCTGAATTATTACTGTGCCAAGTAAATTTTCTTTAATTTCAACTGCATTCATTGCGCCAGATATTTTAGCTAAAGGTGAATTTGAGTCTATCATAGTTGGATGTACTCTAGCTAAGATATTGTTTTTATCTTTTTCTGCAATTGCTAGAAGCTTTATAGAGTATCCGAGTTCTTTAGCATACTGAAAATCTATAGAATCTATATTCGAAATACCTTCGACGTACAGTTTGTTATATTCAATTTCAGTATTAAAAGACAAAGAAGATAATATTGCTAATTTATACCTTGCGTCATAACCTTCCACATCATTTGTAGGATCTGGCTCCGCATATCCAAGTTTCTGTGCTAATTGGAGCGCATCATCAAACTCGGTGTTTTTTTCTTCCATTTCGGACAGTATAAAATTGCTAGTTCCATTTATTATGGCTCTTATGGAATTTATATTTGAATAAGATAAATCCCTAATTAGAGTAGATATAATCGGAGTTCCAGATGCGACTGCTGCTTCAAACAAAATAGAAACATTATTTGATTTGGCTTTTTGAAATAAACTTTTTCCATGAGTTGCTATTAAATCTTTATTTGCTGTAATTACTGATTTTTTTGAATCAAGACATTTGGATACATATTCAAATGCAGGATCAACTCCTCCCATAAGCTCTATTACAATTGAAATATTTTCATTTTTAAATATTTCATCAGGATTAGTGGTTAGGACGTTGTCATTAACCCCTGTATTTCTTTTTTTATTTAAATTAGATACTAATATTTTTGAAATTTGTATTTTTTTATTAGATGCTTGCTCAATTTCCGCAGTTTGTTTTTGTAATATTTCAACAAATTCGCTTCCTATATTACCCATTCCAAGTATCCCGATTTCTATCATGTCAGACATTATTTATCCTGCCCTTGTAAAACTCCTAGTTCTTGAAGCCTAGATTTTTTTTCTTCAGGTTTTTCTAAAGAAGATACTTGAAGTTGTTTTGAAAGCCAACTATGAACTTCTGAATTGAATGTAGCGTTTACATTGAATTCTTTTCGTTTTGTATTTAGCCAGTCGTTCAAGGCTTTTGTTTTTAATAGTTCTAATTCAGCATTTGCAATTTTTCTAGCAGGATCTTTTTCAGATATCATAAAAAAATACAATAATGGAGGGTTCTTGATGCTTTGAGATTCTATACTAAGTAAATTTGGTTCAAGATCAAAAATAATATAATCATATTCGGGGAAAATTCCTCTTGGAACCCATCCGATTTCGCCTCCTCTTCGGACAACTTCTTCATTATCTTTAGAAAATTCTCTAACTATATATTCAAATGGAATTCCATCATTGAATTTCTTTTTCATTATGTCTATTTCGTCATCTGGCATAACCATTAACCTGTGTAAATAAACTTGCTCTGCAACTGTTGGTACAGATTCTCCAACAAATTGGCGCATTTGCTCTCTTAGCATACTCCAGCGTGTAAATTTTCTATATTCATCTTCACTAAGTCCTACAGAGTTGAGATAATTATTAAAAACCTCTCTAAATTCTCGTTCAATCTGAACAGGATCAGGAGATTCGTCAGAGTCATATTGAGGCATAAAAACATCTCTTATATATATGTCTAGTTGATCTTGACTTACTGATATGCCAAGACTTGGTGCAACTTGGTCAATGATTTCATTTTCAATCATGTTTTGTAATGCTTTAAATATTTCTTCACTACTTTTTATTTTCGATCCAATCATTTCGGCATTTTTTTGTTTAACTCTTAGCATTGATAGCATGTCAGCTCTTTTGAATTTGGATTCTCCTACCTCTACAATAACTTTTTCTTGAGGAACCACATAACGTAAAACATATCCAGTTGAGAGTACGAGTGTGAAAATTATTGTTATAGTTAAAATTCCGACGAATAGAAACTGGTTCCTTTTCTTTATTTTAGGATCTTGCGCAGCTACATGCCGTTTGTCGGTATATTGATTTTTGCTAGAATTTGACATCAGTCTTTAGTTTATAAAATTAAAATAAACTTAATTAACCATCCAATTGCCATCTAGTCCTTTGTGGTTTACAGTATAAGGCAGTAACCCAAGGTATCGAGCCCTTTTTATAGCTGTACTTAAAAGGCGTTGATTTTTGGCAGTTGTTCCAGTTTTTCTTGCACTAATAATTTGCTTGTTTGGTGATAAAAACTTACTGATGACATTTGTATCTCTGTAGTCAGGAATAATATCTTGTTCAGTGAAGAAACAAATCTTATTTCTTCTTGGATTAAATTTAAAGTTTTTCAAAGCCATATTCGGTTTTGGTATTTTAGGCTTAGGTTCTGAGCTTTCTTTTTTAATTATCTTTTTTTCCTGTGTCAAATTTTTTACCTCATTATTTTTCGTTAATTGTTAGATTTTTACCAAGGGAGTTCGTCATCTTTTTTTCCTGATTCTGGTTGAGCTGGAGATTCTGGTTGTGTTGCAGGTCCAGATTCTACTGTGGGTTCTGGTTGTGCTGTAGGTCTGGGTTGTGCTGCAGGTTGTTCGTATGTACCTGCTCCTGGTTGTGGAAAATTAGACTGATTATCCGACTGTTGAGATTGAGGATCCTGGACGATTTGAATGTCATATGCATTGACTTCTAGTGATACTTTAGTCTCTCCTGAGTTATCTTGGTATAAATTAGATTTTATTCTTCCTTCAGCATATACTTGCATACCTTTTTTAATATTATTCCCTACAAATTCTGATCTTCTTCCCCAAACAGAAATTCTAAACCATTGAGTTTGATCAATTTGTTGACCTTCTCTATTAGTGTAATTTTCATTGACAGCCATACTGAATGAAGCAACAGAGTCTCCACTAGGTGTATATCTGAGCTCAGCGTCATTGCCTGCATTTCCTATTAACATTATTTTATTTAATCTTCCCATAACTAATTATTTGCTACCTGATTTAAAATATTATTTTCTCTAAATTTAAGTTCTGCGGGTGTAAGTTTTATTACAAGTGATCTTATAACTGAAGGGTTATCTGATAACCATTTGTCTAGAATTTTCACGTCAGAAGAATTAGATTCTAAAATTACATAT
>PAHZ01000022.1 GCA_002711005.1 Chloroflexota bacterium
ATCTCTAGCTTCTTGTTCTTCTCTTTCTTGTTGTTCTTTATCTCTAGCTTCTTGTTCTTCTCTTTCTTGTTGTTCTTTATCTCTAGCTTCCTGTTCTTCTCTTTCTTGTTGTTCCTTATCTTTAGCTTCATTATTACTTTCGTCTTTTAATGATTTAATTTCATTCTGTAACTTTTGATTTTCTAATTCTGCCACTTGTAGTTGAAGTTGAGTGATTTCCTCTTCGTTATCTTGGTTTGCACAGCTAGATGCAAATAATAAAATATGCAAAATCAGAATGGGATAAAATATTTTTTTCATAGGTTATATAATTTTTATACTTTAAGTATTATAAACAAGTATATATTATAGGTGTAAAATATATACTTGTTTTATTCTGTGAGAAAATAAAAATGAATTACAAAGCTCTGTGTGCCACTGAAGTAAATGAAAAATTAGAAATAGGAATTATTAATAAACAATTAGATGACAATTTAAACCCCGATGAAGTATTAATCAAAGTTCAATATTCATCTTTGAATTATAAAGATGCTATGGCTTTAAACGGCAATATGGCAAAAATAATGAGAAGATTACCAATGTCACCAGGGATAGATTTATCAGGTACCGTTGAAATGTCATCATCAAAAAATTTCAATGTTGGTGATGAAGTTTTAGTTACCGGATTTGGTATGGGAGAAAAATTTTCTGGAGGGTATTCTCAATATGTAAAAATCGACTCAAACTATATTGTGAAAAAACCAAATAATATCTCTCTTAGAGAATCTATGATTATTGGCACTGCAGGATTTACTGCTATGTTGGCCGTGGATGAAATTATAGAATCAAATTTTGACAAATCTAAAGCTAAAATTTTAATATCAGGATCAACTGGTGGCGTTGCTAGTATTTCTATTGCATTGTTATCTAATATGGGATATCAAATTTCAACTTTGACATCAAAAAATAACCAAGAAAACTATTTAAAATCTATAGGATCTAATGAAGTTATATCTACACAAGACTTTCTGCAGAGTAATTCAAAGCCACTAAATTCGTCTAAATGGATGGGGGCTATTGATACGCTTGGAGGAGAAATATTATCAAGTATACTGGCATCAATGAATTACGGAGGAATTGTAATATCAACAGGAAATGCACTTAGTAATGATTTGCGTACTACAGTTCTCCCATTTATATTGAGAAAAGTAAAATTAATAGGAATAGATTCTGTATATTCTCAAATAAATTATAGGCATAAAATATGGGAATCTTATTCACAGCTGATTCCTAAAGATACATTAAATAAAATAGTTACTGAAATCTATCTTAAAGATTTGAATTCTTATGCAATTAAAATGCTTGACGGGAAATTGAAAGGCCGAGTAATAATTAATATAAAAGATAGTTAATCATTTATCACAATATCATTTTAATAATTATTTATATATTATAATCTATATACAAATAATACATCGTAAAAATATTTCGGAGTAAAATTTATGAGAGTGGCTGATTATATTGCAAAATTTTTAGTCGATAATGGAGTTAATGATATTTTTATGCTTACTGGTTATGGGGCTATGTATATTAATGATGCTATTGAAGTTTCTGGAATAAATTATTATGCAACTAGAAATGAAGCTGTTGCGCCAATGATGGCGGGATCATATGCAAGATTAAAAGGAACTTTAGGTGTAGCTTGTGTAACTGCAGGCCCAGGAGCAACTAATGCTCTTCCAGGATTAGCTGAATCTTTTGTTGATTCCGCTCCGATTATGATTATTTCAGGGCAAGTTGAAAAGAATCATACAACTTATCATTCCAAATTACCACTTAGGACTTATGGCACTGCTGAAATAAATATTATTCCTGTTGTAAAACCGTTGACTAAATATGCAAAATTTCTTGACGACCCAAACGATGTTAGATATGTTTTAGAAAAAGCATTACATCTGGCAATTTCTGGCAGACCTGGACCAGTTTGGATAGACATCCCATTAGATATTCAAAATGCTAGTATTCAATTAGATCAATTGAGATCTTATCAGGTACCAAGGAGTAAATTAGATATTTCACCTGCAAATATAGACAACATAATAGAAAAATTAAAAGACGCCAAAAATCCTTTAATAGTTGGAGGTCACGGAGTTCGGCAAGCAAAAGCTATAAATGAATTCAAGACTTTTACAGATAAGGTTGCAGCGCCTGTTTTATTCTCGAGATTAGGTCAAGATTTATTACCTCATAGTAATAAATACGTGTTTGGACAAGCTGGACTAAAAGGATCCAAATATTGTAAACAAATCATGAATAAAAGTGATTTAGTTATATCTTTAGGCTGTAGATTGGCGCCACAATTTGTAGGATTGAATTTTGAAGCTTTTGAAAATGCTGAAATAGTTATGGTAGACGTTGATAAAGCAGAAATTGAAAAAAATAAGAATTATATAGATTTAGGGATTAATGCTGATGTTAAATCATTTTTGATTGAAATTAATAAAAAGCTTAATAACAATATTATACCTAATCGAATTAAATGGTTAGATTACTGCAACGATCTGAAAGCTAATAATCCTATTGTAACTTTAGATCAAAAAAAGAATCCTATTGATTTATATTATTTTATGAAATTATTAGGAGATCTTTCTAATAGTAAAAATGTTTTAGTAACTGATGCAGGATCAAACTACTATGTTGGTGGTACTGTTTGGGATTTTGAAAATGGACAGAGAGAGATTTGTTCTGGAACAAATGCTGCAATGGGGACAACAATCCCATTGGCAATTGGATGTGCTGTGGCAGAACCAGATTTTCAAATACTAGCGGTTACTGGAGATGGTTCTTTAGAATTAAATATTCAAGAATTAAAAACAATTTCTCATTATTCTTATAATATTAAATTATTTGTAATAAATAATGGAGGATATCTATCAATGAAGAAATGGCAAGACGATGTTTTTGAAGGACGAAGACTTGACACATCAGAATCTACTGGTGCTGGAACATTGAATTTAAGTAAAATTGCCGATGCTTTTGATTTGGATTACGTGCGTATAGATGATTATAAAAATATTGAATCTCAATTAAATGAAATTATGAGTAATGAAAATCCTTTGTTTGTTGAAGTTTTTACTGATAATTATCAAAAAATAATTGAAGCTTTTAGAGATTATTAATTGGAAAATAAATTACAAATTATATCTAATCAAATAAGACTAAAAGTTCTTGAAATTGTTGCTGCAAAAAAAATTGGACATATTGGAGGAACTTTTTCATGTGTAGATTTACTTGTAAGTATGTATTACGGTGGTTGTTTAAATTATAGTGATGATAATTACCCTGACAAATTTATACTTAGCAAAGGTCATGCTTGTTTAGCTTTATATGTTATTTTAAACGATTTAGGTTTGATAACAAATGAGAAACTTGATTCATATGGACAGGATGGAGGTCTTGGAGGGCAACTTGATATTGGAATTAATGGTGTGGATTGGAATACAGGATCTTTAGGTCATGCCTTAGGAGTATGTGCCGGAATAGCTCATTCATCAAAATTGTTAAACAAGAATTATAAAGCTATTACAATACTTGGAGATGCTGAGTGTGATGAAGGGTCTGTTTGGGAAGCTATATTACATATCTCTGATTTCAAATTAACTAATTTGATTGCTATCGTAGATAGAAATAGATTATCAGTTACTGAAGTAATTAAAGACAATGCTGTGTTTAAATTATTACCTGTTGCATTACCAAAATTAGGTTGGTTTTACAAAGAAATTGATGGACATTCTTTTACTGAAATAATATCTGCTATACAAGAATCCAAAATAGCAAACAAGCCATCTTTTATTGTTGCTAATACTATCAAAGGCAAAGGAGTTTCGTATATGGAGAATGAATTGAAGTGGCATCATTCTGTGCCTACAAAAGAGCAGTTAGAAATAGCTTACAAGGAATTGAGATGAATATTTCTAATGATACAAGCAATAAAGATATGCGAGATGCTTTTTTTGATGAAATATATCTTTCTAGTATGGATAATAAAAATATTGTTGTTATAACTAATGATATGGATATATTTAGTTTGCGAGAACTTAAAACTCAGAGGCCTAATCAATTTATAAATGTTGGAGTTGCTGAGCAAAATATGATAAATATTGCATCTGGATTAGCTTCTATGGGAATGAAAGTAATTATTTATGGTATTGCTCCATTTGTCGTATACAGATGTTATGAACAAATCAAGTTTAATATATGTAGTATGAATTTACCTGTTACTATAGTGGGCATAGGTTCTGGACTTTCATTTGCTTTTGATGGCCCAACTCATCATGCAATTCAAGATATTAGTGTGATGAGTGCGTTACCTGAAATGCAAATATTGAACCCTTCTGACAGTGCTTCTGCGAAATATTGTTCTGACTTAGTATTAAATTCTGAATCTCCTTTTTATGTACGTATGGATAAGGGAATACATCCTAAAATACATGATTTGAACAAATATGAACCTTTTAAAATAATTAAACAATTTAACAATAATGTGATTTTATCTTCAGGTACTATAATTAATAATGTTATTGATTCAGTTAAGGATAAAGATATAGGGATCATTGATGTTATAAGTTTAAAACCATTTCCTGAGCAGATATTTGATATCATTAAAGATGTCGAAAATGTAATAATAATTGAAGAGCACAGTGTTACAGGAGGATTAGGCAGCATATTTAGTGATCAAGCAAATATTCTTAACTTGAATTTTAATATACATTTAATTGGATTTGAAAACAAACAAATCTTAGAATATGGTTCGAGAGAATGGTTTTACAATAAATCTGGTTTAGATGTTAAATCTTTGACTAAAAGTATAGATAATATTTTAAATGGTTAATATAGCCAGGAAAGATAGAGTAATTTTTAATATAAAAGATAGTTAATCATCTGTCAGGATATCATTTATAATTCTTTTTTGAGAATTTGCATATTCACTAGCTTTATTTTTTGTTTTGCACAATTCAAAAGTTGCTTTCCATAGTGCCCATCCTTTTGCTCTAATCCATGTATCCGAATCGTAAGTAATTTTATTTTTAAAAATACTTCTTGATTTATTTCTTAGAAAGGTCCATGCGATCACTAAATCTTTAGCAGGGTCAGCTTTAGCTATCCCTCCAAAATCTATAACTCCTGTAAGTTCATTATTTTTAATTAAAAAATTACCAAAATAAAAGTCACCATGAATCCAAACTGGTTTTTTATCCCATTTTGATTTTTTTGCTTTTTCCCAAAGATCTAATGATTCAGATTGATTGATAATATTTTTTAGTTCGTTGATTTGATTTTTTGCCTTTTCGTCAAACAAATTTAATTCATCACCTCCCCATCCATTATGTTTTCCTGGAGGAGGACCAGCTATATTGTTAATTGAATGCAATTCAGTTAAAAAAATAGCTAATTGAGTTGCTAAAATCTCAAGTTTTTTATTGCTGAATTTTAAAAGATTAGCACTTACTCCATCAATCCAATTATAAATTGCAAAATTAAATGGATATAGTGAAGATGGATTCCCTATTTTAATTGGTTTTGAAATATTTGTTGTTAAATAAGGAGCTATCAATGGTAAATATTTTTGTTCTTTAGGAATTTTTATTGAATAATATTCAGCTGATGGTAATCTGATCAGCTTATTTTCACCAAGCCGATAAGTTCTATTATCCCATCCTTGTTTTTCAACAGGCTTGATTGTTAAATCTTTATATTCTGGAAACTGATTATTTATGAGTTTTTTTACAAGACTAGTACTTATAAATTCTGAATTAAATTCTTTTTTTGAATTATAGATACTCATATAAATGTTGGTGGAGCTGAGGAGGCTCGAACTCCTGACCCCCTGCTTGCAAAGCAGGTGCTCTCCCAACTGAGCTACAGCCCCACGCAAAGAACAATGTCCTTAACAACTGTATAGTGACGAAAACACTAAAATTTTCTGTTTTTCTCTATACTATCTTGTACTCAAGTTTTATTTAAAGAGCTCCCCATTAAATGGTCTTGCTCAATTTAAGTAATTACTTAAGGATTAGTATTTTAGACCTAGGTCAATAACCTTTTATCATTTCCTTAAAGGAGGTGATCCAGCCGCACCTTCCGGTACAGCTACCTTGTTACGACTTAGTCCCAGTCATAAAACCCACCTTCGGCGTCTGCTTCCCAAAAGGGTTAGCCCAACGACTTCAGGTGTTTTCTACTTCCATGACTTGACGGGCGGTGTGTACAAGGCCCGGGAACGTATTCAACGCAGTGTGCTGACCTGCGTTTACTAGCAACTCCGCGTTCATACAGGCGAGTTGCAGCCTGTAATTCCAACTGGGGATAGCTTTATGGGATTAGCTCCGGATCGCTCCTTTGCAGCCCTTTGTACTATCCATTGTAGCGTGTGTGTAGCCCAAGGCGTAAGAGCCATGCTGACTTGACGTCATCCCCACCTTCCTCCTCTTTTTTAGAGGCAGTCTCGCTAGACATAGTAACTAACGACGAGGGTTGCGCTCGTTGCGGGACTTAACCCAACACCTCACGGCACGAGCTGACGACAGCCATGCAACATCTGTATATCTGCCCGAAGGAGACTAGCTTTCACTAGCTGTCAGATATATTTCAAGCCTTGGTAAGGTTCTTCGCTTATCATCGAATTAAACCACACGCTCCGCTGCTTGTGCGGGCCCCCGTCAATTTCTTTGAGTTTTAACCTTGCGGCCGTACTCCCCAGGCGGGATACTTAATGCGTTAGCTTCGTTACAGAGGGGTCTAAGCCTCCCATAACTAGTATCCATCGTTTATGGTGTGGACTACCCGGGTATCTAATCCGGTTTGCTACCCACACTTTCGCGCTTTAGTGTCAGATTCATGCTAGTAAGTCGCTTTCGCCTCTGGTGTTCCTCACAGTATCTACGCATTTCACCACTACTCTGTGAATTCCACTTACCTCTCATGACCTCTAGATTAATAGTTTCCTGTGACCTTTCTTGGTTAAGCCAAGAGATTTCACACAGGACTTGTTAATCCACCTAGACGCCCTTTACGCCCAATAATTCCGGACAACGCTTGCATCCTACGTATTACCGCGGCTGCTGGCACGTAGTTAGCCGATGCTTATTCCTTAGGTACCGTCATCATCTTTCCTAAGAAAAGGAGTTTACAACCCTAAAGCATTCATCCTCCACGCGGTGTCGCTGCGTCAGACCATACAGTCCATTGCGCAAAATTCCCTGCTGCTGCCTTCCGTAGAAGTGGGGACCGTGTCTCAGTTCCCCTCTTACCGATCAAGCTCTCACTTCGGTTACCCGTCTTAGGCTTGGTAGGCCATTACCCTTACCAACTACCTGATAGGCCGCAAGCTCCTCCAAAAGCGATAAATCTTTCTTTTTAACATTTATATATTAAAAAATTATGCGGTATTAGGCCGAATTTCTTCGGATTATCCCCCACTTAAGGGCAGATTACTTACGTGTTACTAAGCCGTTTGCCACCACTTTAGCGTGACCGAAGTCACAAGTAGTAGACTTGCATGCATTAAGCACACCGCCAGCGTTCGTCCTGAGCCAGAATCAAACTCTAGTAAATTAACGTGTTTTCGTCACTATACAGTTGTTAAAGAGCGAATGAAATAAGAATGTTAGTTAACAAATAGTAGAAAGTCAATATTCCTGACATTTATTTTATTCACAATATTAGGATTATTTGACAATTTTTGATATCTGTCTGATTTTTGATAAAATAAAAACTTAAAATATCTATATTATTAACTGAGGAACACATGATAAAAGAATTTAATGGCAAGAAAGCAAAAATTCATTCTACGGCTTTTGTTAGTGAATTTTCGTACCTAATCGGTGATATTGAAATTGGTGAGAACTCCAGTATATGGCCTGGAGTAATATTAAGAGCTGATAGTGGAAAGATTGTAATAGGCGATAACACTAATATTCAAGATAACTCTATTGTTCACGGCGATGAGGATGTATATATAGGTAACGGAGTTACCATGGGACATATGGTAATGTGTCATGCAACAACTGTTGGGGATAATGTAATGTTAGCTAATGCATCTGTAATTAATGATGGAGTTAAAGTTGGGAATAATTGCCTTATAGGTGCATCTTCAACTGTAGTCCCTAATATGGTTATCCCAGATTTTTCTTTTGTTCTTGGCACTCCGGCTAGAATCAAATCAACGATATCAGATAAACATTTAGATATGGTTAAAAAAAATGCTTTAAGTTATGTAAGACGAACTAAAATGTACAAAAAAGAAGGTGGCTTTGAATAACTTACATTTTTTTTGGCGCTGAAATCATCATTAAATCTAAACATTGGCGAATTGTATTCAACACAGAGTTACAAAATAATATCTTTGATTCAGAAATTTCATTATCTGAATCGTCGATTATCTTTTCTGATTGATAATACGAATGAAAAAGAGATGCTAATTCCAAGCAATATCTAGTTATGTGGTGAGGCTCTAATTCTTTAACTATTTGTTCAATCATTTCTGGAAATTCTAGTATTTTTTTCCCGATTTCCAACTCTTTTTCTGAATCAATAGTAATTTTTGAATCTTTATTTACTTCGATTTTTGCTTTTTTTGCGCTTTCTAGTAATTTTATTAATCTTGCATGAGCATACTGTATGTAAAATATTGGATTGCTTGAATTTTGGCTTTTTGCTAATTCAATATCAAATGTTAACTGTGTATCAGGAGATTTTGACAAAAAGAAATATCTGCAAGCATCACTTCCAACTTCTTCCACTATTTCACTAAGTGTAACGTATTCACCTGATCTTTTTGAAATTTTAACAATTTCGGTACCTTTTTTTATTGTAACCATTTGTGAAATTTTAATTATCAAATTTTCAGACTCTACTCCAAGTGATTCCATTGCTAATTTAGTTCTTTTTATATGACCTTGATGATCAGCGCCCCAAATATTTATAACCTTATTAAAATTTCTAATAAAAAATTTATTATAATGATTTGCAATGTCTGAAAAGAAATATGTATGTGATGAATCTTTTTTTATTAATACATTATCTCTGTCATCACCTAATTTTTTTGACAAAAACCAAGTGGCACCTTCTTTTTGTGAAATAAATTCTTTTTCATTTAATTTTTTAATTACTTCATCTAAAGTTTTGTCTTTAAACAATTGACTTTCATGAAACCATTCATCAAATTTAACGTTCAATTTAGACAAATCATTTTTTATTGAAGTTAGCATTTTATTTATTCCAATTTTAGTTACTTCTTTAGTTAAGTTTTTTGAATTTAAATTTAATTCTTTTTGTATATCATTTGCCAAATCTAATATATATTCGCCTTTGTAAGAATCCGAAGTATCATCTTTATTGGATTTTAATATTTTATTTAATATACTTTCACCAAATTCTGTGATTTGATTTCCAGCATCATTAACATAGTATTCATTTTTCATATTATATCCGTAAAAACTCAGCACTTTAGAAAGAGCGCTTCCATAAACAGCTCCCCTTATGTGGCCTACATGCAAAGGCCCAGTCGGATTCGCACTTACAAATTCAATTTGAATTGTTTCACTTTGTTTATCAAAATGTTTTTTCAAAGTATTCACTTCTAAAGCTATATTTTTTAATTTTGAAGCAATATCTTTTTTATTTATAGAAAAATTTATATACCCAGGTTTTAATACTGTTATTTCATCTATAAAATCAGGTTTGTTTTTATTTAAAAATGTACTTAAATTGTTTGCTATTTCTATTGGTGGTTTTTTTAATAATTTAGCTAATCTTAATGCCAAGCTAGATCCAAAGTCAGATTTGATTGAATCTGGTGATTTTTGAACTATTGGACCGTCGTTTTCTATGGTTTTCAAATCGACATTTTGATATGTTTTCGAAAGGCTATATAGAATAAAATCTTGTATTTTTTGAATATACATTATTTAGCTAAATTTAATGAATTCATTGTTTGTTAATTTTTCTGTTTCCCCAATTAAAGAAGCTTTGCTATGTTTTGCGCTAAGTTCCTTTATGACATCTGTTGATTTTGATTTGTCTACGGTAAATAGCAATCCGCCAGAAGTTTGAGGGTCACTGAAAATGATTTTTTGTTTATTATCTAATTTGTTAAATGAATTTAATTTGTTATTTAGAAATTCTATATTTGACTTTGTACCACTAGAAATATTTGAATTTATATAATCATCTAAATTATTTATCACAGGTACAGATTTTATATTAATATTACAGTTAATATTGCTATTTAATGCAAGGTTATACATATGACCAAGCAGCCCGTAGCCTGTTATGTCAACGCATGAACTAGCTCCATATTTAACCATAATATCTTTTGCATATTTATTTAACATAGACATAGATTCGACAGCATCTTTGATTATATTGCTATCTACATTTGATTTGTCATCCATAATTAGATTGTTTACTATTCCTGTTCCAAGTGGTTTGGTTAATATTATTGCTTGATTTTCTTTTGCACTATTATTGGTGATTACTTGATTGCAATTTGTGATACCTATCGCTGCAATTCCGTATTTTGGTTCGGAATCATAAATAGTATGCCCGCCAATTATACTTAGCCCCGCTTCATCGCATTTGGACTGTGATCCACGAAGTATATCTTGTATGACTGTTTTTGGGAATGTTTTTGGAAATGCTGCAATATTTAAGCCAATTACTGGATCAACCCCCATTGCATATATATCACTCATTGAATTTGATGCAACTATTTCTCCATATGTAAACGGATCATCAACATTTGGAGGAAAAAAATCAACAGTCAGTACCAAACATTGATTTTCATTCAATTTATACACAGCAGCATCATCCTTATGAGAAGAATCCACAAGAATATTTGGATTTTTGTTTTCCAAATTAAATAAGCTCAAGATTTTACCTAAATCTTCAATTGAGAATTTAGAACCTCAGCCACCTGATTTTGTATATTTAGTTAATTTAAATTGCTTCTTATCGGACATATTTCTTATATATCTATTTTTAAACTATATTAGGCTACAATAAGTTTGAATGCCAATAAAGGCTTTGGTATGTTATCTTTAATAATTTATTAACATTTGTATCTTAGATTAATACGAATAATGGTTAATATATGATTAAAAGATCAATAGATTTAAGTTTTCTGATTATAGGTTTTACTTTATTAATGCCAATTTTGTTAATTGTCATTTTAGTAGTAGTAATTTTCTTGTTTTTTGAAGACGGTTATCCAATATTTTATACACAGGATAGATATGCCAAAAATAAAAAAAAATTTAAATTATTTAAATTTAGATCTATGATTAAGAATGCTGAACAACAAACTGGAGCAATATGGGCATCAAAAGAGGATGACCCAAGATTAACAAAAACCGGAAAATTTATACGTAAATATGCTATTGATGAAATTCCTCAGTTAATTAATATTCTAAGAGGTGATATAAGTATTGTGGGCCCCAGGCCAGAAAGACCTGAATTATATAAAAAATTTTTAAAAAGAAATCTTCCTTATGAAAAAAGATTAAATGCTCCTCAAGGACTAACAGGATTAGCGCAATTATTAGGGTCTTATGATACTTTGCCCAAAAATAAATTAAGATATGATTTGTTATATATTAAAAATCAATCTTTATGTTTGGATATGAAAATAATTTTTTTTTCAGTTTTAGTCACAATTATAGGAAATTGGCAAACGGATTCAAGGCAATGGGTTAAAAAATTTTTTTAATATAAAAACACCCTAATATGTATTATGTTAAGTATGTTAGATTTATAAAATAAGTATATACGTAAGAAGGAAAATAATGGGACGAAAATTTGTAATAGATGGAAATGAAATAAATCAAAACTCTGACTGCTTTGTGGTTGCAGAAATCGGAGCAAATCATATGGGTAAAGTAGATATTGCTGAGAAGATGATTTTGTCAGCTAAAGAAGCAGGAGCTAGTGCTGTTAAATTTCAGAAAAGAAACAATCAAGAGCTTTTTACAAAAACAATGTTTGATATGCCATATGTAAACTCAAATAGTTTTGCACAAACTTATGGAGAGCATAGAGAGTATTTGGAATTTGGATATGACGAATATAGCCATTTGATTGAATTTGCAAAATCAAATCAGATTATGTTTTTTGCTACTCCTTTTGATTTTGCCAGTGTAGATTTTCTTGAAAAATTTGATTTGCCGGCATATAAAACTGCATCAGCTGATATTATTAACACTCCATTTTTAGAGTATATTGCATCTACTGGTAAGCCTATGATTATCAGTACAGGAGGATCAAGCTTAGAAGATGTTAAAAGAGCTTATGATAAAGTTAGCAAATATAAAAACCAAATTTCCATACTTCAATGTAGCTCTGTATATCCTGCTGATCCTTCCGATATGAATCTATCTGTAATTAATACTTATATGGATGAGTTTGGAGATAATATAATTGGACTTTCAGATCATCAGAGTGGAATAGCCTTAGCTTTAGTTGGATACGTATTAGGCGCAAGAATAATCGAAAAGCATTTTACTCTAAACAGATCAATGAAAGGAACTGATCAACCTTTTTCTTTAGAGCCTGTTGGATTAAAAAAATTAGTTAGAGATTTAAATAGAACAAAATCAGCAATGGGTGATGGAGAAAAAAAATTACTTGAGAATGAAAAACCCGCAATGTTTAAGCTAAGAAAAAAATTAGTGGCTTCTCGTGATTTAAATAAAGGTACTGTTTTAGAAAAAAATGATATAGCTATTAAAATACCAGGTGATGGAACACCACCTCATGATATAGATCTTTTTATAGGGAAAAAAATTAATGTGTCTATATCCAAAGATGAAAATTTACATACAGACCATGTTAGTTAGCATATGAATGAAAATTTGTTAAATAGTAAAAATTTCAAAATGTTTGGATCTAAACAGATGGAATCTATTGCAAAAAAAATTAAAATTGTTGTTTTTGATTTTGACGGCGTTTTTACAGATAATAGTGTTTATACAACCGAAGATGGAAAGGAAATTATCAAGAACTCCAAGTATGACAGTATGGGTATTTCTAAAGCAAATAGAAGGCAAAATTTTGAACTAAATAAAGTTCCCTATATTGTTTTTTCAAGTGAAACAAATCCTACTGTCACTAAAAGATGTGAGAAAATCAAAATTGATCATCATACATCAGGCGATAAACTTAAAGACTTAGGTACTCACCCAAAGACAAAGCACATAAATTTAGATGACATTGCTTTTATAGGCAATGATATTAATGATATGGAATGTTTATTACATGTTGGGATGCCAATTATTGTTCCTGATTCTAGTAGTGACGTATTTGATGAACTAAATAAAAAATTATCTTCGGTATATGTTACAAAAAATTCTGGAGGAAATGGCGCTGTTCGAGAAGTAATTGATTATTTTGAAAGGATCAAAATTCCACCATTAACTTATAATTTATAATCGGTAATAATTATGGAAGATATTTTCTCACTAAAAGATAAGATCATTGTAGTCACTGGAGGTTCTGGTAACTTAGGAACAGAATTTACTAATACGTTAATAGATTGTGAAGCGAAAGTGGTTGTTTTAGATATTTTAGCTGACGAAAAACAATCAAATAGTAACTTGCGATATTTCAAAATTGATATTACTAAAAAGGATCAAATCCAATCTTGTTTAGAAACTTTGAAACAAGATTGGGGAAGCCCTTTTGGATTAATTAACAATGCAGGACTTGATTCTCCTCCCAATTCAAATGCTCAATCTAATGTAAGCTTTGAAAATTTTTCTGATAGTGATTGGGATAACATTATGGAAGTAAATTTGAAAGGATCTTATTACTGCTCACAAATAATCGGATCAGAAATGGCCAAAAATAATTCTGGATCTATAATTAATATTAATTCTTTGTATGGAAATTTGTCTCCTGATCAAAGATTGTATTCACATATCGACAATAGCGGAGAAAAATTTTTTAAACCATTTGCATATGGAGCTTCTAAGTCAGGGCTAGCAAACTTAACAAAATACCTAGCCACTTATTGGGCTAAAAATAATGTTAGGGTTAATACTATGACTTTAGGTGGAGTGTATAATAATCAAGATAAAGAATTTGTTAAAAAATATATCCACAAAGTACCAATGGGAAGAATGGCAAACACTAATGATTTTAGCGGAGCTTTAATTTTTTTATTATCTGATAGTTCCAGCTATGTAACTGGTGCAGATATAGTTATTGACGGAGGATTTAGTGCATGGTAAATGATGGAGTTATAGCTTTGATTCCAGCAAGATCAGGTTCAAAAAGAATCGCAAATAAAAATATTAAATATTTAGCAAATCACCCTTTGATTTCATATACTATTTGTTCAGCTTTAAATTCGAATATTTTTGATTCTGTAGTTGTATCAACTGATTCGCATGAGATTGCTGATATATCTAAGTATTATGGTGCTGAAATACCTTTTTTAAGACCTGCAGAATATGCAACAGATAATTCCCCAGATTTTGATTGGTTATATTTCACATTGAATAAACTTGATGAATTAAAGTTAAATTATTCATATGTTTCTATTTTAAGGCCAACAAGTCCTTTTAGAAATGAATCTACTTTGAAAAGAGCATGGAACGAATTTATTTTGAACAAAGATGATATTGACTCATTGAGGGCAGTTGAACTATGTGGCCAGCATCCTTATAAAATGTGGGATTATGATGGGAAATTTATAAATCCTATAATTAATCAAAACACAAAATCTAATAAATATAATCAACCTTTTCATAGTATGCAATATTCTTCTTTACCTGAAATTTTCGTTCAGAATGCTAGTTTGGAAATAGTAAAAAAAAGTTCTGTATATGAATATAAGACTATTTCAGGAAATACGATCGCACCATTTTTTACTGAAGATTTTGAAGGTATAGATGTTAACAACCAAATTGACTGGCTGGTTGCTGAAACAATAATTCAAAATCAATTAGCATCTTTACCTGAAATTAAAATAAAACCTTATAAAACACAAGAAAATATTAATGATTAATAAATTAAGTTATATTCCCAAACATGAACTGATAAGAATCTTGTCTATTGAAGTTAGTAAATTGCAAAAAGCAGAATTAATTTCTTTGATTTCAAGAATTAACACATTGTATATGATCAATAAAGCAGGATCGGGCCATATAGGCACATCATTTAGCAGTATGGATTTATTGAGTTATATTTTTTTAAACTTTCAAATAACAAATGCTAAGAATGAAGATTTGTTTTTTTCTTCAAAAGGTCATGATGCTCCTGGAATTTATTCAATTATGAGTATTTTTGATTTAATTGATTTTGACACAATTCATAATTTAAGAATGTTGAACGGATTACCTGGACATCCAGATATAGAAACCCCAGGAATAATAACTAATACAGGATCTTTGGGTATGGGAATTTCAAAAGCTAAAGGATTTATCAATTCGGCCAGATTACAGAATGTAAATAGAAATGTTATTGTTTTACTTGGAGATGGCGAGTTACAAGAAGGCCAAATTTGGGAATCGTTAAGATCTGCAAGTAATGAATCTATGGGAGAAATATATATAATTATTGACAATAATAAGATTCAATCTGATAATTGGGTAGATTTAACTTCGTCTAACGGAGATCTGAAAGCAAAATTTGAATCTTTTGGGTGCATTGTAGAAGAAATTGATGGACACAATTTTCTCCAAATATCTTCAACAATGGAAAATTTTAAATCGGTAAAAGACAAACCAAAAGTAATCATTGCTAACACTATAAAAGGTTATGGAGTTTCGTTTATGCATGCAGATATGAAAATTCAAGAACCAGATTATGAATACCCGTATCATAGTGGGGCATTAAATCACGAAGAGTATTCTTTTGCACTAAATGAANTAACTGTATTATTAAATNCGAAATTATCTGATTTTGGAGAATCCGGTATTATTTTTGAAACATATTCTGAAAAAAATGAAATGACAAACAAAAATAATATTAGTTTTATAGATCATTATTCCAATTTATTGTTAAAACACGCAAATAATGAAAAAATTATAATTATGGATGGTGATCTTATGAAAGATCACGGATTAACTAAATTTAAAAAGTCTTATCCATCAAAATATATTGAATGNGGTATTTCAGAACAGGATATGGTTTCTCAGGCAGGGACTATGGCTTTAGAAGATTTTATTCCTATTGTACATTCGTTTGGATCATTTTTAACAACTAGNGCAAATGAGCAAATATATAATAATGCAACTGAAAAATCTAAAATAATTTATGTTTCTGGACTTTGCGGGCTNCTACCATCTGGACCAGGACATTCCCATCAAAGTGTCAGAGACATAGGATTAATGGGNAATATCCCAAATATGGATGTTTTTCACCCNGGATCATTGNATGATCTCACCAATGTATTTGATTATGCACTTAATATTTCTTCAAAAAGTACTTTTATAAGATTAACTAGTATACCTTTTGAAGAAATGCCATACATGAATTCTGAAACGAAGCTAATTTATGGGCAAGGTTATGTTGTTGAAGATGGAGTAGACATAGCTTTATTTACATATAATCCATACATGTTAAATGAATGTATTAAAGCTTCTAAATTGTTAATCAAGAAAAACATAAATGNAAAAGTGATTAATCTTCCTTGGTTGAATTATGTTGACAAAGAGTGGTTTTATAATGTTACAACNGGAATTGATCACATATTTACTGTTGAAGATCATATGGTATTTACTGGTATGGGAAGTTACATAAATACCCAGGTAAATAATAAATCTATTATAAACGTGGGCATTTCAGAAATCCCNGTTAACGGGTCTAACTTAGATGCATTGCATTATCATAAATTAACAGCTGAAGATTTGGCTCATACTATATTGTCTAAATTATGAGTAATAAAAAACCCTTATTAATACAATCAGATTTTGATAATACAATAACCNTTGGGAATGTTAGTGAGCAAATTCATGACAAATTNGGGCCAAGTGATTGGGANTCTATATATAAAAATTATAGGCTTGGAAAAATTTCTGTTGAAGAGAGTAACATTTATAGTTTTAGATATTTAAATTATTCTGAAACTGAATTGGATAAATTTGTGCAGAAAAATGTGCAATTCCGGTCTGGTTTTTTAGAATTTTATAATTACATACAAGATCAAAAAATAGATTATAAAATTGTAAGTAGTGGAGTTGATTTTTATATAAAATCTTCTTTGAAAACGCTAGGAATAGATTCTGACAATTTATCTTTGCATTCAGGGTCTTCTGAATTTGTAAATGATGGAATTGAGATTAAATATTTTGATCCTCAAGGTAAGGTTATTCGATCAGAATTTAAAAATAATTACACGCAATATCATAAAAAACAATATTCTAAAATTATATATTTTGGGGATAGCTTAACTGATCTAAATTCTTCATTAAGTTCTGATTATGTTTTNGCGACAGGNAAGCTCCATGATTATTATATAAAAAACAGAATGGAATGCGTCAAATTTGATGATTATAACGACATGATTNCAAAGATAAATGAAATACTGTTTTAACTAAATCCTTTATCCCATAAAGGCGAATTNTCATTTAGCAAATCTGCATTAAATATTCTTTTACTATATTTCTTTTGCCGATTAGCATATATTGTTGGNAATATTTTTTTNGCAACGTTTACTAATATATTTTTAACAAATGAATTTTCATTAGTATTTATCCCNTATTTGGAGTAAATATTAAACAAATCTTTTTGCCATTCAGTTTTTTGTTTTATTGTCACACTGTCCTCATGAATTGGGTGATGAAATAAGTTTATCCTGCAAAATTTGACTGTTCCACCATTAGATATTGCTTGCATTACATATTCTANGTCTGATGCTAATCCAACTGGGTGTAAACCTATTAAAGGTAATGAACTTGTTCTAAATATAAATCCCTGCCCGCATGCTCCGTATTTCGCAATATCATTTATATTTTGTCCGTAATTTGCTCCNTTAGGTATATAAAATGGGTATATTTCATCAACTCTTTCTCTTACNCCTCCNCAAACTAAAAAATCTANTGATAAATTTTCATCTAATACTTTAATTGCGTCATAAAATTGTTTTTTTCTAATTGTGTCATCATCTGATACTGTACGAATATATTTACCACTNGCAGCCATCATACCTTTATTTATTGCATGGCCAGGGCTGTTATCATTCTCTTTTATTGTTTTAGTAATTAAAGGATGATTAATATCATCCTTTCCTCCATTAACTAATATCAATTCATCTTTTTCAGTTATGATATTTTTAATTTTGTCTATTGCCTGAAGCGCTAANTCTGGTCTGTCTTTTGTAACTAAAATAAAGCTAATTGTTTTAGTTAGATTAATTTTGCTCATTTTCTCTATACCAATTTATTGTTTTTTCTAATCCAGACTTTATTGTAGTATTTATTTTGAATTCAATTACAGATTTTGCTTTGTCATTATTTAGTAGCCTCTTTTTAATAGTTTGAGGTTGGCTTAAGTCGTATATTACATCNGGATAATAATTTTCTATTTCAAATATATTTTCAAGAATTTCATTTATTGTACTATTACTTGCTGTGGTAAGATTGATATCCATAAATTGTTCATCAAGATTTGTTGCATTAATAACCCCTTCTATAAAATCGTCAATATAAATAAAGTCTCTGCTATCTTCTCCATTNCCCCAAATTTTGAAAGGGGTTTCTTTATTTACAACTCTTCTAATTAAAGATGGAATCACATGAGATTCTTTAGGATGAAAATTGTCATAAGGCCCATAAAGGTTAGAAGGTCTGATTACCAAGCTTGAGAAACCATTGTTAATTTTGGTGCTGTAAGTTTTGCATAAAATTTCTGAGTANCTCTTCATCCATGCCACAGGAAAATATACTTCGGGAGGATTTCCTTCATATGCGTATGATTCAACTAAGCTTTCTTCGATATCAGGATAAACTACAGAACTGCTTATAAATACTACTTTTTTCACCCCATATTTATAGCAATTTTCTAAAATATAAGAATTCATAACAATATTTGGTGTAACTAAATCCATTGGAGAATTTACAATAACAGAAGCTCCTTTTGTGTAAGCTGAGCATATGAAAACTACATCCTTGTTTTCCATTAAATTTTTGTATTGTGTTGATTTTGTCAGATTGATTTTTATCCAATTAATATCTTCATGTTGATAATTNGGCTTATTAGAGTTGTATGTCGCTGTTAGATTTTTNGATATTTTTGTTAATTTATTCAATAGATTTGAACCAACAAACCCACTTCCTCCTAATACTAAAATATTTTTATTCAATAAAGTATTATTCATTTTTATCTCTTTTGGAAAGTATNGGCGATTTTATTGGCCATTTAATATTTAATTTTGGATCNNTCCAATGAATNGTGAATTGGGAATCTCTATCATATAAAGTAGATTGTTTATAATGAAATATTGCCTCTTTTGAAGTCACAAGATGTCCATTCCCAAATTTTGGAGGAATTAATATTTGAAATGGATCTGAAGCATCCATTTCAAATGAAATCCATTGTTGGTATTCACTTGAATCTTTGTCCCAATTGACTACAACAAGATAAAAACTTCCATATAAACAAGAAACAAGTTTCCATGTTTTATTNTCACCATGGATACCTCTTAATACATTTTGTTTTGAAGTCGATATGTCATCTTGTATAAATTTTGTTTTGATCNCNTTTTGGTTATATATNAATTCATTATATGTTTCTATATAACTTCCTCTNAAATCATTGAAAATCGTAGGNGGAGTGATTTTTAANACCTTAGATAATTTTGTTTTTTCTACTTTAAATTTATTCATCTAGAAAATAATTTTGTTTATGTAAATAGTCTTCTTTATTTTTACTAAACCAATTAATAGTTTCTTCAAGTCCATTAAATAGGGTAGTTTTAGGTGTGAAATTCAAATCTGTTTTTGATTTACTAACGTCCATAATTCTTTTTGGTGCTCCAGAAGGTTTAGACACATCATATTCATAATTAAAATCAATAATTTCATTTAATGTTTCAACTAATTCTTTTATTGTTATTCCAATTCCGCTACCNAAATTATANTAAGAAAATTTGTTTTTGCTTATTAAAGATAAGAGGATTCCNTAAGCTACATCTTTACTNTATATAAAATCTCTAACTGCTTTCCCATCTCCCCANATTTTCACAGGATTATCTCCCCTGATGATTTTATTTATTAGAGAAGGAATTACCATNGCATTATTNGGATCAAAATTATCTCCTGGTCCATATACATTGGCTGGTCTTACTATTGAAAATGAATCAATGTTATATTGTATTTTGTAGGCTTTTATTTGCATTTCTGCCATTCTTTTTGCCCATCCAGGNTAAGAATCCATTGGAGGATTTAAATCTAATTCATCACTCTCTATAAATATTTCACTAGCACTATAAGCTCCAATAGAACTTGTAAATGTTACATGTTTTAATTTGTTGATCCTGCAAGCTTCTAAAAAATTGGTATTCATTAAAAGCATAGGTACAAAAAAACTAGCAGGTTTCTTTTTTGTCACATCAACAGATCCTTTAATTCCTGCTGTATGTATAGCTATATCAAATCCTTGTGTTATTTTTTTACAAAAATCAAAATCTGTTAAGTCGCCATAAATATATTCACATTTATTATTTAGTTTAAGTTTGTCCATAGATACGGATGTTATTTTACAATTGAATTCAGAAAGTAAATCTACTACTTGCCTGCCGATCAACCCAGTTCCTCCAGTGATAATAATTTTTTTGTTTGATATTAAATTTGTTAATTCTTGATTAAACTTGTATGTCATATTGATTTGTTTTGTATTAAGTATTTAAGTATTAATCCTTGCCCAGATAATTGAACNAACTTATCTTCTGAGATCATATCATATAATTTTGATTGGCTAATTTTTAAAACNTCTATATTTTCTTTTGGTTTAGATTTTTGATTAATGTTTTTTGCAGCAAAAAGATGCTGGACAGAATTAGTACGATTTATCATTAACCTGCCTATGCCAAGGTAAATAAATTCTTTTGAGANATATCCTGTTTCTTCAAATAATTCTCTTTCAGCTGCTTGTTGTGGAGTTTCATNTTCATCAATAAAACCTGCTGGTAATTCCAGACTATAATTATCTAAACTTTCTCTGAATTGCTTGATTATAATAAATTCATTNTTTTTTGTGATAGGCAGAATAACNGAGCTATCAGGAATATTTAAAACATAGTAATTCTTTTTTTCGTTTTTATACTTTTTGTTAATTACTTGAAACCATTTGTTTTTGTAGACTGTTTTATTAATTATTTTCATAATTGTATTATTTAGAATTTAAAATAATAGAACTGCCAGTATTTTCAAATTCAAAAGAAACTTCACTATATCTGTTTAATGCACTTCTAAGTGTTTTTTTATTTGATTCTGGAACTACAAACATTATAAATCCAGCTCCACCTGCNCCTAAAATTTTACCTCCATAAGCTCCATTATTCATTGCANTATCATATATATCATTTATTTNTTTATTNGATATTTCTTTCCCTAAAGATTTCTTGATTTTCCATGATTCATTGAGCAATTTGCCAAAATTAGTAATATCTGATTTTTTTAACAAAGCTATCCCTTCGTCAACAAAACTTTCTAATTCTGTTAGAAGAGAGATATTAGAATCAAAGTTACTGACCATATCAGATATGACATCAGAGGAATTTCTTCCTATTCTTGTTCCTGTGTAATACAAAGCTATATTATTGTTTAGTGTTTTTATAGCTTCGTCAGAAACATCTATTTTTTTTACTTCTATAGAACCATTTGTATTAAAGATTATTTTATTTAATCCCCCAAAGGATGCTGCAACTTGATCTTGAGAACCAACTTTTTCGTTTAATATATCTTGCTCTAATTCGATAGCTTTAAGTGCTAAATCCATCTTGTTCAGAGGGTTTTCCACTAGATTTGAAAGAGTGTTGATCAGACCCACGCAAAAAGAAGAACTACTTCCTATACCTGTTCGAGCAGGCAGATCACCGCTATGGTATATTTCTAGCCCTTTTGACTCATCTAAATTTAATTGCTGCAGTCCTTCTCTTACAGCAGGATGTAAAATATCTTTGAATGAATATACATTTTCAATATGTGTCCAAATAATTTTATGGTGAGTTTCATTTAAATTCGTTGAATATTTCGCAGTAATATAGCAATACTTATTTATTGTGGATGAAAGAACACTCCCACCATTTTTAAGGTACCAATCTGGGTAATCTGTTCCTCCTCCAAAAAAGGATATTCTGTATGGAGTTCTTGATATTATCATTGTAATTTTAATCTATGGTAATTTAATAAATCTAAAAGAGTATCCTCATAACTGATCTTAGGCTCCCACCCAGTTAGTTTCTTGAATTTATCAGTACTTGGTATTTGTAAAGTTACATCTGAGGGTCTCAATAAAGAGGGGTCAGTTTCGAATTTTATTGTTGTATTTGAATATTCAATAAGTTTATTTAAAATGTCTTCTATAGACACTGTTGTATCTCCACCTATATTGTAAACTTCACCTGGTTCAGATTTTTGCATCATAACCCAATAAGCTCGAACCGCATCTCTGACATCCATAATCGTTCTTATACTGTCTAGATTGCCTACTTTTATAGGATTGGAAATCACATTGTGTTCAACTAATGCTATTTGTTTTGCAAACCAACTTTCTGCAAATACGTCACCTCTTCTTGGACCAGTATGCGTGAACATTCTTGTTCTAACTATATGCATATTATAGGAAAGGTAGTATTGATAACCAAGCATATCTTCTGCAACTTTAGAAACTGCATAGGGACTTGCAGGTCTGAATGGGTTGGTTTCTGTAATAGGAATTTCATCTTGTTCAACTTGCCCATATACTTCAGATGAGCTGCAAATATGTATTTTAGGATTTAACTTTGTAACTCTAATAGATTCTAATAAATTTGATGTTCCAATTATATTTGTATTTAAAGTTTCAGCTGGTGCAGCAAAGCTAAATTGTACAAATGATTGAGCTGCTAAATGAAAAACAATATCAGGTTTAATGGATTCCATAGCTTTAATCATAGAATTCAAGTCATTTAAATCAGCAAGAACTAAATTTATCTTGTCTTTTATATGTTGTATGTTGTCTAAAGGGCTTCTCCATCGAGCAATCCCGTATAGTTCTACTGATGATTCGTTTTCTAAAATATAATCTGCAAGGTGACTGCCCACATTTCCTGTAATGCCTGTAATCAAAACTTTCATACTATCTCCGCAGATTGAATTTATTTTTCATTATAATAATCACCATGCTCAATTAATAGAGTAGATTTAGAATCTTTTCTTTCATATGCTTTTTGAAACTTAGGAAAAATATCTTTCGGGTCGTCTAGCATTACCACGTCTATTTCTGAGCACATTAGCTTAAAAACCTCTGTGTAATCTTGAGTATGTTGAACTCCCCCATCTAATGGATTTTTTGATCCTATCGAAGTTCGAATTATAACTCTTGGTGTCATCTGATTTTTAGACATTTGTCTTATTTTATCTAAATGGTTTATTAGTTGATTACAAGCTAATATTAGAAAATCAAATCTTGGGTAGCATGTAATAGGAACAAATCCATCTAGGGCCATTCCTATTGATAATCCCATTTGCAAATCTTCAAATACAGGTGTTTCTAGTTTTTTTTCGTCTGGGACTGTTTTTAATGTGTTATAAATAGCATTGCCACTATACTTAACTGATTGGCCTAAAAAAACAGTATCAGTTTTTTTACCAAGCCATTCCATTGAATAAATTAAAGATTCCAAATAATTCATTAAAACAGCACCCAATTCCCTGTTCCATGATGAGGATAATCTCGCTCATACTTGTAATAAATTATATCTTTAGGAATAGTTAAATTTTTGATTCCCCAAGTTTCTTTAGTTGGCGTGTTGGTGCTCAGTGTATTGTCTTCCACAATAAATTCTAAAGGAAGTTCGAAATTTCTTGAAAATTTATAACTTTCATGAAATATTCCAGTTTCGTATGTCATATCTCCAATGAAGCACCACACTTTATTTTTTTTATTTTGGATTTTAATTGATTGAGCTACTCCAGTTGCAATAGGTATTATTCCACCTACTATTGAAGAAGAGTAAAATTTAGGATTGATTGAATTAGTATTCATACTGCGTCCTGATATTATATCTTTAAGTAAACTTTGCTTGTTTACGCCATGCAGTAGGGCATGGTAATGATTTCTCCAACTAGAAAAAACCCAGTCGTCTTCAGATATATATTTAAATATTTCTATCAATTGATTTTCATTTCCTTTTGACAAATGAATTGGAGCTTTTATTTCTCCATTTTCGTAATGTTCTTTTACTTCATTTTCAAAATCAATTAAATCATCAGCTGTATAAACTGATTCTCTGATTTTCTTTAAATGTTTTGGTAATTGTATTTTCATTAGTTGTAGATAATTTGTTCAACGAAATGTATTAATAAATGTTCAATTTTAAGCATTGATTCTTGGATGTGTTGTGTATCATCACTTTCAATATTGACAGTTAATGTAGTAAGTTCATTTAGATGATTATTATTACCTGTAAGTAATATTGTATTAATATTCATATTATTAGCTTGATTAATTGCTTTAATTATATTTTTTGACTTACCACTTGTAGTTATTAATATTAAAACATCATCTTTTTGGCCTATGGATTCTATTTGCCTGGAGAAAATAGTATCAAAGCTAAAGTCATTTGAGTGTGCAGTAATGAATGTACTATCCGAACTTAAGGATATAGCAGCCATTCCTTTTCGAACGATACTGTTGGAAAATTTGTTAGTAAATTCTGCTGCCAAGTGACCTGCATCTGAGGCGCTACCTCCATTTCCACAAATCATAATTTTATTCCCTGATTTAAGGGTTTTAGATATAAGGAATGAAGCCTCAACAATTTTTTCTTGAGCAATTTTTGCTGTATTTGAAGATACAGAGTTGGACTCTTTTATATAATTCTCGACTTGAGCTTTTAGTTTGTTTTTATTCATAGCAATACATCTGATTTTTTATTTTAGCAAAATTTGTTTTTGTATACTTGTATGATTCAGGGTTACCTATATCAAAAAAATCAAAATCATATACTAATCCTCTGACTTTATGATTTTTTATTAATTCTGGAGCAATATCATTTTCAAAAGAAATTGGATATTTGTTTTGTGACTGTTTTATTATTTTATCAATCGCTTTCTTACTTATAACTCTTAGCCCCGCATCTATAAGTTTGTTTTTTGAATTAGCTCCCATTTTATGAGATACAATTTCACCGTTCTTTTTTATAGAAATCCCACCATATTCTGTATTTTGTAATTGTAATTTTTTTATGGAATATGTTAGATCATTTTGATTTTTTGTATGCTCTTTGAAAAGCTTTTGAATTGGAATGTTGAAAATTGAATCTCCATTCATAAAAATGAAATTATTGTTTTTAATTAAATTAAGCACTTTGATTAAAGCGCCTCCTGTACCTAACTGCTGATCTTCAATAAAGTAGCTTATTTCAATATTTTCAAAATTATACTTGTCAAATGATTTTGTAATTTGCTCGTGTTTAATCCCAAGGCATAAAATTATTTTATTTACTTTGTTTGCTTGAAGTTGTTTTATTATCCAATATAAAAATGGTCTATCATTGATTTCTAGCATTACTTTAGGTATTTTATGCTCGATTTTTTGCATTCTAGTTCCTTGTCCTCCTGCCAAAATAATTGCTTCCATTATTCTTGTTCCCATATAGAATTTGCATAGAACAAAGTGTGATCTAAGTTTGGAATTCCTAATCCATTAAAATCTCCGGGAATTGTTTCAAATACGCATATATTACCCACTGTGTCAGATTTCCCTCCATTTGCCCATGCCTCTAAGCTTATGGAATAAATTCCTTGACCTAATGGAAGCTTAGGTATTGTGAATAATATATTATTTGTTCCTTCTAAAAGATTAATTTGCTTACCTGCGGATTCATTATTAAAATTTAATACATTGCTATTATTCTGATTTTTGATAATTACTTTAATAGCTAGATTTGAGTTAATTAATCCTTTTTCGATTGATTTCAATGATATTAAAAGATTTAATTTTTCACCAACATTGAATTGTGATTTTTCAATCATTTTACTATTCATTATTTTTAGATTTGTGAACTTGATTGATCCGTCCCCACCTCTTTGTGATATCTTTTCTAAATTTATGTTTGTATTAGATAGCGTACTTGTTGTTTCTAAGTATTCATTTACTACTGATGTTGGATTTCCATCACGAATTATTTCACCTTTATCTATCCAAATTACTCTAGTGCATAATGACATTATTGCTTCCATGTTGTGACTTACAAACAATACAGTTCTACCTGATTTGGCTACATCATCCATTTTTCCCAAGCATTTTTTTTGAAAACTTGCGTCTCCTACTGCTAAAACTTCATCAATAATTAATATTTCTGGTTCGAGATAAGCAGCAACAGAAAAGGCTAATCTGACTCTCATGCCACTTGAGTATCTTTTTACTGGAGTATCAATAAATTCTTTCACTCCAGAAAAATTAATTATGTTGTCAATATTATTATTTATTTGTTTTTTATTCATACCTAGTATAGTACCGTTTAAATATATGTTTTCCCTTCCAGTCAGCTCGTCGTGAAAACCTGTACCTACTTCCAGAAGGCTTCCAACCTTACCTTTTATAAATGCTTCGCCACTAGTCGGAGTTGTGATTTTACTAAGTATTTTAAGGAGCGTACTTTTACCCGATCCATTAGATCCAATAATTCCTATTATTTCTTTTTCTTTTATTTGAACATTAATATTTTTTAGCGCCCAAATTGTAGTTGTATTATTTTTGTTATTAGTTAGGCTTCTCAGTTTTTTAAAATTTCTTATGGGAGTATTTAAAAAGTTGATTATTTCTCCGGCTAATGTATTTGGCTTAGAGTTTTTATTTCCTATAACATATCTTTTCGATATATTTGTTGTATTAATTACAGTTTCATTCATCAAGCAACATCCGCAAATGATTTTTCGGTTTTTGTAAAATAGATTAAGGAAAGTACAAGTATAAATACCGAAGATAGTGAACTTGATATAATCATTTCAACACTTAAAACTCCTGTTCCTAAAAAGGAATATCTAAAACCTTCTATAACACTTACCATTGGATTAATTGCGTATATAAATCTATAATTTTCAGGGATCATAGACGAGCTAAAAGCTATTGGTGATGCGTACATAAGAATTTGTATGCCAAAAGGAAGTGCGTATTTTATATCTCTATATTGGACTGCTAGTGTTGTTAGTATCGTACCAACACTTAAAGCAGATATACTTAAAAGTAGAATAAAAGGGAATACATATAATACTTTTATACCTGGATTGATTTGGTAATAAATGAGCAGAATAATTAGAATTATAAATGCAATTAAAAAATCAATACTTTTTCCTATGATTGCTGACAATGGTAATAATATTCTTGGTATGTAAATTTTTGTTATCATTCCAATATTTGATGTTAAACTATTTGTAGAATCAGTTACACCATTTGCAAAAAATGTCCAAGGTACTAATGCGCAAAAACTGAATATGGCATAAGGAAGACCTTCTGATTCTATTTTTGCTAACCTGCCAAATATAATAGTGAATATTATCATGAAAAACACTGGTTGTATTATTGCCCATCCAACGCCTATGATGGATTGAGCATATCTTGATTTTATATCTTTTAGCACTAAGAAATATAACAAATCTTTGTATTGTAATAATTCTTTAAAATTTGGAATAAATTTTTGATTCGAACTTATTTTTTGCATTGCTTTTACAGTTTGAATATATTCACATCTTGCTTGTTAAAATTTCTAAGAGCGTTTCGGGTATCAAAAATGAATTTGAAATTTTCAGATAATTCGGACCAATTATAAGATGAGTGATCTGTAACTATAATCCCTAAAATTTGATTATTATTCAAATTGTTTATAGATTCAGAATAGTAAGTTTTGTTAGATAGTTTTATTTCATGTATGTATGGATCATTGTAGTTAAAAGGTATTTTTTCATCATGAAGTATCTGCATTATATCTATCGCTGGAGATTCCCTTATATCAGAGACATCTTTTTTATAAGTTGCCCCAATTATGGTTATTTTATTTTCTAGTTTATTTTTGCTAATTATTTCTTTTGCTCTGTCTACAACGTATTGTGGCATCGAAAAATTAATTTCCTCGGATAATTTTATGTATTTAGATTCAGAGTTAAGTGTTTCTAATTTCCATTCTAAATATCTAGGGTCTACAGGAATACAATGTCCACCAAGACCTGGCCCTGGATAAAATGGCATATATCCATAGGGTTTAGTTTTCGCAGCTTCAATTACTTCCCATATATCTAAGTCTAATTTTTGGCATAATATTGCCATTTCGTTAATTAAACCAATATTTGCTGCTCTAAATGTGTTTTCTAATAGTTTTGTCATTTCTGCTGCACGTGTAGATGATACTTGTACTATTTTTTCACTGACACAGTTATAGAGATTCATGCCTAGTTCTCCACATTCTTTTGTTATTCCCCCAATTACTTTGGGAGTATTTTTCAAATCCCAATTTTTTTGTCCAGGATCAATTCTTTCTGGAGAAAAAATAACATTGAAATCTTTACCTACATTAAATTTAGAATTTTGTGAAAGTATGGGTAGGATTATTTCTTCTGTGGCCCCCGGATAAACTGTGCTTTCTAAGGATATAAGTTTATTAGAAATATCATATTTGGCAATTTCTTCTGCTACCGCAACTATATATGAGATATCAGGATCTTTAGTCTTATTTAGAGGGGTGGGTACACAAATTATTATAGCATCACACGAAGTTATATTATGATAATCTGATGTGAATTCTATTTTTTGATTTGAAATTGTATTTTTAAGATCCTCATTACTTATGTCAGATATGTATGAGATTTGCTGGTTAAGATTTTCGATTTTTTGTTTGTCAATATCTATGCCTAGTACTTTAAAACCACAATTTGCAAAAGACAAAGACAGAGGTAATCCTATGTAACCTAATCCAATCACACAAATTTCAGCCTCTTTTTTATTAATTTTTTCTATTAATATGTTGTTCATATCTCATTTATTATTTAGCACAGATTTATTATCATTAATTTTACAGGAAAATAATATAGGTATTTTGTTTAGAAAACGTTAAGTTTCAATAATGCTTTCTTTTTAATTTAGCTAATAAAATATTTTAGTATTATAATTATTAAAGATAATAACCAAAGTATAATAATGATAAATATATCTCAGCCTTATATAGACGAAAATGAAATAAAAGCAGTTGAAAATGTTTTAAAATCAGGACAATTAGCTCAAGGTGAAAAAGTTAAATATTTTGAAGAAGAATTTTCAAAATATTTAGGTGTTAAATATTCTGTTGCCACTTCATCCGGTACAACGGCTTTACAAATGGCACTTTTAGCTAATGGCATAGGAAAAGGCGATGAAGTTATCACTACTGGATTTACATTTGTTGCCACAATAAACTCAATATTATCAGTAGGTGCTAAACCTGTACTCGTTGATATAAATACGATTACAAACAATATTGACGTAACAAAAATCGAAAAGCATATTACTAAAAATACCAAAGCAATTATGCCTGTTCATTTGTATGGATTATCATGCGATATGTCTGTAATTGAAAAAATATCAAAAAAATATAATCTTATGATTATTGAAGATGCTTGCCAGTCATTGGGAGCAGAATTTGAAAATAAAAAAGTTGGCAGTTTTGGTGCCGGATGTTTTTCCTTTTATCCAACAAAAAATATAACTACAGGTGAAGGAGGAATGGTATGTACTGATAATGAAAATTTATATGAAAAATTATTATTAATACGTAACCATGGCATGGGGAAATCAAGATATGATTATATTGCATTGGGTTATAACTTTAGAATGACCGAACTGCAGGCAGCAATCGGTATATCTCAGCTTGAAAAACTGGATTTGATGCTTGGTTTAAGAATAAAAAATGCAAGAATTTACGATAGAGCACTGAGTAAATATGTTGAAATTCCATTCTCCAATGAAAAATATTTCCATGCTTACAATCAATATACGATTAGAACTGATCATGAAAATAGAGATAAGTTGCAAGATTTCCTAGATTCCAAAAATATTCAAACAGTTGTGTATTATCCAAATCCAGTTAGTCATTTTGACCATGTAAGAGACAATTCGATAATAGATTCGGAGTTATTGAACTCTGATTTGAATTCAAAAAATGTTTTATCTTTACCTGTACATCCAAAACTCACAGTTGATGACCTCGATTTTGTTATTAGCTCTATAAATGAGTTTTTTAATGAGTAAATTTAAACACTCTTTGTCCGTTATAGTTCCGGTTTATAACGAAGAAAAAATTTTAAACGATACAATTGAAAATTTGTATTATTCTTTACAAAAATTTTCAAGCGATTTTGAAATTTTAATTATTGAAAATGGCAGTATAGACAATACATACAAAATTGCAAAAAGTTTAGAATCTCGTTTTCCTAATATTAAAACAGTTCATCTAAAAGAGCCTAACTATGGCAATGCTTTAAGAGAAGGGATAAGATTGTCATCTAAAAAATATACTGTTAATTTTTCTATAGATTTTATAGATTTAAATTTTTTAAATACAGCTATGTCTATTTCTCACAATTATGATCTTATCATAGGATCTAAAAGAATAGGATCTGGTGATAATAGACCCAAGTATAGGAAACTAGGAACTTTGGCATACAATTTTATTCTTTCATTTTTTATTAGTATGCCATTTAAAGATACCCATGGTCTAAAATTGTATAATACTGAAATAGCACAAAAATATGAAAAACAAACTATCTCTAAATCTTTGGTTTTTGACGAGGAATTAATTTATAGAATTTATAAAACAGGGCATAAAATAAACGAGATAGGTGTTAGCGTTAAAGAGGTAAGATCACCTAGAACAGGAATATTATCAAGAGCTTTTGAAGTAATTGTAAATTTGTATTATCTTAGAAAAAACTTGAAAAAATAATGGATTTTAAATATGAATAAATTAAGAGCTGCAGTTGTTGGTTATGGTTACATGGGTTTTAACCATGCAAGAATATACAATGATCATCATGATGTTGATTTGATTGCTATTTGTGATGCTGAAAAATCTAATATAAATTCTTTTATGAATTCTAATCCTTCATTGTATTCGAATGTTGATGAAATTTTAGATCTTGGGCTGGACATTGTATCTATTTGTGTTCCAACAGGTTCCCATTTTGATGTTGCACAAAAACTTATATCTAAAAAAATCAATGTTTTAGTTGAAAAGCCTATTACAAATCTTGTTTCTGATGCTGAAAAACTTATCAATTTATCTGATAAGTCAAAAGTAATTTTAGGAGTAGGTCACATTGAGAGATTTAATCCTGTAGTTACAGAAACAAAAAAAATATTGAACGAACATGTTCTAGGCGAGATTTATCAAATTAATGTTAATAGAATGGGGCCAAACCCAAATAGGAAATTAGATACTGGAGTATTTTTAGACTTGGCTACTCATGATATTGATATTTTGAGATATTTATTTGAAGAAGATCCTATTAATATTTACTCAAGATCTAAGACAGTTAATAGTTCTAATAAACATGAAGATTTAGGAAGCTCAATTTTAACATTCCCGAATAATAAAATTGCAAATATTAATGTTAATTGGGTTTCTCCAATTAAAATTCGAGAAATGTTGATTATTGGTTCTGAAGGTTTGGCAACTATAAATTTTATTACACAAGATTTGAATTTGTATGAAAATAATTATAACGATTTAGATTGGGGTACTATGAATATTTTAAAAGGATCAAGTGAAGGCAAGATGACCAAATTGAGTTTTAAAAGAGATGAACCATTGAAAATAGAATTAGATGAATTTATTTCAGCTGTTAAAAATAACAGTGAATTTTCTGTTGATGGTAGGGAAGGTTTGAAATCATTATCATTTGCATTAGAAATGATAAATTCAGCAAATAAAATGGAATAGATTTGTTATGCGTATAATAGTATTTGCTTATGATTTCCCACATGTTAAAACCAATGTAGGAATAAATAACCTTTTATCAAACGAAATTAGGCCTGATGTAGTTATTTCACAACCATTTAAAAAATTGAATTTACCTCAAAACAAAATTCGATTTAAGTCTAATTTTAAAGATCTTAAATCAACTAAATATTTATGTGAATCACTTGATATACCTTATTTTAGAGCGGAACATAATTCTGATGACTCTGTTGATTATATTAAAAGAGTACAACCCGATGTAGGAATAATACTCGGAGCTAGAATTTTGTCAAATAATATAATCAAACTTTTTAAAAGAGGAATTTTAAATATTCATCATGGTTTTATTCCTGAAAATAGAGGTTTGAATACAATGCAATGGGCGATATTGAGGAATCAAAAACAGGCTGTCACATCACATTTTATAGACCAAAATATAGATTTGGGAGAAATTATTGAATCTCTTGAAATACCTGTTAATACTAGTGATTCTTTAGAAAATATAAACGATAGAATTAATGAATATGAACAAAGGATACTTATTTCATCTTTAAGTAAAATCAAAGAAGGATACATTGGTACTTTTATTAACGAAAAAGGTGTTTATAATCCTGCTTTGACTGAAAACAATTTAGAAGATTGCATGATTTCAAAATTCGAAGACTATAAAAAACAATACCCTAACTTGAATAGATATCCTATTCAAATATGATTATATTTAAAGTATGAATAAGGGTAAAACTAAAATATTATTTTCGTCTTTGATTTTGTCATTGATATTGATGTTTTTTGCATTTAGAAATGTTGATTTACAAATTTCAAAATCTTTTTTTAACGACTTTGATTTTAAAATGATTATCCCTTCTTTTTTTATTATAACCTTGATGTATATTGTCCATGGATTTAGATGGGCTAATATTTCTTCTGAAATTGCAATAAACAAATCAAAGAATTATATTTTGATTACTTTTGTAGGCTTTGCTGTAAATTCTTTGGCTCCTATGAGAATGGGAGATATGTTCAAAATACTAATTAGTAAGAAATATTTAATGAAAGAATATTCTAAAATTACATCTACAGTACTTTTTGCTCAATATTTAGATTTTGTTTTTGTTTTGTTTTGTTTTGCAATTATTTTGTTATTTTTACCCGAACTTTATTCAAATAATTTAAATATAGATTTAATTAATGAAAATACTTACTTTATTTTAATAGTAATGTTTTTTGTTTCTTTATGTATAGTTTTTTCGTTGCCTTACATTTCTAAATTTCTTGCTTTTATTAAACAAAAAGCAGACCTTAAAATTGATTCTATACCGTCTAAAATATTAGATTATTTGTTAAAAGTATCGATGATATTGAAGAACTTGGTTAGTGATTACAAAAAATTTTTTAGAAATTTTTTGTTGACGTTGATTTATTGGTTTTTGATACTTTGTTTATTTTTGACGATTGCATCTGGCTTTGATATTAATATACCAATTAAAATATTAATTTTTTCTATATTACTTTCAAATTTAGCAAGTATTTTTCCCGTGACCCCGTCGTCTATTGGAACATTTCATGTCTCAATGATGTTTGGATTATTATTATGGACTGATGATCAAAATATTTCTTTTGTCTATGCTACCACAGTACATGCTTTGATATTTGTAAGTAATATTATCTTAGGTTGCATTGCAATATTATTATTAAATTTGAAATCTAAAAATTCAGCAATAAGTAAATGATTACTATTTCAAAAAACGATTTTTTATTACTATTTAGTTATTTTGTATTAACTACGATGGTATATGTTTTCCCATTTCTAAACTTACCTTTAGGATTTGATACTTCGTGGATGTTTTTGATTTTTTCTAATGATAATAACCTGGCCTTGCCTTATTATTACGAGTCTGCTGGAATAGTTCCTGGTAATATATTTGAAAGTGTAAAATCATTATCTTTGTTTTATGGAAGAGCAAGTTTTCTTAATTTAAGTCAATATTGGATATTAGCAAAAATTTCTCCTGAGATAAGTTTTATTTGGAGATTAATACCAGTTCTATCGATGTCTGTTTCAGTATTTCTTTGGCATAAAATTTTCATTAGATTTAACTTGCCACACGTGTTTTTATTTATACTTATTTATTTTTTAATCTTAGATCCAGCCTCAATTTGGACTGATTGGAATAAAGCAGAATCTACAGGTTTTTTATTTTATTCTATTGCTTGTTACTATTCATTGTCCAAAATAAACACTCATTATTATTTGGCAGTTTTTAGTTTTATTATCGCTCTTTTTTTTAAAGAAACATTTTTAATAGGAGCCTCATTAATTGTGTTGTTCAGAATGTATTCATCTAATGAAATCAAAAGTTATTCATTCAAAAATTACATTTTGAAATTTATTACAAATAACAAACTATTTTTCATTATGAATTTAAACTACTTGTTATTTATATTCATCTATTTTCTTAGTATTGATTTGAGTAACAGTTATTTATTAAATTTAGTTGTGAACCGACCTGATTTCTTACTTTTCTTTATAGATTATATAAAATTACAATTTCCATTGTATTTTAGTAATTTATATTTTATTTATTTTCCAATATTAATATTTTCGCTTTTATTTTTGATTGTTGATATTCTGATTATTTCTAAAAATGATAGTAATCGTAACTTTAAAATTATGTTACTTATTTTTTATACTTTCACATTTGTGATTTACTTTTTTGTTATTTATGAATTTGGATTAATTCAAAGAAGATATGCAGTTCCAATAAATATGCTTAATATTATGTTTTTTATATTTATGTTTAAATTTTATAAACACGCCATAAAAATTAATCAATCAATTATAATTTCTACAATTGCGACTATTCCTTGTTTATACTGGTTATACAATTTTAATTTAATATTGTCAGCATTAGCATTGTTTACGCTATTATCGATTTTTTTCTTAGTTAAATTTTTTAATTTTTCAAATTTGAGATTCAAATTACTTAAACTAGTTACTGTTTTATTTATTATTGTGCCAATTACAGATGTTTTGTTTGTGAACTTAGCAGCTAATAGAAGTGAGCTGATCCAATGGAAAGAAATCAATACTTTTATTTATGACAAAATAGATCCAGGCTCAACATTAATTGCAAATTTATCAGAAAATTTTATAATTGAACACGTCATAACTTTGGAAACTGAAGCTATAATTTCAGGAAGAAATGATATCGTATTTTTAGTAGATGTAAAGACATTACCTGAAAGTATAAAAGGAAATCAATTTCAATTAAATGAAATTGAAAGATTTAATACAGATAAAAAATTAAACTTTGAACAATATTATGAAATTGAAAAAATTGACCTGCAACCCCAAAATAATCCCGAGTTAATTGAAAATATTAAAAACCGTTATAGAACAAGTACGTATACTTCAAAATATAACATTAAATTTATTACAGAATAAACTAATCTTGAAGTTTTATCGAAGATATGAAATCCAAATTATCTAAAAACCATTCTCCAGTTTTTTTAACTCCTGATTCTATATTATATTTAGGTGTCCAATTTAATAGACTTTGAATTTTAGATATATCTGCCAAACTGTGTTCTATATCAGAAGGATCTCGATCAATATATTTTATTCTTGCTTTTTTGTTGAGAAATTTTTCAATAACACTAACAAGTTCATTTACGGTGATAGCATTTCCTCCACCCACATTATATATTTCGTATCCTTTAGAATTTGTTGATTTAATTAGTGCATTTGCAACATCTGACACATAAGTGAAATCTCTTGTTTGTTCACCATCTCCATAAATTGTGATCGGATCATCGTCAATGATTGATTTTAAAAATTTGAATATAACCATATCTGGTCTTCCAAATGAACCATATACAGTAAAAAATCTTAAAACAGCAGCATTTATATTAAAGTGATAGTGGTACGTGTACGTTAATAATTCTGCAGATATTTTGCTAGCAGCATAGGGAGATAATGGGAAAGACGAAATGTCAGTTTCTTTGGTGGGTATGTTTTTGTTATCTCCATATACACTTGAAGTAGAAGCTAATGTGAAATTTTTTATATTGTTAGCTTTACATAATTCTAGTAAATTCAATGTTGCATTAACATTATTATCTTGATATGCCCAGGGATCAATAATACTAGTTCTCACTCCTGCAAATGCTGCAAGATGGATGATTGCATTAATATTTGATACTTTTTTATTTAAATTTAATACATTACTTTTGCTAGTTAGGTCGATATTTTCAAGAGAAAAATCATTGTAATTTTCAAGAGAATGTATGCGTTTCATTTTTAATTTTGTATCATAGAAATCATTGATATTGTCTATTGCAATAACACTATCTCCATTCTCAAGTATTTGTTTTGCAGTGTGGTATCCGATAAACCCGGCTGCACCTGTCACTATATATTTCATATCAATCCTTAATTAATATTATTTTAAATACAGATAATTAGTATACTATTTGTATGAGATTATAAAAATAGTATAGGAATATTTAAAATATATGGACAATCTTAATTATAATTTGGCAAATAAAACTGCTTTAGTTACCGGAGGATCTCACGGAATAGGCAAGGCAATTGTAAAATCATTGTTGGACCATGGTTCTAATGTGGGTTTTTTTGGACGAACTAAATCTAATGTTGAATCAACTAAAAGTGAGTTTCAAAAAAAATACAAATCAAAAAAAATATTTGGTATGCAATTTGATATTTTGGAAAATAGAAATTTGGAACCTCTATTAAATGAAATTCAATCTAATTTAGGTCAAGTCGATATATTAATAAATAATTTAGGCGGAGGAGGAAGATGGGGCAATGAAGACATATTAAATACTAAACAAGAAGTATGGGAACAAGTGTTTTATAAAAATTTCGAATTAACCAGAATTATGACAGAGTATTTTTTACCCTATATGATGAGCCAAAATTGGGGCAGAGTTATCACTATTACTTCCTCTCATGCTAAAGAATCTGCTGGAAGACCTTGGTTTAATGTGGCTAAAATGTCTCAAACAGTTCTTATGAAAAATCTTTCAAAAAATAAACTTTATGTTTCAAAAGGAATTACTTTTAATTCAATAGCTCCTGGAGCTATTGAAATTGAAGATACTGGATGGAGTAGTATGCGAACTGAACAACCAGAAAAATATGCTCAATTCATTAATGAACATTGCCCAATCGGAAGATTAGGTAAACCAGAAGAGATTGCTAATTTAGTTTCGTTTATATCTTCAGATCTGTCTTCATTGATTAATGGTGCTTCAATTGCAATTGACGGAGGAGAAAGTAATTCTTACTAAATTATTTTAAAATCAATAATTAAACTCTATATAAATATACTATTATTTATTTATGATTTAAATTGTATATATGAATAAGAAAAAAATATTAAATTTTATCCCTAATTTTTATTTTGGAGGAGTAGAGAATTCAAATATTACTCTTACAAATGAGTTGATAAACATAGGATACGATGTTGATTTTAGAACTAATACTTTTCTTGATTCTAAATTCAAAGATAGAAACGATATCAATATAAAATCATTTGATAAACCCAAAATGTCTCAAGTCATTTTTGATTTGGTTAATTATATTAAAAATGAGAACCCACACTTAATAATTTGTTCACAATTTTATGCAAACATAATTGTGATAATTGCATGCTTATTTGCCGGATATAAAAACAAATTAATTTTATCAGAAAGAGTACCAGTCAATGAGAATTTGAAAAACATATCTTTTTTTAAAAGAATTGTATTAAAAATATTAATTAAATTTCTATATTCCAATGCTGATCATATAATTTGCAATTCTTATGGAACAAAGTATGAATTAGATAAGCTAACAAAAGGAGTAAGCTCAACAGTGATTTATAATCCTGTTTTAAGTAAAAAAATTGATGATTTATCTGTCGCCAAAATTAATGACTATGAGTTTGAAAAAGACTGTGTGTATTTAGTGACAGTTTCGAGAATTTCTTATGAAAAGAACATTTCTGATATGATTGATATCATTTCATCTTTAAATACAGAAAAAAAATTCAAATTATTAATTATTGGAGAAGGCTCATATCTCTCACAACTTAAAGAAAAAGTGAATTTGTTGGATCTGACTACAAAGATAGAATTTTTAGGCTTAAAAAATAATCCGTATAAGTATTTGTCTAAATGTGATATCTATTTGTCAACTTCAAAATTTGAAGGACTAGGTAATAGTATTATTGAAGCATTACATTTTGGATTAAATGTTATTTCATATAATTCTCCTGGAGGTGTTTCAGAAGTGTTAAGCAATGGTAAATATGGAAAACTTGTAGATATTAACTCAAAATCACAATTTACAAATTATTTATGTGAAAATTTAATTAAAAAAAATAATAATGACTATGAAGATAAATCATTGAAAGATCATTTGTTACTGTTTGATTCTAAATCAGTTTCAAAACAATTTGTTAAATTAGTTCAAGAAGTTATAGATGAAAAATAAATTTATTTCTATCATATCTCCTCAGTATGGTACTGCAGGAACAGATTTAAATTATTACAAAATAGCCCATAATTTATCTTCCAAGGGTCATAAAATTAAGCTACTAATTATTGGTGATGAATGGAATGATAGGCACACTTCAGATGATTTGGATAAAGTATATCTAATAAATAGGAACTTGTTTAGCATATTGAAAAACAGATTTTTTCATTGGAAAATCACTATGATATTAGCAATTATTTTTTCAACTATACCATTCTTAATATATTTATTTAAAAACAAAAGTAGTTCTTATCTATTAGGTCTTTTCCCGATTTTCCCTCTTATAATTTTTTTCTTAGTAAGATTTAAAAATACAATAGTGTTTTCAATACAAGGTCTACCAAGATCAAATTTATTTACTATGAATTTGTTTTTTTCAAAATTGATTAAAAATGTTAAGTGTGTAATTCCAAATGAAAGTATGAAAAATTATTTAGATAAAAAATACAAAATTTCAAAAAATATACACTACAATGTTATTAGTAATGCAGTTCTTGATCAAAGTATTATTACTCAAAGTAATGAAGAAATAATAGATGAGTGGTATGCAGATAAAAAATTAAAAAAAATTATTGCTGTTGGGAGGTTAACTTATCAGAAAAACTTTGATAATTTAATTAAGTCATTTCGGAATGTAATTGAAATTGACTCATCTGCTAGATTAATAATTATTGGAGATGGCGAAGATTTTTATTTGCTGAATAATCTAAAAAAGGAATTGGAGTTAGATGATTCAGTTAAATTTCTTGGATATAAAAGAAATCCTTATAAATACATTAAGAATAGCGACTTGTTTGTAATGAATTCTAGATGGGAAGGCCCCGGACATGTATTAATTGAGGCAATGGGCGTTGGTTGTCCTGTGATAACTACAGATTGTGATTCTGGCCCTGCTGATACTATTCAAAACGGTGAATATGGTCTTTTAGTCAAACCTGATGACTGTAATCAATTATCACAGTCAATGATATATGCTTTAAAAAATAAAAAAGAAATGATTCTGAAATTAAAAAAATCAAAATTATTCTTAAACAGATTTTACACACCAGAAGTTGCAGACAGATATTTACATTTGTTCAATACTTAGAGGAGACAATTGATTTTATCTTTTTTAATTCCAACTAAAAATAGGCCTGATGATTTGGAAGCTAATATATTGGCTATCAGTAATTTAAATTTGAAAGGTATAGACTATGAAATATTAGTCTTAGATGATGGCTCAACAAAAGATTATACGTCAGTTGTATCTGGATATAAATTTGTAGAATATTATAAAAACGAATCTTCTTTAGGTATATCTAGTGTTAGAAATAAACTAGCTAACCTTGCTAATGGAAAGTATCTCATATTTTTAGATGACGATGTTCAAATCGATAAAAAATTAAATCTTAGTGTTTTATTTGAATTATTTGAGTCAAATACTAAATTGGCACTAATAGCATTTAATATTACTGCAATTTTAAGTTCTGATTATTATATTAATAGCGAGTCAAATACAGTCAATTTAAATCAAAAGTCTGTAAAGCAAATTCCTTTTAATAAATATCATACTTACTTTGATTCTTCATTAACAAAAAATGTTAATTATGTTTCCTATTTTATAGGCGCAGCTTTTGCTTGCAGAAAATCTCTTTTTGATAAAAATATAAATTTTGACGAATTATTTCTTTGGGGGAATGAAGAATTAGATTTTTCATACAATATTATAAGGCATAATTATGAGCTTATTTTTCATCCTGAATTTAAAGCTAATCATTTTCCAAGGAAATCAGTAATTGATGATAATGATAATAATTTGAATTCTCTTAATTTATTTATTGCAAATCGTATTTTAACTGCTTATAAAAATTTAAGTTTGTTATACGCAATTAGTTATATTTTTATTTGGACAATTTATTATTTATTAGTTTCTATAATTAAATTTAGATTGAAAGATTGGTTTGTTGGAATCAAGTTAGGAATACGTAAAAGTATTCAATCCAGGCGAAATCCATTATCAAAAAAGCATATGTTATATTTGAAAAATAATTTTGGAAGGATATTTTATTAATCATGAAAAATTATCAATTTTATGTTTCAGTATTAATTCCAACATATAATGAAGAAAATTATATCGAAAATACAATAAGTACTTTGTTAAATAATACTTATCCCCAAAATTTATTTGAAATTATTGTTATAGATGGAGGGAGTACAGATTCTACTGTGTCTAAAGTTAACAATATAATTGAAAACAACAATAATATTAAAATTTATAAGAACTTGAATAAAATACAGTCTTCTGGTTTAAACATAGGAATTGAAAAATCAAAAGGCGATATTATTATAAGAGCAGATGCTCATGCAATATATGATAAAAATTATATTTCTGAATCTGTAAAATTATTGTCAGATAATGATTATCAAAACGTAGGTCCTTTTCAAAAATCATATGGTGAAAATATTGTATCTAATGCAATAGCTATGGGTATGAATACTATTTTCGGAATGGGTAATGCAAAATATAGATTGTCTGATAATTATTTGGAAAATGTTCAATCTGTTTGGTTGGGAGCATGGTGGAAAAAATCTTTAATAAAACTTGAGGGCTTTGATGAAAAACTGAAAATATCAGAGGATTTTGATTTGAATTACAGATTGAGAAAAATTGGAGGTCAAATAATCGCATCAAACAAAATAAAAGCAACTTATATCGTACGAAAATCTTTAGCTAAATTGTTTTCTCAATTTTTTAAATATGGATTTTGGAAAGCGAAATTTTTAAATGACTATTCTGATGAAATGCAGTTAAGATGGTTTGCACCACCTTTGTTGCTTATTTCATCCTTGTTTATTGCGATTTTATCTTACTTTTCATTAAATTTTATTTTCTTATTTTTAATTTATACTGCATTTATTTTTTGTGGAGTGATTATTAATTTTAAATTAAAAAAATTATCTGATATTATTAGCTCATTAATATTATTCGTTATATTCCCAATTATTCATTTTTCATGGGGATTAGGATTTATTAGCGGATATATCTATTGGAATATAGTTAAATTGATAAAAAAAACAAATATAAACATATAGTTTGTATTATAACTATCTCTATAGGTTGAATCCTTCCAATTTATAAATTAAAATAATCGGAATTTAAAGAGGAATTCATAGAAAATATACTGAATTTGGAGGATATATGACTACGAAAAAATCAAAATCAAAATCAAAAGAGACAACCACTCGTAAAGATAAAGTTCTTTTAGAGGTGAAAAATTTAACGACTCACTTTTTTACTCAAGATGGCGTAGTAAAAGCAGTGGATGGTATTACTTACAATGTTCATGAAGGTGAAGTGGTAGGTATTGTAGGAGAGAGTGGCTGCGGAAAAAGCGTTGGCGCCATGTCTGTTATGAAAATTATCCCAAATCCTCCAGGAAGAATCGTAGATGGTTCTGTTACATTTGAAGGTGAAGATTTAGTGAGTATGAATGAAGCTCGAATGAGAGAAATTAGAGGAAACCGAATTGCTATGGTATTTCAGGAACCTATGACTTCATTGAATCCAGTTCTAACCATTGGTAGACAATTAACTGAAACTCTTGAATTACATCAAGGACTAAAAGGAGAAGCAGGATTAGATAAAGCTGAAGAGCTTCTTGACAGGGTAGGAATACCTGAAGCAAGACAAAGACTTAAAGATTATCCTCACCAATTTAGTGGAGGAATGCGACAGAGAGTAATGATTGCTATAGCTCTTAGTTGTGATCCTAAGTTAATTATTGCCGATGAACCAACTACTGCATTGGATGTAACAATTCAGGCACAGATTTTAGAATTAATGCAAGGTTTAGCAAAAGATTTTGGAACAGCATTGGTTATCATTACACATAACCTAGGAGTTGTTGCAAGATATGCTGATAGAGTATTAGTTATGTATGCAGGGAAAATAATAGAAGAGGGAACAGCAGAAGAAATTTTCCACAATCCAACTCATGCTTACACAAGAGGGTTATTAGCATCTGTACCTAGATTAGATGCAGAAGAACACGTACGACTACAAACTATTGAAGGATTACCGCCTGATTTGATTGCACCTCCCCCTGGATGCGCATTCTCGCCAAGGCGTGCCATGATGGGTGACTACGATTGTTCTAAGGCTACAACAGATCTTGTTGAAGTATCACCCGAACACTGGGTTGCAAATTGTCCAGGCTGTATAGAAAAGTAAAAATACTGTTAGAATTAAATCTAAATTAAAGGGGAAATAATATGACAACAAAAACTAAAAAAACAACTAAGAAGAAAACAACAAAAAATGCTGATATTTTAGTAAATGTAGAAAATTTAAAAATGCATTTTCCTGTGACTTCTGGAGTTATAATGCAGCGTACTGTGGGTCAAGTTAAAGCAGTAGATAATGTAAGCTTTTTTGTTAGAAAAGGTGAAACCTTGGGCTTGGTAGGAGAAAGTGGTTGTGGTAAAACAACTACGGGAAGAGCTGTTTTACAGTTGTATAAACCTACAGCAGGTAAAGTTCAATTTAATGGACAGGAATTAACCGAATTAAATGCAAATGAAATGAGAGCTATGAGGAAGGAAGTTCAGATTATTTTCCAGGACCCTTATGGATCTTTAAATCCTAGAATGTCTGCTGGTGATATCATTGGCGAACCTTTAAAAGTACATAAATTAGTTAGTAACAAGAAAGAATATCAAGATAAAGTTGCTGAATTATTGTCTGTTGTTGGATTAAGTCCTTATATGGCTGACCGATATCCTCATGAATTCAGTGGTGGACAAAGACAAAGAATTGGAATTGCTAGAGCTTTAGCTGTAAATCCTAGTTTTGTTGTATGTGATGAACCTGTTTCTGCTCTTGATGTATCAATTCAAGCGCAGGTAGTAAACTTGTTAGAAGACTTGCAAGAACAATTTGGACTAACTTATTTGTTTATTGCTCATGATCTATCAGTTGTTAAACATATAAGTGATAGAATTGCTGTGATGTATTTGGGGCACATTGTTGAAATTGCTCCAGCAAATGAACTTTATTTTAACCCTATACACGCTTATACACGTGCTCTTCTTTCAGCTATTCCAATACCTGATCCTACTATTGAAAAAACACGTGAAAGAATTATCTTAGAAGGTGACGTACCTAGTCCATTAAATCCCCCAGAAGGATGTGTGTTCAAGGGTAGACGTGCGATGAAGAAAGGACAAACACCTTGTTCGGATACAACACCTGTACTTGTTGAAGTGTCACCGGAACATTGGGTAGCTGACTGTCCTGGTTGCATGGAAAAATAAATTTAAAATCTATATTAATTTTGGAGCTGGGGGGATTCGAACCCCCTACCTCTTCAATGCCATTGAAGCGCTCTCCCAATTGAGCTACAGCCCCTTGTATAATGAAAACTATATATCTATATAAATTTTATTTATTTTACTATACCATTTGAATCATGTTTGCAGGAATAATTATATCAACACAAAATTTGAATAAAATGTGCGAATTTTATTCAAATGTCCTAGAGATTAAACCTAATAATATTGATGATTCCCATGCTTCATTTCATTTTGGTGATTTTAAATTTATTATTAGTACCCATGACAGAATTTCCGGAAAATCTAAGGATAAACATAGAATAATGATTAATTTTGCAGTAGATGATATATATAAATGGTATAACAAATTATTATCACTAAATATAAAAATTATTCAGCCACCATATAGTGAAGAGTGGGGCGGTTATATTTGCACATTTGAGGATATTGACGAAAATATTATTCAATTTATCCAAATTAATTAATATGAATAAAATAGTTAACTTTATATTAGGTATTAAACAAAAATATACTATACATCGTATTTTAATGGGACAAAAACTTTCTGATTTTCAATTTGCCGATGGTTTGACTATCGATGTTGGTGGAGAAATCAAGTCAAGCTATGAAGATCTGTGGAAGACAGATAAAAAATCTTTTTATTATATAGATATTTCTGGAACTCCTAATATATTAGCTGATATTAATTCTCTTCCATTTAAAAATAAATCACTTTCTAATTTTGGTTCCTTCAATATTTTGGAACTAATACAAAATCCGGGTGCCCCAATACAGGAAATTTTTCAAGTTCTTAGGAATGATGGTTTTTTTGTAGGTTATGTACCTTTTTTATACCCAATACACAACCAACCAACAGATTATTGGAGATTCAGTAAAGCAACACTTTTTGATTTGTTAAATAACGCAGGTTTTAAAGATATTTACATAGAAGCTATTGGTGGTCGATTTATTGTGTTTTATGATGTGATACTACCAAAAAAATTATTTCTATTAAGACTGATTTTATCTTCAATATGTTTATTACTTAATAAATTATATGAGAAATTTCACAGTGCTGAGTATAATCGCGAAATGTATCCGAGTGGATATTTTTTTATTGCTAAAAAATAAAGAATTATTATCTCTTTGAAAATTGTTTAGCTTTACGTGCTTTTACTAATCCGTATTTTTTACTTTCTTTAACTCTGCTATCTCTTGTTAAATAGCCAGCTTCTTTTAGTATTTTTCTGTTTTCAGGATTTTGTTTAATCAATGCTCTGGCAATGGCTAATCGGATAGCTCCTGATTGACCTGAAAATCCACCGCCACTAACTTTGATTTCAATATTATTTTTTATAGATTTTTTTGTCAGATTCAATGGTTGCTTAATATATTCTACTGATTCTGGAACTGTAAAAATTTCTTCAATAGGCTTATTATTTACCGTTATATTTCCATTAACATCAAAAAGCCTTACTTGGGCTACTGATCCTTTTCTTCTTCCTATAGCATAATGATANTTTTTTTGTTCANCCATTTTNATCCTTANTTTGTTATTTGAGCNTTATGAGGATGTTTTTGTCCTTCATATATTTTTAATCTATTTATTAACTTATCNGTTAATTTGTTTTTAGGNAGCATTCCTTTAACNGAATTACGNAGAACTTTTTTAGGATTTGTTTCAAGTAANTCNCCAAGCANTTCNTTTTTTANTCCTCCCATATANCCACTATGTGAANATANTTCTTTTCCTTTTANTTTATTACCAGTTACTGTGATTTTATCAACATTAGTNATAACAACAAAGTTAGANCTTAATGTGTGNGGACTATAGTNTACTTTGTCTTTTCCCTGCAAATATCTTGCGATATCTGTGCTAAGNCTGCCTAAAGTNTTACCTTCTGCATCTAAGTGTATCCAATTTTCAGTTTTATTATTCATTCANTNNCATTTTTTTTAAAAGAAAAACCATCATATTCTACTAAAGTTAAGCATAAACCTCTAGGAGAGACATTATGTTTAATCANAGATTTTGCTCTATTTTTGGTATCAAGTAGTGATTTCAGGTCATTTAATGTATATTTATCTCTNCCAATTTCTAANAGATACCCAACCATAAACCTAATTTGATGTCTAAGAAAACTAGATCCNTTGAATTTAAACAATAATATTTCNTNGTTAACTTCTAATGAAGTAGAGTATATNTANCTTATAGAATTTTCTGGNAGACTTTCTTTTTTGCAAAAATTTGNNTANTCATGCTTACCTTCTAATATTTTTAATCCTTCNTTGATNTTTTNTATNTTTAATTTATTAGGGTAGTGATAAATTAAATTTCTTGTAAATATATTATTATGATANGAATTTAAAATCTTATATTCATATGTTCTTGAAATTGCTGATTTCCTNGGATGAAATGTATTTGGAACNACATTTATATCACTNANATAAATATCTTCAGGNAAGTNAGCATTNATAGCNTTTTCTAACTCNATAATATCATGNGACCAATTAGTNTTAAAAGTAATTACTTGATGAGTTGCATGCACTCCTGAATCTGTTCTGCCTGCGTATTCAATATGAATTTTCTCATTNGTTATTTTATTNAATGAAAATTCTATTTTATCTTGAATGGTATTTTGATTTCTTTGAGACTGAAATCCTTGATATGAAGTACCGTCGTATTGGCAGATTAAAGCAAATTGNTTAGTCNGNGCCATTATTAGGATCTGTNACNTTANTCGNATTATCATCTGNATCNGATGNNNTNTTATCTGNTGNTTGATTNGAATCACGTANTAANTCTATTCTTGCTAATTCAGCNCCATCACCTTTACGATAGTAGGATTTGAATTTAGATTTNGTATTAGAGCTTGGTATTCTTATTATTCTNGTATAACCNCCNTCTCTGTCTTTAAATCTATTCCCGATATCTTCAAATAATTTTTTGTATGCATCTGAAGATCCAATTTTNGAAATAACTAATCTTCTATTATGAACACTATCNACTTTTGCTTTTGTGATCATTTTTTCAGCATATCTTTTNAGTTCTTTTGCTTTAGCNAANGTNGTTTCAACTGATTCATGCAATATCAGATCAGAACTAAGATTTTGTAATAAACTTAGCCTATGACTTGATTTTCTTGATAATCTGTTNCCTTTATGTTTATGTCTCATTTTTACTCTGTATTTTCATCCTCTNCTGGTTGATCTTNATTTTCTTCATCTANAATTTCATCACCTTCNTCGATTCCCCATACAAATCCTTCNGGTAAAAATCCCATAGTTCCAAATTTNTCATTTAATTCATTAAATGATTTTACNCCAAAGTTTCTTATTTTAAGTAAATCAGCTCTTTTGGTTTCTATGATTTGNCCTACAGTATCTAAGCTNGCTCTTTTTAAGCAATTAAGGGTTCTNGATGAAAGATCTAATTGNTCTATGGTGGTATTGTATTGCTCAGGTGTCAATTGTCTCCATATTTCTGACTCATTATCTTTTTCATCTTGATTTTCTTCAGTTGCTTTACTTAGAATCATATATTGATTTAGTAAAACATTTGCAGCTTCCTTAAGAGAATCTANTGCATTTTTTGTNGAGTCTGTCCATATTTCGATATTTAANTTTTCNANTTCAATTGAATCTGATTGAGTTGTTTTTTCAACTGTGAAATTAACTTTTCTTATAGGNCTAAAAATAGCATCNACAGGCAANATTCCAATTGTAGTTTCTTTTTCTTCAATATTTTTAACTTTGTATCCNACACCTCTTTCNATATTGAATTCTACTGAAAGTTTTGATTTTTTTGTATCTAGAGTAGCTAAATGNAGCTCAGGATTAACTATTTCAAAGTCTGANGANGCCATAATATCAGATGCAGANACTTTACCTTCNCCNTCTACTTCTAACCTNAGNTTTCCNGATCTTTCAGATTTTGATTTAATTCTTATNGATTTNAAATTTANCAGAAGTTCTTCAACACTTTCTTTTATGTTTTCTATAGTNGAATATTCATGTAAAATTCCATCTATTTTCACCCAAGTAATAGCTGTTCCAATTATAGAACTGTANAGAACTCTTCTTAAAGAGTTTCCAACNGTAGTCCCTTGCCCTAATGGTAGTGGACCAAAAGTAAATTTCCCNTAATCTTCTTCTAATATTTCTGTAGTTATTTTAGAATTGATTTTTTCTAAAATAATATCTGATTCTGGTTCAAGTTCTGGAACTATAGAGTAATCCATTACCATAATTTTCTCCTTTTGTTATTATATTTACTTTGTTATCTTGAATAATATTCAATAATTTGCATCCTATCTATATTTGGGTCAAAGTCATCNGCGCTAGGACTTGCNACAGCTTCNCCTTCTAATTTTGTNGTATCAACTTTNAGCCAGTTAGGNACTATNGCATTTTTACCTGACTCNGNTTTNATGATACTTTGTAATTTAGATTTTTTTGATTTTTCNGTCCANGAAATTTTCTGTCCAATCTTNACNTGATAAGANGGTGAATTNACTTTTTGTTCATCTACTTGTATATGTCCGTGNTTAATAATTTGTCTGGCTTGGTGACGACTGTCTGCAAAACCTAANCTGTAAACCACATTGTCTAATCTTTGTTCTANNANTGACATNAGATTATCACCTGTAATTCCCGGAGTTGAAATAGCTTTTTTAAAATAATTTCTAAATTGNTTTTCTACTAGACCATACATGAANCTTGCTTTTTGNTTTTCTTTTAATTGCATTCCNTATTCAGATGGTCTTCTTCTTTGAGATAAAGGNGATTTGTCACCAGGTGGTGATTTACGNCTTTCCCACGCACATTTNTTTGCAGGTTTAGTACACAATACCATTCCGTATTGTCGACATTTTCTACATTTTGGNCCNGTGTATCTTGACATGTNANACTCTCCTTCTTTTNGGAGGTCTNCAACCATTATGTGGNACTGGTGTTACATCTCTTATAGATTTAACTTTGATNCCTGAATTACTTATTGCTCTTATAGCAGAATCTCTTCCTGCACCNGGNCCTTTNACAAATATTTCTACTTCTTGAATTCCAAAATCATTGGCTCTTTGNGCTAGTTTTTGAGCTGCTAGTTGAGCNGCAAATGCAGTTGANTTTTTCGANCCTTTAAAATCTTCGGTTCCACCACTGTTCCANGCTAATACATTCCCNGATCGGTCAGTTACGGTTACAAGAGTGTTATTGAATGTACTTTGTACATATACTCTTCCNTATACTACGTTTTGTCTNGTTTTTTTTCNTGTTCTNTTTCTNGTTGTCATATTTACCTTANTTTAGAATTATGTTTTTTGATTTANGTCTCTTCCTCTTTTCGCTACTGCNACTTTTTTACCNCGTTTTGTNCGAGCATTTGTTTTNGTTCTTTGNCCATTAACAGGNANGCTTTTTCGATGNCTTGTNCCCTTATATGATCCNATATCAATTAATCTTCGAATATTTAAGTTTTTTTCTACTCTTAAATCTCCCTCAGTAATTATTTTNATAGTTCTNGTNCCAGATACNATTTCACCGTTATCAATTATCCCTCTGATCTTATCAAGNTCGTTGTCATTNAAATCTTTTACTTTTGGNTTGTCTGTAATGCCNGCTTGATTAATAATTAAGTCAGCAATAGTAGGNCCTATTCCTTGTATATATCTTAAAGATATATTAATTCTTTTATTATCTGGTATATTTACTCCTGATANTAATGCCATCTATAATTCCTCATTTGAACCTGTAAGTTACTCTTCCCCTTGTTAAATCATAAGGNGATAATTCTACTAATACTCTATCGCCNGGTAAAATTCTAATNTAATGGACACGAATTTTCCCTGATATGTAAGCTAGTACTTCATGACCATTAGCTAGNTCAACCTTAAAAGANGCGTTTGGTAATGCTTCTTTTATTATTCCTTCNACTTCTATTACTTCTTTTTTTGTATTTGCCATTTTATTTATTTATCTTTTTTTTATGATGTTACTATTTCAAANGNATTTTCTGTAATAATTATNGTATCTTCAAAATGTGCAGACATAGATGANTCAGCTGTTTTTACAGTCCATCCATCTTGATCAACTATTGTTTGTTCTTTACCTTCAATTAGCATNGGTTCTATAGCTANTGCCATNCCTTCNGTTATTTTAGGACCTGTAGANTTNTTACCATANTTTGGAATTTGAGGATCTTCGTGTAAATTTTTACCAATNCCATGNCCTACATATTCTCTNACTACTGAAAAACCTTTTGAAGTAGAATATGATTCTACAGAATGTCCAATATCTCCTATATGATTACCNGGGATAGCATTTTTTATTCCNAATTGTAATGCTTCNTATGTAGTAGATATAAGTGATNCGATATTATCAGGAACATCTCCNATACTAACAGTGAAAGCACTATCGGAATTAAATTGCTCATATATNACACCACAATCNACACTAAGAATATCTCCATTTTTTATTTTTCTTGGNCCAGGNATTCCATGAACTATTTCTTCATTAAAAGAAGAACATATAGTACCNGGNAAGCCGTATAANCCNTTAAAACCAGGNTTGCCACCTAATTTGTATATTTCTTTTTCAGCAATATTGTCTAACTCTTTNGTAGTTATNCCTTCAGNAATATTNTGTTTNATTATATTTTTAACTTCTTTTANCATTCTTCCTGCTTCTCTTATTAAATCTAACTCTTTTTTACTTTTTATGTTTATACCCTGAGGCCTGTTTAATCCTATCACTAGTTATCCTNCATAAAAAACCAAGGATATAATACTATAATATTTCTCTTCATATCTCAAGTGATTAATTGTTTATTTTTTTTTTAATATTTAATAGTTCTTTTTCGATATTTACAGAAACATCTNCAATACTTTGNGATCCATTAATTTTTGTAAGTAANCCAAGTTCGTTGTAGTATTCGATTAAAAGNCTAGTTTCNTGTTCATANGTATCAATTCTAACTTNTATTGTTTGCGGATCGTCNTCNGTTCTTTTTTCTATTTTTTGCCGTTCTAATAATCTNTTAACAAGAAGANGATTNGGGACATCAATCAACAAAACACTATNNAGNACTTTATTTTGNGAACTTAAAATATCGTCGAGAGACTTTGCTTGCTTAACTGTTCTTGGAAACCCGTCTAATAGCCAATTATTGTTGGATGATAACCAATCACTTATCATATCAGTTACTATTTGATCTGGAACTAATTTGCCAGAATTAACATATTCATTTGCCTTTCTGCCTAATTCTGTGTTCTTTTTAATGTTTTCTCTGAATAAATCGCCAGTGGAAACTTTATTTAAGTCAAATTTGTTTGATATGAATTCTGCTTGAGTTCCTTTTCCAGCTCCAGGTGGACCAACTAAAATAATATTCATAATAAATTAATCCATGAATCCTTGATAGTTTCTCATTAACAATTGCGATTCCAATTGCCTCATAGTGTCTAATGCAACACCAACCATGATTAGTAAGCTTGTACTGCTTAATGTTAATGATTTTATCCCAGTTAACCCGGTTATAAAAAATGGAACTATTGCAATTGCTCCAAGAAACAAAGCTCCTGCCCAAGTTATTCTAATAATAATTTTATTCAAATATTCTTGAGTTGGTAATCCTGGTCTAATCCCAGGAATGAACCCACTTTGTTTTTGAAGGTTTTCTGACAAATTTTGTTGTTGAAAAGTTACAAGAGTATAGAAAAAAGTAAATATAACCACTAATATGAATACAAATATCCAGTAGGGCAGATTGGTTGGATCAAAAAATCCTGAAATTGATTTAGCTAAATTTGATCCAAAATTATCACTAAGTGGATTTACAAAGAATCCGGCTATAGTGGCAGGTAGAATAACAATTGAGAATGCAAAAATTAACGGGATCATTCCTGCTGAATTAACTTTTATCGGAAGAATACTAGATCCTGTCTGTCTTTGGACTTGCCCTCCTCTCATGACTGTTTTTCCGTATTGTATTGGAATTCTTCTTTGAGCTTCTGAAAATAAAACAATAGTAAAAATTATAATTGCTGTAAATATAATTAAAACAATAATGCTTCCCATAGCATTTTGCATGTATAGGCCCTGACCTAGCATATTGGGTAAATTAGCTACTATACCGCCAAAAATTATTAAAGACACACCATTTCCAAGGCCTCTTTCGGAAATCAATTCTCCTATCCAGACTAAGAATACTGTACCTGCAACCATTGATACCATTATAGTTAGGGTTATAAAATTCATACCAAAATCAATAGTTTCAAATACACCTGCTTGATTAAGCAGAGTTAATTGCCCCCATGATTGTAATAATGCAATTGGGATCATAATATAATGAGTTATCTGATTTATTTTTTGTCTTCCAAATTCTCCTTCTTGAGACATTTCTTTCAACTGCGGTATTGCAGGGGTTAGAATCTGAATAACAATTGAAGCAGTTATATAAGGATAAACTCCTAGTGCTGCAATACTTAAGTTTTTTAAGGCCCCGCCACTAAACAGATCTAGAAAGCCAAGTAAGGCATTTTGTTGAAAAGCTTGGTTTAATGCTTGTGTGTCAACTCCTGGTACAGGTACATGAGCTACAAACCTAAAAATTATTAACATAAAAATTGTAAAGAATATTTTATTTCTTAAGTCTGGAATTTGTACAGCTGCTAACAAAGAAGCAACTAGTTTTGGCATATTTGAAGTATTTCTTGATCTATTATTTGTCATAATATTTATTCGATTATTTCAGATCCGGATTTGATAATAGATTTTTTCGCAGCTTCTGAAATTTTAGCAATATGAATTTTACGTTTTGTATTTAATTGCCCTACATTAAGTATTTTTACAGGTGAATTTTGATCGTCTATTATACCTGATTCAAATAGAGTTTTATTATTTACTTCTTGCCCAGTAGTCATTGAGTTAATTTGATCAAGGGTAACAGTTTGATTTACAACTCTGTTGTAATTTTTAAACCCTTTTAATTTTGCCAATTTTTTTATTAATCTTAATTGCCCACCTTCAAATCCAGGAATCAGACTAAATCCAGACCTTGATTTCTGTCCTTTTAAACCTTTACCTGAATAAGTTCCATGCCCACTAGCATTTCCTCTTCCAACTCTTTTTCTTTGTTTTTTTTCTTTGTTAACTAAATTATTAAATTGCATATTTCACCGTGCTTAATTATGTTCAATACTAATTAAATGTTTAACTTTTTTAATCATTCCCTGAATTTCGGGAGTATTTTTATGAGATATAGTTTTATTAATTTTTTTGATACCTAAACTTTCCAATATTTTACGTTGCTTTGACGAACTACCTATAGGACTTTTAATTAGTGAAATTGTAATATTGTTTTTACTCATCTGATTTAACCTCTTTTGGCATGCTCTTATTGACTCTTTCGCTCATTTCTGCTTTGACATCAATCATGCTTTCTAATCCTTTATGGGCTGCTTTGACAACATTTGATGGATTTGTGCTTCTCCAAATTTTAGTAACAATATTCTTTACTCCCAAGACTTCAGCTACTGCTCTAAGTGAAGCACCTGCTTTGATTCCTGTTCCATCTGGTGCAGGTTTAAGAAGAACAACACTCCCACAATATTTGGTTTTTACTTCATGAGGAATAGTATCATTTACTAAAGGCACTTTGATCATCGATTTTTTTGCTTGTGATACAGCTTTCTTTACTGCATCTGGAACATTCGCTGATTTACCATTTCCAATTCCGAATTCTCCATTGCCATTACCAACCACAACAGTTACAGCAAATCTTAAGGTACGACCTCCTTTTATAACTTTCGCTACTCTAGAAACTTTTACTGTTCTTTCTAGAATAGGTAATGCAGTTTTGCTATTTGTTGAATTTTCTTTTGTAACCATTAAAATTGAACTCCTTCTTTTCTTACTGAATCAGCTAATGCTTTGATTCTTCCATGATATTTATAACCATTTTTGTCAAAAACAATTTTTTTAACTTTTTTTTCTTTAGCTCTTTGTCCTAGCAAAACTCCTACTTCTAAAGCAACTTCTGTTTTTGTTGCACTTTTTTTTGCTTTTACTTCTTTACTATTCGCTTGAAGTAGAGTTTCCCCATTTTCGTCATTGATTATTTGCGCATAAATATGATTTAGACTTCTAAAAACAGAAAGACGAGGTTTATCACTTGTTCCACTAATTTTTTTTCTTGTTCTAATTTTTCTTATTAGTCTTTTTTTGTAGTTATTCAATTTGTTTTCCTCTTATCAAATATTAGATTTAAGTCTCTGCACGAGCGCTTTTACCTGGTTTAATTGTAACTTCTTCACCTAAATATCTTACTCCTTTACCTGTATAAGGATTAGGCGGACGTGATGCTCTAATAAGAGCTGCAACATGACCGACTTGCTGCTTATCTATTCCAGATACTGAAATTTTGGTATTGTCTTCCACTTTAATTTCTATACCTTCAGGTGCTTCTATTACATCTTGATGGCTTTTCATAACACTTAAATTAATTGCTTTTCCTTTTTGTTCAGCTCTGTAACCTACACCAACCATCTCTAGTTGCTTTATGTAACCTTCCGAAACTCCTGTGATCATATTACTTAGCAAGCTTCTTGTTAATCCATGTAAAGATTTTGATTCTTTGTCATCATTTTTTCTGGAAACAATTATTTTTGAATCATCTAATTTTATAGTGATATCGGTTTTAAAATTACTGGACAATTCACCCTTGGGCCCCTTAATTGTCACATGATTATTCTTAGCAATATCTACATTAACATTTTCAGGGATTATGATTGGCTTGATTCCTATTCTTGACATTCTAATTCTCCTTTACCATACCACGCACATCACTTCACCACCAAGACGTTCTTTCCAAGCTTGTTTGTGAGTCATTATGCCATTTGATGTTGATACGATAGTTACTCCAAGTCCGCCAAAATATCTTGGTACTTCGCCTTTTCTAGAATAGACACGTAATCCTGGTTTACTAATTCTTCTTAAACCATTTATTCTTGGAGTACCTTCATTTTTGTATGACAGTTTAAGATTTATTTTTTTGAATTTATCTTGATCGGCAACATTGAAATCATCTATTAGACCTTCTTTTTTTAATATTTCAGAAATGTTAGATTTAATTTTTGAATAAGGTACTTCAACTTGAGTTTTCCCAACTAGATTAGCATTTCTAATCCTAGTAAGAAAATCTGATATTGGATCTGTGTTCATATTATATCTCCTCTATTACCAACTAGATTTTTTCACACCAGGTAATAAACCTTTATGTGCCATTTCTCTAAAAGTAATTCTTGAAAGACCAAAATAGTTTATGAAACCTCTTGATCGTCCTGAAACAAAACATCTATTTCTAACTCTTATTGGGTTTGAATTTGGTGGTAATTTATCTAATTTTTTTCTAGCCAACATTCTTTCTTCGTTATTCAACTCAGTGTTATTAGCTATAGATTTTAATTCAGCTCTTTTTGCTGAATATTTTTCAACCATTTTAATTCTTTTGTTATTTCTTGCTACTGAAGATGTTTTTGCCATATTTTTTTACCTTATGTTTTATTCATTTATATTTGTAATAAGCCAGCGTTTAGTTTTGGATAGAGGGCGGATCTCTGTGATAGTAACTAATGATCCGATTTTGGTTTTGTTTTCCGGGTCATGTGCAATATATTTTTTTGATCTTTTTATGTATTTGCCATATAGTTTGTGCTTATACTTTCTTGTAACACTGACAATGGCTGTTTGATCCATTTTATTGCTTACTACTTCGCCGATTCTTATTTTTTGATTCCCCATTTTATGACCTTAATATTTTTCTTTCGTTAATAACTGTTAATATTCTTGATTTATCTAATTTTAGGTTTTTAATTTCATTACTATTAGCTAATTGTTTAGTTTCTAATTTAAACCTTAAATCAAGTAAATCTCTATTGATGTTTGATAACTCTTCAAGTAATTCGTTATCATTCTTATCTCTTATGCTATCTATACTAGACATTAAAATAACTTCCTTTCTACTACTGATGTTTTAATTGGCAACTTGTCCGAAGCCAAATTTAGAGCTAAAGTAGCCTCTTCTTTATCAATTCCTGATATTTCAAATAATATTTTCCCTCTTATAACTGGGGAGACATAATGATCGACGTTACCTTTACCTTTACCCATTCTTGTTTCAGCAGCTCTGGCCGTTATAGGTTTGTCCGGAAAGATTCTAATCCAAATTTTTCCACCTTTTCTGGTATATCGAGTCATAACTCTTCTTGCTGCTTCAATCTGTCTTGCTGAAATCCATGAAGATTCTTGAGCTTTAAGTCCAAATTCTCCAAATGCAACGCTAGTACCTTTTGAGGCTATTCCTTTTAGTCTTCCTCTATGTTGTTTTCTGTACTTATAACTTTTTGGCTGTAACATATTTTTTATTCCTGATCGTTTTGTTGGTTTATATTTTTGTCATCTTCTTTAACAAAAGGGAATCCAAATTTTGAGAGTAACAAGTGACCTGATTTATTATCTTTCGCTGTAGTTACAATAATTATTTGAAGACTTCTTATTTTATCTATAGAATTATAGTCAATTTCAGGGAAAATAACATGTTCTTTTATGCCTAAAGTATAATTTCCATTTCCGTCGAAGGATTTAGGTGACAATCCTCTGAAATCTCTAATTCTAGGAATACTTAAATTTATTAGCCTGTCCAAAAACTCGTACATTCTTTTGTTTCTCATAGTTGTAGCTACTCCAATTGCCATCCCTTCTCTTATTTTGAATTGAGCTATAGAGTTTTTAGCTTTTGTTGTTATAGGTTTTTGACCAGAAATTAAAGATACATCTTTAATAGAATTCTCTAAGGCTTTAGAATTTGTCAGGGCTTCACCAAGTCCGATATTAATTACGATTTTATTTATTTTAGGAACACTATAAATATTAGAAAGTCCCAATTCTTCTTTTAATTGGGGCGCTATCTCGTTACGATATAATTCTAATAATCTAGGTGTATTTGTATTGTTTTTTGTTGTCATTCTATAACCTCTCCGGTCGTTTTGCTTGCTCTAACTCGGCTGTTATCTTTTAGTTGATTTATTTTGACCTTGGTAGGTTCATTAGTATTAGGATCAACTAGTTTTACATTACTTATATTAACAAACATTTCCCTGTCAATTATTCCACCTGGTTGTGTTTCTGATTGAGTTTTCATATGCTTTTTATAAATATTTATTCCTTCTATTAGCAGCATTCCTTTATCAGGTATTATTTTTTGTACTTTTCCTGTTTTACCTGCATCTTTACCCTTGGTTACAATTACATTATCGTTTGTTTTAATTTTTCTCATTATAATACCTCCTGGGCAAGAGATACTATTCTCATAAAATTTCTATCTCTTAGTTCTCTAGCAACTGGACCAAAGATTCTTGTTCCTCTTGGTAATTTGTCTTCATTTATAATCACAGCTGCATTATCGTCAAATCTAATATAACTACCGTCTTTTCTTCTGATTTGCTTGGTAGTTCTTACTATAACCGCTTTAACTACTTCACCTGCTTTAATTTGTGAGGTTGAAGTCGCTTGTTTCACAGATGCAACAATAATATCACCTGCATGTGCATACTTTCTTCTACTTCCCCCAGGAACGCCTATACAACTAATAACCCTAGCACCTGAATTGTCTGTTACTTTAACTCTACTATAGATTTGTATCATCTGATGCTTCCTCTTTATTTTTCTTGGTTGTAGTTTTTTTAGTAGTTTTTTTCTTTGTAGCAGACTGTTTCTTTGCAGCTTTAGGTTTTTCAACTTTAGCTTCTTCAACTTTAGCTTCTTCAACTTTAGCTTCTTCAACTTTAGGTTTTTCAGCCTTAGGTTTTTCAACTTTAGCTTCTTCAACTTTAGGTTTTTC
>PAHZ01000023.1 GCA_002711005.1 Chloroflexota bacterium
TTTGGCTCCACAAAAAGTAAAAGGATTAAAACGAGGCGATGCTGATGAAATAGCTATGAACTTATTAAAACGAGTTGGAATTCCTGAGCAGGCTAACAAATTTCCTAGCCAATTGTCAGGTGGACAGCAACAAAGATTAGCAATAGCAAGGGCTTTGGCCATGCAACCCAAAATTATGTTATTTGATGAACCCACATCTGCTTTAGATCCTGAAATGATTAAAGAAGTTTTGGAGGTTATGACAGAACTAGCAGAGTCTGGTATGACAATGATCGTTGTGACTCATGAAATGGGATTTGCAAAAGAAGTAGCTGACAGATTTTTGTTTTTTGATGAAGGATTAATTGTGGAAGAAGGTACTCCTGATCATTTCTTTAATAATCCAAAAGAAGACAGAACAAAATTATTTTTAAGTCAGATATTGTAACAATATAATGAAAAGCTACATTATTATTGTTAACCCTTTTAGTGGTAAAAAGAAGGGGTTAAATATATTAAACAATATTGAATCAATTCTTGATGATAAGGGCTATTTATTTGACACACATATTACTGAAGATTCTGGAGATGCTTTCGCGTTAGCTCAAACTTTAAGCATATCGGATTATGATGGGATAATTATGATTGGAGGGGATGGGACTTTCCATGAAATTGTTAATGGTATGATGAATAGAAAAGATAATACTAGAATACCTATAGGAATCATACCAGGAGGTACAGGGAATTCATTTTTATTAGATTTGAATATAACTGATCCAATTCAAGCTTTAGATCGAATTTTTTTGAATAAAACAAAAAAAATAGATATTTTAAGAACGAAGTATAAACAAAACATAAAATATTCTATTAACCTGGTGGGGTGGGGAATGATTACTGATGTTGGATTAACCTCTGAAAAATTTAGATTATTTGGATATTCAAGATACACAATAGCTGCTGTCATAGAAATATTTTTCAAGAAAACTAGATATGCTAAATTAAAAATTGATAACAATATTATCGAAGGTGAATTTATGTTTGCTATTGCTTGTAATTCTAAAAATGTTGGTAAGGGGATGTTAATGGCACCAAATGCAAAACTTGATGATGGATTAATTGATGTGATAATTGCTGAAGGGAATATATCCAGATTGAGATTGCTAAATGTTTTGCCCAAACTATTTAATGGTACACATATAAATGAACCTGAAGTAAAGTATATTCAGTGTAAAGAATTCAACTTGATTTCTGAAGATAGTGATCAGCTAAATATAGATGGAGAAATGATTGGGGAAAGTCCTTTTGAGTCAAAAGTCATGGAAAAAGCAATAGATATTTTTTATTAATTCCAATTCATAGATCTATGCACTGCCTTTTTCCACTTATTGTATAAATCATCTATTTGATTTTTATCGTATGAATGATGGAACAAAGTGTTATTTTTATTTAATTTTTTCAAATGATCTATATCCCAAAAAGCGGGTTTCAAGCCCGCAANATAACCTGCTCCTAAAGCAGTCAATTCTGTATTTTTAGGTCTTTTTATATTTATACCTAATATATCAGATTGGAATTGCATTAAATAATTATTATTTGATGCACCCCCGTCTACATTTAATGTGTTTATTTTACTCCCGACATCATTTTCCATACTTATCAGAACATCTTTAGTTTGATATGCAATTGAATCTAAAGTAGCTTTTATGATATCTGAATTATTTGTATCTCTAGTGATTCCTATTATTAAACCAGTGGCATGCATATCCCAATAAGGAGCACCTAATCCATTAAATGCAGGAACCATGTATAAATTCTTTGATTNAGTTGATTTTAAAGCTTCTTTTTCTGATTGATCAGATGTTTTTATAATTCCTAATTCATCTCTGAGCCATTGAATTGCTGCTCCTCCAATAAATATACTTCCTTCTAGCGAATAAGAAATATTATTTTCTATTCTCCATGCAATGGTTGATAATAATCCATTGTTGCTTTTTATTATTTTGTTTCCAGTATTCATTAGCATAAAACATCCGGTCCCATAAGTATTTTTAATTGAATTTTTTTCAAAACACATATGACCAAATAAGGATGCTTGTTGATCACCTAATATTCCATTTATAGGAATTTTAGTTCCTTTATATGTAAAATCACCATAATAAGAATTAGAATTTTTTACATTAGGTAAGATTGTTTTGGGTATATCCAATTCTCGCAATATATCTTCATCCCATTTAAGAGTGTTAATGTTAAAAAGCATTGTTCTAGACGCATTAGAAAAGTCTGTAGCGTGAGTAGATTTGTTAGTTAAATTCCATATCAACCAAGTATCGATATTCCCAAAAATTAGTTTTCCAGATTTAGCTTGTTTTTTTGCGCTTAAATCATTATCTAGCAACCATTTGATTTTTGTAGCAGAAAAATANGGCTCAATAACTAAACCAGTTTTATCAGATATTGCTTTTTCTAATTTTTGTTTTTTTAATTTTTCACATAATGTTATTGTTCTGTTATCTTGCCAAACAATTGCATTATGGATTGGGATACCGGTGTCTTTATCCCAGATAACTGTAGTTTCTCTTTGATTTGTAATACCAATTGATTTGATTTGCTGAGGCTGGATTTTTAGTTTCTCTATCGCTTCTTCAGTAACCTCAATAACTGAGTTTAAGATTTCTATAGGATCGTGCTCAACCCATCCTTCTTTTGGATATATTTGCCTTATTTCCTTTTGAGATATTGAGACAATTTGAGCTTTTTCATTTATTATTACAGCCCTAGAGCTTGTTGTACCTTGATCTAGAGATAAAATATATTTTTCCATTATTTNACTTTAATTGAGGTAGATTTTTTTCTCAATATTTATAAATAATTATATTAATTTAAATTAAGGAGTTTNTTGATGGATGCATTTTTTGAATTAAGAACTTATAAAATTTTACCTGGNAAAATGAATGAATGGATAAATTTTATGGAAGGNTCCATAATTCCTTTTCAAGTNTCAAAAGGTATGGTTATTCANGGTAGNTTTACTGTTGAAGAAGATAATGATACNTATATTTGGATNAGAAGATTTGAAAATGAACAAGAAAGAATANCTTTATATAAGAAAGTTTATGAAAGTGATGAATGGTTAAATGGNATGGATAAAATTGTTGAAACATTAATTGATNGAAGCNCAACTGTTGTTAAACGCTTAAAATCAACNGANTTGTCTGTNATGAAATANAATTAGTGNAGTAATATTCCNCCATCAATAATTAANTCTGTNCCCGTAATAAACGACGAGGCATCAGAAAANAAGAATAAAACACCNTCAGACATGTCATTAGNTGTTCCTAATCGCTTTAATGGAATATAGTCAGCCATTTTTTGCTTTGAAATTTCATCCCCTTCCCATCTTTTTTGNAAAGGTGTCATAGTCATTCCNGGAACAATAGTATTNGCTCTAATATTTTTATCNGCAAATTGCATAGCTATAGATTTTGAAAGGTTTAATACTGCAGCTTTGGATTGNGAATATGCATCTTGTGGNAGAGGATCACCNCTGTAAGCTTGTACAGAAGAAAAATTNACAATTGATCCNCNTTTAGATTTNAGCATCAGTGGNATTGCTTTTCTCGCCATATATGTGGCAGCTTTTAAGTTTATTTCAATAACTTTGTCATANACATCCATGTCTATGTCTAGTANANATTTATCTTGNTCAAATAATAAAACACCAGCTACATTTCCTAAATAGTCTAGTTTTGTTGATTCTTTTGAAATTTTACTGAATATAGAGTCTATAGCTTTATAATCTGTGATGTCTTCCTGGAAATAAGTGATGTTTTTTCCTTGGTAATGCGAAGGAGGTGNCTTTAAATCTATCCCGTAAACTTGAGCTCCATATGATTCTAAAGATAAGCAAATTTGCTCTCCCATACCTCCGCCAGCTCCTGTAATTACAGCAGTTTTGTTATTAAAATTATAAGATGGTTTTGTGTTATTAGTCATATTGTTTGAGATTCTTGAAATTTGTTTGTAAATCATTATACTTGTATAGGTAAATTATTATATACAAAAATTATGAGTTATATGAGTGATGCTATCAATAAATTATATTTGAAAACTGAAGAANTTAAAAATGATCTTTTAGAGCTTAGTAGAGTTATTCACAGTAATCCAGAAATTAAATGGAAAGAATATAAAGCAGTAGAAAACATCAAATCTCTGTTAATAGAAAATGGGTTAGAATTTAATTCAGTTGAAAATTACCCTACTGCATTTGTGTCTTCAATAAAAGGTAAAAGACAAGGCCCAGTTATAGCATTTTTGGCAGAATATGATGCATTACCTTCAATTGGACATGCTTGTGGTCATAATTTGATAGCTATGACTAATGTTGGCGCATTTTTGTCATTTTTAGCACTTAACGGAGATTTTGAAGGTGAAATAAGACTGATTGGGACTCCAGCTGAAGAAGGTGGAGGAGGAAAAATCAGTTTACTAAACGAAGGTCTTTTTGATGATGTAGATATTTCTATATCTTCCCATGGATCTTCAAATTTAACTGTTTTGTGGCAAGATGTTCCACTTGAAGAAGGCATGAGTTTGGCTACATCGAAAGCAATATATAAATTCCATGGAAAAGCTTCTCATGCGGCAATAAATCCTGACGAAGGAGTGAATGCATTAAATTCAGTAATTATGCTTTTTAATGGTATTGATTCTTTGAGACAACATTTGAAAGATGACGCTAGAGTCCATGGAATAATAACTGATGGAGGAAAAGCACCTAATATAGTACCAGAATTTGCTGAAGCTGATATATTAATGCGATCAAAAAAATCTGAATATGTTGATTATATAAGAAAACAAATTGATAATATCGCTAGCGGTGCAGCATTGATGACTGGAGCTGAATTAGAAATAACTGAGAGCGAACCTGGATATAAGCATGTTATTCCAAATACAACAATTGGAAAATTAGGTAAGTTTTACTTGAAAAATCTTGATATTAATTTAAATGAACAGCCAAAAAACAAATATGGTAGCGGAGCTTCAACAGATTTTGGTAATATAAGTCATGAAATGCCTTCGTATGCTTTTCATTTTGCTGTTTCTAAAAATCCTGTGCCTGGGCATTCTATTGAAATGGAAAAAGCTTCAGTAAGTAATTATGCTCATAAAAATGGGATTGAAATAATTAAAGGTATGTCAGCTACTGCTTATACATTGCTAAAAGACAAAGAAAAATATAATGAATCAATGGTAGAATTTACAAATAGAAAAAAATTATAAGAAATATGAAATTACACATTACAAAAGACGAACTAATTAATCTTGTTAAAAATCAGTCAATAGAAACAGTTATTACTGCTTTCCCGGATATGTACGGAAGATTAGTTGGGAAAAGATTTGACAGCAATTTTTTTATAACTGATGTTTTAGAACAAGGCACTCATGCTTGTGATTATTTACTNGGATCCGACATAGATATGGAAACTATCCCTGGGTATGAAATTTCAAGTTGGGAAAAAGGTTACGGAGATTTACATTTGAAATTAGATACAAATTCTATTCGAATAGCGGATTGGTTAGATAAAACGGCTATTATTATTGGCGATGTAGAAAAAAATCATAAAATAGTTTCTGAATCCCCAAGGTCAATATTGAAAAAACAAATAGAATTGGCTAAATCTAAAGGCTTTCAAATTAAACTTGCTTCTGAGTTAGAGTTTTATGTTTTTGATAATTCTTATCAAGATGCAAAAAATGACTCTTATATAAACATGAATCCAAGTAATAGATTTAGAGAAGATTATAGTTTACTTAATACAACTAAAGAAGAATCTTACATGTCATTGTTACGGAAGCACCTTTCTAACTCGGGTATAGAAGTTGAGTGCACCAAAGGTGAGTGGAGTTTGGGTCAACAAGAAATTAATGTTAAATATTCAGATCCTTTGACAATGGCTGATAATCATAGCATCATAAAACAAGCAGCTAAAGAGATTGCATATNAACAAGACATGTCNGTAACTTTTATGTCTAAATGGGATGAAAATTCGGCAGGTTCAAGTATGCATATCCATTTAAGTTTATGGGATGAAAAAGGAAATACTAATCTTTTCTTTAACCCTANTAGTAACTCAGAGCTTAAANTTTCTGATCATTTTAAAAATTTTCTTGGTGGATGGATGAAATATTCTCCTGATATATTTATGTTCTATTCTCCTTATCCTACATCTTTTAAAAGATTTGTATCGGAATCGTTTGCACCAACCAAAATAAGTTGGAGCATGGATAACAGAACGTCTACCTATAGAATAGTAGGTGAAGAATCAAGTTTAAGAATTGAATGTAGAATTCCAGGAGCTGATGCTAATCCTTATTTAGCATTTGCTGCAAGCATAGCTGCAGGAATAAAGGGGATAGAAGAAAAAATTGACCCACCTCAAATGTCAAAAGGAGATTCGTATAACAATAGTTCTTTGCAATCATGTCCCGATAACATTGGTAAAGGCCTTAAATTATTTGAAAAAAGTAAATTTATAAGCGATGTATTTGGTAATAATGTGAAAGATCACTATAACCATTTTTTTAGTATTGAAAAATCTCTTTATGAAAAAGCAGTTACTGACTGGGAAAAAAATAGATATTTTGAAAGAATATAATTATGCAAAAGTGGTATAAAGGTAATATACATACCCACACAAATGAATCAGATGGTGATTCAGATCCAGAAGTAGTAGTTGATTATTTTGTTGAGCATAATTATGATTTTTTGGTTCTAAGTGATCATAATCATCTTACAATTTTAGATTATGGAAAAGATAAACCTGATTTATTATTAATTCCTGGTGAAGAAGTCACAATAAGAGAACCATTTAATATTCATGTTGGAGCAGTAGGTATTGAATCGTACGTAGAGCCTGTTTATGGAAAAGATTCATTAGATACTTTGAATGCTAATATTAAAGCTATCCAAACGGCTAACGGTATTCCAATTTTAAATCATCCCAATTACAAATGGGCAGTTGATGACAAAATGATAATCAAATCGGAAAACTTGAAATTTTTTGAGGTGTTTAATGGGGGAACTCACGCTAATGATTTAGGAGATATGAGAGATGGCAATAAGAAAAACACTGATCAAATATGGGATTCTGTGTTAAGTAGCGGTAAATTAATATATGGCGTAGCAACAGACGATTCTCATCATTACAAAGTATTTCATTCAACTTTTTCTAATCCTGGAAGAGGTTGGGTAATGGTTAAATCAAACTCTGATTCACAAAATGATATTCTTGAGAATTTTGAAATGGGGAATTTTTATTCAAGTACTGGAGTATATATCTCTGATATTTTTATTGATAAAAATGAAATAAGAATTGATATAGATTTAGACCCAACACAAATTCATATTCTTTCTCCTAAAATTACTGATCAACAATTTAAAACAGAATTCATTGGATACAATGGAGAAATTTTATCAGTATCTGATGACTTGGCCCCTTCATATAAAATAAAAGGTAATGAAAAGTATATAAGAGCAGTTATAACAAGTTCAGATGGTTTTAAAGCTTGGATTCAACCTTATTTTTTATCTGATTAATAATTTCTTTTAACCATGTGTTGTTTAAAAGAAATTATAAACAGGATCTAAAATAAAGTTATTATCTAAATTAATTTTTGATAGAATACTATTTTAAAATCTTATGGATAGTTAATTGGAAATATTACTTATAACAGTTTTTTCTCTTGGTTATTTACTTATAGCCTTCGAGCATAATATCAGAATTGATAAAGCTGCAATCGCTTTAATTACAGGTGTTTTAACTTGGACAATTTTTGTTTTTTATTCTGATCATCATTTTATAGATGAAGAATTAGCACATCACTTAGTAGATATAGGTGAAATTGTATTCTTTTTACTCGGAGCAATGACGATAGTGGAATTAGTAGATTCTCATCAAGGATTTAGGATTATTACTGATAAAATTACTACTAAAAATGCTGTTAAATTATTATGGATTTTATCAATACTTACATTTTTCTTTTCTGCAGTATTAGACAATCTGACTACTGCTATTGTTATGGCTGCATTACTAGGCAAGATAATAAAAGATAGACAGCAACTATTATTTTTTGCTGGAATTATGATTCTTTCAGCAAATGCTGGAGGAGCTTGGTCTCCAATAGGTGATATTACAACTATTATGCTATGGGTAGGAGGGCAGATAACTTTGAATATAGTTCAAGCCATCATTATACCAAGTTTGGTTTGCATGATAGTTCCTCTTGTATATGTCTCATTTAAATACAGAGGTGTTGTAATTGAAAGACCTGCAATTAAATCTGGAGACAAAGCTAATGAAGTTATTCCTTATGAAAGAAATCTTTTGTTTATATTGGGAGTTTTAGGTTTGCTATTTGTACCAGTATTTAAGACTGTTACGCACTTACCTCCATATTTAGGAATGCTATTAAGCTTAGGAGTGCTATGGACAGTCACAGAAATTATCCATAGAAATAAAGATAAAAAACAAAAACATTCCTTAACTGTGGTAGGAGCCCTATCAAAAATTGAAGCATCTACAATATTTTTCTTTTTGGGAATATTGTTAGCAGTTGGAAGCTTGCAGTCTACTGGTATACTAAATTCGTTAGCCAATATTCTTGATGATGTGTTTAATGGCAACTTATATATAATCAATATATTCATAGGATTTTTATCAGCAATTTTAGATAACGTTCCTTTAGTGGCAGGCGCTATGGGAATGTATGAAATCAAAGCTACTGGAGACTTTGCAGTAGATGGAGTCTTTTGGGAATTTTTGGCATATTGCGCTGGAACTGGTGGTAGCTTATTAGTTATAGGATCTGCAGCAGGAGTTGCCGTAATGGGAATTTTAAGAATAAATTTCATTTGGTATATAAAAAATATTTCTTTTTTGGCTTTAATCGGATACTTATCAGGAGCTGTTACATTTATATTAATGCAATAATCATAATATGAAGCATATAAGAAATTTAATAATAACTGCAGTAACTTTACTATTTGTTGTCCTGATTGCATATTTATCAGGATTAGANGGGAATTATATTTTTACAATTCCTCTATTAGTCTTTTTAGTATGTGTGATAATACTGATTCAATGGNTTATGTTTTTGCCTTCTTATTTAAAGTCCACTGAACATTATTTTGATATAACAGGATCAATTACTTTTATAACAGTTTCTATATTAGCTTTTATTTTAAGTGACAATAAGAATATTCGTTCAATTCTACTAACTTTACTTATAATAGTTTGGGCTACCAGACTAGGTATCTTTTTACTAAAAAGAGTTAAAGCAGCCGGATCAGATGGTAGATTTGATGACTTAAAAGATTTTTCGACATTTTTTATGGTATGGAATTTACAAGCACTGTGGATAACTTTCACCTTACTTAGTTCTTTAATTATTTTCACATCAAATCATTCTGGCAACTTGGAGATTTACGATTATATTGGGATCATTATTTGGATATCAGGATTATTTATTGAAGTAGTTGCAGACAAGCAAAAATCTGATTTTAAAAATGATATTAGTAACAAAAATAAATTTATATCTACAGGATTATGGAAATATTCAAGACACCCTAATTATTTAGGTGAAATTATTCTTTGGACCGGAATCACTATAATTGCAATTCCATTATTTAGTGGATGGAGCTGGCTTGGACTAATATCTCCTGTTTTTGTATTTATAATGTTGAAATTTATATCTGGAGTTCGTATTTTAGAAAACAGAGCTGATATGAAATGGGGAAAGGATAAAGAGTATTTGAAATACAAGAATAGCACGCCTGAAATTTTTCCATTTAAAATAGGATGATAAATTGCCAAAATTATTTGAATCAATAACTATAAGAAAAGAAATTATCAAAAATAGAGCTTGGGTAAGCCCTATGTGTACATATTCATCTAACGATGGAATGGCAAATGATTGGCATCTTGTTCATCTAGGATCTAGAGCAATGGGTGGCGCAGGTTTGGTAATGATGGAAGCTACAGCAGTTTCTCCTGAAGGTCGTATTAGTCCTTGGGATATGGGTTTGTGGAAAGATAAACATATAGAACCAATGAAGAAAATTACGAATTTTATTTCTGAATGTGGTTCTACACCAGCCATACAATTAGCTCATGCAGGAAGAAAAGCTTCAACAAATAGACCATGGTTAGGTGGTGGGAATGTTGAAAAGGAGTCAGGAGGATGGGATCCGGTTGGACCAAGCAATATTCCATATAGCAACAAATCTTTGATTCCAAAAGAACTAAAGACTAATGAAATTGAAAAAATAATTGAAGATTTTGTATTAGCCTCAAAGAGATCAATAGAAGCAGGATTTAAAGTTATAGAATTACATTTTGCACATGGATATTTGGTGCATGAATTTTTGTCTCCTATTTCTAATCATAGAGAAGACGAGTATGGAGGGAATTTTGAAAACAGGATTTTGTTAGCAACAACAATTGCTTCCAGTGTCAGAGAAGAAATAGGAAATGATATTCCGTTATTTGCTCGACTTTCTGTAACTGAATACTTTCCAGGCGAGGGATGGGATTTGGAATCATCGATAAAATTATCTAAAAATCTTAAATTATTAGGAATAGATTTAATTGATTGCTCATCTGGGGCAAATTATTCAGAACAGGAAATAAAACTTAAACCCGGTTATCAAGTAAATCTTTCACAACAAATCAAGAATCAAGCTAATATTTTAACTGGAGCTGTGGGATTAATAACTGAACCAGAACATGCTGATCTAATCTTAGAATCAGAAGAAGCTGATGCAATATTTATGGCCAGAGAATATTTAAGAAATCCATATTGGGCCTTATATGCTGAGAAGAATAAAGCATCATGGCCATTACAATATCAAAGATCTATAGATATTTAGTAAATCAGTATGAATACAATAACAAGAATAAATTCAGATATAATTAAAGCTTATTCTGTTCATATATATACCACCTTGGGTATTGTTTGTGGAATATTTGCTGTAAGGGCATTATTTGAAAATAATTTAGAGATAGTGTTTTTATGGTTGGCAGCAGCTTTGTTTATTGATGGTACTGACGGTTTCTTTGCACGTAAATACCAAGTAACAAAATTTGCGCCTAGAATAAATGGTGTGATTTTAGATGCTATAGTAGATTTTTTTAATTACGTTATATTACCTGTTTTAATTATTCTTCAAGTTGGATTTCTTTCTGATCAAATTGAATTTNTATTAGTTATTTTAATTTTATGTGCTTCGTGTTANACATTTNCAAATACAAAACAAAAAACTAAGGATAATTATTTTGATGGATTTCCTGCTATATGGAATGTNTTNGTTTTAGATTTTTATATTATGAANACTTCNCAAACANTTAATTTTATTGCAATTGTTTTTTGTGTTGTTCTNACATTTGTNCCCATAAAATTTATTCATCCATTAAGAGTGAAATCATATAGATTANTATCNTTATTAANTTTTNCNCTTTGGGGAATTTCTACATTGTTNTTNTTATTTGTATTTGATGATAAAAATTTAATGTANTACATTTCATACTATACGTGGATTTTATCCAATATTTTTATCATGCTATTTTCTATTGTGAGGACAATATATAAAAAAACTTAATATAAATTCATTAATGATTCTATTCCCAGTTCATTAATAAATTCATCTATTGGTNCTTCTTTTGTTTTGATATTATTTTCTTTTTTATACCAATTATAGAAATCAGATAATTTTTGATATTTATTTCCCTGATTACGATAAAAAATTTCTATTTCACTTTCAATGTTATTAATTTGTACTGCAAAATGTTTATGGAAATCAATTAATTTTTCTTCNTCATCAGTAATATATTTAGGATTGTTATAAATATCTTTTGCATTATTTTTCAAACTTTTTGTCCATTCTATATGTTTCCATTTTTTATGTGCTTTGAAACAAGATTTGTCTTCATGAAATTTCCAAGTNAACTGCTCAGATAATTTTAAAAATTCCCAAATAATCATTTCTGAGTCTTCATTAAGGGAATTTTCAATCAATGTTATTCTCTTTTTCACGATATTCCAAATATATTATTAATTTCTTAGTAATTGTTTTGTCTATTAAACAATTTAAAAATAGTATAGAATTTTTAAGTTGATAGTACCATTTATTTTATTTTAACGGAGTGATGAATGGAAAAAATAGCTGAATACATGGAAAAATTAGGCAAAAAAATTGGCTTGTGGGATATATCTGAAGTTGGTTTAGAAGCAATTCCATTAACAATTCTTGGATTGTTTGGTGGGATGATGACTATAATTGTGTTATTTGTGATATTATCCGAAACACATTTTAAATTACCATTTTAATTTTAGAATNCCATGAAAATATACGTAATAAGCGATATCGTTGTTGAAGACAATGAGAAATATAATGAATATATGAAATTAGTTCCTGAAACTATTAAAAAATATGGTGGAAGATATTTAGTTAGAGGTGGTCAAATTATTAACTCNTTAGATTGGACTCCTGAAGGAAGGATTGTTGTGCTTGAATTTCCATCAATTGAACAACTAGAAGCATGGCAAAATTCAGAAGAATATAAACCGGTAAAAGAGATAAGACTTAATGCGAGTCGTTCAAAATCCATTGTTCTNGAAAGTGGAGATGTTCCTTTTTAATTATGAATGTTTCTGAAGCAATAGCTCAAATACTTAAAAAAGAAAACATTGAATGGATTTCATGTTTTCCAAATAATCCTCTTATAGAAGATCTTTCNAAAATTGATATAAGACCGATTATGTTTCGCCATGAAAGAGGAGCCATGATGGCCGCTGATGGTTTTAGCAGAACTAGNGATAGAGAAAAAATTGGAGTTTTTTCTATGCAAAGCCAAGCGGGNGCAGAAAATAGTATGGGAGGAATTANCCAAGCGTATGCAGACAATATACCTGTATTAATAATTCCTGGAGCTCCTCCACTAAATCAATTGTCTGTAAGGCCTAATTTTAATGCCTCATCAAATTACAAAGGTATTGTAAAAAACGTTGAATGTATTACCCAACCCGATCAAGTTATCGATGTTATGCGAAGAGCTTTTCATAACATTAAAAATGGCAGACCTGGCCCTGTAGTAGTTGAGGTNCCATCTGATATTTCCGCATCAGAAATATCCATTGATATAAACTCCTATAAACCCCCTACCAAAGGATATCATTCACCATCAAAAGCAGATGTTTCACTCGCAGTCAAAAAACTGCTTGAAGCCAAAAACCCTTTGATNATTGCTGGACAAGGAGTTTTGTTTGCAAGAGCTACTAAAGAACTTCAATCTTTTGCTGAATTAACAAATATTCCTGTNTACACAACTATGCCCGGCAAATCGGCAATTAATGAAATGCATCCATTAGCCTTAGGTGCAGGAGTTCAAACTACAACTCTTCAAGCTAGAACTTTTCTTGACGAATGTGATGTAGTTCTCGCATTAGGTAGTAGTATGACTGACACTCCATACGGACAAACTATTGACACTGCATCAAAATTCTTGATACATAATTCTGATAATTATGAAGATATAAATAAGGACCATTATGCTGATGTAATATTAAATGGGGATACTAAATTAACTTTAGATCTATTAATTGATGAAGTGACGGATCTTATTAAAGATAAAAAACTAAATCATGATATCCAAAGCAAAATTAGTAATATGAAAAAACAATGGCTTAGTGAATGGGAATCTCATTTAAATTCAAATGAAGTTCCTATTAATCCTTACAGAGTTATAAATGAAATTAATAAAAACATTATCCCTGAAAAATCAATAGTTACACATGACGCAGGAGCTCCAAGAGATCAAATCGTCCCGTTTTTTAATGCTACTGTTCCTCATAGTTATATAGGGTGGGGTAAAACTACTCATCTAGGATTTAGTATCCCATTAATGATTGGCGCTAAAATGGCAAACCCTGATAAATTCTGCTTAAACTTAATGGGAGACGGAGCTTTCGGAATGTCTGGTTTGGATATTGAGACTGCAGTAAGAGCTAAACTTCCAATCACTACTATTATTTTAAACAATGGTGGAATGGCAACTTATCCAGGCGGGTTTCCCAATGCAAGGAAAAATTTTGGTGTTTCTTATATGAAAGGTGATTATGCTAAAATTGCTGAAGGGATGGGGGCAAAAGGTATTGTAGTAAAATCTGTTGATGAAGTTGGTGAATCCATCAAACATGCTATGACAGAAAACCAAAAAGGCAATACAGTCTTGATTGATATACATACGGGCTATGATGACAAAAGATCAAAATGGTAAATTTAAAAATATAATTAATTATATTCTGGTATTACTTGGAATTAATGGTGTTATTTGTATCCTGACAACAATTTTCGGACTAGCTACAGATAAAAGATTATTGGGTTCTTACGATTTAAGTATTATTTCTACGATAAATAAACTTATGTGGAATATTCAATTTTTTTCATTTTGGATTTTAGTTTTAGGGGTTGTTATTGGTTCAATAGTAGCAATGATTTATACTTTTTTCACGGAAAACAATTCTTAAACGAGTAAAATCAAAACTAGTATATAGATTAATAAAAACAAACCAAGTAGAGCAGATAATATCAAACTAAATTTTTTGAATAATTGATTTAATTTGTTTTTCATTCCTATATTTATATTGTCATTCAAATTTTTACCTTCTTCCATTGTTTTAGTAGTTTTGTTTATCTAACCAATCTTGTAATTTTTTACCCATGGCTTTTCCTAAACTTGAATTTGATTGTATTGGACCTGTATAGTGATTTGCCGAATTTATGAAATCTTTAATTGCTTTTGGTCCGGCATCGTTTAATAATATTGTCATGAATTCTTCAGTATCATTTTTCCTCATTGGCTGCCATTCTATGTAATAAGGTGTAACTCTAATTTTATCTTCCATCATTTTTCGTTCTTCTTGATAATGATTTAAAGCCATTTTTATTGTAGAAGGGTCTGTCCAATCTGATTTGTAGATAACATTCCCATATCTGTTCACTATATATGTCATATTAGGGAGTCT
>PAHZ01000024.1 GCA_002711005.1 Chloroflexota bacterium
CGATGACGATGATCACGATGACGATGATCACGATGACGATGATCACGATGACGACGACGATCACGACGACGACGACGATGATCACAAACATGACTAATATAATCGATTAACACTTAGTGGAGATGGGGTAGGTATAATATGCAAATTAATAAAAAAATGAAAAAGACAATTAAAAAAACTATGCTTGTAACGTCTATGTGGGCAGCATTAATTTTCACACTAGCAATAATGTTTGTAATTGATGTGCCATGGGCGGTAATATAATCGATTTCTATATAAATAAAAATATGATTACATAAAATGATTAATTAATAGTTGCTTTTTAGGTGCCTCCTACTGAACAACTATTTGTAGTCAATTTAAAAGACTAGGTTGATAAACTCTGCTAATGTTCAACCTAGTCTTTTTTTATTCACTTATTGTGAATCTCGCATACTTTCTATAGAATAAAAAAAGTATGCATACAATTGAAATCAAAAATGGAATAATTGTTGATGGATCAGGATCTGATTCTTATATCGGGAATGTTTATTTAAAAGATAAGGAAATAATTGCTATTACTCATGGTGAAGTAATAAATTCAGATATATCAATCGATGCTACAGGCAAAATTGTCTCCCCTGGGTTTATTGATTTACATTCACATAGTGATTTTTCATTTTTATTAGATTCAACTGCCCAAAGTAAATTAAGACAAGGCGTGACTATGGAATTATTGGGAAATTGTGGTTTTAGTCTTTGTGCTCCTTTGAATAAATATACAAAAGAAGATTTTGATTCGTGGATATCGGAATACACTGATACATTTGATATAACATGGTCTGATTTTGGAGGATATATAGCTGCTTCAAAAAAAGCAAAAGCTACAATTAATTTGGCATTCCAAGTAGGTCATGGAACTTTACGAGCGTCAGTTATGGGATATGAAGATAGAACTCCTAGCGCTGATGAACTTGATAAAATGAAAAATTTAGCGGGGGAGTGTTTGGATGCAGGTGCATTAGGCCTTTCAACTGGCTTAGTTTATTCCCCTGGAACATATTCAAGAACTGACGAATTGATTTCTATTGCAGAAGAAGTTTCAAAAAGAAACAAATTATATTCTACTCACCAGAGAGATGAAGGTAATGATTCTGTAGGATTATATGTTTCACTAAATGAAGCAATTGAAATTGGAAGAAGAGCTGAATGTAAAGTTCAAGTTTCACATGTTAAATGTGACTCTAAAGCTGTATGGGGGACTGCTGATAAATATATAAACTTATTAGAGTCAGCAAATAAAGAAGGGCTTGATATTGCAGGTGATCAATACCCATATAATCGATGGAGTACTTCATTAGCAGGAGGATTGTTTCCAATATGGGCACAATCCGGAGGCAGAGAAGAAACTTTGAAAAGAATGGCAAATGAAGATTTAAGAGCTGTGATGATAGATGATTTAAACACACTCTTTGCTAGAAGAAAAGGTCCGGAGGCTGTGATGATAGGCAGATATGCTGAAGACGAATCCTTTGAAGGGAAAAATTTAGTTGAAATTTCTGAAATAATGCATACCAATCCTGCTGAGGCAGTATTGAGACTTTATCAAAACAGTGATCCTATAATAATAGAAGATGGAATAATTGATGAAGATATAGAAAAATTTGTTAAACATCCATTGATTGCAGTTGCATCAGACGGTAATTCTGTATCAAAAGAAGGAATATTATCAGCAGGGAAACCTCATCCAAGATTTTANGGAACAAATCCAAGATTTATAGAAAAATATGTAAATGAAAAACAATTAGTGAGTATAGAAGAAGCTGTNAGAAAGATGACATCCCTCCCCGCTGAAAGAATAGGATTAACTAAAAGAGGAAAACTTTTACCAGGATATGCTGCAGATGTAGTATTAATGGATTTAGATAATGTTAAAGAGAATTCTACATTTTTAGATCCTCACCAGTATCCATCNGGAATAAGTTATGTAATAGTTAATGGAGAAATTGTAATTAAAGACGAAAAATTCACAGGNAAAACACCTGGAGAAATGATTACTAATTTTAATTCTTGATATTGGAGAATAATATGTATGATATAGAAATAACTAATGCAACTATAGTGGACGGATTAGGTAGCGAAGCTTATGANGGTAATATATATGTAAAAGATGGGGAAATATCAACCATAACATATAAAGAAACATTTGAAGCTAGTGTCTCNATTAATGCTTCAGGTAAAATTGTTACCCCTGGATTTATAGATTTACATACTCANAGTGATATATCTTTTCTTTTAGATNCNACNGCTCAAAGTAAAGTACGCCAAGGNGTTACATTAGAACTTATAGGAAATTGCGGNCTNAGTTTATGNGCACCATTGATAGGTGATGCAAGAGATATGTTTGATACTTGGGTATCTGATCATACTGATTCTTATGATCCNACATGGACAGATTATGCAGGTTATATTGAAGCTTCTGAAAAAGCTAAAGCTACAGTAAATATTGCTTTTCAAATTGGTCATGCATCGCTNAGATTGGCTGTAATGGGNCAAGATGACAGATCTCCTACAGCTGAAGAATTAACAGAAATGAAAAGATTNGCTGGAGAANCTTTNGATGCNGGAGCATTAGGTTTTTCCACTGGATTATTTTATTCTCCAGGATATTACGCCAGGACNGANGAAGTTATCGCAATTGCTGAAGAAGCNGGGAAACGTAATAAACTTTATTCTACTCACCAAAGAGATGAAGGAAGNAGAACNGTTGGTNTNTTTGTTTCACTTAATGAAGCTATCGAAATTGGAAGAAGAGCNGACTGTAGAGTACANGTNTCTCANGTTAAATGTGCNGGACCATTAGTTTGGGGAAAGGCACCNGAATANATGGANTTATTAGAACAAACTGTAAAAGAAGGTATTGATATTGCAGGAGATCANTATCCTTATCCNGCATCTAGNACTTTTATCACTGGAGCGTTATTTCCNAGATGGGCNTTGGCTGGTGGTAGAGAAGAAACTTTAAAATATATGGCCGATGAAGATGACNGAGGAAGAATCATTGATAGTATTAATGAAACATTTAATCAGGGAAGNGGAGCNGATGGAACNATAATTGCAAGATATGTTCCNGATGAATCTTTAGAAGGAAAAAATCTNATAGAAATATCAGAAATTATGCAAACNACTCCAGCTGAAGCAGCTTTACGAATTTATGAAAAAAGTGAAGCTATGGTAGTCAGCTATGGAATGACAGACGAAGATGTTGAAACATTTGCATCTCATCCATTAATAGCAGTAGCATCTGATGGAGAATCTTTGTCAACTGAAGGNGTTTTATCAGCAGGNAANCCTCATCCTAGAAGTTATGGCACAAACCCTAGATTTATACAAAAATATGTAAATGAAAAAAAACTTGTATCTATACAGGAAGCTGTNAGAAAAATGACATCATTGCCTGCNCAGAGGCTAGGCCTTACTAACAGAGGTAGGCTTACTCCAGGGTATGCTGCCGATATTGTAATTATGGATCTTCCTAATGTTAAAGAGAATNCAACCTTCCTAAATCCTCANCAATATCCAACAGGAATAACNCATGTTATAGTTAATGGAGAAATTGTAATTAATGATGAANAATTTACAGGCAAAACACCTGGTGAAATGATCACTGATTTTAATTCATAATAAGGAGGATACAATGGATAAAATAGAAATTAAAAATGCAACTATAATCGACGGCCTTGGAGGTGATCCATATTCAGGGAATATATATTTAAAAAACGGGAAAATTCTTGCTATTACTAATGGAGAGAGTTTAGATTCAGATATTTCAATAGATGCAACAGGTAAAGTNGTNACNCCTGGATTTATAGATTTACATACTCACAGTGATTTNTCTTTTTTACTTGATCCAACTGCTCAAAGTAAAGTTAGGCAAGGNGTAACCATGGAATTAATAGGTAATTGTGGAATGAGTCCTGCNGCTCCTNTGATTGGTGAATCTAAAGAAATGTTGATGTTGAATTTGTCTAGATACGAAAATGATGGCGGAATAGCTGACAAAATAAATTGGACAGATTATGCAGGNTACATTAANGCNTCTAAAAATAAAGGAGCTACTCTTAATATAGCATTTCAGGTTGGACATGCTACTTTAAGATCTGCNGTAATNGGACAGGAAGACNGACCTCCNACNGCGGATGAGTTATCAGAAATGAAAAGATTAGCTGGAGAATCTATGGATGCTGGAGCTCTTGGATTTTCGACTGGATTATTTTATGCTCCNGGATATTATGCAAGGACNGATGAAGTTATTGCTATAGCTGAAGAAGTNGGNAANCGAAANAANNTNTATTCAACACATCAAAGAGACGANGGTGCAAGTTCTGTTGGATTNTTTGTTTCCCTGAATGAAGCTATTGAAATTGGAAGAAGAGCGGAATGCAAAGTTCAGATTTCACACGTGAAATGCGATACATTTTCTGTATGGGGTAAAGCAGATAAATATTTAGAATTACTTGAAAGTACAGTAACAGAAGGCTTAAATATTCGCGGAGATCAGTATCCTTATCCTAGGTCTAGTACATCAATTACTGGTGCCGTTTTTCCACGATGGTCACTTTCTGGAGGAAGAGAAGAAACATTGAAAATAATGGCTGACGAAGATTCAAGAGGAAATTTGATTGATGGTATTAATGAAATCATTGAGAAAGGTAGAACAACTGAGGGAATTATGATTGCTCGATATGTACCTGATGAATCTTTGGAAGGAAAAAATATAGCAGAAATTGCAGACAATATGGGAACTACTCCAGCTGAAGCTGTTTTGAGAATTTATCAGGAAGGAGAAGTAATGGTGGTTATGCAAAGTATGGATGAAAAAGATGTTGACACATTTGCAAAACACCCACTTATAGCAGTAGCATCAGATGGGTCGTCCATGTCTACGGAAGGAATACTTTCTGCTGGCAAACCTCATCCAAGAAGTTATGGTACTAACCCAACTTATATTCAACATTTCATTAACGAAAAAAAATTAGTATCTTTACAGGAAGGTATAAGAAAAATGACATCATTGCCTGCAGAAAGACTAGGCCTTACAAATAGAGGTAGGCTTGCGCCTGGTTATGCAGCAGATATAGTTATAATGGAAGCTGACAAAGTTAAGGCTAATGCTACTTTTACTGACCCACATCAATATCCATCAGGAATTACACATGTGATAGTCAACGGAGAAATTGTAATTGATGATGAGAAATTTACTGGTAAAACACCTGGTGAAATGATTACTGATTTTAATTCTTAATTTTCTAATTTGTTAAAAGTACTAAATTTAAATCTTAACAGAATCAATGAATATAGTAATTTTATGGTACTCCCAAAAACAAGTGACAAACTAATTCCTAATACTGATGATATATAACCTGCGATACCTGGGCTGAAAGTATGAGCAGCAGTTCTACCTAAATTAGACATGCTAGCCATTTGTGTCTGATTGTTTTCTTTGACAATACTCATCATAAAAGCTTGTCGAGTAGGTATATCAAGATCATTAAACGATTCTTTTATTAGATAAAGCACAGTTGCTAAAATCCAATTAGATGATAATGCAGCTACTATTATAATTCCATTAGCAATCATTTGGCTTAAAATCATAGTGTTTAGAACTCCAATGTTTTTTGCAATTTTAGGTGCTATCACAAGAGATAAACCATTTAATACTTGAGCAATAATAAATATTATTGATAGAGTAGCTTCACTTAATGAAAACTTTTTAATTAACCAAAATGTGATAAAACTTCTTGCAATAAATCCACCACCAAAAGAATCTATCGCAAATAAGCATGTAATAATAATAATTAATGTAGATTCATTGTTATTTATTTTGCTAATTTTATTTTTTATTTTTTCTTTAGCTTCTATTTTGTGATCAAGAAAATTATAAACTAGCGTTTGTATTATGCTTATTAATATATAGATTATCAATAAAATTGAATAAACAGTTTTAGTTTTCAATTCTGTAACTGAAGTAAGTATAGGCACTATTAACAGAATTGAAGTTCCTATAATTTTAGATATCATTGGTAAAAAATTATAAACACTATAGGCACTTGTTTGTTTTTTGAGTTCAACTAATTTTGAAATTATTGGAATCTCTACTGAAGTTATTCCTGTTCTGTCTCCTCCTGTTATACTGCTAATAGATAATAAAGAGGCAAGCAATATAAGAAAGTAATTTTCTGTTATTAAAAATATAAATCCTCCAACAACAGAACTGACTGACATAATTATTAAGAATTGTTTTCTGCTAATAATATTTTTGAAAAAATAGACAAATAAATTAGACAAAGCACCACTAAATGTGACGCATGACAAAGCTATTCCAAATTTCAAATCAGACAACCCAATAAAATAAAAATAGACACCTAAAAACACTCCCATAAATCCAAGATTATAACCTCTTAAAGTAGTAGCTATTAGTATTGTTAACAGGTTTTTATCTTTATATAAAAACTCATGGGCTTTTATATATTTTGATTTAGTAATCATATTTTTTCTCTAATAGTCCAATTGAAAGTAAGCAATATAATTTAATATTATCAATATAATCTTTTAATGAAACCCGCTCATCTGGTTGCGTATTATATTTACCCCCTGATCCCATTACAAATCCTGGTATATTCAATTTGTTTACAATATGACCTGCATCTGTGCCATATAAAGAATATGGTGAGAATTGTCCAATTAGTGGATTGGATTTTTTGATTATTTGATTTGAATTTGATATAAGCTCTACTGTTCTCTCAGATAATTCAGTTTTAATTGGAGGCATTATTGGATTGTTTGTTTGAACATTAAAATCAATTTTTGAATTTTTATAATTTTTTTTATATTTTGTAATGATTGTTTCTATTTCTTTATTTATATTTTTTATATCACTAAAGTTTGTAAATCTTACTGAACCATATATAACAGCATTGTCAGATACTTGAGGCGGTCTGTCCTCTGAAAAATTTTCACCAAGTCCAGATTTGACTGCTCCAATATGTATCAAATTTAATTTTTTTTCATTTTCATTTCCAATATTTTTTGAAATATCTAATGAATATAATTCACTCAGGATTTTATTCATAATTAAAGTTGCATCAGTGGCCTCATCTAGCTTACTTAGATGTCTTGTTTCCCCTGTTATGTTCACTGTGAATGAATAAGTTCCTGCGTGGATTGTCATAAAATTCAAATCCGTTGGTTCGCCATTGATAAAAAAATCACCCTTGAGTCCATTTTCTAATAATGTTTGAGTTCCCACTCCACCTTGAAGTTCTCCAAGAACCGAAGTAAAAATAATCTCACCANNATTTAAGCCAATTTTTTTTAATATTTTTGCAGTATTAAACATAGCTGCCATTGAAGCTTTCATATTTGAAACACCTAATCCGTATATATNATTTTCGATGATTTCACCTCCAAAAGGATCTGTTTCCCATCCATTTCCTATATGATTCGTATCAAGATGACCATTGAATATTAAAGAGGTGGAATTAGTTGAAAATGTGAGATTCGATATTAAATTTAATCGATTATCTGAAGTTTTATGTAATTTGTTTTTAAGTCCTAATTCAGAGTATCTAGATTCCCAGTATTCAATGATTTGATTTTCATTTTGAGTATTTGTTCTACTATCTATTTGGATAAGAGATTTTAAATCATTTATTGCTTCGTTTTCATCAATATGAATTTCAATTTGTTTAATGTAATTATTTAATATTTTTTTATTCATAAATTTTATTATAACCATGTATACTAAAATTTTAGTTCAAATTTACTATTGTTTGGGAGATATATATGCCTTGGATAGATATGATTAATGAAAATGAAGCAGAAGGCGAGTTGGCTGATATATACAGTCAAATAACCGAACCTTGGGGTGGTGTTGATAACATCATGAAAATACATAGTTTAAATATAGAATCATTAAAAGCTCATATGATTTTATATAAAGAAACAATGTACGGGAAATCTCCTATTACTCGTATTGAGCGAGAAATGATTGCAGTGGTGTCTTCTGTTGCAAACAAATGTGAATACTGAGTAATTCATCACGGAAAAGGTCTTTTCCGTCTAACAAAAGATGAAACTTTAGTAGAACAATTAAAAACAGATTATAAAAAAGCAACATTAACAAAAAAGCAAAGAGCTATGTTGGATTATTCGTACAAGCTAACTTTATATCCTTGGGATATGGATAAATCAGATGTAAAGAAATTACAAAAAACCGGATTTTCTGATCGTGAAATTTTAGATATAAATTTAGTTGTATCTTATTATGCATATGTCAACAGATTAGCTGATGGCCTAGGTGTTGAACTGGAAAACATATAGAATTAAAGCTTAGATTTCCTCCAAAAATTATTTGGTATATCCATTAATTTTTCAAAATTATTTTCTTTTATCATTATGTTTGCTTCGTCCTCTGCAAATTGAAGTATCTCTTCTTCTACAACTTTAGTAGGAACCCTATTAGACATTACTATTTCACCATCAACCATAACTGTATCCACATCTGCTGCATTAGCATAATATGTTAATCTCGAAACTGGCATGTTCATAGGAATCAAATGAGGTTTAAACATATCTATAAGAATAATGTCTGCTATTTTATTTTTCTCTAAAGATCCTAGCGAATTTTCTAATCCAAACCCACTTGCAGAGTCTATTGTGACCATTTCTAAAACTTTTCCGGGGGGCATAACAGAGGTGTCTTTGAAAAATGTTCTATGATAATGCATGCATTGGCTCATGTGCCTGAACATATCAAAACCACGATCTGGCGCAGCACCATCTGATCCAATTACAACTCTAACACCCTTATCTATTAATTCTGGTGCAGGACATCTGCCCATTATTGAATAATTTGAACTTGGATTATGAACAATAGTAGGATTTTTATCATAAATTGAATCTAAATCTTCTTTTGTTAAATCAATTGAATGTGATAACAATGACCATTTATCAAGTCCTCCGAATCTATCTGTTATTGCAATTGATCCTTCTTTATGCCCGTCTTGTGTGAAAATAACATCATATTTGGAACGTAATTCCATTACTGCGTCATATATATATGCTATTTTTTTGATATTTTCTTTTTCATTCATTTCATTTGGGAAAAATTTTGGAGCAGATAAACAAAAAGAAACTTTATCATCAACCATCCTATTTCTTTTAGAAACTAGTTCTTTAGTTATTTCTATTTGATGATCAACATCTGTATTTATTGTTTGGTTTGTTTCTTTATTATAAAATTCTTGAGGATAGGGAGGTCGATTTGGACCTACAGCAATATGAGTTCTTACTCCTGTTTTTTTGTATTCGTCTGCATATGATTCTGCATAAATAGTATCATCTGCTCTTATAAGATCAGTTCCTCCTCCAAATAAAATCAAAGAAGATGTAACACCAGATTTTAATTTTTCTAAAGAAGACAAAGCAGCATCTGCTTTCCAAAAATTAACGGTTGATCCTTTTGCGTATGTTTGTAAACATGCTTTGATCCAATCTTCAGAATTACCTGTGCCTAATGTTTTAATGATTGAATGACCTGCATGCCCATGTGAGTCTATCAAGCCTGGCATTACTACTTTATTTTTTGCATCGATAATAGTAACTTCATCATTAACTATTATTTCATCATTAGAAATTTGTGAAATTTTATTTCCGTCTATTAAAATATTTCCTTTATTTATAATTTCTCTTTTAGAATTCATAGTGATTATAGTTCCGTTTTTTATCAGTGTTTTACTCATACAATATTCCTACTTGTTTGATATTTGTGCTTATATATAAATATTATTATAATTGATTTTAACTATTCGTACATTTTGAATTTAATATCTGATATATTTAATTATGATTGGAGGAATACAAATGAGTGATAAAGTAGTTAAATTAGAAAAAAACGAATCAATTGCAACAATAACATTAAACCGTCCTGAGGTACTTAATGCTCTTAGTAGAGAAGTACAGTACACACTAAATCATTATATGAATGATTTAGAAAATGACGAATCAATAAAATGTGTAATTGTAACTGGAGCAGGAGACAAAGCATTTAGTGCTGGAGGCGATATCCATGAAATGGATAAGCTGTCAAAAATGGAAAACCCACCTGAAGATCATCCTACANCAAGATGGTATTCATGGAATTTAATGAATTTTAAAAAACCTTTGATAGGTGCAATTAATGGTTTAGCTTTTGGCGGAGGGGCACTAATGGCATCAACATTTGATATTCGAATTGGTACAGAAAATACCTCATTTAAATTTCTGGCAGCCACGTATGGTAGATTGAATTCTTCATGGTCTTTACCAGCTCAAATTGGATGGCCTAAAGCCAAAGAACTTTTATTTACTGGTCGACAGGTTTTAGCACCAGAGGCTTTTCAAATTGGCTTACTAAATCATTTGGTAGAAAAAAATAATTTGATGGATAAATCTTTTGAAATAGCAGAACAAATTGCAAAAGGTGACGCAAGAATGATACAGGGGATAAAAAAATTAATGATAGAAAACACCGGTGAATCAATCAGGAATCAATTTACTAAAGAAATGAGAGCAGTAGATAGTTGGCTTAAACCTATAACTGTTCAAGAAAGTTTTAAAACATTTTTAGACAAAAAAGGAAGGAAAAATGGTTAGTAATAAAAAACACCCATTAGAAGGAATTAGAGTTTTAGATTTAGGTAGATATCAAGCAGGTCCAAGATGCGCATTAATGTTCGCAAGAATGGGAGCGGAAGTTATTAAAATTGAATCTTTAACTGGAGATGAAAGTAGAAAAAATCCTCCGGTAGTAAGAGGACAAAGTGCCTATTGGGTTCAGTATAATAGTGGTAAAAAAAGTCTTTCAATTAATCTAAGAACAGATGAGGGTAAAGAAGTTTTAAAAGATCTTGTTGCTCATTCTGATATATTTTTACAAAATTTCAGACCCGGAACAATTGATAAAATGGGGTTTGGTTATGAAACACTAAAAAAACTAAATGAAAAAATAATAATGATAAATGTTTCTGCATATGGACAAGACGGGAGTTATAGAGATAGAGTAGGATTTGATCCTCTTGGACAAGCTTTAGGTGGAATGATGTCTTTAAATGGAGAACCAGACGGTCCTCCGGTTAGAAATTTCTTCCCTTTAATTGATCGTATTACAGCTTTACACGGTTGCATAGGTGCTTTAGCAGCTTTATTTGAAAGACAATTTTCTGGCCAAGGTCAAACAATTGATGTCTCTTTAGGAGACACAGGATTTACAGTTAACGAAATACCTATAAGTGCATTTTTAGGAGATGGAATAATTCAAGATAAAACTGGTAATGGAATGGGAATGGATAATTCATATCAAACTTCAGATGGTTGGATACTTATGGCAGCTACCAACAGAAAAATGTGGGAAAGATGTTGTGAAGCTTTAGGTTGGGATGATTGGGTTAATGATCCAAGATTTGAAGGCAGGAATGACAGAAGAAAAAATCATAAAATTATTGAAGAAAGACTTGTACCATGGTTTAAAAGCAAAACTACTGAAGAAGCAGTAAGTTACTTAAATGAGTATAGTGTGCCAATCGCACCAATAAATGATGTTGTGGGCGCTAGTATAAATCCGTTGATAAAAGAAAGAGAAATGATGATCGAAGTTCCGGATAAAGTTGCTGGTAAAATTCATGTAACAGGAAAATCAATCAAGTTCGGAAGAACTCCAATGACTGTAGGATCTGCGCCAACAATTGGACAACATACTGAAGAAATTCTTTCGGATATTTTAGGTTATGATCCTAGCAAAATCAACGAACTTGAATCTAAAGAGATTATAAGGTGTGAATAAGTATGTTTAATGAAATCAGACAAACTAGAAAAAGAATTACCAAATCTGGAATCACGCTTAACAACAAAGAAAAACGATTTGATTGTATAGTATTATTTGCACCCATGTTTGGTTCTGGGGAAGTTTATGCTATAAATTCGGACGGACATATTGTTCATGAATGGAAGCTGCCCTGGTCACCAGGATTATATGGCTATTTGCTTCCTAATGGCAATTTGTTGTATTTAGGTAAAACCACAAAAAAATCTGATGTGGATTTTCCTTTTTGGGAAAGATTTAAAGGTGGGATTATTGCTGAAATTGATAAGCATTCTAATGTGATTTCTAAATATGAAGATATTTACCATCATCATGATGCAAGAAAAACTTTAAGTGGCGGATTGATTTATATGACTGTTGAAAAAGTCAAAAATTCACTTGCACAACAAGTCAAAGGAGGTGTTATTCCTTCTGATTATAGCGGAACCATGTGGTCTGATGTGTTAATCGAATTAGATGAGAATTACAACAAGATATGGGAATGGCATTCGACTGATTATTTGAATGTTGATAGACATCCTATAACATTTAATGATCCTAGAGATGAGTGGAGTCATGGTAATACAGTNGTGCCCATAGAAGACGACAAAGTATTAGTAAGTTTTAGAAATATATCTACAGTTGCTCTAATAGATAAAAATTCAGGGAAATTTATTTGGGAAATTGGACCTGATATTTTAGCTCAACAACACGACCCTTCTTTGCTAGCTAATGGTAATGTGCTAATTTATGACAATGGAGTTCACAGATTAGATGAACCAATGCCATTTTCAAGAATAATCGAAGTCAATCCATCCACAAAAAAAATTGAGTGGGAATATTTTGATAAACCAAAATTTAATTTTTTTAGTCCATATATATCTGGAGTACAAAAATTACCTAATAACAACATCTTAGTAACTGAGGGTAATTTTGGCCGAATTTTTCAAGTTGACTTACATGGGGAAATAGTATGGGAATATATTAGTCCATATTATGAGCCTGATCATGAAGGTGTCGAAAGTAATGGAATATTTAGATCATCAGCCTATTCAACTGATTTTTTTGGAAAACACTATGAAAATTAAGATAAAATTTTTTGGCCAACATAAGGAAGATTTAAACAAATCTGAATTGGTTATAAATTCAAAAAATAATCTTACTATAAATGATTTAATTGAATTACTTAAAATCAAAGAACCAAATTTTTCAAAATTTAAATCTTATGCTATTGCGGTTAATTTAAACTATGAAAATTCAGACTACATGCTTAAAGAAAATGATGAAGTAGCTATTATTCCTCCTGTAAGTGGAGGTTAGATGATTAGTATAACTTCACATGAAATAATTTTGAAAAAATACTTGAATCCTGATAATAATCCTGACTCAGGTTCTCAATTATACTTTTTGGGAACTACCCGTAATAATAATTTGGGTAAACAGGTAACATATTTGGAATATGAAACTTTTGAAGAAATGGCATTAACTAAATTAAATGAAATTTCTGAATATGCGATAGGTAAGTGGAAATTAAATCAATTAGATATTATCCATAGAATTGGCAGAGTTAATATATCGGAAATTAGCCTCTTAATTATTACTTCTTCTGCGCATAGAAAGGAATCTTTTGCTGCAATAGAATATGTTGTAGATGAATTAAAAAAAGTCGTACCCATATGGAAAAAAGAATTTTATTTAGATGGATCTGCATGGATAGGTAGTGCTGACAACCCAAATTGAAATGTGGGGCAATTTTGCATTCAAATATTACTTTGATTTAAATCTTTAATTTGATAATATTTCTATTCAAGTTGTGGAGGGTTGGCTGAGTGGTCTAAAGCACACGGTTGCTAACTGTGCGAATCCTAATAGGGTTCCAAGGGTTCGAATCCCTTACCCTCCGCCATTTATAAATTAGAGAAATAATATGAAAGATAAGTTTTCAGTATGGACAATTGGTTGTCAAATGAATGTAGCTGATTCTGAAAGAATCGCAACTGCTTTAGCTACTGTTGGATTTGAAGAATCTGATGATATCTTTAATTCTAATGTTTCAATTGTCAATAGTTGTGTTGTTAGGCAAAGTTCAGAAGATAAAGTAACTTCTAAATTAGATCAATTATCAAAACATAAACATAATAAAAATGATAAGGAAAAAATAATTGTTTTGATGGGATGTATGGTTGGTCCTAAAACTGACAATCTAGAGCAAAGATTTCCAGATGTAGATTTATTTTTACAACCTCAAAATTATGAACCATTAGTTAATCTCTTATATGAACAAAAAGGGATTGATAAAGAAGGATGTTTATCTAACCTTGATATTAAACCAAGAATTTCTAGCTTTGTCCCAGTTAGCCACGGTTGTGACAAATTTTGTTCATATTGTATTATTCCCTACAGAAGAGGTAGAGAAGTAAGTAGACAGATTCCAGTGATAGTTGATGAGGTAAAAAAACTTGCAGATAATGGCGTTAAAGAAATCACATTATTAGGCCAAAATGTTGATTCTTATGGATATGATTTTTCAGAAGATATTACTTTAGCTGATTTGTTTGAAGCTGTACATGAAATAGATGATATAAAAAGAATTAGATTTTTAACATCTCATCCTACTGATATGGATATTAGGATTATAGAATCTATAGCTAATTTACCAAAAGTGTGCAACAGTATCAATTTACCTTTCCAATCAGGATCAAACAAAATATTGGAAACAATGAGAAGAGGATATTCTAGGGAAGAGTATTTTGAATTAATTCATGATATTAGAGATAGAATTCCTAATGTTGCTATGTCTGCCGATGTGATTGTTGGATTTTGTGGTGAATCAGAATCTGATTTTGAAGACACAATGGATCTTATGCAAAAGATAAAATTTGACAAATTACATACAGCTATTTATTCAGAAAGAAAAGGAACTATTGCGGCACGTAAAATGAAAGACGATGTCCACATGGATGATAAGCAAAGAAGATATAAGATATTAAATGACGAACAAGAAAAAATACAAGCTGAACTTAATTCAAAATATGTGGGTGAAGTTAACAATGTTATGATTGAAGGACTAAAAAGGGGAAAAGTTTTTGGCCGAAATGAACAGGATAAATTAATATATGTTGACAACCCCAATATGAAAGAAGGGGATATGGTTGATGTAAAAATAGATTATGCAGGACCTTGGGCCATGAAAGGAAAAGTTATTTCATATGTGAATCAAGCATTATTGTAACTGGTCCGTCATTAATAAGATCTATTTCCATTTTTGCCCCAAATTCTCCGGTTTTGATTTCAAGCCCTGTTTTATTATATTCATCAATTACTTGATCGTACAATTTTTCNGCATTTTCAGGTAATGCCGAATCAAAAAAACTTGGTCTTCTTCCTTTTGAAGTGTCTGCATGAAGAGTAAATTGGCTTACAATTAATAATTCTGATCTAATATCTAATGCGCTATAATTGAATTTGTCATTTTCATCTGAAAAAATTCTTAAATTTATAGATTTGTCTATAATAAATTTTATATCATCTACCGAGTCATTTTTGTGAATTCCAACAAGTATTAGTAACCCTTTNGTGATTTTGGAATATTCAGATTGATTTATATTTACGCTAGCTTGCTTAACTCTTTGAATTAAAGCTTTCATTCTGAAGATTTGTTTGAAGGTTTGGATTCTTTTTTAGTATCTTTTTTTTCAGATGATTTTTTATTTGGAGCTGGTTTTGAAGTAGATGAATCAGATTTTTTTGCATAATCATTAACATACCATCCACTACCTTTAAACACTACAGGAACAACAGAAAATTGNCTTTGGCATTCTTCNTCACAATCTTTTTCAATACATTTTGCCACGGGCTTTGAATCAAAGCTTTGCTTTACATCAAATTTTATTTCACAAGTTTTACAATAATATTCGTAAGTTGGCATTTTTTTAAAGATATATGTTAAGTTACATAAATTATATCATGAGAAATGATATGTCAATTAGATATTTGTCCTAGTTTATTTAACCATTTCTCTTTTAAAATTGATAAATCTAAACTAAGGCTTTTGTTAATTAACAAATTATCATCATTTGTAACCTCTCCTATTTTTACGTATGGGAGTTTTACTGATTCTAATTCAGTGGTTAGTTTTTTTTCAAAATTTGGATCAATTGATACAACTATTCTTGAATTTATTTCTCCAAAAAGTGAAGAAATAAGTAATGATTCATCTAATTCTGTAGTAAATTTAAAGCCTGTACTTCCTAAAAAGCATTTTTCGATTACTGTTGAAAGTAAACCTCCGTCACTGCAATCATTTGCTGATTTTATTATTTTCTTTTCAATTAGAGATATGTTTGTATCATGTAATTTTTTTTCGTTTTCTAAACTAATTGAAGGAATTCCACTAATAGATTTATAAAAATAATTTTCGTATTCTGATCCTAACAATGTCTTTTCAGATAGATTTATATTTTCTGTTCCAAGTAAATATACAAGATCATTNTTNTTTACAAATCCAGATTTGATTATAGAGTCAGAATTTTTCTTAATCCCCAAAGTACTGATTATTGGAGTGGGTTTTATAGATCCAGTTGGNGTNTCATTATATAGACTAACATTTCCACTGATTACAGGGGCATTGAAAAATTCACTAGCTTCAGATAATGCAGTAGTAGCTTTGTCTAACTGATAATAGATTTCAGGATTTTCAGGGTTTCCAAAATTTAAACAATTTGTAATTGCNAGAGGAGTACCACCTAGTGTACTAATATTACGACACGATTCAGCTACAGTTATGATAGTACCAAGATATGGGTCGAAAGAACAATATCTTGAATTTCCATCAGTTGTTAATAATAATGTGTCTCCAGTTTCTTTTATTCTTACTCCGGCTGAGCTATGCCCTGGTACAATTACTGTATTATTTTGAACCTGATGATCATATCTTTGAAATACAGAAGTTCTTGAACTTAAGTTATTATTTGAAATAAATTCGTATATGTGTTTTTGTAAGTTTTTTATATTAAAATTAAATTTTGGTTTATTAGAGTTTAAAGTTGGTTTTTTAGGTTGTAGTGTATATGTTGGGCAATCTACAAGAGGATCTATAGGTAAGTCTGCAACCAATTCATTTTTATAATATATATTGATGTTTGGTTTTTCTATTACTGTTCCGATTTTGTAAGCTTCTATATCCCATTTTTCAAATATATTAATGATTGATTTTTCGCTTTCAGGTTTACACACTACAAGCATNCGTTCTTGCGATTCTGAAAGCATGATCTCATATGGAGTCATTGTATTATCTCGAAGTTTCACTTTATCAAGATCAAGTATGATCCCCTTTTTAGACCTGTCAGCAGCTTCAACTGTTGAGCTAGTTAATCCTGCTGCTCCAAGATCTTGCAAGCCTACAAATCCTTTTTCATTTATAACTTCTAAGCAAGCTTCAATGAGAAGTTTTTCTATAAACGGATCACCTACTTGAACTGTTGATTTTGAAGTCGATTCTTCCTCTAGAGTTTGAGATGCTAAGCCTGAAGCACCATGTATACCATCTTTCCCCGTTCTTGATCCTGCTAAAATTAATATATTATCTTCTGCTCCAACTTTTGCTTCTACAATCTCATCGTGTTTTACTATCCCAAGGCAAAAGGCATTTACTAGCGGATTATTATTGTAACTTTCATCAAATACTATTTCACCTCCAACATTGGGAATTCCTATGCAATTTCCATATTCAGATATCCCCGAAACAACTCCATTGAATATATGTATATCATTTTTCAAACTCATATCTCCAAATCTAAGTGAATTCATTAGAGCTATTGGTTTTGCACCCATTGCTAATATATCTCTGACTATTCCACCCACACCTGTAGCAGCTCCTTGAACAGGCTCTACAGCCGANGGATGGTTATGGGATTCGATTTTAAATACTGCTGCAAGACCATTGCCAATATCTACAGCACCAGCATTTTGACTGCCAGCGTCAACCAATATATTTGAGTTAGTAAACTTGAATTTTTTCAATAAAGGTTTTGAGTGTTGATATCCACAATGTTCACTCCATAAGGAACCAAAAAGTCCTAATTCTAAATCATTTGGTTCTCGTCCGATTTTTTCTATTATTTGGTTATATTCAGATTTTTTTAAAGCAAGATCGTATAGCTTTTTTTCTAAATCTTTTTTCATTTTTATTTAGATAAAATAATTAAGGTTACTCCTAAGATTATCATAACTGCGCCAATTAGAGTAGAAAGATTTTGTTTTTCTACTTTTCTTAAGAACAGAAAACTGAAAAATATTGCAAAAAGAGGGTAGGAACCTGTTATTGGAGCCACAACAAATACAGGAGCGTTGTTCATAGCATAGTATTGAGACCCAACGCCAGTGCTTCCTGCCATCCCAGCTAGGAATAAGAATATAAATGTTTTTTTATTAATATTTTTAATATTAATAAGATGTTTATGATAAATTGTTGTTAAAATTAAAAATCCAAAAAGTAAAGCAAAGCTTGTAGCAATCAATGGAGCTGCAATATCATTTACAATAGCTTTAGCTAAATTTGCACTTACGCCATATGATGCTGCTGCTGCAAGAGAAGCAATATATCCAAACAGCTGATATTTTGAGTCTGGTATATTAATTTTATTAGATACTTNTTTTTTCATTTATTTTGATTTTGTTATAAATATNATTCCAATTGTAACTAATAATATGCCTAGTCCAATTAATATAGTTGGGCTTTCACCGAGTAATACTATTGCCAATATTGTAGCGAATAAAGTTGATGTTCCAACTAATGGTGTTGATTTTGAAACACCAGCAAATTTGACTCCTGTGTAATTTAAAAGTCTTCCCAATGCAAATGTAAACAATCCAGCTGCAAAAAACCATTTCATGTGATTTAATTCTATATTTTCAAATTCGCTTGTTTGAAAAATAATTGATATAGAAAACATGACCACGGTGCTAAAAAACAATGAGACAATTGTTCCTAAACGTGTATCTATTTTATCTAGAGCAATTTTTGTGAATACGGCAGAAGCACCCCAGCCAGAGGCTGCAATTAATGCGAAAATTATTCCGGTCATGAGAGATTTACACTTTTCATTATAGATTTAAATATATAATTACCGTCGGCGCTTCCAAGTATAGGTTCGCAACTTCTCTCTGGGTGAGGCATCATTCCTAATACATTTTTATTTTTATTTATAATGCCTGCAATATTGTTTACAGATCCATTGGGATTGTATTTGTTAGAAATTTCTCCATTTTCAGATGAGTATCTAAATAGAATTCTATTAGTATTTTCTAATTCTTCAACTGTGTTTTTATCAGCAAAATAGTTGCCTTCTCCATGAGATATTGGAATATTTAATACTTGATTATTTTCACATTCGTTCGTGAAAGTTGATTTATTGTTTTGAACCGTTAAATGAGTACTTTTGCATCGGAATTCCATAACATTGTTTGGTAATAATATTCCAGGTAATAGATTAGCCTCGCACAAAATTTGAAAACCGTTGCATATTCCAATGACAGGTTTTCCACTATTAGAAAATTTGATNATTTCTTTCATTATAGGAGAAAATCTTGCGATTGCTCCTGGTCTCAAATAATCTCCATATGAAAATCCACCTGGTAAGATCAGGCAATCTATATCTCTAAGACTTGTTTCTTTGTGCCAAATATAAACAGATTCATTACCTAGTATATCAGTGACTGCATGATAACAATCTTTGTCACTCCATGTNCCAGGAAAGACTACTATTCCAAATNTNGTGTTTTTCATATTTANTTCAACAGCTCCATAACAATTTTATTAACTGTTTTTCCATCAGCTTGTCCACCGAGTTGTTTCATTAATANAGGCATNATTTTACCTAAGTCTTTTACTGATTCAGCATTAGTCTCNTGAATAGCTTTTTGTGCTAATTCTTTGATTTTTTCTTCACTGATTTGTTCAGGGAGATATTTAGAGATTATTTCTAGTTCTTCAGATTCTTTGTCNACCAAGTCTGATCTTTNTGCATTTNTAAAAGCTTCAATGCTATCTTTTCTTTGCTGTGCTTGNTTNATTAATAATTTCATAACNTCTTCATCNNTAAGCTGCTTTCCAATTTTTATTTCTTCATTGTGNATNGCAGATAAAATAAATCTATAAACTGATTTTTTGACGTTATGCTGAGCTTTTAGTGCTTCTTTAAGATCTTGTTTTAAGGANTCTATTATATTTTTCATCTTAGTTTAGAAATGTTTTTCAATGAAAGTATATAATCTTTGAAATTTGTGTCAAGTATAAACTAAATAGAATCAAGAGCAGATGATATTCTTCTTAATGATTCTTCTTTTTCAAGGATATATAAACAATCAAATATTGGAGGACTNATTTTTTGATTTGTTATAACTATTCTTAATGTTCCTAATACTTGTTTTGGTTTTAAATTTAATTGTTCCATTAGTTTTTTTAATTCTTTTTGTAAGTTATTTATAGAAAANTCATTAGTTTCAACAAGTAATTCTAAAGATTTTTCTAAAACTAATTTACATTGATTTTCATCCTCACACATAGCAGTTATTTCATTTGTAGATAAGAATGAAGGTGTCTTGTATAAAAATTCTGACATAATCAAGGAATCCTGAAGAGTTTTAGATCTTTCCTTTACCATGTTTGCAATATCTTCAAAATTAAATTTTGATACTTTTTGATAATTATTTTCATCTAAAGAATTTTTGAAAAACAATTTTAGTTCTTCAGAAAGATCGTTGTTATCTATTTCTCTTATATATTTCCCATTAAACCAATCTAACTTTTCTTTATTAAAAATGGCAGGAGATTTCGATATTTTATTTATGTCAAATTTTTGTACTAATTCATCAATACTAAATTGTTCAGTCTTATCATCAAATGCCCATCCTAGTAATACTAGAAAATTAAACATAGCTGGTTTTATGTAGCCTTCATTAACAAATTCTTGCACAGAAGTTGCTCCATGTCTTTTGCTTAATTTTGTTTTGTCTTTTGCTAATATCATTGGTAGATGAACAAACAAGGGCATTTCCCATTCTAAAGATTTATATATATTTACATGCTTTGGTAAACTTGGAAGCCATTCTTCAGCTCTCATTACATGGGATATTTGCATAAGATAATCATCAATCACATTTGCAAAATGATATGTTGGAAATCCATCTGATTTAATAATAACAAAATCATCTAATTCTTTATTATTAAATACAATCTCTCCTCTTATCTGGTCAAAACATTTTGTTGAACCTTCTTGTGGAGATTTAAATCTGATTACAAAAGGTTCGTTTTTGGACCTTTCAAAAGATTCATTTTTGTCATAGTTTCTGTACCTTCCGTCATACCTAGTTATTTTACCCTCAGATTTTTGTCTTTCTCTTAATTCTTCTAATTCTTCGGCTGTGGCAAAACAGCGATAAGCTTTATCTTCATCGATCAAAATCTGAGAATATTTTGAGTATATGTCTAAACGTTCAGATTGTATATAAATTTCATCCCATTTCATCCCAAGCCATGTCAGTGCATCTTTTTGTTTTTGAATTCCATCTTTGACCATTCTACTTTGATCAGTATCTTCAATTCTTAGTATAAATTTACCATTTTGATTTTTCGCATGCAGCCAATTAAATATTGCACTTCTTAGATTTCCAACGTGAGGATCTCCTGTAGGGCTTGGGGCATATCTAACTCTTGTTTCTTTCATGATTATATTATTATCAGTTGTTAAAATAAAATTCAATGAATTCTTTCATATCTTTTTCAGGCTCATTTTGTACTGAAATTACATTGTTTTTATTATCTTTGAATTCCAATTTATATGCGTGTAATAATTGCCTGTCAATTAATTTAGATTTTTTCCCATATAATGTATCACCAATGATTGGATGCCCTAAAGCTTGCATATGAACTCTTATTTGATGAGTTCTTCCTGTATGTAATTCTAATTCTATCAGAGACATATTATCATTTGATTTTATAACCTTATAAGTAGTTAGAGATTTTCTGCCCTTAGAATTAACACTCATTTTTTTTCTGTGAGATTTATTTCTACTTATTGACGCATCGATTGTGGCATATTTTTTGTCAGGTACTCCGTTAATTACGGCAAGGTAATGTTTTTTAATTTTTCTCTTTTTTTGAATTTCAGTTAAATAGCTATACATTTTTTCATTTTTAGCAACAAGTAACAATCCAGATGTGTCTTTGTCTAACCTATGAACCAGAAAAGGTTTTGTTTGCCCTAAATTTGCTTCAAATTTAATATCCATACCTAACAGAGCATTTATAACAGTATCATTTGAGTGACCCTTTGAAGGATGAACAACTATNCCATGAGGTTTGTTTACAATAAGTAATTCAGAGTTTTGATAGATTATTTCTAATTTAATTTCTGAAGCGATTAATGGAGTTTTATCTATTTTAGGAATTTTAATAGTAATTTTGTCATTATATTTAATTTCTGTTGAAGATTTTATTGAAGAATTATTTATTGTGATATTTTTACCACTAATTAGCTTTTGGATTTGTGATCTACTAAATTGAGGGAATTTGCTTTTAATAAATATATCTGCTCTATCTAGAACTTTTTCATCAGTTACAACATGAGTTAATATTTCATTTTTTTGCATAATCATTTTTTAATTTTATTATTGTGTCTAGAACTAATAGTGCTAATCCTATAGAAATAGCCGAATCAGCTATGTTAAAAAGAGGCCACCATCCCACTCCAATAAAATCTATCACTCCTGGCATATGTAATCTGTCAATAAAATTACCTATTGCACCTCCAATTTGCAATGAGAAAGCATATTTTAACAATTTGTTATCTTTGTAAGTAACTAGCAACACAAAAAGAAATATTGCAGCAATAGGCATGACAAATCTTAGAATATCGTTAATTCCTGTAAATAAACTAAATGCAACGCCAGTGTTTAAAGCATATTTGATCTTAAAAAATGATANTTCATATATTGTTGTATAAAGAACATTGTTTGATATAACTATTTTAGTTATCTGATCGACAATTATAACGGCAATAATAGTAAATAATGCAGGATATAAATCTTTCGTAAATAGTTTCATTTTAATTTTTATACATAGCAGAAATGATTTGCTCAAATTTCTGAGGAGATAATTCAAATGGGACAGGTAGTAATCTTTCTTTAGGAGTTTGCGAAACTATAATATTTATGTCATCTTTACTTAACCCAATATTATCTAGATTTACACTTAAATTACAATTTTTAATCATTTCTTTAATTTTTGTAACCAATGAATCAATGTTAGTAGTATTACAAGTTTTAAGTAAAGTTTGTTGTTTATTTTCCGGTAAATTATTGAAAATATAAGGTAAAAAATATGGCAGGCTTATGCACACAGCTTGTCCGTGTATGATTTGCCAATTTAAAGTTAAAGGGGTTCCGATAGCATGACATAAATTGGGTCTTGAATTTGAATAACCTATTCCAGATATAGTAGCACCTAAAGCGCATTTTTCTCTCGATTCATATGTTGCATCATTAACTGAACTTTCAAGATTATCAAAAAATAATGATATTGATTTTAGTGCATACATGTCAGTTATTTCATTTGAATCCTTAGACCAATATGACTCAAATGAGCTTGTTAATGCATCCCAACCACTATTCGCAGCTAGGTTTGCAGGCATTGAAACAGTTAAATCCGGGTCTATTATTGCAATCTCAGGATAAAGATAAGGATTATTTAAACCTGAACTAGTTTTTAATTCCCAATCCCATATTGTGCTAAATTTTGTAACTTCACTACTGCTACCCGAAGTTGTCGGAACAGCTATTACAGGAATTCCTTTGTGTTTAACTTCTTTATCACCTTTGCTGTATTCTATCCATTTCCCTGTGTTTTGACTTAATAGAGACGATGCTTTTGAGGCATCCATAACACTTCCTCCTCCAACAGCAATTATAAGTGATATATTTTTTTGTTTAATTTCATAACTCAGCTTTTCTACCGTTTCAGGCGATGGATAAGGATCAATTTCAGTATAAAAATGTATTTTATATTTATTTAGCTTTCCGATATTTTTTTGAAATTGTATATTTGATTTAAGATGATTTTTCCCTGTAACAATTAATATTTCGTTAATATTGGGATAATTAGAATGGATAATAGAATCAATATCGCTAAAGATAGAATTACCAAAGAATATTTTTGTTGGATGAAACCAATTGTGATCATTATTTTGATTTATAGATATATTAGGCATAAACTACTTAATTTTCAATTAGTAATTTTTGAGGATCTTCAATGAAATCTTTAATCCTAACTAAAAATTGAACAGCCTCTCCTCCATCTACAAGCCTATGATCATAAGTCAAAGCAAGATACATCATTGGTCTTATCACTACTTCGTCATCAATAACCACAGGCTTCTTTTTTATTGCGTGCATTCCTAAAATACCAACTTGTGGAGGGTTAATGATTGGCGTAGAAAACATTGAACCAAATGTCCCTCCATTGGTTATAGTAAAAGTACCTCCAGTCAAATCGTCAATTGTAAGTGTTTTTGATTGAGTCTTTTTTACCATATCTACAATTCCACTTTCGACTCCTGAGAAAGACAAATTATTTGCATTTTTTAATACTGGAACTACTAATCCTTCATCAGAAGCTACTGCTATTCCAATATTGTAATAATTTTTCATGATAATTTCATTTTCACCCATTTCAGAATTTAGGTTAGGGAAGTCTATTAAAGCTTGAACTACAGATTTTACAAAGAATGACATAAAACCTAAGCCAACTCCTTTTTCCTCTTTGAAACTTTCTTTATATTTAGCTCTGATTTTCATTATTTCAGTCATATCTACTTCGTTATAAGTGGTAGTCATGACTGTATTCAAATGAGCTTCTTTTAATCTTTTTGCAATTGTTTCTCTTCGTTTAGTTATTCGTTTTCGAGTTTCTAATTCTCCTGATGATTTGATTTCAGGAGCAGGTGACTGTGCATTAGTAGAAACACTATCATTAGATAACTTTTGGTTTATATCGTCAACAGTGATTTTACCTGCTCTACCTGTGCCTTTAATTTTATTAATATCAATATTATTTTTGTCAGCTAAATTTTTTGCTAATGGAGTAATGTTTATTTCGCTATTAGAATTTTCATCTTGCTTATCATTTTCAATTTCATTAGTTGAGTTATCAGAATCATCTTTGACAGTGACTGGTTGTTTTTCAGAATTATTATCAGCTCCTATTACATCAGGATTGATAGTTCCTAAAACTGTACCAACATTTACTATTTCTCCTTCCGATATATTTACGTTTTCTAGTTGCCCTGATGCAGGAGCTGTAACTTCTAGGTTAACTTTTTCAGTTTCTAATTCTAATATGGTCTCTCCAGCTTCAATAATATCACCTTCGTTTTTTACCCATGCTCCTACTGTGGCTTCAACTATTGATTCTCCCATTTCAGGTACTTTTATATCTATACTCAAAATTAACCTCTTTATTTTAATTCATTAAATTTTGTTGTTATTGCTTCAATTTGAATTTTATGTAATTCTGATGTACCAACAGATGTGCTAGCTCTTTCAGTAGATCCATAATATTCTAACTCTAAATCATTTAATATTGAACTTTTATTTATCTGATTTGAAACAAATTGCCATGCGCCTCGATTTTTTGGTTCTTCTTGTATCCAAATTATTTTATTAACATTTTTGTTTTTAGTTATAAATGATTCGATTTCTTTAAATGGGAATGGGTATAGTTCTTCAATCGAAATTATAGAGCAGTTTTGGTTTTTTGGATTGTTGTTTTCATCTAATAGGTCAACTATTATTTTCCCTGAGCATAAAACTAAGAGTTCAGAATTATTTTTGTTTTTTGATTGGTATGTTAATACTTTAGAAAATTCTTTTTCTATAAATTCATCAACAGAAGATGCCGCAAACGGATGCCTTAATAAACTTTTTGGTGTCATTATTATCATAGGTGTAATATTTTCTGTTTCATTTGCCTGCATTCTTAGAGCATGAAAATATTGAGATGATTTAGAAGGATAAATTACTCTTAGATTAGAGTCAGCACATAAACTTAAATACCTTTCTAAATGTGCACTAGAATGATTTGGNCCNTGGCCTTCATATCCATGNGGTAAAAGCATAACAAGTGATGAATTGATTCCCCANTTTGAAAATCCTGATGAAATATATTCATCAATTACTGTTTGTGCATTATTAACAAAGTCTCCAAATTGAGCTTCCCACAATACAAAATTATTTTCTGAATTTAATGTATATCCGTATTCAAATGCCAATGTAGCCATTTCTGTTAATGGACTGTTTTTAATTTGTATCTCTTTTTGGTCAGGAAAGATNTGATTTAAAGGTATGTATTTTTTNCCATTATTTATATCATGGAGTACGGCATGTCTTTGACTGAAAGTTCCTCTTTCAGAATCTTGNCCTGTGAGTCTAATATTCATTCCTTTCTCAATTACAGATCCNAAGGCTAATAATTCTGCGTGAGACCAATCTAATTTNGAGTTGTTACTTAATATGTCTTGTTTACGTTTTAGTATTCTTTCTAAGCGATTATTGATTTCTATATCTTCAGGTATATTAAAGATTCCATCATTAATAATTTTGAATTGTTGTTTACTTAATTTTGTTCCTTTATATGAGTATTCNGAACTGATGTTTGTATTGTTTNTAATAATATTTTGAGNAATTTCNGAGGATTTNTTGAGATTTGGATTTTCTAAATCAGCTTCTAGTTTTTGATTCCATTTCTCAAAATAATCGTTTACTAAATTATTTATTTTATTACCATGTTGCTCTGATAATTTGCTTGAATATATTTGTTTCAAGGAAGGATGAGATTTTATTTTTTTATACATTAAAGGTTGTGTAAACGAAGGTTCATCACCNTCGTTGTGACCATGTTTTCTGTATCCTACAAGATCGATAATGATATCTTTTTTAAATGTTTTTCTATAACTATAGGCTATAGAAGCAACTCTTAAACATGACTCNACATCATCAGCATTAACATGAAGCACAGGTATNTTGTATGCTTTTGCTATNTCAGTACAATAACCCTCAGATTTAGATTCTTCTGGAGTCGTTGTAAAACCAATTTGATTATTTACAACTATGTGAATTGTTCCNCCAACATCGTATAAGTCTAGTTCTTTCATATTGAATAATTCNGAAACTATTCCTTGCCCTGCAAAACTTGAATCNCCATGAGTTAGTATACTTANTGACTTGTCTTTTGATTTTTGTTTGTCNGCTATTATATTTTCTTGAATTGACTTAAGGTATCCATTTACAACAGGACTTGCTAATTCGAGATGACTAGGGTTATCTAATAATTTGACTTTCAATTCATTTATNGAGATTTCAGATCCATAGTGATANAGAACATCTTGCATCCANCCTGGAGGATTTATTTCGTNAGNCATTGCATTTAAATTAACTTTNCCTTGTTTTAGATAACTGAAAACTTCAGAATATGGGAGTTCAAATAAAGTTGCCATTACACTTATTCTCCCTCTGTGCTGCATGCCAATAGACATGTATTCCATAGAATCTTTATTTGACANATTAATTATTTTATCTAAAATTGGGATTAATGCATCTTCNCCTTGAATAGAAAACCATTTTTTGGCAGGGAAGTGTTTAGACAAGAATTCTTCAAATGTATCGACTTCTATAATTCTGTTTAATAGNTTAGTCTGTTCTTCGTAATTTAATTCAAATTTTTCATTTTCTATATGATTTTGTAACCATTCTATTTCTTCTTTGNTATCAATATGGTGATATTCATANCCTATAGTAGATGTGTATATATTTTTNAGTTTTTCAATTGATCCATTACTATTTATAAANTAGTCTTTTTTTGGCTTAAGCCCCAAAGGATCAATGTCAGCAAANTTATGTCCTTGTTTTCTTAAATCATCAAGTACAAGATTATTTTCATACTCTTTGTTATTTATTTCTGGAATATNTGATTTGTGCTGATTGGGGATATTTGATTCTGATGATTGTATAAGATTTTTGAATTCATTTGAATTGAAAAAAATTACTAGATCCTCACCCACACTTTCAGGATCTGTTAAGTAGTCGTCGTACAGTCCTAAAATATAGGCTAAATTTAAATCTCCAAATTGNTTGTTATTTGACATGATAACTATATTGTTCTATTTATCANAAATACTGAAGTAAGTGTATTATCGATTATAGTTATACTTTTTTCAATATTATATGAATGAATATTGAGAGGTTTTAAGGCCTTAAGGATATTTCTGATAATAGTTTTTTGGTAGATATTATATGCTTGTTTATTTTTAGTTCNTTNGGATCTAATCCCAATGCAAGTCCTACTAANTGAGGAACATGAATTATTGGTATGTCAATTTCTCTTTTCATCATGCCTGCAGCNCGNTTTTGATATTGATCTAAGTTAAGGTGACATAATGGACAAGGTGTGACCATAGCATCGGCTCCTAAATCTTTNGCTGTGCTTGTATGATTACCTACCATCTTTAAAGCAGCTTTTTCATTAATTGTTANTATAGGAAACCCACAGCAAGCTCTGCTTCCAGAATATTCTGTTGGTTTGGCTCCCACCCATTCTGTAAGATCCTCTANGCATGTTTCTCTTTCTGGATTTTCATAAAATCTAAGAGCTTTACTAGGNCGTACAAGATAACATCCATAAAATGGAGCTAAATTTAANCCNTCTAATTTTCTTTTNACAAGAGACTTGAATTTTTTTTCACCTATTTCTTCTACAATTATCCAAAGAAGGTGTCTAGTAGGCGCTTTNCCTGTATATTCTAGCCCTTCATCTTTCAATGTTTCGTTTATTTGAGCTCTATACTCTTCATTTTCTAATCTTTGTTCAGCTTGTGACATTACTCCTTGGCANGTACTACATATAGTNAGTATTGCNAAATTTTGTTTTTCAGCTAAGGCAATATTCCTAGCATTAAGGGTATCCCCAAGTAGTTGATTTTTTTCTTGTAGAACTCCTGCTCCNGTGCATGAAGCAGATTCCATTGCTTTTTCGTCTAGTTCAATACCTAGTATTTCAGCAACTTTTATTGTTGAAGTATATAGTTCTGGTGCTGCACCTTTTGCTACACAACCAGGGAAAAAAGCAAATTTCATTATTTCTTCTCCAATTTATTAAATATATTTTTTAATTTATCTTTATTTTTAATAGAATGAGAAAGAAAAGGAGGCCTTTTNCCTGCTAATTGNGCTGCAATAGCAAGTGGCAATAGTTTTATTAATTCTATTATGTTGAAAAAACCTTTGGTTTTCANAATTAGTAGAGTTTCATTTAAAATACCTGAACTTTTAACTAAGCTTGTAAAAGCATTTGCGTGCCTTGGNCCATAACCTTTATTTATTTTTTTATTCATAGAATTTGCTCTCATAGCCATAATTCTTTCCATTGGGTCAACGTCTTTGGGGCANACTTCTACACACTGCATGCATCTTGTACAGTCCCANATTCCACCATCTTCAACTAAGTTAGATAGTCTTTCGTTTTCAGTGTCATCTCTTGGATCTGCAACAAATCTATACGCCTTTGCTAGGGCTGCTGGACCAAGAAAATCATCTTTAACTTCTAAAACAGTACAATCGGATACACATGCTCCGCACATTATACAATTCATAACACCAACTAAATGGACCATATCTTCATTTGGAGCAATATATTCAGCTTCAGGTGCTTCTTCTTCTGGTTTCAAATAAGGATCAACGGCAAGCATTTTATCCCAAAAAGGTTTGAAATCTGCAGTAAGATCAGTAATTACAGGCATGTTTCCAACTGGCTCAACTATTACTTTGTTGTTTTTTAACACGGATGTTAATTTAGTTTTACATACTAGTTTTGCTTGGCCATTAACTCTCATTGCACAAGAGCCACATATTGAAGCTCTGCAAGCACATCTAAGAGAAAGAGTCCCATCCATTTGCTCTCGTATTTTTATAAGAGCATCTAGTACAGTGAACCAATCTTCGACTTCAACATTATAGTCCTGATAATAGGGTTTATTATTATCAACCTCGGGATCTTGTCTTCGAATTGTTATTTGGACTGTTTCTTTTGCTGTTTGTACCATTAATACTTCCTTACTTCAGGTTTCCAATCAGTAATCTTAACATCGGAGGTGTAAAAATTAGGGTTNCCATCTTTACTAGACACATGAGTATGCTTAAGCCAATTTTTATCATCTCTTTCAGTCATATCTGTTCTAAAATGAGCTCCTCTGCTTTCTTTTCTTTGTTCAGCACCAATACACATAGTTAGCGCAACGTCCAACATATATTTTAATTCTAAATTAAAAATTAAATCTGTATTGAATATCTTACCTTTGTTGTCAATTGAAGTTTTAGGGTACCTTTCTAATAGTTCTGTTATTTTATTTTTTGCCATATCAATACTGTCTGTATCTCTATAAACCCCAATACCCGATGTCATTGCAATACCCATTTCATTTCTTAGAGTTGCTGAACGCTCTCCGTTGGAACGATTAACTATTTCTTCTAATCTTTTTGTTTCATTTTTTAATTCATCATTATTACTTGTTTGAGATTTAACTGACGATACATATTCAATTGCAGCTCTTGCAGATCTTCTTCCAAAAACAATTGTATCTAGGAGTGAATTAGCTCCCAATCTGTTTCCGCCATGTACGCTAACATTAGCACACTCGCCTGCAGCGTAAAGTCCAGGTATATCAGTTGCGCCGGATGAATCAGTTTTGATACCACCCATGATGTAATGCATNGTAGGTTTAACTTGAATTGGCTCTTTAGCTAAGTCTATATCTCTAAATTCTGTTGCAACTTCTTGTAAATATCCTAATCTTTCTTCAATCTTCTCTCTTCCTAAATGTCTTAGGTCAAGAAGTACACAACCGTCTATTCCTCTGCCTTCATCTATCTCTGTTTGCTCAGCTCTGGAAACAACATCTCTTGATGCTAATTCTACATATTCAGGTGCATACACTTTCATAAATCTATCGCCTTCTGAGTTTAATAGATAAGCACCTTCACCTCTGGCACCTTCGGATAATAATATACCGTTTCCTGCGAGNCCAGTTGGATGATATTGAATCATTTCCATGTCCATTAATGAAGCTCCAGCATCATAAGCAAGAGCTAATCCGTCACCTGTACAAATTAAGGCATTTGTGGATGGCTCGAATATTCTACCTGCACCACCAGTTGCTAAAATAACTGATTTTGCTTTGATTATCTCTAATTTACCTGTGTGCATATCCATTGCGATAACCCCTTTGCACACACCATCTTCCATAATTAATTTGGTAACAAACCATTCTTCATAAACTCTTGCGTTTTGTTTAATAGTTTGCTCATATAGAACATGCAACATTGCTGATCCAGTGATAGCNCCGACAAAAAATGTTCTAGCCACTGTTTGACCACCAAATCTTCTTGTTCCTAATTTGCCATCTTCACCTCTACTGAATATGACACCCATATTTTCAAGTTCAATAAGATTTTCACCAGCCTCTTGGCACATTATTTCAACTGCATCTTGATCAGCTAAGTAGTCACTTCCTTTTATTGTTGAAAGGGCATGGTCTCTCCAATCGTCGCCTCTGTCAGTAAGGGCTGCGTTTATACCACCTTGCGCAGCGCAAGAGTGAGATCTTACAGGGTGTACTTTGGAAAGTATAGCGGTATTTTTACCGGCTTCAATACTTTCTAAAGCAGCTCTTAAACCGGCTAAACCAGCTCCAACTATTAAAACATCATGTTCGTACATTTGGCCTCACATTGTGTTGTAGATATATTATAAAAATACAACGAATATGTTATCACTTTTTTTACTAAACAAATATATTATTAAATGGTAAATCGAAAATATTTAGGAATTATCAAGAGTTTATCAATTGTTTTTTGAAATAATTTTTAATTTTTCTGTAATTGAATTTAATAGATTTGTATAAGATTCTTGAAATAGTTTAATGCCTTGATATTGAAGAGCTTGTGTAACTTCTTTTAGATTAATATCATAATTTTCAAGTTTTTTAAGCCTGGTTTCTATTGATTCTTTATCCCAATCCTGATAGTTTTCTGGCTGTCCAGAATTGAGGAATTCCTCAATTGTTTCATATGGAATTGTATTCACAGAATTTGGGGCTATTAATCTATCTATATATAAAGTTTTTGAATAGTTAGAGTTTTTTGTACTTGTGCTTCCCCATAGTGGTTTTTGCAAAGGTCCTGAAAGTTGGTTNGGAAATTTATTTAAAAAATTTGCGTATGCCAGTCTTGAGTTTAATATTGCAATTTTCCCAAGTAAGCTAGATTTATTATTTTTGTCACTAATTAATTTGTCTATGGCAGTATCTACTCTACTTACAAAGAATGAGGCAACAGAAAAAGGGAATATATTTTTATTATACTTTGAGCATCCGTTGATAAATGCATCTGCTACATCTTTATAGTGATCTTGATTGAACATTAGAGTGGCATTTGTGTTTATTCCTATTTCAGTTAATTTTTGAATAGCTTTGACACCTTCTTGGGTTGCTGGAACTTTTATTAAAATATTTGGCATATTAATTTTTTTATGTANANGAATTGCTTGGTTAANAGTTTTNTCAGTGTCATGAGCTAAATCAGGAGAAACTTCTATGCTNACNTATCCATCAAGNTTGTGTGTTGAATCATAAGTTTNNAANAACAGATTAGCTGCATTTTTGATATCAGTTATACTNAAAANTTCAAATACTTCNTAGCTNGAAATGGAAGGNTTNTTNTTTGCTAAAAATTTTATGTCTTCATCATAAGATTCTGAATTNGAAATAGCTTTTTCAAANATNGATGGGTTACTNGTNAGGCCTGTTATCCCTTTGTTTATTAGAGATTNNAGTTCNCCNGATTCGATTATTTCTTTACTNATATAATCTATCCAAATAGATTGGTTATTTTGTTTTAANATATCAATGTTATTCATTATTTTGTAATTTGTTNAGTATTTTATTCATATGATAATTCAAAGATANTCCNCTAGTCAAAGCNAAGAATAGNTAAGCGATCCAAATTCCATATGCACCCCAAAAATTTGTAACAGAAAATATNACTATAAAATAAACAATNGCAGATATAATCATAGTATCNCTCATTTCTTTGGTTTTGAGCATNCCTGAAAAAGCTCCATCNAGTTGAAACGACCACACTGAAANAATTGGCAGAAATCCNANTAAATAAATATATTTATAACTTTCANTTCTAACTAATTCTATATCAGTTAATATATTTATTAGNTTATTTCCAANCAATAGAAATACTAAACTGAATATNAATGCNGTTATNATTCCAGAAAAAAATGCATTTTTATAAATTTTCTTAAGTCTNTAAATATTTTTTTCTGCAAAATTTTCACCAATCAATGGTGATGANCCAAGTGTNGGNCCATCAATAGTTAAATAAGANACACTTATCANTTGCAAAAACAANCCATANGTAGCTAGCACTGTTGANCCTAANNTTGTTGAAACATATGTACCNACAATATAAATNGATTGAAGCATAAATGTTCGNACAAACAGATTTATAAAAGATTTACCTAGAAATNAAANTTCTAATTTTGNAAGAAATCCAATAAAAAATTTTATTTTNAAATCTTTNAGTATTNTTCNAACCTGAAATACTAAAAANACAAGAGTAAGCCATTGTGATAGAACTGTAGAGTAAGCAATACCTATCAANTTNAGATCGTAATAGAAAGTGAAAATGTANATTAATAATATGTGAGATATTCCTAANACACTCCAAATTTGAAATATTTTTTTNGGTTNTTTNATTCCTAAGAACCATGAGNTNGAAGATACAATAATTANNTGAGGAGCTATTCCTAATATACTTATTGAATAATAATCTTTTGTNAAATTCTCNATTNTTGGATTTTGATCATAAANATACGAATANAAGTTCCAGAGACTTGATTGAAANGTNATGATTATAAGTGAAGCNATTANCATAAAAGTAATACTAGTATTCAAGATTCTNAAAATTTTATCTTTTTCATTTAGTCCTTTTTGTTGTGAAGTGAATCCTGTGATTGCCATNCCAACNGAACCAAATATCCAATAAAAGGGATGAATGATGCTATTACCATAAGCTAANGAAGCGAGNAAATTTTCNTTTTCNAGATGACCNGCAACATATGTGTTCAGTATTCCAATAATAGGTTGCCANAAAGATCCTAANATAAANGGAAAAGCNATTTTCCATATTAGANTTGTNTCTTTTCTATTTATATTATTTAACATGTGTAAGAATTCAAANTGGTGGAGACGGGGGAGAGTCGAACTCCCCGTCCAGAAAACACTTAGCTAGAGTGTCTACAGGTTTATCTGATTGATATTAAGCTTGAAGACTTCAATCAGAAAGAGTTTATTCAAGCTTTCCGATTAAATTTCTTCTCTGAACTATCGGTCTTTCAGAGTTATACCCCGATTTTCGTCATCATATTATTCTCTCGGGGGAANAATAATACAATGTAGCAGTAATTAAGCTGCTAAAGCTAACTGTTTATTGTCAGTTAATTTTTTTCCATTTTTTNACGAGTTTTATGGTCCTCGACCTGCAACCCCGCCTCATAAATTCCCTGTCGAAACCACGCGTCCCCATTTATTAAGCGGAATTATAGTAAGTTAAAATANATTANAGGTCAATATATATAGATTGCTGTTTAACGTAAATATTTGTATTGTTTGTTTNATAAATTGGTAGTATGGTTTGNAAATACTTNAAGAGACCTTATGGATAAAAAAGATAATAAAATTTTAAATTTATCTAAAGTGGATTATTTTGCTTCCTTGAAGTATCCTGANTTTTTTAAGATGTGGATGGCTAGNTTATTTGCAGGNTCATCTTATTGGGCANTNATAGTTATTCGNGGCTGGGTTGTNTACCAGATATCAGACAGCAATATGTTAGTAGGTTTAGTTACATTTGCAGCAATGATACCAAGAGTTNTAGTTACTCCTTTTGTAGGTTATCTGTCTGANAAATTTCAANGAAGACGAATTCTACAAATTATGTTTTTAATTAATTTTATACATAATTTNGGATTAAGTATCTTATATTTTATGGATTTCATTTTACCNTGGCATCTNATAATTTTAGCTTTTGTTCANGGNTCTGCTAGAGCAGCTCAAATGCCTTCAGGACAAGCGTTAGTTCCAAATATAGTTCCAAAAGAAAATTTATTAAATGCAGTAGCCTTAAANATGTCNACTGTTCATGCTACAAGATTGCTTGGACCATTGGCAATTGCACCTTTTTTAACTNNTATAGGTANTAGTGAAAGNTCTTTTAATGGAACAGATCTTGCATTTTTTATCTGNACNGGTTTTTATGCTTTGAGTTTNATTTTTGCANTNTCNATTAAAAATGAATCCACTGGAAAAATGAATTCCGAATCATTTTTCAAAAATCTTGCTGAAGGATTNAAATTTGTTCATTCAAACAAACCTTTCTTAGTAGTAATAGGAATCACNACCTTTCATTGNATGTTGACTATGTCNTTTGAATCAGTATTACCTTATTTCTCNGTTAATAAACTNGGAGCAGAAGGNGGAGCGGTAAGTTATTTAATGATGTGNGTTGGAGTTGGATCATTATTTGCATCNNTATTNCTTGCAGGAACTGCTGANGAAAAATTTAAAGGTAAATTNTTTTANTGGTTTGCTGTTCTTAGTGGNNTAGCACCTATTTTCTTAGNANTTTCATCAAANTTATATTTNTCTTTANTNGCTACTATGTTCATGGGAGTAGGCCAAGCAGGATTTATGATTATNGTACACACTATAATNCAGATAATGTCNCCTGATTATGTTAGAGGAAGAATTGCAGGAGTCTATTCGATGTATGTNGGTGGAAGTATGGCTTTATTTAATTTTATTAATGGACTTTCTGCAGATTATATTGATCCCGGTTANTCTATTGCTATACAGGGTTTGGTTTTTGCTTTGATTNTAATTTTATCTAGAAATAAAAATAAAGTATTAAGCTCNATATATTCNGGAGATTCAAATAATTTATCTTCGTATAGTAAGTTATAATATTTNAAATTGGAGANTTTTTATGAATGATATAGATTGGGGAAAATACAGAGAACAATTTCAAACTTTCAANANTGTTAANTANCTNAACACTTGTTCATTNGGANTNCTNTCAGATNANGGTAAGAANTCTTTACTNGAATANATAGATACATGGACTGAAATGGGAGCTTCTGCTTGGTACTCNGATTGGATAGAAAAAACAAATTCNTTAAAACANGAGTATGCAAATTGTATTAATGCTGATTTTGATGAAATAGCNATATTACCAAGTGTTTCTACTGCTATTGCTGTAATTTTATCTTGCTTGGACTTAAAAAAAGATGAAGAACTTATAACNTCTGAATTAGACTTTCCCACTATTGCTCATAATTTCAAAGCNTTAGANCAAAAAGGAAAAGGNAANGCNGTTATTGTAGATTCTGANAAAATGGAATANGTGGATGTAAACAAATTTATTTCTAAAATAAATAATAAAACAAAATTAGTTGCTACAAGTAGAGTTTTTTTTCTCAGNGGNTTTATAAATGACTATGAAANAATAATGCATTCTGCNAAAAANAATAATGCATTGTTTTTCTTNGATGACTATCAAGCTACNGGCCAATTACCTATAGATGTTAAAGAGAAAAATATTGATATTATGATATCNGGNGGATTGAAATGGCTNTTNGGAGGTTCAGGTATAGTCTATATGTATGTTAATAAAAATATTCAACAAAAACTTGAACCNTCTGTTACTGGATGGTTTTCTCANAAAAGACAATTNGAATTTGATCCCCATACAATTGAATTTTCTGATTCTGCAACTAGNTTTGAGACNGGTACNCCTGCAATAAGTTCAGTTTANCCAGCAGTAGAAGGNTTGAAAATGGTNAATGANATTGGAGTTGANAATATTCGAGAAAGAACGCTTTATTTGACACAATTNNTAGTNAATGGTCTAGTNGAATTAGGTTTTANAATAAAATTACCTGATGATTTGAATAATCATGCAAGTATAACAATGGTTTCNTGCAANAANCCTGCTGTGGTAGTTGANACTCTNAGAGAAAATAATATTATCGTAGANCACAGACCAGGTTCNGTTAGAATTTCACCNTTTTTTTATAATACTGAAGATGATATAAATCATTGTATAAAAGTNATGGCTGATATAAAAAACAAAAATTCNGANTTGTTCTAANCATTATTATTGTTTTTCTTTCTGAAGTTCCAAGCTAATAATATNGAAACNGATATTATTATAAAAATTANTGCNAGNTAATTTGATACATCTAAGGATAATTGTATNATNTTTTGTATGTTNTCACCGAAAATATANCTTAATATACCNATTAATGCNTANCTNAANGATCTNCCTAAAACTGAGAATATACTAAATCTAGAAANATTATATTCGACAAANCCTGCTACCCATGCAATTATCTTGTAAGGNATAAATGTTATNGCACAAATTAAAATTATCAAATCNCCTCTTTTAGAAAATTCTTTANTTGCTTTACTGAATTGATNTTTATTAATAAATTTATGTATAAANTTCGTGTANNTTTTATAAACTTTTTTTGCTAGTAAATANCTTGTTAGTCCTCCAAGNTAACTTGCAGATACGCAAATAAATATAAATAACCATAAATAATCAGGGTGATAGGTTGTAGAAAATATCAGAAGAGGNTCAGGAGGNATAGGNCTAAATAATGAATCTGTGAANGAAATTATGAAAATAGTTAATATCCANACATAAATNGGGAGATTAATTAATTTTTCAAAAATCAAATCTATTAATTCTGAAAATATCATGACAATTTNATATTAAATTNAAATTGNTTATTTTTAAACTTAGATTTTATGAGAAAAGATTTAGAACCATTTAGTTTTACANNNGATTTNGTTCGAANATTATTTTCAAAGTTGTCTATTTTGATTTTGATATCTTCATCNGNNAGNACAATNTTATCTAGCATNNNNTNATGNGATCTGTATATTNNNGCNGCTTCCTCAATTTCTANTTTTTGGAANGTNATTTTTTGACCNGGNATNGACTGTGCTAGTTTAGGNATATCAACAGATGAAATTGTAGCAATNTTAGGATATCCNCCTGTTGTACCTCTGTCATGTAATAAAACAATTGGTTGCCCATCACCTGGAATTTGAANTGATCCTAAAGCNCCTCCTTCAGATATNATATCTGACTTAGATTTNTGTTTTATTGTTGGNCCACTGAGTCTNAATCCAATTCTNTTTGACTGAGGAGAAATNACNTATTCTGAATTTAATAATGTTTNAATACTANNTTCGTTAAAAAAATCATCATGAGGCCCTAGAATTACTCTNAGTGAGTAAGTTTNATCCTTNCCNATATAATGTTTTTTATAATCAAAATTATTTGATANTGGNGGGATTTTAATATCNTTATNAATAAATTTTATTTTNTCTTTTGCATTTAGTTGCAANCCNTTTTTGTGNCCNCCTAATCCTAGACTNGTATTNGNAGAATAACTTCCCATTGTTTTTTCTANATCAAATGTATTTTGAAATAANATATANGATCTTACNCCCCATTCAGGTTGGNTAAAAGTAAGAATTGAATTTTNTTTTACATATACAGGNGNCCACATATTNATATTTTGNTTATTNATCATTGGATTACTATTTGCTCCNGTAANGCAAATCCATTGNGCAGAATTAAATTTNATTTTTGGNCCTAATAGAGTGGTTTCTATACCTGGGTTATTTATATNNTTCCCTAGNATTAGATTGCCTAGCATNAANGCAGTTTGGTCTAGAGCNCCACTAGTAGGGACTCCAAATTTTTGGTATTCATATCTACCTAAATCTTGAATTGTACTNAAAATTCCNGGCTCTAATATAGTTAGTGATGATTTGNTATTCTTCGATTNCATCTATTTTTACTTTAAATTTATTTTTGCTTANTAATGTTTCTATTTCTTGATATTNTTTCATGTTTTTTAATGATTCNAATTTTATATAATCACCNGGATTTACNAGTACAGGNGGATTTCTTNTTGGATCAAANAGTTTTACAGGNGTTTTACCAATNATTTGCCATCCTCCCGGAGTNGGCGANGGATATACTCCTGTTTGNGTTTCNGCAATTGCNACNGAACCTGCAGGTATTTTTGTTCTTGGATTTTTTAATCTNGGNGTATTTAGTTTNTTAGACAATCCNCCTAAATAAGGGAACCCAGGGCTAAATCCTATTGCATAAACAAGATAGTTTGNTGANGTGTGAATTTTAATAACATCACTNTTAGTAAGTTTTGTNTGNTTCATAACATTGTCTAANTCNGGACCAAATTTACCGCCATACANAGTAGGGATTGTNATTATTCTTGNTGGAGATTTGNCATNAGAATCTTCCATGTTATTAAATTCTTCTAATAAATAATTTTTCAAATTAAAGAATTCAATAATCAATGGGTCATAATAAATAAGCAATCCTTTGTAAGCCGGAATAATTTGACTAAGCCATTTGTGATTTTTTTGCTCAATTAATTGTGCAAAATTATGTACTTTAGAATTAATTTCGGGATGAATCGATTCTCCCAAATCTACAACTACAGCAGAATCTCCTGCTAATTTAATGTTAGGTTTTGAAAATAATTTATTCATTTATTATTTGTTTGAGTTTAGTTATTTCGATACCCTGATTTCCAAATTCTGTATTAAGTTTTTTTGCCATTTCAACAGCTCCTGGGGTGTCTCCGTGTAAACATATAGTATCAGCTTCATATTCAATAATACTCCCATCAATNGCTTCAACTTTTCCATCTTTGATCATTTTGATACTTCTTTCTACTACCATGTCAGCATCGTGTATTACCGATCCTTCTTTTGATCTTGATACAAGAGTACCATCTGGTTCTACAGCTCTATCAGCAAACACTTCCAAACCCACTTTAATGCCCATAGATTTTGCGATTTCAGCCCACTTGGAACCTGAAAGCAGTACTAAAATTAAATCGGGATTCACATAAAGAAGAGCATCACATATTGCTTTTGCAGTATCTTCGTTTACTAATGCCTGGTTGTACAATGCGCCATGTGGTTTAACGTGTTGTAATTTAGTATCTTGGAGGAAAGCAGATATTGCACCTATTTGGTAAATAACATCATTTTTAATTTCGGAATATGTTGCATCTATGGATCTTCTTCCAAAGCCTACCAAATCATTAAAACTAGGGTGAGCGCCTATTTCCACATCGTTTTCAATAGCAAGATCGACAGTTTTTTTCATCCAATTTGGATCTCCTGAATGAAATCCGCAAGCTACATTAGCAGATGTTATATATTTTATTACCTCTTCATCCATTCCTAATTTGTGCATACCAAAGCTTTCGCCCATATCACAGTTGAAATCTATTTTTTTATTCATATTTACTCCATTCATTGTATGGTTGAATTTTTAAATTAAAACTAATAGACTTTTTGAGATTGTTTAGAATATTCTATATCTATTAATTATAATGTTTAAATAATAAACATATCAAATAGGAGTTAAAAAATTAATACCGAAACTATAAATACAGCTTTAAATCTTACTATTTTCGGAATTGCTATTTCGTTTATTCTGCTAACTNTATTAATTATTTTTATAACTTTGATTAAATTTNTTGAAAATAAAGCTAATAAATTTAACCTTAGAAAAAACGATCCGAATGTNAAAAAAGTTTTAGCTGCATCTGTTGCTGTATCAGTAATGGAATCAGAATTAGAAAATTATAAGTAAATGGAGTAAATTTGGATTTATTTAATGATTGGGTAAAAACTACTGGAATTTATAATTTGAGTTGGGAAAACTTCGTTATGTTCGGGGTGGCTTTTTTCTTTATGTATCTTGCTATCAAGAAAAATATGGAATCATACGAACTNCTGCCAATTGGATTAGGTGTTATTATTGCAAATTTACCATTAGCAGGCATGGCTACTTTTGATCCCTCAACGGGAGTTCATCAGTCTTCAGGTATTTTTGGAGTCATCTTTTACTATACATTGTCATTTTGGAATATACTTCCTCCAATTATATTTTTAGGATTAGGAGCTATTACTGATTTTTCTCCTTTGATAAACAATCCTAAAACCTTACTATTAGGTGCAGCTGCCCAAATTGGGATATTTGTTTCTTTCTGGGGAGCTTCGTTAACAGGACAATTTTCATTAAAAGAAGCAGCTTCTATTGGAATAATTGGAGGTGCTGACGGTCCAACTACAATATTTTTGACATCAAGCTTAGCTCCCGATCTTTTGGGAATAACAGCAGTAATAGCTTATTCATATATGGCTGCAGTGGCATTCATTCAACCTCCGATAATGAAGCTTCTAACCACTAAAAAAGAACGTACAATAGTCATGAAAGACGCTGGCCCAGTTAATAATAAACTGAAAATTTTATTTCCAAATATTGCAATGTTTTTGATTATTCTTGTAGTTCCAAGATCGGCCCCGTTGATATCGATGTTTATGATTGGAAATATTCTAAAAGAAAGCAATGTAGTACCAAGACTAGTAGATGCAGCAAGTAANGAGTTAATTAATCTNTCAACTATTTTCTTAATGATTACTATTGGTACACAACTTAATGGNCCTGAAGTTATTAANATANAAACTTTGCTTATATTAGGATTAGGATTAGTGGCTTTTGCAGTAGGNTCAGGATCTGGAATTATACTAGCTAAAATTATGAATTTGTTTTTGAAAGAAAAAATAAATCCTTTAATTGGATCTGCAGGAGTATCAGCTGTCCCTATGGCAGCANGAATATCNCATCATATTGGACAAGAAGAAGATTCTAATAACTTTCTTCTTGCGCATGCNATGGGNCCTAATGTTGCAGGNGTGATTGGCTCTGCTGTNATAGCTGGTTTGTTTTTATCATTGTTAAANTAAATATGTAATGNAAAAAGAAATAAAAGTAAATATAGATGGAAATGANTATATTGTTGAAATTAGTATAAANGAAGACTTGAANATTTCTTCTGTTAAAGTTGATGGAGAAATTATAGATATAGAAAGTNTTTCAGAAATTAGTGAAAAAGAAATTATTAATAATAATATAAGTACAAANATTNTTTCTGAAAAAANTAATAATACTAGTACAACAATGCCTGATGATATTATTGCACCAATGGCTGGCACAGTTNTNAANATTGAAAAAAATATTGGAGATACTGTTAGTCAAGGAGATTTNTTATTTGTTGTTGAATCCATGAAAATGGANCAGATGATAACNTCTGATTTTTCTGGNAAAATAGCNGCTATAACTGTNAATGTGAATGATCAGATTTCAGCTGGTGANGCGTTGCTTAAATTTGAAAATTCNAATTTGCAAANNGANCCTGTTTNTAAGCAANCNATNGTAAAAAATGANAAATCNAATGATAGTTCAAGCCAAAANATATCATCACCTATGGCAGGNGTTATCTTGAAAATNGAAAAAAATNNTGGNGATNCNNTNAGTCAAGGAGATTTGTTAATTGTTATGGAATCTATGAAAATGGAACAGATGATAAAATCTGACTATGATGGAACGATAGATTCAATCGAAGTTTCTGTGAATGATCAGGTTTTGGCAGGGCAATTATTGATCAAAATTAAATAATTTTATTTAAGATAACAATTCCCATTCATTTTCTATACTATTTATCCTTTCATTTATATGAGTTAATTGTTTGTTTATTTCTATAAAATCTGATTGTGAATCTTGTGTTTTATTAATCAATTCTTTTTGTTGATCGTAAAGAGAATCTAATTCTTTCTCTAAATGCTTTAACTTATCATTCTTAATTTTTTTGGTTTCTCTAGTTATCAATTTTTCTTTTCTTTTTGTTTTTTTTATATTTTTGTTTTTTGATTTTGATTTATTACTTGAATCTAAAACGAGATCTTTTCTTTTTGATAAATAATAATCATAATTACCATGGTATCGCGTGATACGATTTTTATTTATATGAACAATTTGGGCATTAATATTTTTTATGAAAGTGATATCATGACTCACTACGCAAAAAGTTCCTTCATAATTTTTTAGTAATTCTTCTAGCTTGATTCTTCCATCTATATCTAAATGCGTAGTTGGTTCGTCTAATAGAAGAAAATTTGGAGGATCAGAAAACAATTTTGCAAACGACAAACGTATTTTTTCTCCTCCACTCAAAACTTGTGTTTTTTTATAAATATCTTCTTTGTTAAAACCAAAATTTCCTAATATTTTTCTTAATTCATTGTCAGACGCGTTATTATTTTCAGCTAATGTATCAAATACGGTTATATTAGGTTTGAGCACTTCTCCAAATTCTTGGGATTGATAACCTCTAATAACATTATGACCTAAATTCAGCTCTCCTTCTAATAAAGTTAATTTTTCACATAATAATTTTAGTAAAGTGGTTTTCCCTGCGCCATTAGCTCCTATAAATGCATATTTTTCATTTTTATTTATTTCAAAATTTATTTCTTCAAGTATATTTTCATTTCTATCGTAACCAAAACTTCCATTATTTATCTTTATAATATTTTTACCTGATTTAGGTGGTGTAGGTATTTGAAAATTTGAGTTCGTAGTATTTTTTGTGGTTTCTGTTTCTTCTAATTTTTCTAACATTTTTATTCTACTTTGAACTAACGAAGCTTTTTTACTGTTATATCTAAATCGATCTATAAATTTTTGTATTTCTGCTCTTTTTCGATTTAGGTTTCTTTCTTTATTTTCTATATGTACGAGTCTCTCTGATTTTTCTTTTGTAAAATAATCGTAATTCCCCTCATATCGTGTTGCNATCGTGTCGCTTATTTCTATTGTTTTAGTTGTTAANGTATTTAGTAAATATCTATCATGGGATATCATTAACATCGTGCCGTCATAATTTTCCAAATATTTTTTTAACCACTCTATAGCTGGAAGATCAAGATAGTTTGATGGTTCATCAAGTAATAAAAGTTCTGGGTCAGAAATTAATAATCTAGCAAGTTCAGCTCGCATTTTCCATCCACCACTAAATTCCTTGAANGGTTTATTCATATCTTCATTTTTAAATCCTAACCCTGTTAATGCTGATTTAGCTAGGTATTCTAAATCGTAACCTCCAAGGTTTAAATACTTTTCATTAAGATCGCTTAACTCTTCAATTTCTTTTTTATTATTAGGATTTGNTTCTAANGATTGTGTTATNAAATTTATTCTTNGNTGAATTGATTTTATTTCNGTGTTTATTTGTTGTGTATACTCTAATACGGACTCATCTGTATAAGAAAGCTCAACATTTTGATGCATGTAACTTGATTTTATATTNTTAGGAACAGTAACNGTTCCCTCACCAGGTTCTANTTCGTNGNTTATTAAATTAAAAAGAGTTGATTTTCCTTGTCCATTTGGNCCAACTATTCCTATTTTTTCTTGACTGTTAATTTGAATATTTACAGATTTAAGAACGTCCTGTGTACCAAAATTAATACTTACATTACTTAAATTAATCATGATTATTTTTGTTTTAGTTTTTTNTTTTATTAGTTAGAATAATTATTGATATCATATAGAATACAGAAAGATGTTATTTTAATATACATAAAAATAAGGATGTACAAAATGCAAAATAAAAACTTACAAAAATATGTNTCGGAAGTTATAGGAACATATATATTNGTTTTTGTAGGAACAGCTTCAGTTGCTACAGCATTATATATTGGTGTATTAATGGGAATATTCCAAGTCGCAATTTTATGGGGAATTGGNTTNGCTTTAGCTATATATGCAACTGCTCCNCATTCNGGAGCTCATTTNAANCCNGCGATTACATTAGCNTTATANTTCTTGAGAAAAAATGANATGGATATTTTTCAAGTATTTGGTTATATAGNATCNCAGTTAGTTGGAGCAATATTAGCTGGTATTTCAGTTTTAATTATATTNGGNCCNTTTATTNANAGGTTCGAAATTTTAAATAAAATNACAAGAGGNGGTGANGGTAGTGAACTTACAGCAAGTGCATTNGGTGAATATTTCCCTAATCCTGATGTTCTNCCTCATGAATCTGGTGCTGAATTAGTAAATGCTTTTCANGCTTTGGGTGTTGANGCTTTTGGNACAGCTATATTAGCNTTTGTTATTTTTATGTCACTAGATCCNAAAAGTGCTNTACATAAAACTAGTGGNTTAGCTCCTATAATTATTGGATTAACTTTAACTTTATTAATTAGTTTGTTTGGATCAATTACTCAAGCTGGNTGGAATCCCGCNAGAGATTTTGGNCCNAGATTAGTTGCATTTTTTGCNGGNTGGGAAAAAATTGCTATNCCTGGNCCNCATGGAGGTTTTTGGATTTATATTTTGGGNCCAATTATTGGAGCACCTATCGGNGGANTACTCTANGANAAAGTATTGAAAATTACTGATAAGAAATAATTGTTTTAAAATNAATTACTATTTTTTNGNAGGNTGTAAAAATAGTAATTGAATAGTAAAATCTTCNATTAAATAAATTGANAATTTTATTGATATACCTATAAAAAANAGAGTAAAAATNCTNANAGAAATNCCTACTATAAATGGCATATANATTTCTCTAATCCCCCANAGNGTATTGATNATTTTTTTATATATAATCAATTAAATATCTTTTAATAAATTAGTAAATTTTTNCGAACCTAAATTNACATGTNTTTCCCAATCTTCCACNCCNTTAGAATTTAGTTTGTCAGTTATATATTTGAAAGATATAAATGGTATTTTNTANAGATATGAGATTTTAGCTAATGCGTAAGCCTCCATGTCAATAACTGATATTTTTTCATTGTATGTTTTTTCAATATCAATTAAGTTTTGGTCAAAAGTAGTAACAAATTTNTCTCCTGNAGCACACANGTAATTTTTCTTTATNGGATTTTTTTTATATCCGTTATTAAAATTTAATATAACNGGAGGTTCGTTTTGNTCGTATTGATCAAATTCAAAAGCAGTCTGNCCNGGGTTTAATCCAAATTCTTTTAAATACATATCATGTTGTATAAATTTTGTACAATCTACTATTTCACCTATTTCAAGATCTTTACTTCCTGCAGTNCCNTAATTGATTATATATGAAGGTAATTNATTCATAGACTCTAATTTTTTAGTTAGNNTGTAAGNTGCATTAACTTTGCCAACNCCAGTATAAATAATNTCACAATTTTGNGGTATTTNNCCTTGGAATTCAATTTTTAGTGCTACTGNAATAAGNATTTTATCTTTCATCTTCAGCATTTTTTAATGGTAGATATCCTATTGTTTTTTCTGCATGANTTATATCCCAGAATCTCCAGGTNTTNTTTGAAACACCATAAAAAATCTCAGANCTTATATTAGTGGCTGATATNGATTTNTCAATTAATTGAACTAAATCTTCNTGATATAGCANCGTTGCATANTGACGTATATTAGTCTTTGGNGAGTTATCNTTTATTACAGTTCCAATTCTAAGTGAAATTGATTCTAANTTNTGATGTTCATAATAATACCTTGCCATTGCTTCACCAAATGCTTTTGAAATTCCATAATTTGAGTCAGGCCTNATAGGTACTTTTTCGTTTATTTTTGNTATNTTATTTNNGTNAACATTTTTGTATTGNCCCTTAACTATAGATTTGTANGGTTCATCTTTTTCAAAATTTCCTACCGCATGATTNGANCTTGCAAATATAACTCTTGANACNCCATTGAGTNTTGAAGCCTCNAANACNTTTCTTGTTAATTCAATATTATTTTTTAATACTAAATCCCATTNNGTGAGTTCTGATGCATTTGCGGCTAAATGAACAACTANATNTATATNTTTGAAAGCACTNTTTATATCNTCAAGCTTGTTTGAGCTANTAANATGAGTTTNNAGANNTGTATTATCGCNATTTTTGACTTTGTCCATACCAGTNAATTTATATTTATGCTTTAAATTTTGATATATTATCGAACCAATTAGACCTGAAGAACCTGTAATAAGTATTTTTTTCATTTTAATATTTTTTGTTTATTGTACTATTAATCATAAATAATTTTTATTTTATTATAAATGGAGAAAAATTATGCCNTATAATATNAANCATATACATTTNAAATCTGAAGATCCTANATCNACNGCAGATTGGTTTGCAAAAGCTTTTAANTTTGAAATTGTTTCTGATATAGTNCGNCATTTTGGAGATAGATTNATAGTTACAANNTCAGAAAATGGAGTTACTGTTAATATTTCTGGAGTAAGAGATGGNGAAGAACTTGGNCCTTCAAATGATGATGCNCATTTTGGACTNGANCATTTTGGATTGGANACANATGATATCGAAGCTGATATAAAAAGACTTGTAGATATGGGAGCAACCCATAAAGAAGGACCGATTATTAATACTGATGGAGGNAAAATAGGATTCATATCTGCCCCNGGNGGGATAAGACTTGAGCTTATTGAAAAATAATATGAATATTGAAAAAAAATATATTATTAAAAACGCAACTNTTNTAGATGGNNTTGGNTCAGAAAAATTTTCTGCTGATATTTTAGTAGAAAACGGAATAATAAAAGAGATTGGCCAATTAAACAATATTGATTGCCATATTATTGATGCTGAAAACAATGTTGTTTCACCAGGATTTATAGATGTTCATAGTCATGACGATATAGCCTTAATCGTATACCCTGAAATGGATTTTAAGGTTATGCAAGGAATAACAACGGTTATTAACGGAAATTGTGGAAATAATGTTATCCCAAGACATGGCACATTAGAAAGATGGCAAACCAGATATCCTGATAACCCAATACCTGAATGGNATTCTTATGATGAATACATTAATTTAATTAATTCCATTAANCCAAGTGTTAATTCTGCATTTATGGTTGGGCACGGATCTGTGAGAAACGGAAGTGGATTNAAAAATGAACATAGACTACCTACAAANAATGANTATGATCTTATGAAAGGATGGATAAGAGAAGGAATGGAAGCAGGNGCTGTTGGTTTTTCNACAGGANTGATATATGAACCGGGTAGATATGCCTCATCNGAGGAGATAATTGAATTNACCAAAGAAATATCTAAATATAAAGGTGTTTATNGTAGTCATATGAGAAATGAAGGAGACNATNTATTACTCTCAATTGAGGAAACAATTAATATTGGTCAAAAATCTGAAACTTCTGTAGAAATTTCNCATCATAAAGTTTCAGGAAAAGATAATTGGGGATTATCTAAATCATCTTTGGACATGATTCATCAGGCTCGAAAAAATGGTATAAATGTACATTCTGATCAATATCCCTATACTGCTGGTCAAAGTGCTCTTTTTGCTATACACCAAAACAATGCATTTACTGATGGGAAAGGAGGATTAGGAAAAGTTGATGGAGATAAAATTTTAATTGCTCATTCTCCTGTCAATNAAGAATATGAAGGTAAAAAATTATCTGAAATTTGTGATGAATTTGATTTGCCAGAGCAAGAGGCTGCTGAAAAATTATTATCAACAGACCCATATATACTTGCAGTTATAGAATCTATGTGTGACGAAGATCTTATTAATATTTTATTNGACCCTTATACAATGATTGGTTCAGATGGAGTTCCAGCATCGGGTGCTAATCCGCATCCAAGGCTATATGGATGTTTCCCTAAAATTTTAGGTAAATATGTAAGAGATGAAAAATTATTATCCTTGGAGGATGCTGTATATAAAATGACCGGACTCCCTGCAAAAAAATTTAATTTGAATGACAGAGGAACAATTGANACAGGGAAAGTTGCTGATTTAGTTATATTTGATCCTGAAACTATAGAAGACTTAGCAACNTATGATAACCCAAGAGTTTATCCCAAAGGTATTAAACATGTAGTTGTTAATGGAAATTTTGTTGTTGAAAATTCTAAACATACTGGAAGCAGAGTTGGTGAAATTATTAAACGATCATAAATAATTATGAAATTAAAATTTTTAGATAAAAAATATGTTGTTGTTAAATTACCTAAGAATTTCACCTTAAATAAAGAAATTCTTAATCTTTCTTTTTATAACATAGTTAAAACTCCAGATGAATTATCNTTGATAGTTAGAAACGATGAATTTAATTATACTGATTATCCTCATGAAGATAATTGGTGTATATTAAAATTTGACGCAATTCTTGATTTTGAATTAACCGGAGTATTAGATAAAATAATTAGNCCTNTATCTGAAAATGGAATCAGTGTATTTGTTTTTTCTTCTTTTGATACAGATTATGTTATGTTTAAATCTNAAAATAAAAATAAAGTTATTTCAATCTTGAAATCTTTGAGATATGAATTTGTAAATTAGTATGAATATACAAAAAATAGAACAGCAAATTGAAAATTTCAGNAAAGAAAATGAAGTTCCTGGGATTTCTATTTCTCTAGTTAAAAACAATGAAATTGTTTATCAGAATGGATTTGGTTACAGAGATGTATTGAATAAACTCCCAGTNACNCCAAAAACAATTTGGCCNATTGCATCAATTACAAAATCTTTNACATCNATNTCTGCNCTCCAACTTGCTCAACAAAACAAACTCGATTTGTTCAAACCTATAGTTGAATATATTCCNTATTTTTCTGTTTTTGATAAAGANGCATCTAAAATAATNAATACTGATTTATTCTTGAAGCATGCAAGNGGATTAGGGAGAACAGGTCACCANGACAAATATAGAGAANAAAANTANAATCCNCTNATTATNNGATCTCAAACTGATCGTGAGCATAATATATTTCCNACNAGAAAAAATTTAGTTGAAAATTTATATTCAGCAACCCAGCAGAGTGATCCNGGACAATTTTTTTCTTATTGCAATGAGGGCTATGCGACAGTCGGACATTTAATAGAAATTTTGTCTGAAACAGATTTAGAAGATTATTTTAAAAAACATATTTTTGATAATTTAGATATGAATAATANTCATACTGATTTTGATTCGTGGAGACAAGCTAAGGACAGAACTTATTTATACTCTAATCAAAATAATAGCCCTTTTTACACAGGNATAGATCACAATCAATTTTCTGTTCTTGAATTAAGTAAAGATTATAAAACATTTTTATCTGCTGGTGGAATATCTACAACTGCTAATGATTTGTCTTTATACCAAATTCAAACAATGAATNTTATTGATTCAAAATTAAATTTGAATTCAGAATGGCTAAATAAAATGCAGAATATTAATATGCCATTTGGTAATTCTGGATGGGGTTATGGTTACGGGTATTGGATTTCTTANGCTGNTGATTTGAAAGTTATTAAGCANTCGGGAGGATTGCCTGGAGTGAGTACTTTTTCTATTATGATACCTTCTGAAAAATCTGGAGTTGTTGTTTTAATTAATAAAAATGAAGTAAAAGCAAGTAATTTGGCTGAAATTATTTTAAATGAAATGAGAGGTANNGTTTTNAGNNAAAATTTAAATGANCCTTTNAATTTTCAAATTGANAAAAATNTTANTNACNTANATATNTATCAAGAATATTTAGGNNAATTCGANTTNCGCCAAGGTATTTCTGAAGTTGTTATTCAAAATAATAAATTATGCATAAATACACCAAGNCGATTAGAAGCTACTCCTGAAAAATTAACATTNGTTCCTGTAGAAAAAGATTCTTTTATGAATTTATATGATGGNAGNTCNATATCATTTGTAAGAAANAAAAATGGAANCATTTCNCATTTNTTAAATGGCGGATANCAATATNTTAGAATNTNATTTAAATATGTTTCTCGAAAAANAACTCTTTATTCGGCCCCCAATTTTCTAGCTTAAAGTAACCNCATTTTTTGAANCCAAGATTNTTGTGGAATNTNATTGCTNNTTTATTTTCTTCTTCNGTAGAACTCAATATTCTTGTAATTNGATCNTTTTTTAATTTNTGTTCTAAAAAACNAANTATTTTTTTNCCTACTCCTTNTCTGTGATAAGATTTGTGTACNCTTATTAGAGAAATAAAAGGAATGTATCCCCAAAAATATTCATACCATATATATCCTATAAGCTCGGTATTCAATGCACATACAATTACATTTTTGTTATTTATTGCTAGTTTTAATGCTTTTGATTTATGAAAAGATTCATTATTGTCTATTGTTATTTTTAATGAATTATCTATTTTTTCAATTTCACTTATATCAGAAATTTCTCCATTTCTNATGATTAACAATTTTTTATTTAACTTAATCATCCAATAACTTCTCTAAAATACCTTAGATAATTTAATCCTAGTATTTTTTTCAANTCTTCCTCATTAAATCCTTTTTCTGCTAATTTGACTGTTAAATTTGACCAATCACCAAAGTTTTTATAGTCTTTTATTCTGTATTCNTCACTTATTCNNTGNTCTTCTCTAAATCCTGACCAATCAAATACNTCAGGATTTCTTCTTTGTTCTCCTATTGTTCCTGGCATTGATTCAGGATATTCAATCATTGATCCAGTTTCAGGGCCATTTCCACAAATATCACTTCCAATTCCTACGTGATCAATTCCCATGATATTCACTAAGTGTTCTACCTGTGAAGCAAAATCATCTAATGTGCCTAAGTGTTCTTTTTCTTGCATAAAACCCGGAACTATTGTTACCCCAAAAAAACCTCCAGCATCTGCTACAGCTTTTGCTAAATCATCATCCTTAGCTCTGTCATGTTTAGCAATTGTATTACTATTAGAATGAGTTATAATGATTGGTTTTGTAGAAACCTCTAGTGCATCCCAGCCTACTTGTTGACTACAATGGCTTACGTCTACTGCCATATTTAATGAATTCAATTTTTCAACCATTGATTTTCCAAAGTATGTTAAACCAGATTTAGTTAATTCAGTACATCCATCACCAACAAAATTACTTAAATTGTAAGTTAGTTGTACGACTCTTAATCCCAAATGATAAAACATATCTACTCGGTCTAAGTTAATTCCAAATGCTAAAGTATCTTGAAAATCTAGTATTAATCCTCTTTTTCCTTCTGCATATGTTTCTTCTATATCATCTGCTGTTAGTATTAATTTAAGTTCTCCATCTAAAGAATCAATGATTCCTCTGGCTTGNGCAATTCCTTTTACTGATGCTTCAAATGCACCGTCAACATCTTTCAATCCTACTGGTGGNCCAGCGTATGTTGCACTGCATATNTTTACACCAGCTTTNTCCCANAAATCTAAATATTCTTTTTTTGCATCATTACTTTTACTGATTTCCATNGCAGCCATGCTTGAAAGTATTCCTGCTGCTTGATTTCGNTTATATCCTTTTTGTTCTAATTCGTTNAGTTTNATTTTCATATTATTATTAAATAAGAACCCATTTGTTGCAGGAGGTTGNTGAGAATCAATTACTAANGTTTTGTGNTGTAAATCTAAAGCTTCTTCTTTTGACAGTACTTGTTTTCTTTCCATTTGATTATCCTTATTANTTAATTAGTGTAGTATTTAAATCNTTTAATTATTAATATATGTCTTAAAATAAATTTGTCAANAAAGGAATTCNAATGTCAGAAAATAATAANAATGAATTTTTCTTGAAATCTAAAATGAGTGTAGACATTAATGTTCCTAATAAAATGAGAGACGGNACAATATTNTATTCAGATATNTATTCTCCTGAAAAAAAAGGTAAGTATCCTGTATTNTTATCTCGTATTCCTTATGGNAAGCATAAACCACGATATCACTCTTTATATATGGATCCTTTAAGAGCTGTTCAAAGAGGTTATGTTGTTGTTATTCAAGATGTTAGAGGAAAACATAGTTCNGANGGNGAATTCAANCCTTTTTTTAATGAGTTNAACGATGGCTATGATACTTTGGATTGGATTACAAATCAGGANTGGTGTNATAGTAATATTGGTATGTTTGGTATTTCATATCACGGAGCAACTCAGTGGCTTGCNGCTGCAACNCAACATCCTTCGTTAAAAACAATAATCCCAGGNGTTACTTCTGATTCNTATTATGATAGCTGGACTTATTTAGGTGGTGTTTTACAGTATTATTGGNTAACTCANTGGACNGTTGGAACTCTTGTTCTTGATGATATNAAAAGGAATCAAGATGAAATNTTAGAAAGAGAAAAATTGTCAAATTGGATANCTNAAAATATTAATTCTAAAAATATAAAAANACCGTTGNGTAATANAGANCTACCTCCTTTTNAAAAATTGGGGAATTTTTATTATGACTGGATTAACAATGATACTTATAACGAATTTTGGAAAAAGATAAGTCCAAAAGAGTATTTTGATAAAATNAATATTCCCGTTTTTAATATGGGTGGATGGTANGANGGATTTCTAAGAGGTACATTACGATGTTTTGAAGGAATGATTAATTCNTCAGACGAAAATATAAGTGATTCACAAAAAATGATNCTNGGACCNTGGACGCATGAACCTATGCCAAAACCNNTGGCGGGAGNTAAACATTTTGGAANNAAAGCTTCTGGAGAGNCAATAGATATGCAGGGTATGATGTTAGATTGGTATGATTCTTGGTTNAAAAAACATNANCATAAAANTAAGTTCAGAGTCCAATATTANACTATGTTAGAAAATCAATGGAAGCAATCTTATATGTGGCCTCCTGAAAANACNNAAAAATTAAGGATGTATATNCATAGTGANGGNAATGCNGNAAANAATATCAATGGGNATTTNAATTTNGAAAAACCTGGTAAAGAAAAACCNGATGAATTTNTTTATGATCCTACTGATCCTGTGATAACAATTGGAGGAGCTCATNTAGGAGGTATTCCANGTAGTTTTGAAACNGGAGTTCANAACCAATCTGAAGTNGAAAANAGACANGATGTACTTACATATACNACTGANCCAATCAANNNATTTTTAGANATTTCAGGAAATGTNTTTGTAAATTTNTATGCAAAATCTAGNGCTGAAGATACAGATTGGACTGCAAGNTTATGTTATGTTGANCATAATAATAATTCATGGAATATATGCGANGGAATAATNCGATCNAGTTTTTCTGATAGTTTGGAAATCAGAAAAAAAATAGAACCAGAAACTATTACAAAATATAAAATAGATTTAGGTCCTATAAGTATTAAATTAAATCAAGGAATGAAACTTAGATTGCAAATTTCTTCTAGTAACTTTCCTGCCTATGAAACTAATACTAACCTAATGCACTTCGATCGAAATGCTAATCCAATTAAATATGTTGTAGCTAATCAATCTGTTTATCATGACAATAAATTTGCTACAAATCTTGAATTTGACGGTTTAATTTAATATTTCTAAGTTTAATTTATTAGTTTTTGTATTCAGCGGGCAACTTTTGTATCTTTTGAAAAACCTATACCTGTTTTTCGCTATCAAATCGTAAAAAACATTAATAATAAAATCAGGAAAAATATTAATTATAATCAATGATTTTGACAACCCTGTAAATTTGTTTACAACTTTTTTTATCGCTTTACTTTTTGTGTAATACTTGTTTTTTTCAATTACCACTACTGTATCAGGATCTAATTTTAAATTGAAATCTTTTAGTATTTGAATTCCTGTTTTAGATTCCATTGCACAAATCATTATCTTATTATTATTAGGAATTCTATCAAGAATTTTAATTAATACGTTACATAAAGAACATACTCCATCAAACAATATAAGTATTTTATCTTCAAATTCAGTATTGTTTATTTTATTCATTATATGATTTAAATAATTCTAATGTTTTTTTTCTTGCTTCATAGTGATCTACTATTTTAGGTCTATAAATTGATTCATTTGATAACCATGGTTCGTGTGCGAATTTGATTTCAACATTTTGTAATTCTGGTATCCATTTTTTAATGAAGATTGCCTTAGGATCAAATTTCTTACTTTGTAAAATAGGATTAAATATCCTAAAATAGGGAGCAGCATCTACTCCACAACCGGCTGTCCATTGCCACCCTCCTACATTAGAGGGGCGATCACCATCAATTAAATTTTGCATAAACCATTTTTCTCCCATCCTCCAATCAATTAGTAAATCTTTAGTCAGAAATGATGCAACAATCATTCTGCCTCTGTTATGCATCCATCCTGTATTAATTAATTGCTTCATACATGCATCCACAACAGGAAATCCAGTTTCGCCATATTTCCATTGATTAAAAAGTGACAAATCTTGTTTCCATTGGAAATTAGAGTATTTCTCCTGAAATTCTGTATTAATACTTTGAGGAAAATAATTATTAATATATAAATAAAATTCTCTCCATAAAAGTTCATCTACCCATTTCTCCACCCCTTTGCTTGAAGGTAAATTTAAACAGGTATTATATATTTGTTTAATAGAAATCATTCCAAATTTAATATAAGGAGATAATTTTGATGTCCCATCTATATATAAATAATCTCTGTTATCTTTGTATGAGTGTATTTTATTATCAATAAAATTTGCAAATATTTTGGATGCGTTTTCTTCTCCAGGTAAAAATTCACCTAATTGATTTAAGGTATACTGAGGAATTGGAATATCATCATTTCTTTCATCTAATTTTGTAAAATCAAATTTATTTATAGCAGACAAATTGTAAATTGTATTTTTGTTTTTCCATTGATTAGCAAATTGTGTGAAGACTTTATATGGATTACCTGTTTGATTTAGATGTGTTTTAGGATTAACTAAATTATCGTAATGAACTTTGACATCAAAAGTAGTGTTTAACTCATTAAGTTGTTCTTTGAATTCGTTTGTAAATTCTCCTGTGACATATATTTTTTTTATTTGGTATTTGTCTGATAATTCTTTAAACGATTTTGTAGGATTATTACTTTTTAATTGTAGTAATCGACCACCTTGAAGTTCTATTTGTTTTTCTATTTCTTTTAAACCGTGGTGTAAAAATGAATACGCTCTTGAATTTACGTAATCATGATTATTAAGATCATTTTCATTATAAATATAAACTGGCATAATAAGTTCAGGATTTATTTTTGCGGCATTTAGTGATTCGTTGAAATTTAATCTTAAATCGTTTTTAATCCACCATATAGATATATTATTTTTTTGGCTTTGGTTTTGATTTTTTGTCATTAGATGTTGAATTTTTACCGTAAAGTTCCTCTACAGAAACTAATGCAGCTATAAATGCAATTGTAAAAACAAAGACTCCAACTAAAGCTATTATTATTTGTATCATAATTATTTATTATTTTCCCCTGAAATTGTAATTGAGCCAAAAAGTATTATTGATGAAACCCATACACCAACGAATATTCCTGACAATTCGTCCACAAAAAACCAAAGCCCGATTGAAAACAAAAGGGATGCCATGGTTGGAATAATCCATAGTAGGTAGAGTTTTAGTGAAATTTTTGATATTAAAGTAAATTTTGTGAATATCCAAAAACCAAGTATAGATGGAACCCAAATGGCAATAAATATTCCTGGTTGTTTTTCAACGAAAAACCACATTAATATTGAAAATACTAATGAAATTAATGTTGCACCAATAAAACTGTAATTTATAAATTCTGATCTTTTCATGTTTTCCTCATTAAATCTTTTTTGATATAAAAAATTAATTTAGTGCCAACGGCAACCAAAATTATATATAAAATTCATAATAATATATATATAAAATTCACAGTATTTTAATATACAATTTATATATTTGACATTTTAGAACATATGTTCTATTATTTGTTCGTATATCAATTAATCAAAGGAAATATCATGTCAAATATAAAAGTAACTATTGTCGGAGTTGGTGGAGCTGGTTGTAACACTATAAGCAGACTCAAAAGTAAAAAATTTACCAAATATAATATGTTAGCTGTAAATACTGATACACAAATGTTAGAAACAGTAAAATCTTCTGGAGTTTTTGCTATAGGACCAATTTTGACAAATGGTTTTGGTAGTGGGGGCAATCCCAGAATAGGAAGAGAAGCTGCTAAAGAAAGCCTTGATCAGCTGTCCACTATTTTAGAAGGCCAAGATTTAGTTATATTAACTACAGGACTTGGAGGTGGTACAGGAACTGGAGCCACTCCTGTAATCGCATCCCTAGCAAAAAAACTGGGAGCTTTAGTTATAGTAGTCGCTACCCAACCCTTTGGTTTTGAAGGAAATTTGAGGAAACAATATTCTGATAGAGCTGTAAAATCTATTTTAAGAGCAAGCGATAGCTTTATTGAAATTAATAATGATGGATTACTTTCTATGAATAATGATGACAAATCTTTAGATGAGTCTTTTAAACAAGCGGACATTGCTTTGATAAATATTGTTGAAGAAATAACTAGTGTAATTGCAGATTCAGGATTGATTAACATTGATTTTGCTGATGTGAAAAATATGTTAACTAAATCAGGAAAAACTTTTATTTCCAAGTCCAAAATAGATAAGAATCAAAAAATGGATGATATTTGTTTAGATTTGAAACGTAACTTACTTATAAATTACAGTTTCAAATCAGCTAAAAAAGTGTTGTTATCTATAAAATCAAGCTCTAATTTTTCTCTTAATGAATTAAACTTGATTGCTACGAAAATTTCTTCATTTTTAGACCAACCTCAAAATATATTAATTGGTGTGAATAATACATATCATAAAAAAAATATCATTGAAGCAACTTTAATTGCATCTGACTTGAAATTTACATTTGATGAAATTGAAACACCTCCTAAATCTTTTGTTTTTACTGAGAATAACGATGAGACATATCATTCAAAAAACGAATCTGTTAAAATTAGTCCGTTATTAAATTTTAAAAAATTAATAAAATTACCAATTGGTTTTAATTAATTTTTATAATTTATAATGTTATTAACTTTTTAATAAAGATGATATGAATTATTTTAAAGATATTAATTCTAGAAAATTTTTTGAATTAGCTCCAGGAGCCAATGCTCAAACATTTTGGGGAGAACAAATGCTTATGTCTATTGTTCATATTGATCCTAATTCTGTTGTTCCTAATCATACACACCCACATGAACAAGCTGGCATGTTGTTAGAAGGATCTTTAGATATGAAAATTGGAAATGAATCTAAATTACTAAAACCTGGTGATGTTTATATTGTTCCAGGTGGAATCGAACATTATGCACAATCTTCTGATGATGGTGCAAAAGTATTGGATATTTTTTCTCCAGTTAGAGAGGAATTTAAATACTAAATGTCTATTACCGAAAATTCTTATATTCAATCAGGTAACCCACACAAACCTAAACTGCTTCTGATTCACGGATTGGCTAGCAATAAATTTACTTGGGATGTATTATCTCAATTCCTAATTGATGATTACCACATGACCGCAATTGATTTACCTGGTCATGGAATGAATTCAAATCTTAAAACCAATTTTTCTTATCAAGAAATTGTTGATTACATTTTATATTTTGAATCTCAACTAAATATAAAATTTGATTATGTTGCCGGGCATTCTTATGGTGCATCAGTTGCAACAAAATTTGCCAATGATTCCAGATCTGAAATTAAAAAACTTGCACTATTAGACGGCGGAATGGTCCCTATGAAATTAATTCCTGAAATGAATGTTGACAATTATAAAATCAAACTCTCTCCTCCAGACTTTACTAATCGTAAATTTGATAGTATCTCTGAATTTTTCGATAAAAATTTGTCCTTGAAATCTAATCCGTTTAGTAATCAAATAAAGTATGCAATATTATCTAATTTTGATCACACAAAAAAACCTAACCTTGTTCCTTTTTTAAATCGAATTAATCATTTAAAAATTGTCGATTACTTATGGAATTATGACCCTGAAAATATATTGTCTAAAATTGACATCCCTGTCTTAGGTTTAATGGCTTGTAAATTTGATAGCTTAGTAGATAGTATTTCTTATCGCTGTGATTATACAAATTATTTAGAATCAATAAATTCTCTTATACAAATCAATTGGATTTTAAACACTCCACATGATCTCCAATTATATGCTCCCAAATTGGTATCCAGAAAATTACTAAATCATTTTTCTTAATTTAACAAACTAATTTCTTTGTTATATTCCATTTTTGTGATTTTTATTTTGGGATGATTTTTGTTTATTGATTCCTCTATAGGTTTCATATTTACTTCTTTAGTACTTGGTGGCATCCAATCGCCATGATGACTAAA
>PAHZ01000025.1 GCA_002711005.1 Chloroflexota bacterium
TAGCTCAGTTGGTTAGAGCGCCTGCTTTACACGCAGGAAGTCGGGGGTTCGAGTCCCTCATCGCCCACCATGTTTTAAAAAGAATCAATTTAGTTTAAACGATTAAAATTTATTTATCATTGTTTCGAATATGATCAAAAACATTAGAATCTAAGATATTCTATTGTTATTATGTAACTCATTAATCTAGAAATTTACATATATATGCCTAAAGATAAAATCAAATGGGGAATTATAGGAATAGGAGCAATGGGAGAATCTCATGCCCAAACACTTCTGTCTAATTCTGTAAAAAATGCTGAACTTAATGCAGTTTGCGATATTGATGTTAAATGTAAAGATAAATTTCCTGGTATCAAATTTTATACAAATAGCAATGACTTGTTTAAAGACAAAAGTATTGATGCTGTTCTTATAGCCACTCCACATACAACACACGTACCTCTTGGAATAAAATCATTAAAAAACGAAAAACATACTTTGGTTGAAAAACCTTTGTCCATCACAACAAAAAAAACTTTAGAGCTAATTAATTTTGCAAACTCTTGTGATGTCTCTTTTGGTGTAATGTTAAATCAGCGCACAAATCCAATATATAAAACACTAAAACAAATGATTGATGATAATGAATTAGGAGAAATACATAGAATTCAATGGACAATAACTGATTGGTTTAGAAGTAATTATTACTATAGTACTTCTAGTTGGAGAGCTAGTTGGAAAGGCGAAGGTGGAGGAGTACTTATTAATCAAAGTATTCATCAATTAGATTTATGGCAATGGTTATTTGGGATGCCAGACAGTGTTCATGCTAATATCAATCTTGGTCGTTTTCATGACATTGAAGTTGAAGACGATGTGACTGCTTTATTTAAATACCATAATGGTTCTCATGGTTTGTTTGTTACAACTACTGGAGAAACCCCAGGTGTAAACAGATTAGAAGTAGCGTCAGATAATGGATTAATGATTATTGAGAATAACAAGATTATATGGAATAAAAACGAAATATCTACTACGGAATATCTAAAAAAATCAAAAAAATCTATGGAAAAACCAAACATAAAAGTAGAAGAGTTAAAATTTGAAAACATAAATTTTAGTACAGAAAGAAAAAACATTATTCAAAATTTTTCAGATCAAATCTTAGGAATAGAAAAATTATATGTAGACGGTAAAGAGGGTCTCAATTCAGTTGAACTCATGAATGCAATGATTTATTCCGGACTAAATAAGACTGAAGTTAGCATTCCTATAAATAGCGAAAATTATGAAAAAAAACTTGACGAAATAATAGCTGAAAATAAACAATGAGATTAATATGAAAAAATTAAAAATCGCGGCTATGGGTGTTGAGCACAGACATATTTTCGGACAACTCGAAGGAATGTTAAATTTAGATTGTGAATTCGTAGGATGGTGGACTGAAAATGACAACAGAATATCTAAAGATTTAGAAAAAAAATTCCCTGATATAAAAAGAGAGAAAGACAAAAATACTCTACTAAACAATAATGAAATTGATTTGATATTAATTGCTGATATACCTGCAAAAAGAGCTGATTTAGCAATAGAGTGCATGAATGCAGGTAAAGATGTTATGCTCGACAAACCAGGGTGTACATCTTTAGAGCAGCTGAAGAAAATAAAAAACACTATAGACAAAACACAACAAATATTTTCAATTGATTTTTCTGAAAGATTTGAAGTACCGAGTGTACAAGTGGCATCAGATTTAATTGAAAATGGAGAAATTGGGAAAGTTGTTCAGACGATAGGGTTTGGCCCACACCGATTAAATATCGATACTAGACCAAAATGGTTTTTTGACAATGAATTAAATGGAGGAATATTATGCGATATAGCCTCACACCAAATTGATCAATTTTTATTTTTTACCAAATCCAAGTCAGCTGAAATCATTAGCTCTAGTATTGGTAATTTTTCAAACCCACATAAAACAAAAATGCAAGACTTTGGTGAAATTTTAATTCATGGAGACCAAGGACAAGGTTACATTCGAGTAGACTGGTATACTCCTGATGCATTGCCAAATTGGGGGGATGGAAGATTAACAATTCTAGGTACAGAGGGATATATTGAACTTAGAAAATATGTTGATGTTGCAGGAAGAGAAGGAACTGATCATTTATTTTTAGTAAACAAAAATAGATACGAATATATAGATGCTTCAAAGGAACCACTTACCTATTTTAAAAACTTAATGTATGACGTTTTAAATCGTACTGAAACTGCAATGAAGCAAGATCATTGCTTAGAAGTTATGAGACTTGCAATCAATGCTCAAAATTCAGCAAAACGTTTAGGTAATTTAGTTCGTTGAATTAAATTCATTAGTAAACATATAATTAAATTTATGAAAAACTATAACCCCGTAATAATTATTGGAGCTGGGATAGCAGGTCTTTGTACAAGCTTTTATCTTACAAAAAATAATATTTCTCATATCATTATTGAAAGAGGTGAGATTGCAAACACTTGGATAACAGAAAGATGGGATAATTTTCATTTGGTTAATCCTAATTGGGCAATAAAAATCCCCGATTTTGGATTCGGNTCAAAATATTTTCCNAATAAAAATCCTGATGGTTATTTAAANAGAATTGAAACCATAAATTACATACANGATTTTGCNANTCATATTGGTTCTGAAATTTATACTAATGAAAATGTGGAGCATTTATCTAAACAAAATAATGAATACATAGTTAAAACTTCTAAAAGAANTTTAAGNTCTAATATTGTAATAATTGCATCAGGAGCATTTGGAGAATNNTACATACCTTCNATTAATTCAGAATTNTCTGACGAAGTTTTNCANCTTCATTCTACAGAATATAAAAACCATAACANATTACCTGAGGGAGGAGTATTAGTTGTTGGATCCGGTCAATCTGGAGCTCAAATNGCAGAAGAATTATTAGAAANCGGAAGAGACACATGGCTAGCTGTTAGTAAATGNGGTAGAAGGCCAAGAAGNTATAAAGGTAAAGATTCTTCATGGTGGAATTATGAAACAGGATCTTTTAATAAAACTGTTGATAACACACCTTTTGAACAAAGATGGACATGCAGTCCGCATACTTCTGGTAGTAGAGGTGGNCATGATATTAACTTNGTTGACCTTGAGGAAAAAGGGTTAAAATTATGCGGAACAGTAAANCTTTGTNATTCNGACAAAATTTTATTTAATNATAATTTATATGAAAATTTAAAATTCTCAGATAAGCATGCATTGAATTGGGNCAAAAAANTAGATGATTATATTACCGTAAATAAATTAGNAATNCCNGATGAAAAAATTACTGAAGATAAAAGAATCACAAAATACAAATCTAATAATTACAGTCATATCGACGCTCCAGGTACAATAAATAGCATTATATGGTCAACGGGATTNAGATATAATTTTGATTGGATTAAATTTGATGTTACAGACAAACTAGGACACCCTATTCAGAAAAGAGGAATCACAAATAACAAAGGTTTGTATTTTATGGGTCTTCAATGGATGNATTCATCAAAATCTGCGCAATTTATNGGAGTNGCNGANGANGCTGAATATGTNGTCAATAATATAATATCTAATTANTANANAAAGGGAAATTAGTGAACGAACTTTATAANCTNGCAAAAAAAATNAANAATGCAAAANATAATGGCACTNTAATCNATTTNTCTGAAACTGATTCAATNAAATCAATAAAAGAGGCTTACGCATTTCAAGATACTNTAACTNANATATCTGGAATGAAANTATCTGGATGGAAAGTTGGAGCTACAAGTACNAAAGCCCAAAAAGAATTNAATGCAACNGAACCNGTAACAGCTCCTNTTTTTGAAGANTATATATTTANANCTCCGGTAGATTTCAAACTTCCTGTTAATCAAAATATAANTATAGAATGTGAATTTGCATTCAAATTTAATAATAAAATANNTCCCAAANATGAAATCTATAGTTTANATGAAATACTTTCGAAAATAGAAAGTGTAATTCCAGTAATTGAAATAATAGGAACTAGATATAAATCAGGGTTTCAAAATATAGGTCCANTAAAATTAATATCAGATATGGTAATTCATGTCGCNTTGATNAANGGAGAAAATTACAAAAANTGGCAANNTNTTAATTTCAAAGAACATAAAGTAAGTCTTTTTCAAAACGNNACAAAAATTNTAGATGGAATAGGATCTGAAGTTCTNGGATCACCNTTNAACGTNCTTGAATGGTCAATCAATCATCTNTCAAAATACAAAAAAACAATAAATAAAGGAGATATAATTACAACAGGAACTTGCACTGGTATTACACCTGTNCTTCNNGGAGACANTATTATTGCTGATTTTTACGAACTTGGNAAAATCAAACTAAATATTGTAAAGTGATCAATATGAAACAGATGAATAAAAAGAAAAAAAGTCAAAACTCATTTATAAATATTTATGGAATAAACCCTGTTAAAGAAGCATTATCAAAAGGTAATGCAAAAGNAATTTATATTACAGAAAATTTTATTAAAAATAAAAGAATATCAGAAATTATCAATGCAGCTGAAAACAAAAATATACCNTTTAATATAATTGATTTAAATACTTTTAAAAAACAGTTTGGTTTTAACAATGGACAGACAATAGCNGCTCANGTAAATTTGGATTTCAATTCTAATATAGAAGATATTATAAATACTGNTCCAANCAAAAATTCTAATATTCTAATNGTTGACAAAGTACAAGATCCACGAAATTTGGGAGCNTTGATTCGTTCTGCAGAATCTGCAGGATTTGATGGAATNATTATTTCAAGCAACAATGCNGCAAAAATAAATTCAACAGTTGTAGATAGTTCNTCGGGNGCAGTGTCACACATACCCATAATTGATAATCAAAACCTTAATCAATTAATCAAAAAACTTAAAACATTTAATTATTGGATTGTNGGTCTTGATATGGATGGAGATAAAGAATATAAGAATTATGATTTCACTGGAAATGTTGCTTTAGTAATTGGGAGTGAAGGTTCAGGTATATCAAAACTAACTAAGTCATTATGTGATCAGATATACAAAATCACGATGTACGGTAAAACAGAATCTTTAAATGTTTCTGTAGCAGCGGGTATAATGATGTTTGAAATGAAAAAATAAGGATTATGTATGGAAAGGTANCCAATAAATTTAAATGAGTATGAAGAATTAGCAAAAAAAATATTACCACATAATATTTGGGACTATATAGAAGCTGGCAGAGGTGANGAAATAACATTAAAAAGAAATACTGAAATATTTAATGAAGTATTTCTAAGGCCAAATAAAATGGTAGATATATCTANTATAAAAATGGAAACAACAATATTAGGTGACAAAACTTCTTTTCCATTAATGATAGCTCCTGCAGGTGGTCACACATTTTGTGACGAAGACGGNGAACTTTCCACAATTCGTGCTGCAAAAAAAGAAAATATTATTGCAGGTGTGGGTACAAATTCATCTTACACAATAGAAGAAATATCAAAAGAGACTGATAAACCCATGTGGTTTCAAATATATCATTTAAGTAGAGANATAGATGAAATGCTTGTAAAAAGAGCAGAAAATAATGGATACAAAGTAATTGTACTTACAGTCGATGGTCCTGTNCCTGGTATGGATCATTTAAGACCAAAAGAAAGAGATATTAGAAATGCNTTTATTAACCCTCCTAATACAGAGAGAGTAAATNTGATAGGCGAAGTAGCAGGACTAGGATATAAAAAAGGNGATCCAGAAGTACAGCTAGGCGGATACCATCCTGTAGAACAATTAATATGGGAAGATATTGATTGGTTTAGATCAATAACAAAATTACCAATAGTTATAAAAGGCCTACAATCAGCTCATGATGCAAAAAAAGCTGTTGAGTACGGAGTAGATGGGATAGTTGTTAGTAATCATGGGGCAAGAGGAGTAGATACTCTTATGCCGAGCTTAGAATCATTACCAGAAGTTCTTGATGCTGTTAACGGCAAATGCGAAGTATACCTGGACGGAGGTATCAGAAGAGGTGCCGATATTCTAAAAGCTTTAGCATTTGGAGCAAAAGGTGTCATGATCGGAAGACCATTCTATTGGGGACTTGCAGTTGATGGAGAAAATGGAGTAAGGGATGTNATTAATATACTTAAACAAGAATTAGAGCAAGCCATGAAATATTGTGGCATTACAGATGTTGAAAACATTGACCCTAATTTACTATCATATAATTTTAGCTAACTAAAAGGATTTTTATGAACTTCGGTAACTATAAATTAAACAACCCTGAATCATTTGAAACACCTGAATATGTCATTTTTGAAGACATAATTAATCATAATATAGATACTGTGTTATCTATGGTTAAAGATCCTAATAGATTAATACCTCATGCAAAAACCCACAAATCAAAAGAAATTCTAAAATTACAAATAAAAAATGGAATCACACGACACAAAACTTCAACACTAGAAGAGATTGAAGTTCTAGCCGAATGTTCTCCTGAAGAATTGATATTAGCTTACCCAATCACATCAACAATCAAAGCTGAAAGATATAGCAAAATAATTAAAAAATTTAGTAACGTAAAGTTTAGCTCTATAATTGGTTCTGTTTACCATTTAGAGTTAGCTTCAAAGATCGAAGGCTTGGATGGAGTATATATTGATTTAGACACAGGAATGCATAGAACAGGAATAGATTTAGAAGAATCTGATGAATTATTGGATAAACTATTCAATTCCACAGATATAAAATTCAAAGGTATACACGGATATGATGGACATCTTGTTGGTCTAACTGATATAGAAGAAAAACAAGGTATAGTAAATCAAAGTATTGAGATAGTTGAAGAATTTAGAAATAAAATTTCTAAATTCTCAGAAGATCAAAATTATGACATAATTGTTGGAGGTTCTTGGTCATTTCAATACTATTTAGACAAAACAGAATACCAAGTTTCTCCNGGAACTTGGATTTATTGGGATTCAAATAATATAAGGCAACCAGATTTGAATTTTAAAGTTGCAGGACTAATATTAGGACAGGTGATTGACGAAGATAAAATAAGAAAAACTGTTACAGTAGATATAGGAGCAAAATCTGTTTCTTGCGATGCGCTTACTCCTGATAGATTTACCATTGAAGGGAAACCNAAAGCAAAATTATTGTCTCAAAATGAGGAACATGGAGTAGTAGAACTTAATGGAGAAACTTTAAATATAGGAGATTATGTACTTGGATCTCCTGGACATGCTTGCACTGTACCTCCAAAATTCCCTCATGGATTAAAGATTAATATTAATGGTGATATTTCAGGGAAAATAACAACTGACGCCAGGGATAGAAAGTAAATAATTATTTATTTTCTTCCATAAATTTTTTCACAAAATCTTTATGCTCTTTTGTTTGCCTTGATTTAGTGAAAATTTCATTTTCTATAGCAAAAACGTCATCATAGTCTTTTCCGTAGTTATTAAAAATCATATCTTTTATTACTCTGTTATGCCAATCCGAATTCTTTGCTATNTCTTGGCTAGTATTGAAAGCTTCTTCAAATAAATCTTCAGATTTAATGCTACGAGAAATCAAACCTATTTTCTCAGCCTGATCTCCATTTATAAATTTACCAGTTAACATTAATTCAGAAGATCTGCTAATACCTACAATATCTGACAATCGTCTAGTGCTTCCAAATTCAGGAGTTAAACCTATTTTTACAAATCTAAATGAAATTTTCGCATCAGAAGAAGCCAATCTCAAATCAGAGTATAAAAACAATGTTATTCCCATTCCGACAGCAAATCCATTGATTGCAGTAATAATTGGTTTGGATCTTAAAAACAAATTAACTAACTCATTCCAAGATCGAGCATGTCTTTTATTTGTATTACTTTCTTGAAATCCTGCTACATCAGCACCAGCACTAAATGCTTTTCCGTTACCAGTTATCAATATTGCTCCGACTTCTTTAGAAGAATTAAATTCCTCTATCATAGAATACAAAGATTCAGAAAGTTCATAATTAAATGCATTCAAAGATTCTGGTCTATTTAATCTTATGATACCAACTCTATTTTTTATTTCAGTTAATACTACATCAGACATTAATTTCTGTTCCTAAATCATCTTCTCTTGCTATTTTATATAATTTATTAGCTAGTACCAAATCCCATATAGCTAGTCCTTGAGATTCGAAAATAGTTATATCATTTTTTTTTCTTGAATATCTTTCAGGAAATCTAAATATGTCTGAAAAATTAATTACATCCCTCCATTGAATTAATCCTAATGATTCAGGATATATTAAATCACCACATTCTTTCCTTGCCTGATCTAAATCATCCACAAATATATAGTCAGCTTTAAGAATAGTTTTCGTATCTAATTCTCTCCTCAAAGAGTGATTTGACCCCGCCGCATTTATATGAGTTCCTTTATCAACTAGCTCTTCATTTATCACAGGCGACTTTGAATTGGTAATTATATTGATAACATCTATATCATCAATTTTGTTTATATCATCAACTTGTGTCAATTTAGAATTGATTTTAGATTGATACCTATCAATAAAATTCATTCGATTTTCTTTAGATCTACTNTATACAAATATTTCATCTAAGTTGAAAATTTCATCCAACGCTAAAGCCTGGGTAAAAGACTGAAAACCTGACCCAACTAACAAAACATTTTTCGAATTACTATTTGCAAGAAATTTACTTGCAATTCCTGATGCAGCTCCNGTNCGGTATTGACCTAATGTGTTTGCTTCAATAATTGAAATCATTTCACCAGTTTCCGCATTCATAATATGTACATAGAATTTTGTACCTCCNGAATTAGGAACATATACTTTTAGTCCTGTGATATTATCAGTATCAATTCCTGCTGACATGTAATTCATGCTAGTTGAACCTAATGGAAGTCTTTCTCTTGGTTTATTAACAGCTTCACCTTTTGCCATCATCTGAAATGCTTCTTCCACAGAATTAAGTGCTAATTTTATATTAATAATTTTATTTACTTCTGATTCTGTAATATATAAAGCCATAATTACTCACTATATTTATAAAAATGATTCAATGGTCCGTGACCTTTNCCTAATTCTACTGAATTCAAAATTGATTCAAAAACATATTTTTGTGCAATTGTTACACTGTCCTCATAATTTCTACCTTTTGCTAATTCTGCAGTAATAGCAGAAGAAAATGTACAACCAGTTCCGTGGGTATTCTTAGTATNAATTCTTCTTTGTGGTAATTCCAAAATTAATCCTTCTCCTCTTTTAAATAACAAATCTATAGGGTCACCTTCCATATGACCTCCCTTAAGTAACAAATAATTTGATCCNAATTCAAGNATTTTTTCNCTCGCAGCCAACATATCATTTCTTGATCTGATTTTCATATCTGACAATACTTCCGCTTCAGGAATGTTTGGAGTTAAAACAGTTGATTTAGGTATAAGGTTACTTTTCATAACCTGGACAGCATTATCAGAAATTAATTGGTCTCCACTTTTTGCTACCATAACAGGATCTAATACTATTGGAACATCAANTTTACTTAGTAATTCACTAATAAGTAATACAACATCATCTGATCCTAGCATACCAATTTTTATAGCATTAGGATAAATATCAGATATCAGTGAATTAAATTGANTGGAAATTAATTTATTACTCATCATCTCAAAATCTGAAACTTCAACAGTGTTTTGGGCTGTAACAGCNGTTAAAACACATGTTCCATAAACATTTAAAGCTGCAAATGTTTTTAGATCAGCCTGGATTCCGGCTCCTCCTCCNGAATCAGATCCGGCGATGCTCATTGCTATTTTTGTTTTATCCATAATCNTTGTATTTTTTAAATAATTTTAATGCATGAAAATAATCTTGCTTANTATTTAAGTCGATTCTTATCAATATATCATCAAAGAATACTGTATTAACATTATTTTGTGAAATTATAAAATCTTTAATTGTTTTACCTTNATTGATATAAGAGGATAATAAATCAACAAGACTCTTATCTATAATTATTGGATGACCTCCTCTTAATTCACTATCCTTGTATTTATACTTAGGTATAGTAATTAAAGACTTAGATTCTAAATGACTTTGCATAATTTTTTCTAAAAAAATTNTAGGTCTAGGNTGATCAACTGCTAGTAATAGTATGTCACTATCACTTTTCATATTTCTTATCCCTTTTAGAATAGAAGATGATTTNCCAGTTTTAAAATCTTCGTTAATAACTATATCAACNTCCAAATTTTTAATTTTTGAGATAACAGTTTCACTTTGAAAACCTAGTACAACTAAAGGTTTAATGTTAAGAGAATTAAATAAATTAATCTGATACTCAATTAGTGTTTGTCCAAACCATTCAAGTANAGGTTTAGATTCTCCCATTCGAGAAGAAAGTCCAGCGGCTAATATCAATCCGCACAATGAGTTCATNTAATTTTACTTTCAGCGAGCAGATTATTTGTTTTNTTAGTTATTTTTGTCCAAATATTATCAGGCATAGTCATTGGTAATCCACTACCACCTTCCCTGATCATTAGCATTTCAGCCACAATACTTACAGCAATTTCGTCAGGAGATCTGCCTCTTAGATCCAAACCTACTGGAGATCTTATAGATTTAACACGATCTTCAGAAANTCCTTCCTTTAGTAATTCTTCAAAAACTAAAATAGCTTTTCTCATACTACCCACCAATCCAATATACTTAGCATCGGTGCTAACTGCAGCTTGAGTGGCNACCAAATCATATCTGTGGCCTCTAGTAGCAATAATAATATATGTATTTTCTGTAACTGGCAGACTNTTTAAAGCATTTTCAGGCAAATCATTAACAATTCTTTCTGCATTTGGGAATCTGTTATTATTAGCAAATTCCTTTCTGTCATCAGTAATCCATACATTAAAGTTCAANTTATATGCTANAGGAGCTAAACTATTAGCAATATGCCCNCCGCCACATATCAATAATGTAGCAGGAGTAGAATATATTTCNACATACCACTCATTNCCNTCTTCTAATTTTACGCATTTATTTTGTCTATTAATAATTGTTTCTTCAATCATTTTAGAATTTGTAAANAATTGATCATNTTTAATACTAGAGATATTGTCAAAATCGTATGTTTTCTTCAATCCNGTATTTAATTTATCGTTNGCAGGATTTACTAAAGTTAAAATAGCTTTACCTTTCTCTTTGCCATTNAATGAGTTNTTAAGAGATCGGAGATATTTTATATTAATTTCACTTGATTCTAATTTGTCTAATAAAAAGAACATAGTTCCACCACAAACNAAACCNTCTTGTTCTGCTAATTCTTGATTCAAAGTATAATCTTTATACCTAGACTCTTGGGCAGTATTTTCATCAAGCATAGTTTTGGCTTCAAACCATATATCNCCTTCAACGCAACCTCCACCTAAAGTTCCTACTGTAGATCCATCCTTTCGTACTAGTAATTTAGATCCTATTTTTTGAGGAGTAGATCCTTTGGTATTTACAACAGTAGCGATAATAATTTTATTACCCTGCTCTAATTCATTTATTGATTTTTCTATAACTTCATTCATATTAAAAATATATTTTTAATAATTATACCAATAAATCAAATTAAAAATGTATAATGAATCAAATATTTTATTGGAGAANAATATGGATCAACATTCAGGAACCAAAGCTAATTANGTAAAAACAGAAGCTGTTTCCAATAATGGAATGGTAGCCACAAAAGATAAATTATCAACAGAAGCTGGGTTAGAAATACTTANGTTAGGCGGCAATGCTGTCGATGCAGGAATTGCTGCATGTCTTGCAGTTGGNGTTGTAGAACCAGAATCAAGTGGGATTGGTGGTGGTGGCTATATGACTTTTCAAGTTGGAGAACAAGGNGGAGTGATAGGGTTCCCAATGAAAGGNCCATTAAATGGAACNCCCGAAATGTACGAACTAACAGGAGAATCTTCAGTAGGTAGTTTTGGTTGGGCAGGAGTTAAAAATAATGAAAACATCCATGGTTATAAATCAATAGCTGTTCCTGGTTGTATCGCAGGGCTACTTGAAGCNCATAAACGATTTGGTAAAATTCCATTATCTGAAGTNGTTTCACCTGCTGTTAAATTGGCCAGAGACGGATTTTACCCTGAATGGTTCACATTGTATAAATTTGCAAGTTTAACCGAAATGTTACTTAGATATGAAGAATTAGGAAAAACATTTATGCCATCAGGAATTCTTCCATTTGGTGGAATTGACGGTCCTTATACATTGAAACAAAAAAATCTTGCAAACACTCTNGAAGTAATAGGTAAAAATGGATTGGANGGATTTTANNGAAGTGAAATTACTGAGAATATTGTAAATGATATACAAAATAATGGCGGNATATTAACAATGGAAGATTTTGATCAGTACAAACCATTCTTTTGGGACAAAGGTCTTGAATTCAAATATAGGGATAAAATTATCNGAGTGCCTAAATATGCNTGTGCAGGCATAACTTCTGCAATGACTATGAAAACCTTAAATGGGTTTGATTTATCTAGATTGGATCATAATTCATCTGAAATGCTCCATCTTTATATCAGTTCGGCNAGAATGGCTTACGCAGACAGATTTAAATACGTAGCAGATCCTGAATTCGCAGATGTGCCTTGGAATGGAATGATATCAGATAAATACATTGAAAAAAGACAAAAAGAAATCAAAGACACTGCTCCTAGTACATTCAAAGCTGGAAATCCTTGGATTGAAGAAGGAAGAGATCCTAAATTCGTTCTAGAAAGTAGTCAACCACGACCTGACAGCGGAACCACTCATTTAGGAGTAATAGACAAAGATGGGAATGCAGTATCAATAACAAATACTATTATGTCNGGATTTGGATCTGGAATAATACCTAAAAATACAGGNGTTGTAATGAANAACGGGATGATGTGGTATGATCCTACGCCAAATCGGGTGAATTCTATAGCTTCAGGAAAATTTCCTCTTAATAATATGACTCCAGCNCTTGTAATAGGAAAAGATGGAGTAGAAATTTCTGTAGGAGCATCAGGAGGTAGAAGAATAACAAATTGTGTTACTTCATTATTAGTTAAAATGATTGATTACAAAATGAGTCCACAAAAAGCTATAGATGAACCAAGAGTTGACTGCAGTTCTATGACTACAGATGTAAGTCCGGAATTNGATATTAATGTAATAAAAGAATTAACTGACAAAGGTCATAAAATGAGAGTGCTTGGGGAAGGTTTCACNCAAACAGGATTTGCTAAATTTGCAAGCCCTNTAGCCATTACAAAACATGGAAATGAATTCAGAGCTGGTGTAGATACTTTCCANGCAGCACATGCTGAAGGTATGTCAAAATAATTTAACAATTATTATGAACATTGTATAATAATCATATGCAAAAAAAATTAGGTAAAATCACTACAAATAAGAATCTTGAAAACCAGTCAAGTGCGCCACCTGGGCAATTTGTTACTGAAAAATTTCCGGTTTTTTCTGCTTTTCCATCCCCAAATATTGATTTGGATAAATGGACTTTTGACATAAAATCAAACGGAAAATCAATATCATCTTTTAGTTGGAAAGAGATTCANGAAAAAAACATATCAGAAATTACTGAAGATTTTCATTGTGTAACACAATGGTCTAGGCTACAAACTAAATGGAAAGGATATTTAATTTCTGAAATACTNANAGAATTTACAATAGACTCAAAATTAAAATANGTTAGTATATCCTGCTATGATGGATACACTACAAACTTGCTTAAATCTGANCTGATGAATGAAAAATCAATTCTTGCTACTGAATATGAAGGTGAAAAACTTGAGCAATCACATGGATANCCTTTGAGACTAGTTATCCCTCATTTATATGGNTGGAAAAGCGCTAAATGGATTAAAGAAATCAATTTTACTGAGAATCCAATTCCTGGTTTTTGGGAAGTTCGAGGGTACCANATGAATGGTGATCCATGGAAGCAAGAACGGTTTTCTTAAAAGCAAAGCTTAGGTAATTCTATCAACTGACTTGACACACNTCGTATCAATGTATAAAATACGTTCTATAACAATTTTAGTGATAAAATGCAGTGGGATTTCTCNGAACCAAATATAGAAGGTGTATACGTNATAAGCGTAGCGTCTAAAATGCTTTCGATGCATCCTCAAACATTGAGGAAATATGAAAGAGTTGGCTTAGTTAGACCAAGCAGAACAGACGGGATGTTAAGATTATATTCCCAAGACGATATCGCAAGATTGAANTTAATTAAATATCTTGTAGATGATTTAGGANTAAATCTAGCAGGAGTAAGACTTATATTAAATATATTTAACGATTTANTAGATNTAAAAAAAGGAAATGAAATACTAAAAGGNTCTCAATTAAAAATATTTCTTGATGAAAAACTATACGAAATATTTGAAACTTTAGGATTAGAATATGACAGAAACTAAAAAAANTAAAAAAANTAAAAAAACACNNTCTCCTTCCAAAATNNAAAAATTAGAAAGTAAGCTAATGNAACAAGAGGAAGAAATAAATCAATGGAAAACTACAGCTCAAAGATCACAAGCTGATCTGATTAATCTAAAGAGACGTACTTTAGAAGAAATGCAANTAAATAAACGCAAAACCAAAATAAATTTATTTACTAAATTCTTANATACCTTAGATGAGTTACACATGACAAAAGATTCTCTTCCAACAGACAAAGCTTTTAAAGGTTGGCTTGAAGGTATTGAAATTATTATTAGCAAATTTGAAACTAGCTTAACTCAGGAAGGGTTAGTTAAGCTGCATCCTGAGNAAGGTGATGATTTCAATCCACAAATTCACGAATCATTGTCAATTCAAGAAACAAAGACAAAAAAATTAGACGGTAAAATTTCTCAAACCGTTAAAACTGGGTACTCGATAGAAGAAACTATTATTCGACCTGCNCAAGTAATTTTACTAAAACACATAACTTAACAATTACAGGAGAATAAAATGCCAAAAATTTTAGGAATAGATTTAGGAACNACAAACTCATGCATGGCTATAGTAGAAGCATCAGAGGGTGAGGTTTTAGAAAATTCTGAAGGTGGAAGAACTACTCCATCAGTGATAGCAATAAATCCAAAGAATGAAGAAAGATATGCTGGATTAGTTGCAAAAAGACAAGCTGTAACAAATCCNGAAAATACCATATTTTCTGTAAAACGATTCATAGGTAAAAAATATAAAGATAGTTCTCTAAAAGACGATCTTTCAATGATTCCATACAAAGTAAACGAAGCNAAAAATGGTGATATTTCAGTTCANATGGCTAGTAAAGATTACTCTCCTCAAGAAATTTCATCAATGATTTTAGCTAAACTGAANTCNGATGCTGAGTCAAAGTTAGGAGAAAAAATAACTCANGCAGTAATTACCGTACCTGCATATTTCAATGACAGTCAAAGAAAAGCAACAAAAGACGCTGGTACAATAGCTGGATTAGATGTACTAAGAATTATTAACGAACCNACAGCTGCTGCACTTGCTTATGGATTAGATAAAAAAACTGANCAAACTATAGCTGTTTATGATTTAGGAGGAGGTACATTTGATATAACAATATTGCACCTCGGAGATGGAGTCTTTGAAGTTAAGTCTACAAATGGTGATACTCATCTTGGAGGAGATGATTTTGATCAAAGAATAGTATCTTGGCTAGCTGATGAATTCAAAAAAGAAAATGCGGTAGATTTAATGAAAGATACTATGGCAATTCAAAGGCTAAGAGAAGCTGCAGAAAAAGCTAAAATTGAGCTNTCTACTGTAATGGAAACTGAAATTAATCTTCCATTTATCACAGCTGACGCATCAGGACCAAAGCATCTTGTTAAAACAATAACAAGATCCCAACTTGAAAATTTAATTATGGATTTAATTGAACAAACTATTGAACCTTGTAAAATGGCTATCAATGATGCAAAGCTTAAAACATCGGATATAAATGAAATTATATTAGTAGGAGGCATGACTAGAATGCCTGCAATTCAATCTGCTGTAGAAAAATTTTTTAATAAAGAATCTAATAAAGGAGTTAATCCAGATGAAGTTGTAGCTGTAGGAGCTGCTATTCAAGCTGGAGTCCTTCAAGGAGATGTACAAGATGTACTACTCTTAGATGTTACTCCTTTGACTCTTGGGATTGAAACTTTGGGNGGAGTATCTACTCCTCTAATAGAAAGAAACACTACTATTCCTACACAGAAAACTGAAACTTTTAGTACAGCTCAAGATAACCAACCTAGTGTAGAAATTCATGTACTTCAAGGTGAACGTTCTATGGCGACNGAAAATAAGACTTTAGGTAAATTTATACTAGATGGAATACCNCCTGCACCAAGAGGAGTGCCTCAAGTAGAGGTAACATTTGATATAGATGCAAATGGAATACTCAATGTTTCTGCAAAAGATAAAGGAACTGGTAAAGAACAAAAAATTACAATCACAGCTAGTTCCGGNCTTAGTGACGATGAAATTGAGCAAATGATTAATGATGCAGAATCTCATGCAGAAGAAGATGAAAAAAAGAAAAAGTTAATTGAAGTTAAAAATAACGCTGATTCAATAATTTACCAAGCAGATAAATTAATTGATGAGAACAAAGAAAAAATTTCTGATGAAATCACTACCAAAATTAATGANCAAAAACTATCTCTTAAAACATCTTTAGAATCAGATGATGTTGAAAAAATAGAAGCTGAATTAAATTCATTTCAAACAATGTTACAAGAAATTGGACAGTCAATGTATTCTCAAGCAGATCAACAAGATCCAAATGCACAANCTGGGGAAACAGATTCAAATGAACCTAANGCAGAAACNAAATCAAAAAGAAAGAGCGCTAAGCCTAAAAATGAAAAAAAAGATGACGATGTAGTTGACGGTAAATCTAAGGATAAATAAANTAAAGCCCTTTAATTTTTATAGATGTTGACTTTCTGTAAGCTTTATTAATATTAAGCANTAGAGGCACTTGTGATTCNATTAAAATAGATAAATCAAGTGTCCCNCATTTAATGGGNTTTANTCCTTTAATACTACNGAGTATACTTAAAAATATTGCTTCTGTAGAATCATCATTAACAAAGTAAAGTAAATCATGGTCTAATTCTTTGTTAACATTATTNAAATCTGAGTGGCTTATTGTATGAAATGCCGATANAACTTCTGTTTTAGTTAGGCTTGTATTAAGATTANTTGAAATTGAGTTAACCAAGCTGTTATCTCTGGTAAATTTTCCGTCGCTGAAAACGATTGGAACTGAAGTATCTANAATTATTTTATCTTTCAACTCTTCTTTNATGGCAACTAATTCTTCATTNACCACTTGNTATGGTAATGCCACAAAAATAATATCAGAACAACGAGCTGTTTCTAAATAANTCATTCCTTTTGCTTNAATATTTGGAAAAANAGATTTGATTTCTTGAACTGTTTTTTCAGATTTTTCCTGGGATCTGGAACCGATAACTATAGAATGACCATGCATTCCAAATCTGATTGCCAAAGCTTTCCCTTCTTTACCTGTGCCACTAATAAATCCTAAATTCATAAAATTCCTAGATTTATACTTTAGACCAAATAGTTTTGTATCCGTTTCCAATAATGGCATCTTTGATCTTAGTTTTTTCTATTACTTGTAATTCTTCAATGGCATCATCCAATTTGAAAAATGCATTTTCGTTAACTACATAAAAGATATTTTCTAATAATTTATCCCAAACACCATCCTCGGTTAACACTTTAAGGTATGAATGCCAAGGAATAACAATAAAATTTTTAACTTCATCTAATCCAGGTCTTAATTTATTGAGCATTTTAATTCTTTCATCGGGTGATTGCGCAATAGGAAAAACTTTTATCAGCACTTCTCCATCTTGTTCTCTTCTATCTAAGACTAAGGATGAATTCAAATTAAAAAAAACAATCGAAACCACATCAGAATCAGTTATATTATTGATGAAATTATTTAAATCGTTATACATATTTAATCTTTTGCTAAATCTTTTAAAGTATCTAAAAATCCTGGTAGTATGTTTTTCCAATCTCCAACTGCGCCTATTTCTGCATCCTTAAATATATTTGCATCGATGTTCTTATCGATAGAAACAATATGTTTAGAATTTCCGCATCCTGCCATATGTTGACTCGCACCAGAAATACCAACAGTAAAGTAAAGATTCGGCGAAATATCTTTTCCTGTTAATCCAATTTGATAAGAATGATCTTTCCAACCAGCATCACAGACTGCCCTAGATGCTCCCACTGCAGCATTTAATAAGCCTGCTATTTCATCTAATGTTTCAAAAGGTTCGGGACCTCCCAATCCCCTACCTCCCGCTACAACAATTTCAGCGTCTTCTAATTTTATTCCGTCGGATTGTTCCTGTGTTCTTTCTAAAATTTGTGTACTGCTATCAATATTAATATCATTTTCATAAAACTCGATATCTGGCGTAACTGAGTTGTCTGCTAATTCTTCGAAAACTTTTGTTCTAACACAAAATATTTGACTATCCGTAGTAGCTTTAACTTTAGCAAAGTAATTTCCACCAAATACTGGTCTTACTCCAATCCATTTATCATCATTGTTTTCAATATATAAACAATCATTAACTATGCCCATATTACAACTGTAAGCTAATCTCGTTGCCAAATCTTGTCCTATAGAAGTTTTAGGAATTATAATCTTACTTGGATTTAATCTTTCTACTATGTTAGTTGCAACTTTTTTTAATATATTAGGATTAAATTTATTAGTATCAAGATTTTTAGTGGCAACAACCTTTGAAACAGGAATGGACTTTAATATGGATTCCTTTGATTCCATGTTATCTCCAAGAGCTGCTACAGTAAGTGTAGAATTATCATGCCCTAGTTCTTTCAGCATAAATAACATTTCTAATAAACTTTTATCAAATCCATCATCATTAACTTCTGTAAAAACCAAGATTTCATTCATAAATTAATCCTTTAAATTAAATTTTTATCACGTAAAGTGATAGCTAAATTTCTTCCTATATCATACTCATCTTCACCTTCAATAAATTCACAATTAGAATTTTTTTCAGGAATAAAAATATCTACTATTTCATTATTATTTTTCAAATCTTCAGGTCTAAGATCTAGATCAGATAAAGTAAATATTGTGGGTTGAATTTTTCCGGCTGCCATAATACCTCTTAAATTAGGATATCTTGGCTCTCCATACTCATTGCTTACTGTGATTAAAACCGGGGTTGTACTTTTAACAACTTCGCTTCCACCAGGAATCACACGATCTACGGTTATTTCATTCTTTTCTACATTTATCCCTTTAGCTAAAGTAACACTTTCTACTTCAAGTAATTCAGCTATACCAATTGGAACTTGTGCATTATCCCAATCAGACGCATGCCTGCCGCACAATATAATGTCAAAGTTACCTATTTTTTTTATTGCACTGTGTAACACTTTAGATGTAATAAACGGGTCAGCTTGATCTAACATATCATCTTTAACTAAAAAAAGATTTTGACAGCCCATAGAAAGAGGTTTTTTTATTACATCCATACTAAAGTCTTTACCAATAGATAAAACAGAAATTTCAGTTTCAGGAATTTGCTCTTTGATTCTTATTGCTGCCTCAACAGCATTTTCATCAAATCCATTAAGAACCGTTGACACTCCTTGTTTAGGGGAAAATTTCCAGTTATTTGAATCTATATCAATAGAATTAACAGGAACTTCAGGATCAATAACTTCTTTTACACAAACTAATATTTTCATTTAACACCATTAATATAATAAAAAAGAGTTATATAAAATTATCTCTTCTTTATAAATAAGTTGTCAAACGTTATTAGATTAAATTTATTTTAAAAATAGCAAACAAAAACACACAAATATTAAAAAAATACTTGACAAGTTTTAAACAAGTATTAAAATATATATAATTTAAGAAAGGAGTAAATATGCAGCAGCCAGCAGAAATATTAACTAANAACTCGACTTTGAAAGAAGTCAAAACAAGCGCTAAAGCATCTCAANTGCGATGCCCAAAATGTTCTAGTGCTATAGTCAAAACNTACTATGAACCACAATGTTTACAATGNGGNTTTGTAGATTATTCAACNCCNCTCGAGAAAATACAATCTCCNGGAAGTACAGTTGTAGGATCTGCAACAAGNTATATGGTTAGATATAAAGGACATTCGGATAATTTCAAAGAGAAATTAGCACACGTAAAAGTTGTAAGNCAAAAAAATAGAATAATTTTTGANGTNAATTGTCCATTTTGNGATTCTTCNATGGAGCAAACTTCACTGTCAGGAAAAAGAAAAGATCTAAGAGAAGAAAGATTCAAATGTGNTCANGGTCACCGAGTATCTTTAATACCATCAAAAAGAAATGGTATTNCTTGGAGATAAATAAATAACAAATTATTTANTCAATTTTTAATAATTTGTAAGTTATAATTTTTCTATGNAAGAAAAATTATTAGTTACTATACCTGTCAATAANCAGTATAAANAGAATCANCTCAAATTAATTAANCAAATAAATNTTGATCACTTTGTCATACCACAAATTTCNTCAGTAAGAACTGANGNATTTTCTTTAGCGTTTCATATCAAAAAACATCTTAATAAAACGATGATTTTAACAATAAATACTGTTGATACAAATCTGAGATTTATNCAATCNAGGATTTTAGGTGCAAAATTATTCGANATANTTGATTTTATTATAACNAANGGAGATAGNCACTCTTTACAAAAATCAAGANAAAAAAGAGAAAANGACTCTAAGTCTATATTTGAGTTCNCTACNACTAAAGTNATAAAACATNTNTCAAATATGAAAAACGGATCAGATTTTTTGGGAAATAANATAACAAAAATTCCAAAACTNCACCTAGGAAGTACAATAGAATTAAATAACGTAACTGAACAAAATATAAACTTGGTNAATAAAAAAATAAAATACGGGATTAAATATTTTATATCAAATCCNATCTANGACTCTGANNNTTACACAAANTTCGTNACTGAATATAAAAAATTCACNAATAAANTATTTGAAACAGACGTNTACATTAGTATNAGAATGGATTTGCCTAAAANTGTTTNTTANGACAAAGAATTTAATTTAGATANTTATAAAAATCAAAATATTACCAAAGAAAATTTTTACTTGAAATTAGTNANCAATTTCAANNATAATAANTTNAANAAATTTAATTTTATATTACCTTCNNNNGATTACGATCCAATTGAAATGAAGAANCAAATATCNCTAATTAACAAACTAGTTNAAAATATAAATTGAATAATTAGTATTTTTAATTGTCATTTATATCTAAATACATAATAATTATGATTAAATAAAAATTATAGGTGATAAGAATGAGCATATATGAAGAATTTGGNGCAAGGAGTATTTATAATCTTGCAGGAACTTCNACAAGAGTAGGCGGNCCNGTTCTTTCTGAAGAAGTTGCTAATGCAATGGTAGAAGCATCTCANNATTCAGTAGATATGACAGAATTACAAGCTAGNGCATCAGATTATATTTCNAAAATCACNGGATCTGAAGCAGCATATGTTACAGCAGGNGCATCTGCNGGATTNACAATGGCTGCAGCNGCAATTCTTGCAGGTCTCGATCCATCAAAAATGGAAGAACTTCCNACAGTAAAATCTCAAAAAAATCAATTTATCATNTCAAGAGANCATAGAAGTGGATANGATCATGCNTTCAGATTAGCAGGAGCNGAAACNATTGANGTTGGAATGAATGAAATTCTCTCTGGAGCAGGNGTTAGAAGAACTGAGCCTTGGGAATATGAGGCNGCNATTAATGAAAGAACTGCNGGAATTATATATGTTGCAACNGAAAATTCAGAACCTAGTATTGAATCNATAGTAGAAATAGCGAAAAAANACNAATTACCNGTTGTTGTNGATGCGGCNGCNCAGCTTCCACCTAGAGATAACCTTAGATACTTTATAGAAAAAGGAGNTGACNTNGTAGCATATAGNGGAGGNAAAGCNATNAAAGGTCCTCAATCNTCNGGTATATTATGTGGCAAAAAAAAATATATAAGTTCAGTAGCATTACAATCTTTNGATATGGANGAATTCTTTGAAATTTGGAACCCTCCTTCAAANNTAATTGACAAATCTAAAATTACTGCAATNCCTAGACATGGAATAGGANGAGGATTTAAAGTGGCAAAAGAAGAAATAGCAGGACTGCTTGTCGCNCTCAGAGTNTTCATAGAAAAAGATATTGAATCTGAAATGAAACAANCAAAAAAATTACTNGAAATAATTAACAANGATATTCAATCATTAAATTCAGATNAAATTTCNACATNGATTAAATCNCCNTCAAATAANGAACAATACCCNACACTANANATACATAGTGAAAACATTANTCTTTTTGAGTTAAGTAATCAATTAAAAACTAANGATGGATTNTTTTTAAATGAAACAGGNTTGAATCAAAAATTTTTAACANTACANCCNATGAATTTATCAAATGAAAATATTAATAAAATATCTTCAGTGTTAAAAGCTAGCATAAAAGAATTTATAAAAAACGGGAACTAAATATGGAACTAAAAGTAGGATCAAGAATAAAATGCTTAAAAACCTCAGCCGAGTTTATGGTAGTAAAATTAGGAGATGGAACCTTAACAAATTCTGGGCAAAAACTAGTATTATCTACTTCCGAAGAAAATAGCGACAATGATAGCTCATTAGAAGGCCCTGGTAATGTGCTAGGAAAAAGATATGAATCCAAAAGTGGTATTATAGTTTTATGCACCAAAGCAGGCGCAGGAATTATTAGTTGTGACGGGGAACCTATGACAGAAGTAAAACCAAAAAGGCTTCCTTCCTCAGATTAATTTATAAAATTCTTATATACGGCGGATAAGAAGATTCGTAGGTATCTTTATGTTTGTTCACATGTTTTTTTGCAAATGGTATTTTTTGTAAAAAATGCATCTTCCCTGCTTGATACAATATCCTTGGGACAGTTAAGAATGTATTAAATGGCATTTTACAAATAAATTTAAATAAGTTTTTGTCCGTAATTTTATAAGATTTTCCTTTAAATCCTGATTTGAATTGAAGCTTACTATCTTGATATAAATCTATATGTACTGATAAGTCATTCAAAAAATCTCTGCTTATCTTAAATTGATAATATCCTGAAACATCATATAAAGGAGATACTCTAAGATTTTTGGGAGTTTCGTAAATAAAATATTTAGTATCTTTACTTATATTGTTTTTTAATAAATACAAATGGCCTTCTCCAAATGTATTATTTACTTCTGCTATATGACAAATGATATCCTCATTCTGATCTAATACGTAATAAATAGTTATAGGATTAAATGTATGATTAAGAAATCTGATTGTTGTAAGTGAAAAAATTTGATTTACGTTATCATTCAAATCAAATGATGACAAATATTTTTTTAATTTTTCTAATATATTTAAATTGTTTTTATGAAGAAAATCATTGTCAGAAAATCTGAATACGCCAAGTTTATTATAATTGAACAATTTCAAAGAATCATTTAAATCAGAGAGTTCTGAAATATCAAATAAAAACATCAAAACATTATAAGAAAATGAATTAGTTTTCTCTCCTAATCGGTTATGATAAATTTTAGATTTGATAATTTTAGAATTCATAAATTTAATTTATTGAAAGAACAAATTTTTTAAAAGCATCATAAGCAGATTTTACTCCATCTTCATGAAATCCATTACCCATGTAACTTCCGGCAAAAAAAACATTATACTTGCCGTTTAAAGATTTGATTTTCTCTCTTGTATTCAATGACTTAGATTCAAAAATAGGATGCTCGTAGTAAGTTTCATAAAGAATCTTTTCTTGCTTGGGCGCAACTATTGGATTCAAACTTACAACATACGTGTTTTCTGAACAGATTTTATTTAAAAGATTCATATTATAAGATATAGATACATGCTTATTATTCTTTGAAATGTTTTCAATATAATTCCAAGACGCCCAATATTTCTTTGGTGGTAGTAAATTAGTATCAGTATGTAGGTAAACATGGTTATTTGAATACTTCCATTCATTTAAAGATGAATAAGTATCAGTTAAATCAGAAGACTGTAGCATAGAAAAAGCCTGGTCTGCATGAGTAGAAATAAAGACTTTATCAAAATTCATTTCTTTAGTACCAGTAAAAATTTTCACTTTGTTTTGAAAAGAAATAATTTTTTTTACTTCAGTACTCAAAATGATATTTGGATTTGTATAATTTACAATTTTTTCTATATATGAAGCACTTCCATTTTTTATGTATTTCCAAGAGGGCCTATTACGAAAATCAAGTAATCCGTGATTCATATAAAATTGTGCAAAAAATTCAGCATTCCAATTTTGTATATTATTTGTTGGACTAGACCAAATTGCTGCAGCTAGTGGTAAAAAATAATTATCAACCACATTATTAGGATAGTTATTATTATGAAAATATTGAAGTAACGAGCTTTTTTTTAAATTTCCTTTTATATAGTCATTTTTTAAAATTTTGGTATATTTATAAATGTTTTTTAATAAATTGATTTTTTCAAAATCAAAAATTGAACTCGGCATCAATCCATTTATGTTTTTACCAGAATAACCTTTGTTTTTATTAGAATTCCAATATGAGAAAGACATGTCAGAATTGGCATAATTAACACCTAATGTATTCATTATTTCCATGAATTTAGGATAATTTTTATCATTGAAAACAATAAATCCAGTATCAATCTTCAACCCATTGTCAATATTATCTTTAATTGTATAAGAATTTGTATGTCCACCTAATTTACTCTCTTTTTCAATAAGAGTAACATCATAATTAAATTTGTTTAAGAAATAACATAAACTAAGTCCTGAAATTCCTGATCCTATAATCCCTATCTTCATTATTTTATTTCTTTAAAAGAGCATGTGCTACTAAATACTCTTCGCCATTATGTAATTTAAATAATTCAGAACATGCTAATATGAAAACTTTCCATCGATTGTAATGAATTTTTGAAGACAATTTATCATCTTTAAAATCTGTTTTCATGATTTTATTTTTATTCAATTTTAGATTTTCATACCACAATTCTAAGGTTTTATGATAATTCATTCCAGATACAGGCCACAATTCTTCAATTTTATAGGAATGATCTATCATTTTTAATATATCTAAATTAGGCATGGATCCACCTGAAAAAAAATATTTTTCCATCCATGAATTACTATCTTTACTAAAACGATAATAATAATTCTTATGACAGAAATAATGAATAAAAAGTCTTCCATCATTTTTAAGCCACTCAAAGGTATTATTTAGTAGCTTAGTCCAATTATTCATATGCTCAAACATTTCTATAGAAAGTATACGATCAAATTTATTTTTTGTATTAAANTCACTTATATCAGATTTGACAATTTTTACATTATTCAAGTCTAATATTTTCAGCTTGTTTTCGATAAATGTTTTTTGTAACTGGGAGTTTGTAACTGCAACAAATTTAGAATCTAAATACTTGGATGCATAATAAAGTGTAGAAGATCCCCAACCACATCCCAATTCTAAAATCTCTTGTCCATTTTCTAAAAGAGCTCGCTTTGAAACCAAATCTAACATTTGTTTTTCAANNTGNTTCAAAGAGTCAGATTTCNAATTCNTCAAACCAGAGCTGTATTTCATGTATTTACCTAAAATCATTTCAAAAAATTCTATTGGTACTTCATAATGTTGATCGTTAGCTTCNTTNGAGTGGGTGCTGATTTCACCAGTTGAAAATAATGTTTNAATATCATCGTCATAGGAAGACAAAGTATTTAATCTATTCAATAATTGAATTTTTATACCTAGTCTAAGTAAGTAATCTGGNATCAATCCATTATCAATAAATTTTTCGTACCACATATAACCTATTCCTTAGAATTTGAAAAAACAATTTGGGAAGTTCCAATAAGTTTATTATTAAAACCAGCAGAACAATAATCAAAATAATAATTCCATTTTTTAATAAAAACATCGTCATATCCAAGATCAATAATTTTTTTCNTATTTTTATTAAAATTATTCTTCCATAATTGTAAAGTCTTTACATAATGAGAAGAAATNTCGGTAACTTTTTCAATTTTTAATCCTNCATATTTATCTGCTGAATCAATTATTCTATTTAATGGATGAATCATTCCATTGGGGAAAATATATTTTTGGATAAAATCAGTATTGGATTTATAAGAGNCAAATCTTGATTCAGGAATAGTAATTACTTGTATAAATAATTTTCCATTATAGTTAAGNATATTNTGTATTTTTTGGAAAAACACAGAAATTTGAGTGTAATTTAATGCTTCAAGCATTTCAATCGATGCAATCTTATCAAATTTNCCATTTAANAACCTGAAATCCATAAGTTTAAAATTAATTTCACTGCTTANTTTNTCATTNTGAGTTACATATTTTAACTGCTCTTCAGATAAAGTGATTGCATCAATGTCACAATNAAAATTATTATAAATTTGTTCGCAAAGGCCACCCCATCCAAAGCCAATATCNAAAAATTTATCTTTAGNTTTAATCTGTAGATCATTAGANATAATTTTAAATTTGTTTTTTTGAGCTTCAAATAAAGAAGATTNAGGTTCTTCAAAAACAGCACAAGANTATGCCATNGATTTATCAAGAAANAAAGAAAACATTTCGTTACTTAAATCATANTGTTTTTTAATATCATTTCTTTCATCTTTTTGAAAATANAATTTAAATTTAGTATAAATATATTTAATAGGGGNATATATATATAACAAAAAATTANTTAATCTTNTATTAATNGAAAGCTGNGGGTTTTTTGCGAGTATATCCAAAGAATTNTATAAGCTTTCAGATTCCCATTTCCCATCCATNTAACTTTCTGCAAAACCNATACCNTGTCTNAATAACAAATCNTGAAAAAAAGATCTNTCATTAACNANAATCTCAGATTTCAANTTAGAATCNATATCNCCAAANACGTATNTTCGNTNTGTATCTATNACATNAAAAGTNATATTNCCCACANTAATNTTTCNNAATAAATACAGCACTATATTTTGNGATATAAAATTAAAGATATTTTTAAACATTATCTATNAATTTATNGGTATCAAGCCTTTAGCTTGATAGTATTGTTCATCAGCCTTATAAGAACTTCTTACNAATGGNCCNGCAACNACACCNTTAAAGCCTAATTCTAATCCAATATCTCTAAGTTNATTNAATTCTTCAGGTTTNTACCATTTTTCGACTTTAGCATGTTTAGGAGTAGGTTTGATNTATTGNCCAATACTTAATAAATCACAATCAGCAGATCTTAAATCTTTCATGGTTNATATAATTTCATCCCATGTCTCACCTAATCCNACCATCATTCCTGATTTGGTAACACTATAATTATTNAAATCTTTAGCTTTCAANAGTANATCTANAGAAAGNGNNTAATCTCCTTTTGCTCGTACAAATTTAAATACNCTTTNTACGGTTTCTATATTNTGGTTNAAAGTTTCAGGATTAGCATCCATNACNGATTTAAGATCATCCCAATCTCCNTGAAAATCAGGAATTAGAACTTCNACTTTACATCCTGGNGTATTTTTNTGAATCAAATTAATGGTTTGCCTAAAAATAAACGCTCCTCCNTCCGGAAGGTCNTCTCTGTCNACTGATGTTATTACNGCNTATTTCAAATTTAGTTTTTGNACNGCATTTGAAACTCGNATAGGNTCTTTTATATCTAAACCGATTGGCTTACCTGATTTCACAGCACAATACCTNCAAGCTCTAGTACAAGTGTCTCCTAANATCATAAACGTAGCAGTNCTNTTNTCCCAACATTCACCAATATTTGGACATTTTGCATCTGCACAAACNGTNTTTAATGAATTTTCTTTTACTAAATTATTAACTTCTAAGTAATTTTTACTTCCAGGCATTTTTGCTTTAAGCCAAGAAGGAAGTCTACGAGCAGTTGTCATATAATTGTAACTCCACATTAGTATTAAAATAATTATATACTAATTTATANAAATCCAATATAAATCTATGGCNATTAAAAATAATAAAAAGTTAATTAAACTGAAATTAGGNAATATTGGTGCTAATGGNGATACNGTTGCAACAATNGATTCNGAAACTATAAGTGTCTTTGGCGGTATACCNGGAGAAGTAGTATTAGCNGAAATTACAGAACAAAAAAAAACAAAAAGAAAAAGAAAAAAAACATTTGCNACAGTTAANCAAATTNTTAATTCATCAAGATATAGAATNAAAACTCCATGTAATTTTTATGGNTTTTGTACAGGATGTAATTGGCAACACATAANTTANGAATANCAACTTTATCTTAAACAAAAGTTATTACANGATGANCTACTTAAATATTTTAATAAAGTNAANATCAAAAATATAATAAGAAGTGAAAATCAATTTCANTATAGAAATCACGGACGATTTACCATAAGAAGAAATGGNCAAATTGGATTTACTAATAAAGTAACAAAAAAATTTGTAGGAATTNATAAATGNTTAATAATGAATAATAAANTAAANAANNATATTCAAAAATTAGAATCAGAAGTAGGAGAAACAACNCAAATGTCTATTAGAGTTGGTNTNAATACTGACTCATTTTTAATTCAACCAAAATTAAANAATTCTAAAATAAAAACNAANACTGGNCAAAAATACTACTATGANAAAATTAAAAANNAAAAATTTCAAATAAGTTCACCNTCATTCTTTCAAGTTAATAGNGATCAAATATCTAAAATGACAGAAATTATACTNTCATTAATAGANGGAATAGATAAAAANTTATTAGTAGATGCTTACGCAGGAGTTGGAACATTTGGAATAATGTTAAATAAAAAATTTAAAAAAATANTTGGAATAGAGCAATCATATTCTGCAGTAATAGANGCAAANTCAAATATAAAAAATTTAGATAATTATGAAATNNTNATTGGTAATTCTGAAGAAATAATATCNGCGATAAAACCNAAAATAGANTTGTTAATATTAGACCCATCNAGAAAAGGNTGTGATGAAAAATTAATACAAAACTTGATATTAGAGCCAGTAAAAAATATTATATATATATCTTGCGATCCAAAAACNCTTGCAAGAGATTTAANTATGCTTACACAAAATTGTATATATGAGATAAGATCNATAAANCCTATAGATCTTTTCCCNAATACACATCATGTTGAAAGCATCNCATTATTAACATTAAAANATAATTAAAATGAATTTNTTTAACATAGGCAGTATGGAAATNATTTGGNTNATAGCTATTGCTTTNATAATACTAGGACCNTCAAAAATCGTAAAATTTTCTAAAGANTTAAGTAAAATTNTAAAAACATCNAAAAANTGGATTTATGAATTACAAAATTCATTTGACATAAATTACCAATCTGAAAACAATGATAAAAATGAATCCANCTGAGTCNAAAAGTACNTTTTCAAATCATGTACAAGANCTAAGAAAAAGAGTTGGNATNAGTATGTTAGTAATAATACTAGCATCNATAATTACNTTNATATTTCATAAAAACATATTAGAGTTTTTAATNAATCCNCCAAATGGACTAACATATTTNAAAAGTACTAAACCAATATATACNGAATTGACNGAATATATTTCTGTNGCTATCAAAGTATCNATNTANACCGGTTTGTTAATATCATCTCCNATAGTGTTATTGCAAATAATATTNTTTGTAAGTCCTGGATTGAAAAAAAANGAAAAAATATTTTTATATTCAAGTATTCCNATAATCTATATAACATTTACNACTGGATTAGCATTNGGNTTNTACGTNNTNTTNCCNCCNGCAATAAAATTTTTAGTTACATTNGGNTCAGANATNGCTGATCCATATATTAGAATAGGAAATTACATTAGNATATTAATTTCACTATTGATGTGGATGGGATTAATATTTCAAACTCCTCTCATAATGTTTATTTTGGGNAAACTNAAAATAATAAACGCAAGGAAAATAAGAAAATTCAGAAGATATTTTTGGGTTATAGCATTCATTATAGGGGCTATAGTAACTCCTACATTTGATCCTGTAAATCAAACATTNGTGGCAGTTCCAGTTATATTNTTATTCGAATTAGGATTTATCTTGGTTTGGATAATAAATAGAAAAGAGTAAGTAACTATTNAGAATAATCAAGAAGAAATAGATTTTTGATCATTATCAGAATCGCCAGTATCATCAGATTGAGTTTTCCTNAATTCTTTAATAGCTTTTCCAAATGAGCTNCCTATTTCNGGAAGTTTTTTTGCACCAAATAACAAAACACCTATACCTAAAATTGCAATCAATTCNGGTGCGCCTAATCCGAACATAAAAACTCCTTAAGAAAGTAATNATTACATGATACTTAAAATTAATTAGTAAATCTAGACTTTCCTTATAACTCCAACAACTTTTCCTTTAATAATCACATCCTTTGGATCAAGGAATAAAGATTTATATTCACTGTTTTCAGGTCTNAATTCAACTTTATTGTCAGTAAAATAAAATCGTTTAAGGGTAGTTTCTTCATTATNTGGAAGCCATGCAGCAATCATTTCACCGTTACTTGCGTTCACTTCAGATTTCATAATTACAATGTCNTCATTTGCAATAAGAGCATCAATCATAGAATCACCTTTAACTTTTANTGCATAGAGTCCTGGTTCATTATTAATATTACTTGGTAATTCNACATAAGGNTCNGTNTCTTCATTAAAAGAANANTCATCAGGNTTTACCATNAATGGTTCNCCTGCGGCAATATTAGATAAAATAGGAATTTTNATACTTGTAATTTCTTTATTTAATTTTATAGCTCTAGATATATCNGATCGTTTATTCAAATAACCATTTTTCTGAAGAGATTTCAAGTTATAATCGACTACAGATGTAGATGTGATATCACAGCCTTTTTGAATTTCCCTGATTGAAGGAGAAATTCCGTATTCAATGTAATAATTCTCAATAAATTTAAGAATATTAATTTGCTTATCATTTAATTTAACCATTTTCTAAATATAGCACATATGTTCTAATTTATCAATTGGTAGTAGGATTTGTTATTATTTTTTACTCAAAAAGTTCAATTGTTGTAAGAGTCTAGATTTTTTTCTTGCCACATTGTTTGCGTGAAGAGCATTCTTTTGTCGAGCTCGATCTAGAGCAGAAACAGCTTTTTTTGCAAATTCAGTTGCTTTTTCAGAATTGCCTTCTGATATTGCTTTTTTTGTATCACTAATTAAATTTTTGACCTTAGTCCTGTAAGGCTGTTTTTCTTGATATCTTCTTGAAGATACTTTCGAAGATTTATTTAATGCCAAAATTTCTCCTTTAGTTAATTCTTTTTACATTCAAAACATTATTAATGTTTTCTAATTTATTAATTATGCTATAAAGTTGACTTGTGCTTTTAATAAAAATTTTGAGCGTGATATAACTATGATCATCTTTATTTTCAGTTATACTACCAGAAATATTAATTCTTTGATCTGATAATAAGGATGTAATATCTTTTAGTAATCCAACTCTATCTATAGCTTCAACATAGATTCTAACAGAATATAGGCTTTCATTTAACCCCCATGTAACATCAATAAATCTATCAAGTTCTTTTTCATTCTCAATATTACTACAATCTTTATTGTGTATGGTTACTCCTCTATTTCGAGTAATATATCCTAATATCTGTTTTCCTTGCTCCGGAGAACAACATTTAGCTAATCGCGTTGACAAGTCGCCAACACCTAATACTTTTACTTTATCCGATTTTTTATCTATAACAGGTAATTCAACCGAACTAGAAGAAGAATATCCTCCAATATCTACTTTTTCAATTAATTGATTAATTGAAAAATATCCAACACCCAGATTGCTAACTAATTCTTCGTACGAATNGTANCTTGTTAAAGATACNAGCTCATTCATCTTTANNCCAAGATCCAATTTTGCTAATTCTTTATCTAAGATAAATTGGCCTCGTTTTATATTTTCTTCATTTTCAGATTTTCTAAACCANAATCTTATTTTTTCTTTTGCTGAAGCAGTNACTAAATAACCAAGATTGGGATTTANCCAATCAAGNCTNGGNCNNGTTTCACTNGGNCTTGTTACAATAAATACTTTGTCTCCATTTTTTAANACCGAGTTCAAAGGAACNANTTTTTCATTAACTCTNGCACCTATACAAGAGTGNCCAATATCAGTATGAATACGNTAAGCAAAATCTAANGGGGTAGATCCNGTGGGTAATTCTTTTATATCTCCTTTNGGAGTAAANACATATACTTGGTCTTTAAATATATCTGTNTTNAAAGAATCAATAAATTCTTGGTCACCNGGAACTTCTCTTTGCCAATCTANTAACTGNCTTAACCATATCATCTTATCGTCAAATGTTGAGTCGTCTAATGAACCTTCTTTNTATTTCCAATGGGCAGCAACACCATATTCAGCATANTGATCCATTTCNGATGTTCTAATTTGNATCTCNATTTGATAATTNTCATCCCCNNTTACTGTGGTATGAATAGATCTATACATATTATCTTTNGGCCTTGCTATATAATCATCNAATTGACCACCTANAGGNGGCCAGAGATTATGAATAGAACCTAAAGCNATGTAACAATCCTTGACGTCTTGAACAACAACTCTAATTGCAAATAAATCNTTAATCTCATCGATAGANTTATTTTCTTTTTCATANGCTAATATTTTTCTATATGTACTNAATAAATGCTTAGATCTTCCCTTTACNTCAGCATTTATTCCTTCATTTTGTAGTTTTTCNGCTAAAGANTTAGCTGCTTTNTNTATATATNNATCTCTGTTTTTTCTNTTAGNATTAATTAATTTNGCTACTTTTTTATACATATTTGGATCNANTATTCGAAAAGACAGATCTTCCAATCTCCATTTNAAATCCCACATGCCCAANCTNTGAGCCAAAGGAGCATANATTTCCATAGTTTCTTTAGCAAATTTTATCTTTCTTTCANCAGGAAGNGGATCAACAGTTTCCATATTATGTAAACGATCACTTAATTTNATNAATACAACACGTACATCCTCTGCTACAGTCATAAGCATTTTACGCAATGTTTGNGCCTCTGCCAGAGAATGTGTTTGACTGTTTTCTTCCCATCGAATTTCAGATACATTTTCNACTTCNGTTAGTTTTGTAACTCCGAAAACTAANTTTGCAATATCNGTCCCAAATTCGTCTNCCAAATCTTCATTAGTAACATCACAGTCTTCGACNACNTCATGTAAAAGTCCNGCAGATATTGTTTGATAATCNAGATNTANCTCNGCTAAATTATGAGCTGTNGCNAANGGGTGAGTAATAAATCTNTCTCCTGTGAGCCTTGTTTGATCACCGTGTGCNTTTNCAGCATACACATAAGCTTTCTTAACTATTTCNGNATGGTCTAGGCTCAAATAAGAATCAATTAATTTTTCAAATTTTTTGTACTGTTTATCTAAATTAGCTACTACCATCTTATAACTCTGTACCACTTGAATATAAATCTTTATGTTACTAACATTAATTATAATAAAAATTAATAAATTAAATAAGGACTAAAATGTTCAGTTCAATCAGAGGAACAAAAGATATATTACCTAAAGATCAAAAATATTGGGATTATTTTAAGCATCATGCTTTTAAACAATCCGAAATATATGGCTTTGAAAGAATAGAAACCCCTACTTTTGAAATGACTGATTTATTTCTAAGAGGAATAGGAATGGGCACAGATATAGTTACAAAAGAAACTTATTCATTTCTTGATAGAGGAAAAAATAATATTACATTAAGGCCTGAAGGTACAGCGTCTGTTTGCAGAGCATATATCCAAAATTCTATGCACAGCGAATCACAACCAAAAAAAATGTACTATTTCACTTCTATTTTTCGATATGAAAGACCACAATCGGGCAGATTGAGAGAGCATCACCAATTTGGAATTGAAACCATTGGAAGTAATGACCCTCTTTTAGACGGAGAAATAATACATTTTGCCTGGAATTTACTAAGTAATCTTGGGATAAAAAAATTAAATCTAAATATCAATACTATAGGTGATAAAATTGATCGTGAAAATTATATAAGAAACCTCGATAGCTATTATAAAAAAAGTGGGTGGGATAATAGCAAATGTAAAGACTGTGAAAACAGAATAAACACAAATACTTTAAGAATTTTAGATTGCAAGAATATAAACTGTCAAACTTATATTAACGATTCCCCTGACATACTAGAACATGTTTCAAATTCTTCACTAGAACATTTTGATAAAGTAAAAAAATACCTAGATATATCCAATATTAATTACAACGTTAATAAAACATTAGTTAGAGGGTTAGACTACTATACAAATAGTGTGTTTGAAATTACTTCAGACGTGGATAAAAGTCAAAATGCATTGGTTGGTGGTGGAAGATATAATGGACTAATAGAACAATTGGGAGGACCATCAACACCTGGAACAGGATTTGGAATGGGTGTTGAAAGAGTAATAAATGAAATTATCAAGTCTGGTATAAATATTTCAGAAGATAATAAAACGAAGATTCTATTTACTTCAATAAATCCTAGTTCTTACGAAAACAAAGTTAAATACAATCTGATTGCAAGAAAAAACAATATAAACTCAGAAATATCAACAGATAATAAAAGCCTTAAATCAACTATGCGTTATGCAAATAAAAATAATTTCACAATGATTGTAATATTTGGAGATAAGACAGATAAAAACTATATATCGACTAAAAATCTAATTAACGGTGATCAAGAAGAAATTAACGAAAATCAATTATTAGAATTATTAAAAAAATCAAATGAGTAAAAGATTAGATAACAAAGTTGATGAAACACTCACTGAATTTAAATTAATTGAAACACAAATTTCAAATAGTACTTCATCAAATTATGAAGAAAACAAATCTGTATATGTAAAATATTCAGAGTTGAAAAAAATTGCTGATATTTGTTTTGAGTATAATAATTTACAAAATCAGATTGAAGAATTGGAATCAGTAATAAAAGATCCGGATTCAAACGAAATACACGAATTAGCATCAGAAGAAATAGAAACACTAAATACAAAGTTAGAAAAAATACACAATGAACTAGAAGACAAATTTTTCAATACAGACCAAGATGATACAAGTAATGTAATAATGGAAATCAGAGCAGGAACTGGAGGAGAAGAAGCTTCATTATTTGCACAAAATTTATATAGGATGTACACACGATTTGCACAAAGAAACGGTTGGAAATCAAATATTTTAAATTCAAATACAACTGGATTAGGCGGAATAAAAGAAATTGTTTTTGAACTTATTGGTGAAAATGTGTATAAAAATTTAAAGTATGAAAGTGGAGTACATAGAGTTCAAAGAATCCCATCTACAGAATCAAGTGGAAGAATACACACATCTGCAGCAACAGTAGCAGTTTTACCTCTTCCAGATGAGGTTGATATAGAAGTCAGCCCAAATGACCTGCAAATCGATGTTTTTCATGCTAGTGGGAATGGAGGTCAGAATGTTCAGAAAGTTGCTACTGCTATCAGAATAACTCACGTTCCAACAGGTATAATTTCAGTATGCCAAGATGAAAGATCTCAACTAAAAAACAAAGAGAAAGCATTATCAGTTCTTAAAGCAAGAATATATGATATGGAAAAAAGGAAAAAAGAGGAAGAAAGAGCTAAGAATCGTAAAGAACAAGTTGGATCCGGAGACAGGTCTGAGAGAATCAGAACATATAATTTCCCGCAACGCAGAGTCACTGATCATAGATCAAAATTTACTCATAACGACATTGAAAAAGTATTAGACGGTGAATTTATTTCAATTATAGAATCTCTAACGTCTATGATTAATGAATAAGTGAAATATTATTGAATATAAGTCAGTTAATAATTCAAAATAAATTACAATTAGAACATGGCAAAATAGAAGAAGCTCAACTAGAATCAGAACTTATAATAATGCATATTCTTGATCTAGATAAATCAGATCTATTATTAAATCCTAATAAAAACATAACAAAGCAACAAATAAAAATTAACAATTCAATTATTAAGAAAAGACTGAAAAGAATCCCCTTAGCATATATTTTAAATTATAAATATTTTTACAAATCAAAATTTTTTACTAATGAATCTGTACTTATTCCAAGGCAAGAAACAGAAATACTAGTAGAAATCTGTTCAAACTTAATAAAAAACGAAAATAGCAATTTTAAAATACTTGAAATTGGGATAGGAAGTGGTGCTATTACTGGATCGTTAGCTAATTTATTTCCATCCAAAAAAATAGAATATATAGCAACAGATATAAACGTTAATTCGCTACAAATTGCAAAAAACAATATTTTAGCAATAAATAAATCAACTAATTTAAATCTAGTACATAACGATCTTTTGAAAGGTATAAAAGGTAACTATAAATTTATTATTTCAAATCCTCCTTACCTATCTATTGAAGAGATGAAAAATATAAAAGCCGAACTAAAATTTGAGCCCAGGGAAGCATTGCATGGAGGGATTGAAGGACACGAAGTTTGTGAAAATATACTAATTCAATTAGCTGAATCTACAGTAGAGTTTGAGAATTTAATTTTAGAAATAAACCCAACTAGCACACAATACTTAATAAAAATTATGAAGAGATTATTTCAAAGTTACTTTAAATATGTAATAAAAGACTACAACAATCAAAATAGATTTATCCTAATTACGCAAAAAGAAGTGTCACAATATTTAAATAAATTTAATTATTGTCCTAATTGAAAAAACTTGCCTTCAGTTTTTATTGAAGGAGCAACTATCATTTCAGCTTTATGCATATCTCTTATTGAATAAGCTCCAACAAATCCCATGCAATTTTTTAAAGCACCCATAAAATTTTGAGTACCATCACTTGTAGTTGATGGACCATTTAATAGAGTATCTAAGCTCCATCTTGTACCTACAGATACCCTGGTACCCCTAGGTAGTGATTGGTCAGCTGTAGCCATCCCCCAATTAAAACCACTTCCAGGAGCTTCTTCAGTTTGCGCTAATGGAGTGCCAATCATAACAGCATCGGCACCAGCTGCAAAGGATTTGCAAAAATCTCCACCCGTTCTAATTCCACCATCAGTAATTATTGATACATATCTCCCCGTTTCTTCAAAATAATCATCTCTTGCTTTAGAACAATTTAATGTGGCAGTCACTTGTGGCACGCCTAGTCCCGTCACTTCTCTGGTGGTACATGCAGCACCAGGTCCAACTCCAACTAAAATTCCATCTACGCCTGTATTCATAAATTCTAGAGCTACGTTATAACTTACGCAATTTCCAACTATTAAAGGTACTTTAATTTGTTTTTTAAGTTCAGACATATTTAAGCCAGTTATACTTCTTGAAAAATGCCTTGGAGTTGTTACTGTGGATTGAACAACAATAATATCGGCTCCAGCATCAATTGCAATAGGGCTTAATCTCTTGGTATTTTGAGGTGTTACAGATACTGCGCAGATAACATTATTAGATTTAATTTCCTGCACTCTTTCTACAACCAATTCTTCAGATATTTCTTTGTTATAAACATCTTGCATTATAGAAGTAGCTCTTTCTGGTTCACTAGAAATTATAGATTGTAAAACATCTTCATAGTCAGAATATTTAGTATAAATCCCTTCTAAATTCAGTACTCCCAATCCTCCTTTTTTATTAAATTGAACAGCAAAAGAAGGAGAGACAACTGCATCCATAGCAGAGGCCAATACAGGCAAGTCAAATTCTAATTCTTGAATCTTAAATTTAGTTTCAGCTAATTCGGGATTGATTGTAAATTCACCAGGAACTATAGCAACATCATCATATCCATAAGCATGTTCAAGCAAAATAACCTCATATCAAATAAATTAATGAGATTATACAGCAGAATATTGATGCTTCAAATAGTCATATACACAGAATTCATCAAAAAACAGGAAAAACTTATTCTAAATCACATTATCTAAGCCGTATACAAAACCATTCAATGCCTTAATATTTCTAAGTGCTCTTAACACTCCTGTCATAAAAGATTTTCTGTCAATCGAATCATGCCTTAATGTTAAAGTTTCACCAATGTTACCAAATACTACTTCATGATGTGCTACATATCCAGGCATACGTCTACTATGAACATTGATGCCAGACATATCGCCACCTCTAGTATTTGGTATTGATTCAGTAGTTGGAATATTCTGCTTAAATTTTCTCATGCCAAGTTTGTTTTTCACATCTAATATTGACTCCAGAATTGATATAGCTGTTCCTGAAGGTGAATCGATTTTATTCTCATGATGCATTTCAGTAAGATCTGCATAATCATAGTAATGAGCTAGCTCATTGACAATTTTTATTAATAAATTTGCGCCAATAGAAAAATTTGGGACTAAGAATATTGTTATGCCATAAGTATCAGAAACTCTTTTTAATTCTTCTATATTTTGTTCAGTAAATCCTGTAGATCCAATAATGATATCAACATTATTTTTACCGCAATTCTCAATAATATTCATACATGTTACCGCATTAGTAAAATCAACGAGTACATCAATTTTATGATCTTTAAAATTTAACGAATCATAAATAGGAATATCTTTGTTATTAAGTTGAATTGATTCAGAGTTTTTATCAACTCCAAAAGATAGTTTCATATCATTAGCTTCAGAAACTGTTTCTAATACATATCTACCCATTTTGCCCAAAGCTCCATGAACAGCTACATTTAGAATTTGATCATTCATAAGATTATGCCTTTTAAAAAATAATTTATATTAATTTAGCATAAATAAGATTAATCTTTAAGTAAAGCTTTCCTTGATAAAGAAATCTTGCCGTCTGGTGTAACACCTTTAACTTTAACTTCTACTTGGTCACCAATTTGCAAAACATCTTCAACATTTTCAACTCTTTTATTTTCAATTTCGCTTATGTGAAGTAATCCATCTTTCGAAGGAGTTAACTCTATAAAAGCGCCAAAATCTCTAATGCTTACAACTTTACCCGTATAGATCTCGCCCTCTTTTATCTCTTTAGTTAACAATTTAATTTTTTCAAGAGCTAATTCCATAGAATCTCCATCTTCTGAAGCAACAGAAACAACACCATCGTCATTAATGTCAATCACAGCACCACTTTCTTCTGAAATACCTTTAATGGTTTTACCTCCAGGTCCAATAAGTAAGCCGATTTTATCTACATCAATTTGATATTTAGATATTCTAGGTGCATCTGGTTTTAATGATTCTCTTGGATTTGGCAAAACTGAGTCAATAGTTTGAAGAATATCTGAACGTCCTTTTTGAGCAATGTCTAATGCTTTTCTAACTACTTCCATGGATATAAATTTTTTCTTTATATCTAACTGAATCGCAGTAATTCCTGTATCAGTTCCAGCTACTTTGAAGTCCATATCACCATAATGATCTTCAATTCCTTGAATATCTAACATAACATCATATTTATCATTATCAGATATCATTCCAACTGAAATTCCAGCAACTGGTTTTTTAATAGGAACACCTGCATCCATCAAAGCTAAAGTAGCAGAACATACAGTTCCCATTGATGTACTACCATTAGATTGTAAACATTCAGCCACAATTCTTATTGCATAAGGAAATTCATCAGTATCTGGAAGCACTTGAGCTAAAGCTTTTTCAGCTAATTGTCCATGACCTATTTCTCTTCTACCTGGCGATCTCATTGGCCTAGCCTCTCCAACTGAGTACGGAGGAAAGTTATAATGAAGCATAAATCTTTTTTCTTCTAGCGGGGTTAAGGTATCTAATCTTTGGTAATCTCTTGATGATCCTAACGTTACTAATGATAACACTTGAGTTTCACCTCTAGTGAAAAGTCCACTTCCGTGCACTTTAGGAATCAAATCAACTGATCCACTCAAATCTCGTATTTGATCAAAATTTCTACCATCCACTCTGATTTTTTCATCTAAAGTAATACTTCTAAAAACATCTGCTTTCAATTGGTCTATCTCATTATCATATGTTTCTTCAGAGTTTTTACTTTCTACATAAGAGTTTATTATTTCTTTTATTTCATCTTCTTTTTCAGATTTTGTACTATCTTTCTTGTATACGTCTTTTAATTGATCTTTCAAAGCACTAGAAAGTTCAGAATATATTGATTCATTAAATTCGTAATTAAACTCAACATTGTCTTTACCATGTTTATTGATAAAGCTATCAAGATTGTTCATTATATCAATATTAATTTCCTGTGATTTTTCAATCGCTTTATACATTAAATCTTCATCTATTTCTTGGCCTTCAGCTTCAATCATTACCACTCCATCCTTTGATCCTGAAACTAAAAGATCAAAATCACTATTATCGAGTTGTTCATATGTGGGATTAACAATCATTTCATTATCTACATAAGCTATATTTGAAGCAGCAACTTGGCCATTAAAAGGAATATCAGACAGTGACAATGCTGCATTTGCGCCTACAACAGCTAACCAATCTAGAGGACAGGTTAAATCAACTGCCAACGGCAGAATTACAATTGCAACTTCGTTTACAAATCCTTCAGGAAATAAAGGGCGGAGAGTTCTGTCTATTAATCTAGCAGATAAAATAGCTTGCGAACTTGGCCTACCTTCTCTTCTGAAAAATCCTCCGGGAATTTTTCCTCTTGCGTACAATTTTTCTTCAAAATCTACTATAAGTGGGAAAAAATCAATACCTGGTCTTGGGTCGTTCATAGTTGCTGTTACCAACAATACATTATCTCTGTATCTCAATAAAACTGAGCCATTTGCTGATTTAGCTAATTCCCCAAATTCAATAGAAAGTTTTTCTCCATTAATTAAAAAATCGAATTTATCTTTATCCATTATTACTCCTTAGATATAGGTGAAAGGCATAAAATAATTTATTTTATTTTCTGATGCCTAAGGAAGTTAGTATGTTGTTATACAGATCAATATTATCTTGACGTAAAAAATTCAATAATCTAGATCTTTTTCCAACAAGTTTTAACATACCATGTTTTGAACTATTGTCACCTGGGTTAGATCTTAGATGATCAGTGAGGATATTTATCCGATCCGTGAGATGTGAAATCTGAAACTCTGCGGATCCTGTGTCTTTATCATGCTTCTTAAATACTTCTTTTACTTCTTTTTTATTCACTTTTATTATTTTTCATTTTATTAACAGAATAGATTCTAACACATTATAAGAATAATATTACTTATTTTCATAATATATTTACATTTTTTTTTAAACTATCGCTATTTAATCATTAGATATATACAATTATTACTATTTTATGTGTTATACTCTCACTCGTGCTAATTATAATCACCAAATTTAAATAAAATGAATTCAACAGAAAATACAGATATAAAAATAGATTTAAATAATATCCAACCTAAAGATTTGTTAGATGCAGGTATCCATTTTGGACATGAAAAAACAAAATGGAACCCAAAAATGAAATCCTATATACATTCTTCGAGGAAAGGTGTTCATGTAATTAACATTTTTAAAACTTTAGAAGTTTTAAAAGAAGTGTCAAAATTTGTAAAAAACTTATCTGCCAACGGCGGAACAGTATTTATGCTAGGTACTAAAAAACAGTCTCAGCAAACTATTAAAGCTGCTGCTATTGAAAGTAATTCTCATTATGTAATATCTAGATGGCTAGGTGGAACCTTAACAAATCACCAAACTATACTTAGTAGAATCAAATACTTAGCAAGCCTTGAAAATGAGCAGAAAAATACAGACTCTTCTTCTCTCACAAAAAAAGAACTTACACTTATAAGTAAAAAAATCAATAAACTTAATAAGTTTTTTGAAGGGATGAAAAATTATAAAAAACTACCCGAATGCCTATTTGTTGTTGATGTTAAAAAAGAAAAAATTGCAATCAATGAAGCTAATATACTAAAAATACCAGTAATTGGGTTAGTAGATTCTGATTCTGATCCATCAGGAATTGATTTTGTGATACCAGGAAATGACGACTCAATAAAATCGATCAAGCTTATTTCAAGTGTTATTTCCAATTCAATCTTAGAAGGTAAACAATTATTTGCAAAGAAAAGTAAAAGACCAAATTCGCCTGCTAAACCGAGAGTAACAGAAAGTACCAAATCACCAGAACAAAAATAACTAAAAATAACATATTGCGGAGCCTACATGAATACTGACTTAATCAAAAATCTCAGAGAAAAAACAGGAGCTGGAATTATGGCTTGTAAATCTGCATTAGAATCAAGTAATGGAGATTTAGAAAAAGCAGAAAAAATACTTCAAGAGCAAGGAATTGCGTCAGCAAGAAAAAAAATTGGCCGTAATGCACAAGAAGGGATAATAAGTTCTTACATACATGCAAATAACAAGATTGGTGTTCTACTAGAAATTAATTGTGAAACAGATTTTGTAGCCAATACTGATGATTTTAAAGATCTTGCTCACAATATAACCATGCAAATTGCAGCAATGAATCCAATTTATATAGATATGGAATCAAATCCAACAATATTAAATGATGAACAACCGAGCAAAGATAACTCTTTGTTAACCCAACAATTTATAAAAGATAATGAAAAATCAATCCAAGATCTGATAGAAGAAACTTCTGGTAAACTAGGCGAAAAAATAGAAGTCAAAAGATTTCAAAGATTCGCTATTTCAGAATAAACGTATATTTCATGTCACAAAATAATAATCCAATAGCAAAAAGAATATTATTAAAAATAAGTGGCGAGTCATTCAAAGGCAACAAAGATAACGGAATCGATCCAAAATCAATTGATTATATGGCTAGGGAAATAAAAAACTTAGTTGATGTAGGAATTGAAATTGGAATAGTTGTTGGAGGAGGTAATATATGGAGAGGAGCAGAAGCTGAAAAAGACGGAATGGATAGAGCAACTGCAGACTATTTAGGTATGCTAGCCACTATAATAAATGGAGTAGCACTACAAGATTCTTTAGAAAAAAAATACAATATTACTACAAGGACACAATCCGCTGTTACAGTCCAACAAATAGCAGAACCCTATATAAGAAGAAAATCTATACGACATTTAGAAAAGAAAAGAGTTGTGGTGTTTGCTGCAGGTACAGGTAATCCTCACATGACTACTGACACTGCAGCCTCTCTAAGAGCAATAGAAATAGAAGCTGAAATTCTATTGATGGCAAAATTTGGTGTGGACGGTGTGTACTCTGAAGATCCAAAAGAAAATAAATCTGCAACAAAATATGATACTATAACCTATCAAGAAGCTTTAACTAAAAAATTAAGAGTCATGGACTCAACAGCACTGGCATTGTGTATGGACAATAACCTTCCAATAGTTGTGTTCGACCTGTTTAAAAAAGGTAATTTGAAAAATATAATATTAGGAGAAAAACAAGGTACTCTTCTAAGTAATAGCTAAATAATAATAATAATAAATTTAAGTAGGTAACAATGGAATTTGAATTAGATACAACAAAGCAGTTCACCAGTGAAAAAATGCAAAAATCAATGCAGATTTTTTTAGATGATTTGAGTTCTATAAGAACCGGTCGTGCTAGTACAAAAATCATTGAAACAATTAAGGTTAATGTGTATGGTTCTACTCTTCCCTTAAATCAATTAGCTTCAATTAATATCATTGACTCTACTCTAATAAATGTTAATGCCTGGGATAAAAATAATGTTGACTCTATTGTTAAAAGTATCCAAACATCAGATCTAGGAATAAACCCAGCTGTTGATGGAGAAGTCATAAAATTAAGCATCCCTCCTCTGAGTGAAGAAAGAAGACAAGAATTATCAAAAATTGTAAAACAAAAAGTTGAGCAATCCTTAGTAGCTATCAGAAATATCCGAAGAACAGTTATAGACCAAATCAAATCATCCGAGAAAAATTCAGAAATAAGCCAAGATGAATCAAAGCGTATGCAACAAGATGTTCAAACTGTTACTGATTTATTTGTGGCAGATATGAATAAAGCTGGAGAGAGTAAGCAAACTGATATATTAAATATATAACTATTTTTATGAATAAAATAAGTTCTCAAAAAATGTCTCATGTAGCTATCATCATGGATGGAAATGGGAGATGGGCTGAGCAGAAAAAATCACCCAGATCAGAGGGGCATAAAAAAGGTCTTGATAACATATTACCCATTGTGCAACACCTAATAGAGTATAAAGTCAAATATATTACACTCTTTGCTTTTTCAACAGAAAATAATAAACGACCTTATGATGAAAAAAAACACTTGGTCAAATTACTAGATGAAGCATTAAATAATATTTCAGAAAAAATCAATGAAGATAATATAAATCTTTCTTTCATCGGAGATTTAACAAATTTACCAAAAAAAACAATTTCAAAAATAAATCAATTAAACAAAATAAATAACAATGATCAATCAAACAAATTAATTATTGCATGGAATTATAGTGGGCGAAGTGACATAGTTAATGCTTTGAATAATATTAAAAACAAAGATAAAATCACAGAAAAAAAACTTGAATCTCATCTGATGACAAATAAAATTCCTGATCCAGATTTGATTATTAGAACAGGAAATCAAATAAGGCTAAGTAATTTCATGTTATGGCAAGCAGCATACTCAGAATTGTACTTTTCACAGAAACTTTGGCCTGATTTCAACAAAAATGATTTGAATAAAGCATTAAAAGAATTTGAAAAGAGAAGGCGAAATTATGGCTCGATCTAATCTAAGTTTAAGAATATTCTCAGCAATTTTTATTATGCTACCAATAATATTCTTAACTTGGTACAACTACATATTTGCTATGATATCAATTTGTATGTTTTGTATAATTTTATGTTTTGAACTTTTAGATCTCGAAAAAAAATATAACAAATTAATATATAGCATCATTTCAGGAATTGCCCTTTTATTGATTTTTCAATTCATATCAATCCCAAATATTAAAAGTAATTATTATTATATTTATTCAGTCTTATTAGTTATATTCTTTGTGCTGAATAATACAATGAAAACTAAATATAAATTTTCACATTCAACAAAAAATGTTTTTTCGGTACTGTTTTCTAATAATATCGCCTCTTATATTTTGTTGATAATTAGAAGTAATACAGATATTTTTCTATATGTGATTTTAATTTCCTCGGTAAGTGATTCTTCAGCCTTTGCTTTTGGAAAGATTTTTGGAAAACATAAATTAGCTAAAAATATCAGCCCTGGAAAAACAATCGAAGGTGCCATAGGAGGTTTTGTAAGCTCAGTAATTATTGGTTCAACAGTTTCTTTATTAATGACCCAAATAAGTACATTAACAATTGTCTTCTATAATTTTATATTTGCATTTATAGCCCAATTTGGAGATCTTGTTTTCTCTAAGATAAAAAGAAACAGAAATATCAAAGATTATGGAAGCATACTCCCTGGTCACGGAGGTTTAGTTGACAGAGTAGATTCAAGTTTGTTTTTGTTTGTGATAAGTTATTTTATATTAATAGAGTGGCTCAAGTTATGAATAATATTTCAATTTTGGGATCAACAGGATCGATTGGAACTCAAACTTTAGATGAAATCAATAAAAAAAGAGAAGATTTTAGGATTTTAGGACTAACGTGCAATTCAAATATCAAATTATTATCTAAACAAATAATTGAATTCCAAGCAATTCAATTTCATGCAAACAAAAACATATCAACAAAAGCAAAAAAAACATCGCCTAATACAATAGCTAATGATAATAAATTGCATAAATTAGTTGTAGCCACAGAAGGTATAAACTCACTTAACCCAACATTAAGTGCTTTAAACAATTCTAAAATTGTTGGAATAGCAAATAAGGAATCTTTACTATGTGGTTACGAATTCATCCAAAAATCACTTGAAAAAAACAAGGGTAAATTAATACCATTAGACAGTGAACCTGTAAGTGTCCAAAACTTACTTAACGAGAATAAAAGCTCTATTGATAAAATTATTATTACTGCTTCTGGAGGGCCATTTAGAAACAAAACTGAATCTGAATTAAAAAGCATATCTCCAAAAGAAGCATCAAATCATCCAAATTGGAAAATGGGGAAAAAAATTTCTGTAGATTCTGCTACTCTAATGAATAAGGCTTTTGAGGTACTTGAATGCAATCTACTTTTCGATTTCCCTTTAGAAAAAATTGAAGTTATAATCAATCCATCAAGTAATATCCATGCACTAATTCAGTATAAAAATAATACAATATTAGCTTCAAAGTACAAACCCGATATGAAAATTCCTATATCTGAGTTTCTCACTGGTAAATTATCTCCATTTTCAACTCATGTTTATTTAAAAAAACATGAGTTGATCAAACCAGAATTTGAAAAGTTTAATGCCTCAAAATTCCCAGCTTATCAAATTGGTTTGCACTATGGGAAAAGAAGAGGGAGTTGGATCGTAGCATTATGTGCAGCAGATCAAGCAGCAGTAGAATTATTTATTAATCATAAAATTAATTTCATTGATATTCCAAAAATCATAGAATCTGTTTTGGATAATCATATAGAATCAAATATATCGAAAGTAGAAGATATATATACAGCATACGAATCAACAATAAACGAAACATACAAGTACCCATTTGCAGCTTTTATATCTGTAATACTTTTGGGACTTCTATTAAAATAAGAATTTCCCCAAAA
>PAHZ01000026.1 GCA_002711005.1 Chloroflexota bacterium
ATGCCTTGAAGAAGGAGCATGGGGGCTTTCAAGTGGATTGGATTACCCTCCCGGATCATATGCAAGTACAGAAGAGTTAATAAGTCTTTGTAAAGAAGCAGAAAAACTTGATGGCATTTATCACACCCATACGAGAGCAAATTTAATCACAGAGAATAACCACCTGGCACCCTGGGAAGAAGCCATAGAAATAGGAAAAAAATCTGGCATCCCTGTGCATTTAACTCATTATAAGCAAAAAGATCCAGGGGTAGGATCTTTTAATGATTATTTAGGTTTAGTTGAAGATGCTCGAGAAGAAGGTATGGATGTAACTTTTGATTCTTACACATATCCATTCTCTGGGACTACTATTACAATTATTTTACCTCAATGGGCAAAAGATGGTGGGCCGGAAGTTTTAGTTAATAACCTTAAATCTCAATCTTCAAGAAAAAAAATGTGCCAGGAAATTAATCATGAAGCATTCAAAGAAAACTGGCTTACAAATTTTAAACAACCTCATAATAAAAAATACGAAGGATTATCAATTTCAGAAATAGCTTTGATGAAAGATACTGATACTTGTGAAACAATTTTTGACTTGCTTTTAGATGAAAATCTCGGGATATCAACTGTGGGACTTGGAAATACAGCTCACAGCATTCCGGAATTTGTTAAACATCCTGCAGGAATGATAGCTTCAGACTCCCTAATATTTGGAGATTATCCTAATCCAAGAACATATGGAAATTTCACAAAAGTAATTGCAGAATTTTCAAGAGATGATAAATTATTGCCTTTAGAAGATGCTATAAGAAAAATGACATCTTTCCCCGCTCAAAGATTAGGACTTACAAAAAAAGGTATATTAATTGATGGATATGATGCTGATGTAATTGTATTTGATTTACCTAAAGTTAAAGCACCTGCTACAAAAAACAATCCAAAAAGACTTTCAGAAGGAATAGAGCAAGTTATTGTTAACGGAGAATTTGTAATTAAAAATAAAAAACATACTGGTAATCTGCCAGGAAAATCTATTAGAAGAGGTATAAATTCTTAGGAGGAAATATGAAAATCGCGATACAAAATGCAAAAATAGTAGCTTATACTGACAAATCTGAAGTGATTGAAAATCACACATTAATTGTAGAAGATGATTTGATTTCAGATATTATTCCTGACTCTGAATTAAATAAAAAGTATGCTGATGCAGAAATAATCAATGCTTCAGGAAAAGCTGTTTTTTCTGGATTTGCAAATTGTCACACTCATTTCAGATTAACACTTGCAAGAGGAATTTTCGAAAATGAATCTCCTTCTAATACTCCACCGTTCCCAGGAATTCCAAGAAAAGATTTACCTAAAATATCTAAAGAAGAGCACCAAATTATGATTCTGCTAGGTGCATTAGAATCCATAAAAGCAGGAACAACATTTGCAATGGAAGTTGCAGAAGGAATTATGGACTATGCAGATGAAGTTCAAAAAAGCGGGCTCAGACTAGTTATGGCTGAACAAATGTCAGACAGAATGTATGGAAGCTATGGAGAACCTGGGAAAATAGAATCTGATCCCAAACGTGTTGAAGCAGGGATAGAAAGAATGAATAATCTTTATTCAAAGTGGCATGGGCATGATAATTCAAGAATAACAGTTGGTTTGGCAGCTCATGCACCTGATATGAACTCTCCTCATTCTCTAAATGAAATAAGATCTTTACAGGACAAACTAGGCGTTGTATCTACGATTCACTTAAACCAATTATGGGGAGAAGTACAAAATATAATTGATAATTATGGAACCACACCAACTAAATATTTGGAGCAACATGATTTCCTAAATGATAAATTAGTTGCAGCACATTGCAGATGTATGAATAAAGAAGAAGAGGAAATTCTTGGAAAATTCAACTCTACAGTGTCTTTTAATTCAGCCATTGCTGCAAGAAGAGGACTAAGCCCAAACATAAAAGACTTGGAAGAGTTTGGATGTAAAATTGGAATGGGGTCAGACAATATGGATGAAAACATGATAGAGGTAATGAGAATGGGAATGTTCATGGAAAGAGTTAGGACAAACCATGGAAGAGAGCCTCATCCAAATGAAGTTTATGGATGGGCCACAAAAAATGGGTATAAATCTCTAGGCGTTGAAAACGGTGGAACAATCACAAAAGGAAGTAAGGCCGATTTAATTATTGTAAATTTACTTCAACCTCATCTCGCTCCACAAAACAATATAGTTTCCAATTGGGTCCACATGGGACAAATACATGATGTTGAGTCAGTTATGGTAGATGGCAAATGGATTATGAAAAATCATAAGGTATTAAACTTAGATGAAGAATATATAGTTACCGAAGCAAATAAAATTGCAAAAAAAGCATGGGGATATTAACCTAAAATTTTACTCAAATATGTATCTGCCCTATTTGTTATAACATTTATTTCTTCTGAACTTTTTTTATCAAGTAATCTAACCATCATTCCCATTCTTGGGTTTAATTTAATTTTATCTTTATGTTTATTTATAAAATTCCAAAATAATGCATCCCATATATCTGACCATTCGCCTTTTTTATAGTTACTCATTTTAATAACGTAATTACTTGAACTGATATATGGTTTTGTAGACATTAATCCGCCATCAGAAAATTGACTCATTCCGAATATATTTGAAACCATAACCCACGGATAAGCATCAATAAAAACTTCCATAAACCATTTGTAAATTTCTTTAGGATGAATTTCTAGTAACAACATAAAATTACCCAGAATCATTAATCTCTCAATATGATGTACATAAGAATAATCTAGTGATTTGTTAATTGAATCATCAAGTGGAAGTATACCTGTACTACCATTGTAAAAATGTTCAGGTAATTTATTGTTAAGATCCCAATAATTTGAGTTCATTTGTTTTTCGCCTTCAAATAAATATAACCCTTTTATAAACTCTCTCCATCCAAGAATTTGTCTTATAAAACCTTCAAGAGAATTAATTGGAATATTATTTTTATCAGAAAATTCAATCGCCTTATTAACCACTTCTTTTGGGGTAATTAATCCAATGTTTAAAGAAGAAGAAATATTACTATGAAAAAGAAAAGTTTTATCATTAACTATAGAATCNTGGAAATAGCCAAAATTATCAAATTTAAATTCAAGAAAANACTCAAAATTATCCATAGCTTGCTCNTGATCAATTGGGTATTGAAAGNAATCTGTATTACCAGGGTTCAATTCAAAGTTAGNATTAACATAATCTACAAATTCAGATAATTTAGAAGAATTATATTCAAGGTTTCTTATTTTAGGGATTTTTAAATGTTTAGGTATNTTTTTTCTGTTTTCAGTATCATATGTCCATTTATTACCTCTAGGACTTTGGCCATCCATTAAAATATTATATTTTTTTCTTAGTTGCTTATAATAATTTGTTAGCAGATATTTTTTTTTGNTACCAAAATATAATGCATTATCATTTTTTGATTCATAAAACATTGGAGACTNATGNNTTTGAATCGGAATTCTNAAATCNNATAATTCTTTCNTAAGTTCATGATCATTAATTTCACAAACATGAACTTTNGTTGCTTTTGATAAAATATTACGCTTAAAATCACNGTANTTATTTTCTTCAANAATTTGGGTGTCNTAACCTAACTTAATTAATTTGTCATGATAATTTTGCATAGATAGCAGATGAAGTAATATTTTTTTCTTGTTTAACAAATAATTATCAGGTCTAAAGAAAAATGGGTGCCTCAACAAATAAATTTTCTTGTCATTAAATAACGAAGGATTGTCATTAAATAACTGGTTTGGGTAAANAAGAGTGATTTCCATANCAGATAAATTAATCAGCTGGTTTTTGTNTTTTCATTTCCTTCTATGGAAATATTAGGTAACCAATTTAACCANGTAGGTAAATACCAGGCTTTATTTCCTAAGATTTTCATTACACTTGGTACTAAAATTGATCTGACAATAGTTGCATCAATCAAAACAGCTGCACCTAANCCAAATCCCATCGATTGAAAGAATGTAATATCACCAAGTGCAAATCCTCCAAATACAGCCACCATAATCAGAGCTGCNCCAGTNATNATACTNGCAGTTTTTCTNANTCCAAAAGCAACTGAATCATCTGTNGATTTNGTTTCATCAAAATTTTCTTTAATTCTNCTNANCATAAANACGTGATAGTCCATTGATAATCCAAATAATATNCTAAACATAAANANNGGTAACCAGAATTCNAATTGNTCNACTTGCTGAAANCCAATCAAATCNATTAANAATCCTTTTTGAAANACAAGNACNAATAANCCNTACGANGCTCCNACTGAAAGCAGATTCATNATNATAGAAGCAATNGAAATTGTGATTGATCTGAAAGCAAANAGTAANAGTATTANGCTTAAAAACAGAACTATNCCAAGNACNANAGGAAAATAATCATCTGTCATCTGNACTGANTCAACTACTTCNGCTGATATTCCNCCTACNTAAANTTTGTAATCAGANTCTNNNATTCCATCAAATGCANAAGGTATTATTGTATTNCGTANNCTNTCNATAGCNAANAANGCTGGTTGNTTTTGAGGATCTCCNGGTATTANTGANGTTAATTCNGCAAAATTTACTGAAGGCTCNATNGTGATATCAGGCTCNAGGAATGAATCATCATTTATCATCTCATTTTGAATTACTTTTATAGCNTTGGATATCTCAGGTGAATCTACATCAGCATCAATNACAACATTTGCNGGNGCNTCTAANCCGAAGCCATATTTATCATTCAATAATTCAAAGCCAACTCTCATAGGTTCGTCATCAGGTAGAGCAGAAAGTCCNCTTGTCCCTTTTTCAAGATCAAAATAAAAATAAGACAAAGATGCCAAAAATAAAAACGCCATAGCCATNCTGATTATTGGNCTTGCCATAACAGCAAGTGTAATAGTATTCCAAAATCCNCCNTCTTCTTTAGAAGATTCTTCCTTAGGTGTCAAANATTTAATGGAAACTCCTCTGTTTTTTAATATAGAAATAATCACTANAAATAACATAACGCCACCCGACACNATTANCAGATTTGGGCCTAATTCTTGAGTAATTGCTATGTATAAAAANCCNATTAAATATANTANTAAGGCNGCAACTTTTGGAACTTTAAAGCTATTAACTTTATCACCTAGAATTCCAACTATAGANGGGAGTAAAGTGATTCCTGCCATAACTGCCACAAACACNACTAAAATAGCTCCAACTCCTAATGCATGAAAAGTTTTTTCAGGTATTATAAACATCCCNACTAAAGCAAATACAACNGTTAAACCACTAAACATTACAGCTTTTCCTGCAGTGCTTCCTGAATTCACAATTGAGTCATGTTTATCAAATCCCTTTTGTCTTTCTTCCTTATATCTTGANAGTATGAANAGGCAATAATCTATTCCTACTGCTAATCCCATCATAGTCATAATNTTAGGAACAAAGTCATTAAGATCTACNGCTTGTCCTANTATAGCGACTAGCCCAATTGCCACAAAAATTGAAGCTACAGCAAGTACNACTGGNATAAGNGCTGAAGTTACTGCNCCAAAAACCAATGCCAAAATNATTATGGCAACAGAAATACCTATTGTTTCTCCTGTTACCAAATCTTGTTCTGCTAATTCCTGAAAGGCAAATTGAACTGATTCACTTCCTATGAAATAGTACTGAAAATCATCATTTGANTAATCATCTAACAAATGCATTAATGGAGGTACAAGATTTCCCTNNACAAAAGGAGTTGATANCATAATTGTAGTTCTATCTTCAGAAGGATTAATTTGATAATCTTCTAATTTNCCAACATTTTGCTCTAGCCCAGCATTGTCAATTTCAGATTGTACTTTAGATGAAGAAACCNTTGAGTGANTTTAAATATTCTTCAGAGGGATANAGATATTTTTCAGAAGAGACTACTANCAAATTGTCTGAACCTTCACTTGGNNCATTGTTTTCNGTTATCCCATTTTTTTGATTAAGTAATTCTGTTTTTTGGTTTTTCAATTTCTGAGCCAATTTAGTTTCAGTGTCTATNGTGGCTCCCTCTCCNCCTGATAATGCACTATCNAGATAATTAGTGGATAGATAACCTGANANAGCAATCAAAATTACCCAANTAAATATAACAACAAGTGGTTTTCTTGCACAAAAACTCGTCAATNATNTTAAATTCAAAATATTCTCCNTTAATAATTGCGATAGACTAACNAAAATTANATCTAGGCTTTTTCAAACTAAATAAATAATTGGGTACAANATGGATGTTATAAATGAAATGTTTAGAAATTGTTAATTTTGTTTTGATATCAACAAATAACNTCCNGTNCTAAATATCACAATAAAGCCCCCAAAAAGAGTTAAATCTGTAGGCTGATCNCCTGTNCCCAACCAAATCCACAAAGGTCCTAAAACACTCTCNAAAAGCAATATTAAACTTACATTNGTTGCTCTNGTGTATCTGGAAGCATANGACAATAAATACATTGGTATTGGNAATACAAAAATTCCAGTTATGGCTATNGGNAAAACATTACCNGTCATCATNTNNTCATATTGAGTTACAAATAATCCTACTACTCCTGANATAAANACNCCTAATCCCATAGGNAAAACAAAAGGTAAATCTTTTTTTTCTCGAACCTTAACAAAACTAAGNGCAATAGTTATTGCNGATCCCAATCCNNAAAGTGCTCCTAAAATTATAAAAATNTCAAAGTTTATTTCTTGAGTATTTGANCCCCANATAGCTATAGAAATTCCAATTATAACTAAAANTATAGTTATCCANGTAGTTTTATTAGCAGGTTCGTGTAATATNAACTGACCAAAAATTGCTGCAAATATTGGAGCTGTTGCTATGCAAAANAAAACTACAGGNGCAGGAGCAATGGAAATTCCAATACAAAATAAAATTGTATTTATGAAATANCANAAAAATATTGTGATTCCCCAATTTGAGAAAAGATTAGCAAAATCTTTTTTAATTAATGATCTTGTGGATATAATCCAAATAACCAAATANCATANTCCNGCAAGAATNCCTCTCCATGCCACCATTTGAAAAGCTGGCATATCTCCCCATATCATAAATAAAGTATCAGGTGATATTATCAATACAGCTATTAANGCTATGATTANTCCGTATAAATTGTTTTTTTNCATGTTNTTTNAATTAAGTTTTATTTATGATTTATTTTTTGGAGTCCATGGACCAGGTAATCCTATAGACGGTTTACAAACTTTGCAATTTCTATAACCATTTCTGTAAGCCGATTTAAGCGAAGGAAAATAAACACGGTTTTTTTCTTTAGTTCTTCTTCCTGGAGGGCAGTTAGGCCGGCAAACNATTTTAGTTGTAATACTTGCATTAAAGATCATTTNTTTCCATTATTTATTTTATTATNTCTTCATAAAGAAGATTAATTCCTGATACAGACAAATGTATATCATCCATATAATACTTTAATNCATCATATAATGAATTCCCNTCNGATTGATGTTTTAAAACTAGTTGTTTGAAATTAATATAATTCCAATTATATTCATCGGATATTTTTTTCAATTTTATTTCNTCATCATAATAATTTGGATAAGTTTCAAAAGAATACAATTTAGGATTTNTAATNCGAGTTATCTCAGGCGCTATATTGTAGACATAGGGTACGTAAATAATATGTGTTTTTNTCAAACNGTAATTATTTGACAAATCATTAATTTGAGAAAGNAAATCTTCGATTTCAATATAATTTTCATATTTTTCATAATCATTATCACTAATGATATATATNAGTTCATTTATTTCTCCTGANTACTTTTTAAAAGCTTTTTTCAAATTACATAAATTATCAAAAGAACTTGCATTGGATATTCCCAAATTAATATATTGAACAGTNTTATTGTTTTGTTGGAGTTTAGAGCTTAAAGTNTGATCATCATTTAACATCAANCCCAAAGCGACACTATCTCCTNCAATTANCGATTTATNAGTGGAGTCAATTCTTGGAACAGTAATTCTTTCGCCATTANTNTTAGATGTATGGTTAATAGTATTTAAACTATATTTATTTATAAAATTTTGAGATTTGCTACTTAAAANTTTATCTTGATCGTACCAAAAAGTTAATGGCCTGAAATTATAAAATAAATTTGATTTTAAATACCCTCCTTGCTTACTTAAATTTGCTTTTTGAAGTAAGCAACCATTTTCATCAATAAAAGTNGTTCTGACTTCATCAGTCCANAGTTCTTTATACGGAGAGTAACCAATACCAATTTTGTCTTCNATAAAAACAGGAATTAAATCTTTNATTTCACTNTCTTTTTGTAGCAAGTCATTTCTATCAATATTAAATGAATTGTAATCTGGATTNATTAATTTAAAAATTGAGAAAGTAACAGACGTATGATCTTTGTATGTTNTAGANATAGAATAAGCACCTTCGAAAATTACAACTCCAAATAAAGTAGCTANAGTAATGATTGAAATGTAAAGNATNCCTTTTTTAATCATTTAACCAACTCAGAATCAAGTAATTTACTTATTTTTAAATTTAATAAATACGAAGGATGACCATGATGATTATAATTTTCAAAAACATTCATCAAAGATCCTTCTTTGATTATGTTCGAATTAATAATTTCAGTTAAATCAATTGTCTTAAAATTTTTTTTGATGGATTCTACTAGNAATATATCTTTTTTCAACTTAGCATCTGGAAACGGTGTAGATGACCCACCTTTTCTTATTGTTAATTCAGGAGAAACTGTATAAATATATGGAAAATAAACAACAATAACGTTATCAATTAAATGCTGATTTTTAACAGAATTTAATTGGAAAATAAAATCTTTTATACCTTCTTCATTTAATTCTAATAATTCCATATCGGAAACTAGCAATATTAAATTATTTATTTTTGAATTGTTAGATTTTAATTGCTCATCTAAATTACAGATAATATTAGAGATATCATTACTTACCGACGAAAAGTTTAGGTATTTAGAATCTGGATCAGAATTTTGAAGAATAGAAGGGATTGTTAAATGATCAGATAATACAGATGATAGTGCTGCTCCTCCTCCTGAATAAATGTTAATAACATCATTTGAAGAAATACTTGAAGTTACATTTCTATGTCCGAGTTGGTTTGTATGAAAACTAGATTTACCTGAAGAGTATTTATTTAATAAAGAAATAAGTTCATCAGATTTCATTTTATTCTTATCAATCCAAATTGTGACAGGATCAAAATTATTATATAGATGTGTTCTAATAAAATAAGATTCCATTGATAGATTTTTATTTAAAACAGTGCACGATCCATTGTTTTGAATTAAAGAATTTTTGGTATTGTATTCAAATGAAACATTTCCAAAATACCCATTTAAAGAATCAATTTCATCAATAAAATCAATTAAGATTCCTTCGTCATAAATGACATTTTCGTGCTGGTATTTATTAACATCTATTTTGTTATCAGAATGAGCAAAGTTAGAAATTACATTATATGAAATACTTTTGTGCATTTCTGATTTTTTAAATAAAGAATTAGCTCCTTCTATGAATAATAAACAAATTAAAGAAAGCAATAGAGCAAAAAATATTTTAGTAAAATACATTTTTGAAATCATATTAAATTTATTTCTCATTAATATAAAAAACGAAATTTGACTCTGAGTCACCTAAATAAACCGTTGGATACTTTGAAGAAAGTATTGTGTCATATTTATAGTTACCGTAAGAAACATTGCTTTTCGAAAATTTATCAACATAATATTTTAATTCTTTAGGATTGCTAGAAGTTAAATTAAATACTCCCTTATTACATTCAGATATATCTTTCATAATTTGTTCATACATTTTTTTGTGGCTAACATATCGAAATGTTGAGTCTTCAGCCAATGATAATTGAATATTTTCAGAAGATAAAATTTTACTGACATGATTTTTCCTCATATACTTCCCTAGCATTATAGAAGGTCTATAAATTAAATAATTTTTGTGAAATATCTTAATTAATATTTCACATATAAATTTTGAAATACTAAACAAGTTAAATTCTTTATTATTAACATCAACACTGCTAAAAAAAACAAAAGTTTTTGAATTAAGTTTTAACAGTTTATAAGTTAAAAATATATTGTTTTTTATCAATTTAAATATGTCACTAAATTTACGTGAACTTGTAGCAGCACAATGAATAACAATATCAAAATCAATATTCTTTTTTGAATTCAGATCTTTTTCTTCTTTCAAGCAATGAGCATTGTCAATCCATTCTGATAATTGCTTACCAAAACCACTCTTAGACCCTGTAATTAAAATTTTATTTGTATTAGAATTAGTCATTTAGCATACCTTGGTTTAGGTTATTGTATGAAGCTTATAAATACAATATATATATATTGGTTAAAATTTCTAAAAATATTTGGAAATATCCAGATGTTTCTGTTACTAACTCTAATCTACATTATATTTATCCCAACACTGTGGATATTCATAAGATTATTTAGCGATCCACTAAATATAAAATCTATTCCTTCAGGCTGGAAAAAAATAAAACAGACAAATTTCGATATAAATTATTTTAAATTACAAGGCTAACAATTGTACATTTTAGGGATTTCTGCATATTTTCATGACGCGTCCGCTGCAATATTCAAGGATGGGGATTTAATTGCAGCAATAGAAGAAGAAAAACTTTCAAGAATTAAGCATGATTACGGATTTCCAAAACATGCAATCCAATACTGCTTAGACGAAGCTAAAATAGAATCGTCGGAGATCGATTTTGTTGTTTTTTATGAAAAGCCTTTTATTAAATTTGAAAGAATACTTAAAACAGTAATTTGGGGATTCCCAAAAACTTTCAAACTATTTCAAGAAAGTATGAAAGGATGGTTGTTCGACAAACTCTGGATAACAACTACAATTCAAACAGAATTGAATATCCCAAGAAATAAGATCATGTTTTCAAACCATCACCTTTCTCACGCTGCAAGTTCTTATTACTGCAGTCCTTTCGATAAATCTGCAATAGTGACATTTGATGGTGTTGGAGAATGGGCTACAACTACAATAAGTGAAGGGAATGGAAGTAACATAACTATGAAAAAAGAAATCAGATTCCCTCATTCTCTAGGATTGATTTATAGTGTTTTTACAGCATTCTTAGGATTTGAGATTAATGAAGGTGAATATAAAGTTATGGGAATGGCTCCATATGGAAACCCTATATATACAGATAAAGTAAGAAAGGTAATATCTGTTAATAATGATGGCTCGTTTTCAGTAAATAAAAATTATATTAGTTATCATTACAGCACTAAAAGTTCATACTCAAAAGAATTTGTTAAATTATTCGGTGAACCAAGAGAATCAGATAAATTATTTTTTACTAATAAAACAGGGTATCCTGAGTATTTTGGAGATAAACCTGATGATTATGAGAAACAAGTTGAATCAAATCAATACTATGCTGACATTGCAGCTAGCATACAAAAAGTTACAGAAGAAATAGTTATAAATCTCTTGAATCACATACCCGCAAAAGATTATGACTACAATCTTTGCCTTGCTGGAGGAGTAGCACTAAATTCAGTTATAAATGGGAAAATAAAGTCAAAAACAGATTTCAAAAACATATATATACAGCCTTCTGCAGGCGACGGTGGAGGAGCTATAGGAGCAGCATTAACATTTATAATCGATGGGCAAAAAAACAAAAAATCATTTGTAATGAAGCATGCATATTGGGGACCAGAATTTTCAAACGACGAGATAAAAAATGCTATAGATAAATATAAATTTAAATATATTTACTTCGAAGATAAAAATAAAATGCAAGATGAAATTGTTAATGATTTAGTTAGCAATAAAGTTATTGGATTATTTCAAAATAGAATAGAGTGGGGACCAAGGGCTTTAGGTAACAGAAGCATTATTGCAAATCCTACAAGTCCTGAAATGAAAGATATTGTTAATGCAAAAATAAAATTCAGAGAACCTTACAGACCTTTTGCTCCATCTGTATTAGAGGATAAAATTAGTACTATATTTGAAGACAATGATGACAAAGAAGTAAATAATAATGATTTTATGCTAAATGTTGTAAAAGTAAAAAAGGAATATATACCTAAAATTCCTGCCGTTTCTCATATGGGTACAGCAAGAGTTCAATCTGTAAGAAAGTCAAATATGGATTACTATAATTTAATAAAAAAATTTGAAAATAAAACTAACATTCCATTATTATTAAACACTTCTTTCAATGTAAAAGGAGAACCGATTGTATGTTCGCCTGAAGATGCTTTAAATACTTTTACAATCAGTGGATTAGATAAACTTGCATTAGGCAATTACTACCTTACAAAGGAATCATAATGAGTATAATAAAATCTTTTAAAAGCAAATTCATGATTTTGTCTGAACTGATCAAATTTTTATGGCAGGCAAAATTATGGTGGATGATTCCAATGATAGTGGTGATGATAGTACTGTCGATGATAATTATATTTGGTACATCAACTCCCTTAGGTCCATTTATATACACACTATTTTAATAAAGATTAATGTTATTTAATTCACCTGAATTTATTTTAATTTTTATTCCTATCGTATTACTATTTGCTTCACTGACACAGAAATATATCAGTAAAGAAGCAAATATATACCTAATAATTTTAAGCTCTGTTTTCTTTTATGGTTTTTGGAATATATCTTATGTCCCATTATTAGTAGGATCAGTTCTGTTTAATTTTCTAATACATAAAAAAATTAAAGACAGTAGAGTTTTAATAACAGGGTTAATTATTAACATATTTGTACTATTATTTTTCAAATATACAAATTTTTTCATTGATAATTTATCTCTGATACTCGATAAAAAATTTACTAATTATAATATAGCTTTACCATTAGCGATTTCATTTTTTACATTTCAGCAAATAGCTTTTATAGTTGATAGTTATAAAAACAAAACAACCAAATTTTCAATTCAAGAATATATGCTTTTCATTACTTTTTTCCCTCAATTGATAGCTGGGCCAATTGTTAGGTTTCATCAATTCATACCACAATTAAAGTCTAATAAACTTAATATTTCATTAGAAAACATCTCAATTGGAATCGTTATATTCTCAATTGGATTATTCAAAAAAGTTGTGTTAGCAGATCAACTTGGAATGGTATCAGACAACGTATTCTTACATTCAAATCAATACTCACTATCTTTTTTCGAATCATGGGGTGGCGTTTTAGCTTTTACTTTTCAAATATATTTTGATTTCTCTGGATATTCAGATATGGCAATTGGATTAGGGCAATTTTTCGGAATAAAATTACCTTTAAATTTTAATTCTCCTTATAAATCAAAAAGTATTATAGATTTTTGGAGAAGATGGCACATATCACTTTCATCATTTTTAAAAGAATACATCTACATTCCATTAGGAGGAAATAGAAAAGGAACATATATTAAATACTTGAATATATTAGTTGTGATGATAATCGGAGGTGTTTGGCATGGAGCGGGATGGAATTTTATATTATGGGGGTTCTCTCATGGAATTTTATTGATAATAAATCACGAAATTAATAGGCATAATCTTAAAATATTTTTGCCAACATTTGTGAAACAAATTATTACTTTTTTAATAGTTACAATAAATTGGGTTTTATTTAGATCCGAAAATTTACTTTCAATTAAAAATGTTTATTCAGGAATGATTGGGCAAAATGGATTTTATTTAGATCATAGATTAGCAAAATTTCTACCATTTACTTCTTCATTAATAGTATTTGAAGGGTTGCACATTGGAAGTTTTGATTTGAGAGGAGTTTTTTATATCGTTATATCTATATTAATAATTTCATTATTTTCAAACACAAATGAAATTATTAATAAAAAAGAAAAATCATTAATTAATTTGAAATTTGATTTTAATATAAGAGGAACAATATATTTAGCAACAATATTATTTTTATCAATTCTATTTATGTTTAATGTTCCCAAAACAGAGTTTTTATATTTTAATTTTTAAAGAAATTGAAAGAAATAACACAAATAATCAAAATAAAATATATACTTTAAGAAACAATCTGAATATTAAAGAAAGCTGTCAACTTTAACTATCAAATAATTAAAATGAATAATTTCAAATCAATTAAAACTAAAATCAACTTAATTAATTCATATTATTTGACGCTTGTTTTTTTGAGTTTAGTTTCATTTTATTTGATCACAAACAAAACAATAAATATTTATAAATATGAATCAGCCGATAACCAATTTTTAATTTACAACTTTATATTAATTTTGGTAAATTTTGTTTTTATTTGTTTTTTGATTTTCGTTTTGTTTCAGGACAAAATAAACAAAATTAAAATTGCATTCCTAATATCAACTATAGCTATCACTATAATAGGATTTGAAATATTTTTAAATATTCCTAACAAAACATCGCTAGATGAATTAAAGTCTACAAGAATAGAAAAAGCAAAAGAACAAAAAGTTGATTTCGATACAAGAGATATGACTGATGTTATAAATAGCTTAGATTACATGGTATATCCAAACTTCAAACCAGGATTATTACTTTTTGAAGATGCTTATATAAATGGAATAAAATCAAATGAAAAAAACAAGATTTTTCCTTTGGCAAATATGTCAAACATTAAAAGTATACTAACAAATGAAAATGGATACTTCCCTATTGTTGAAACAGATAAATTTGGTTTTACTAACGAAGCAAAATATCACAATTCAAAAAAAACAGATATCTTATTGGTGGGAGGTAGTTTCATAGAAGGGTTAAGTGTAAAACAGGAAGAAAATTTATCATCTAATCTAAACAAAGCGGGTTACAAAACAATTAGTTTAGGTAAAGCAGGACATGGTCCATTACTCGGAATGGCTTCAATTAGAGAATATGGTTCGTTTTTCAAACCACCAATAGTTATATGGGGTTTCAGTTCAAATGACAACATGAAACTTTATTACGAATTAAAATCTGATTTACTACAAAAATATTTAACGGACAGAAATTTTTCTCAAAATCTGATCACTAAGCAAAATGAAATAGATGAAGCAATTAGAGGGTATATTAATTCAAAATCAATTGGGGAAAATACTGATTTAGATTTTCAAATAATTAAAAATGAATCTGATATTTCAGTTTTTATATCTAAAATTTTGAAAATAATAAAATTAACAGAATTAAGGGATATTGTTTTCAACAAACTAATGAATACTGCAACTAATGAAGAAATTTCTTTAGAACAAATATTGAAGATTGCAAATGATGAAATAAAAAAATGGGGTGGAGAGCTTTATATTGTTTATACTCCTGGTTTAAACGAGGTTAAAACAAATTATACCCCAGGGTTAAGTGAAATTAAAAAAAATAATACAAAAAATATAGACAAAATATATACTTTAAGTAGTAATCTGAATATTAACACTGTCAATTTTTATCAAAGCATAATTAAAATGAATAATTACAAATCAATTTATCCTTTTGGACAAGAAGGTCATTACAATTCTGATGGATATAAAATGTTATCAGAAATCCTTATTCAGAGTGTGGAAGCAAATAATGAATAAAGAATTCCGTTTGAATTTGTATCTTTCATATAGCCATGCGCTTAGTGACATTATGCACATAGTTTTTGGCCTTACATTATACTTTGTTTCTGACGATTTAAATCTAAGTATTCTATCAATGGGGTTACTATACAATACTGCTTCTATATTCAGAGGTGTTTCGGGATTTATATCAGGAATTTTAAGTGACAGATCTAACTTTATTTATTGGATAATATTATTTGCAATATTGTCTAGTATTGGTTCATGGATGATTTCGTATTCATCGGATTTAAACTCTTTTAGTATTGGCGTAATCGTTTTAGGGATAGGATCTGGTATTTATCATCCTGTTGGGACAAGTGGTATAACAAAATATACAACAAACACTGCAAAATCTCTTGGGTATCATAGTCTAGGAGGAGCAATAGGTATAGCATTAGCTCCATGGTTCTTCATAAATATATCTAGTAATTATTCATGGGAAGCATCGTATCTTATTTTTGGTCTGTTAACGCTACCAATAATATTAATTTACTTTGACAAAGAAATCATCAATCTTAAAAAAGACTTCAATATTCCTCATGAAAAAAATGTACTTAATATAGATTACAAAAAAGTTTCTCCAATTTTTATCTATGCGTCATTTAAAGATTTTTCAATATCTGGATTGTTTTTAATGTTAGCTGTATTTATAAATACATTACTTAAAGACTCAGCTTCTATGTTTAACGACATAGATTTTTATACATCATTAATTTCTTCAGTTATAATTCTGTTTGGTGGTATTGGGGCATTCGCTGGTGGTTATTTAGATAATTTAAAAACCCGAAAAAATATTTTGTTAATATCATGCCTAGCAGCCGGATTACTATTTGTATTAACATCTGACAATTTGTTATTTGCGATAATTATCTTTTCTGTTGTTTCATTTTTAATATCTTCAAATGATCCTTCGTTAGGAAACTGGCTTGGTGACACAATGCCAAAAAATTTACATGGAACGTCATTTGCATTTATGTATGGACTTGGACAAATAATTGGATCATTTTCAGGTAGTTTGGCTGGAGTACTATTAAACTATTTTTCAACAACAGTATATTTTAGAACTCTATCAATTCCATTAATACTTGCAAGTATAGTTATATTTTATTGGTATAAAAGTATCAGTAGTAAATAAAAGCATTGCAACTCAATGATACAATTACTAAATAATATTTTATTCAACCATACTTAGTATAAGAGTTTATAATGCCTGATCTTCACGATGATGAATTACATCCAAGTTATATAGGATTGCCTACATACCTTGGAACTCCTTTTGCAAAAGATGAAAAAGAACTTAAATCATTAAATGCAGATATTTCAATAATTGGAGCACCTGTTGATATGGGTGTTGTTGCCAGGCCTGGAGCAAGATTTGGTCCAAGAGCAATCAGGCAAGCTGATTATTGGCCTAAACCTGCAAAATCTTCGAATCTATATCATCTGAATTTGGAAGTTTACCCTCTTAATGAACTCAATGTTGTAGATTTCGGTGATGCTAATTGTCCACCAATGTCTTTAGAAAAATCACATGAAGCAATAGAAAAAAAAGTAACTCAGGCCTTAAACGCAGATACTATTCCAATAATTTTAGGCGGAGATCATTCAATAACTCTACCTAGTGCTACTGCAGTAGCAAAAAAATATGGATATGGTGATGTAGGAATGGTGCATTTTGACGCTCATGCTGATACAGGAGATTCATCCTATGGCGGAGTAATAATTAGTCACGGAAGTCCAATGAGAAGATTAATTGAAAGTGGTGCAATCCCAGGAAAAAATTTTGTACAAATGGGCTTAAGAGGTCCCTGGCCTTATCCTGAATTACTAGATTGGATGAAAGGTCAAAACATGAGATTTCATACAATGGCAGAAATAGAAAAAAAAGGATTTGATGAAGTACTAGAATTAGCTATATCAGAAGCATTGGATGGACCTGACAAATTATATATATCTGTTGATGTTGATGTAATGGATCCTGCACATGCTCCAGGAACAGGTACTCCTGAACCAGGGGGAATATCATCACTAGAGTTGTTAAGAGCTTTAAGAAAAATAGTGCTTTCAAAAGGTATGGTTGCAATGGATGTTGTTGAAGTAGCTCCAGTATACGATCAACCAGGTGACATCACTGCTCAAGCTGCTCATAGATGTATATATGAAGCTATTGCTGCATTAGCAAAAAAGAATAAAGATAGCTAAGGAAAAAAGTTGTATGTTTCAGGGGTAACAATAAGATTTTCGATTAAATGGAGCAAGTCCCTAAAAGATAAAAGATCTTTTACAAATTCATTTAAAAAAAAATTACAGTCAAAATTTAATATTTCAATTTCAGAAATTGATGATATTGATTCAATAAAATTTGCCCACTTTGGTATTGTTACCACAGCGAGTAGTTACAAGATTATTAGTAACCGAATAAATAAAATCTACGAGTACTTAAATAAAAGTTACTTAGAAGCAGAAATGATAAAATTAGAAAAGTTTGACTTGAGTTAGTCAATTTAATTCATTATAAAAAATTTCTCTGGTTTGATTTTCACAATAACTCTGGTCTCATTATTTGCAATAGGAAAATTATCTTCATTTAAATATTTTTTAGCTAACGAATTAATATGATCTTCAGCATTTTCCTCAGTTATATCTACAACAGAAGCTTTAAATGTAATTTGATAATATGGGTTTTTAGAATCTGTTACAGATACCGATACTCTAGGATCTCTTTCCATATTATTTGTCTTAACTCTTCCTTTTGCAGTATTTATCATTATCAGTTCATTTTCATAGTCAATCCAAACAACAGAAACTTGAGGAGAACCATCTTTGTTAACAGTTGCAAGACTTGCAAAATTCTTGGCTTTTAACATATTTATTGCTTCTTCTGGTAGTTTCATAATTTTAATCAATATATGA
>PAHZ01000027.1 GCA_002711005.1 Chloroflexota bacterium
AATTAGTAGACATGACAAAGAATATGGATGCTAATAACTTTGCAGTACTGGGCGGAACTAAACTTAAAGATATGGCAGCAACAATGGATGCTACACATTTCCAAGCTATGGGCGGAACAGCTCTTGGTGGAATGGTAAAAAACATGGATGCAAACAATATGGCTGCTCTTGGAGACTCGAAACTAGTAGACATGACTAAGACAATGGACGCAGGTGCATTCCAAATTATGGGTGGATCTGCTGTCGCAAATATGGCTAAAACTATGGATGCGGCAAGTTTAATAGGACTAGGTGGAGGAAAATTGGCGGATATGACGAAGAATATGGACGTTAACAACTTCAAAGCTTTAGATCAAACAAGAGTGCTAGATATGGCGAAAGCTATGGATCCTGCAAACTTTGCTACAATGGGAGGAAATGCCTTAGCCGGTATGACTGCAACTATGGATACAGCAGCATTAACAGGATTAGGTGGATCAAAATTAGTAGACATGACAAAGAATATGGATGCTAATAACTTTGCGGTGCTTGGTGCAAATAAAATAAAAGATATTGCACTAACATTAGATCCTACAAATATGCAAGCTATGGGTGGAGCAGCCCTAGCTGGAATGGCCAAAAATCTTGATTCTACTAACATGGCTGCTTTGGGAGCAGGAAAACTTGTAGATATTGCTACTACATTAGATGCAGGTTCTCTATCTATAATGGGTGGAGCTGCAATTGTTGACATGACAAAAAACTTGGACCCAGCAAACATGGGAGCATTGGGCGGAGCTAAGCTAGCAGATATGGCAAAGACAATGGACCCAACAAATATGGCAGCATTGGGTGGAGCTAAGTTAGCAGATATGGCAAAGACTATGGACCCAGCAAACATGGGAGCATTGGGCGGAGCTAAGTTAGCAGATATGGCAAAGACAATGGACCCAACAAATATGGCAGCATTGGGCGGAGCTAAGTTAGCAGATATGGCAAAGACAATGGATCCTGCAAACATGGGAGCATTGGGTGGAGCTAAGCTAGCAGATATGGCAAAGACTATGGATGCAAACAATATGGCTGCTTTAGGTGGATCAAAATTAGTAGACATGACTAAAACAATGGATACTGACAATATTGCAACACTTGGATCTGACAAAGTTGTTGATATAGCTAAAAACTTAAATGATGATAACTTTAAAGACTTGGGTGGTAATAAAGTGGCTTCATTGGCGAAAGTTATGGGTGGTGACACACTGAAAGATATAGGAAGTGATAAAGCTAAAGGTATGGCAAAAGCTATGGAAAAAGACGATATTAAGACACTGGATAGTTCTCAAATCGTAGGCTTGGCTTCTGGTATAGATCCTGTAGCGATTACTGACCTAGGTTCAGATAAGCTTGCTACCATGGTTGATGTGATTGATGTGACTGCTGTTAAAGATTTAGGAACAGATTCTTTGTCTTCTATGATGAGTGGTGTTCAAGGTGCACAAATAGCAGATTTGAAAGATGATAAAAAAGTTTCAATTGTGGATAATCTAGGAGCAAACTTTTTCAATGCTAAAAATGCTTCCTTAGATGCAATTAAAGATTCAAAATCTGATGTTGCGATTCAGATAGCTCAACCAGCTGTTAAGAAAGTCCCGACCAGTCTTTTCACAGCGTTCAAGTTAAAAATAAAATAATTATTAAATTAAGAGAGTATGAAATATTTCATACTCTCTTAATTATTTTTCTTTAAACCTTTTGTTTCTGTTGTAAATAATATTACTAGCGTTGAGAACACCAATAAAATAACTCCATCTGTTATTAGGGCTGATCTGTAATTCCATTTTTGAATTATAAATCCAAGTATTGGTGGCCCAATCATAAATCCCAAATCTCCAAATGTCCTTAGTAATCCCATGGTTACACCCTCATATCCTTTTGGAGCCTTGTCTGCAAATAAAGTGTTTGTTGAAGCGTTTAATAATCCTTCACCGAGACCAAACAGAATAGCTACATATAGTAACATTTGATTACTGTCAGATTTGTCAAATAAAAATAGGGAAATTAATATAATTAATACACCAGGGATTATTGGAGTTTTTCTTCCTAATTTATCTACTAAGTATCCTGATATAGAAGAGGATGTTAGTTGTGACAGTGATGTTATACTAAAAAAAGTTCCAATATTTGATGGTGTGAAACCTTTGTATTTAATAAATAATGGAGCTACAGTAAATCTCCCCCCAGATCTATGAAAAAAGGTCGATATTGTCATTAATCCTATAGGAATTAATCCAGATTTTAAAAATATTAATATAACATTAGATAAGCTTTCTTTTTGAGTATTTGTATTTTTAGTTTGATTTTTCTTTTTTACTGATGGTTCAATTACAGTAGTTAAGATCAATACAATTCCGATTATTAATGCTATTGAAGCAAAAATAAATGCACTGTTTAACCCGTACTTTTCTCCAATGTATCCTCCAATTATTGGACCTATAGTTTGTCCTGTTAATATAGAAATTGTTTGTAGGCTTAATATTCTTCCTCTATTTTCTAAAGTAGATATTTCTCTTAGATATATCCCTGCTCCTACAAAGTGAATTCCTCCACCTAATCCTGTTATTAATCTTGAAAGTAGAATCAATGGTGTTGAATCAAAATAGCCTGTTAAATAATATCCAAGTGATGCTATTGCAGGCCCTATTACTAATATTGGCTTTATCCCTATTTTTTGAGCAACTAATCCTGCTGGTAAATTAGTTAAAAAACGACCAGCTCCAAATATTCCTACAACAAAGCCAGTCATAGATGTTGTTGCACCTAAGTCTTGAACTAATATAGGAAGAATAGGATTGGTAGCTCCTTGACCTATTGTGAATAAAAAAACTGAACAACATACGCTGAATGTACTTATAAGTGTTTTCTTATTTTTAATTGATTTAATATTTTGATTGGGTTTCAATATTTGCTCTTAATTTGGTAGATATTTACAAGTGCCTCCACTTGCCAAAAATTTATCTTGTGATGTTGAGGTTAAGCATGATACTGATTCAATTAATTGTTTAGATGAAATTGCATAACCAGTTCCTTCCACTGCTAGTCCTGATTTAGTTTGTCTTGTGACGGATACAGTCATTCCTATAACTTCTCCAGATAAAATTATTACTGGCCCTCCCGAATTACCTGAATTAATAGCAGCATCTATTTGGATTGTATCTCTTGGAGAGTAGGGTATTCCATCAGCAATGCCTGATCTAATCAATTTAGCTGATACTACTCCTTTTGTTGTTCTTAAGCTATTTACCCCAAGAGGATATCCAAGAACATTGATCTCAGTTCCTATTTTAATTACTTTATAATCCTCATTTGCTAACAATTTTAGAGGTGTTAATTTTGTTGTTGAAGTGAATTTTAATATAGCTATGTCTAAGTTACTGTATTTGTCTATCAACGAAGCACTATAAATTGTTTCATTTTCATTAACCATGATTTTCATGTTGTTATATATTCTGCCACCAGAAGAATTTACGACAAAGCAATGATTGTTAGTTAGCACATAGTATGTATTATTTTCTACACTATGATGAAAGGGGGCGATATCAAATATAAACCCAGAGCATTTACCATTACTAGAATTTGTAATACGAACAACTGATGATTTGACTGTGTCTACTATGGTAGGCCATTGAATAGAGCTTGGAGCAGATTCAAGAGTTTTTATTCTAGAAGTATTTTCTTCGATATCTGAAGAAGTTATTTGAATATTTCCAATTATTTTATTTTGGCTTTCAATTTTTGTAGAAAGCGCATCATATTTATCTGAAGAAGATTTAAGGTATTCAGTTTTTTCTTTTTGGGAATTTAATTCGGATTCTAATCTTTTTGATTTTTCTTTTTCTTGTATTATTTCAGCTTCTAATCTTTTTTCTTTTTCTTTTTTAATGTTTAGTTCATAGTTGGCTTTTAATAACTTATTTTCTTCATCTACCAATTTAGATTTTGCTTCATCTAATTCTGATTGAGTTTCATAAATTTTTTTTTCAACTATTGATTTTTCTTCATTTAACTCTTTTATTGTTATATTAGATTTTGATATTGATTCAGTGGCAGAAATCAAAGATTTGTTAGATTTATCTAGAGCTTTATTTATAGAATTTTGAGCGTTGTTTATTTTTGTGTTTATACTATCTGTATAATTTTCGATTTTTTTATTTTGGTTATTTTCAATCACAAAATAAACTGAAAATATTATTACTATATTTAGTAGTATCAACGCTGAATAATAGATTTTGTTTTTCATATAATATTAGTGTTTGTTGTAGTAATATTTATTAATACTATATTTTAACAATCATAACCACTAAACATAAGTTATATGTTAAGAAAATTAGAAACATATCTAGAAAATAAGATTTTAACACTTCCGTCTTGGCTTTCTGCTCATTTGAAACGTACAGCTGATATCGCAGTAGAATTAGCAAATATTCATGAAGCTGATCCTACAAGATGTAAACTGTCAGCTCTAGCTCATGATATAGCTAAAACATATGATAATATTGATTTGATTAAAATTGCTAGGACTAATAATCTTGAGTGCTCTGAATTTGAATTTTCACATCCTGAAGTTCTTCATGGGCCTGTTGCAGCATTTCATTTAAATGAGTACATATCTGAGGATATTTCTTTATTTAATTCGATTAGATGGCATACATCGGGTAATAAAAATTTTGATACAGAAAACAAGATAGTTTTTATGTCTGACAAAATAGATCCAAATAAAATAAATAAACGTCCAGAACTAAATAAAATAAAAGATCTTGCGTACAAAAATCTAGATCATTCCATAATTGAATTTTTTGAAACTCAATTTGATTACTTAACTAAAAACAATATAGATATACATCCTGAATCAAAAAAATATTACGAATATTTAACGTAATATTTTTTTGATATTTATAGATATCGAAGAATCGCTTATTTCAAATAAACAAAAACTTGTTGGAATTATAAATTCAGAATAACCTTGCCCAGGATTTATGAATGTTGTCCCTTTATATTCTTCTATGTGTGCATCATGTGTGTGACCAAAGAAAATAAAATTCGGCTTTATTTCCTCAAATTGTTCGAGTATCAAATCATAATCTACAGGAGGAGGTCCTCCCCAAAATGGATGTATAACACCAAAAATGAATTTATTTATTTGAAATAGAATTTTATCAGGAATATTGTTTCTTATATTTTGTGGATCAGAATTTCCATGTACAATAATTGAATTTTTTGAATTTTCTGTTATTCCTTTTATTACATCTTCTGAAGTAATATCACCACAATGGACAACCAAGTCTGAATTTATTATTTGTTTTTTAATTTCTATGTCTATGGAATCATAAGATTGTTGGTGAGTATCAGAAATAATCAGTATTTTACTTATTTTAGAATCAAACGTTTTCAAATCAAAATTCTTTAGCTTACATCTGATATTAATTGATCATCAAAGCCTAATTTTCTTAATACTTCATAAGTATGTTCTCCCAATTCAGGAGCTGGAGAATTTACAGATAGTGGAGTTTCAGACATATTTAACATCGGGCCTACCATTTTTATATTGCCTAATACAGAATGTTCCATTTCTGTAACTAAATCATTTTCAACAACTTGTTTATTATCTGTAAGTTCTTCTACAAATTTAACTTCGCCAGAAGGAACACCTGCTTTGTCAAATATTTCTAACCAATCTTCTACATTTTTTTCTTTCATTTTAGCTTCAAATTTTGGAACGAGTTTTTCATTAAATTTGAATGCTTTCTCAGAATAAGGGTCATATCCTTCTTCAAATCTTATATCTTCAATTTGTAATGTGTCAGCCATTTTTTTTCTTAGTGGTTCACTTAGGCACCCAACAGCTAAGATACCATTTTTAACTTGGTATGTTCTGTAATAATGATTATGAGCAGATTTGTATCCCATTTTTTGATATTCTGCTTGAATNTCAGCATATGTGCTTCCATTATTTNTCATTNTTTTTAAGTTTTNNTTAAATTNAGTTCTGATTTCTTNGTCAAATATATTTGATTCNAAAAATTTNCCATTTTGTAAACTNAGNGCTGATCCNAGNANTGTTGTTTCGATTTTTTGNCCTAATCCNGTTTTCTCTCTNTGAAATAAAGCNGCACAAATACTCCANGCCATTCCNAGNCCNGTTGTATAATCTGCAACTGCAGAAGATTGAATAGGTTGAGGAACTTCNTTNAATGTTTTATTTTCTGCTGACATTAANCCACTNATAGCNTGNGCTATAAGNTCATANCCTGGTCTGTGNCTATCNGGTCCNGACCTNCCAAATGCNGTGTTGGANCAATATATNATTTTAGGGTTATANGATTTNATTTTTTCNTAATCTAATTTNAATTTTTTTGGTACATCNGGNCTNGAATTAATTATCATTACATCAGATTCTTCAATAAGNTTTTTTACAACNANTTGNGATTTTTCGTTTTTAAGATCTANAGTAATACCTTTTTTCCCTCGATTNAGNGCAAAAAANGATCTTCCAAAACCAGGTACNCCNGGTATTATTTCAAGAGCATATCTCCAAGGATCTCCTGAGGGAGGTTCTATTTTTATTATTTCGGCACCCATATCACTTAACATAGATCCTGCAAAAGGAGCAGCAATGATTTGACTAAATTCTATAATTTTTATCCCTGATAACGGTCCACTCATTAATCTTGCCTTGTTATTACTNNATATACATTTTANTATGAGATGATATTAAGGTTTTACTGATAAAATTTCAAGTTGTAAACATTAGAGGAGAAAATGAAAAATAATAAAACAGTAATAATTACAGGAGGAGGCACAGGAATAGGTAAAGGAATTGCTTTAAAATTAGCAAAGAATAATTTCAATATAATTTTAGCAAGTAGAAACATATCTAATTTGCAAAAAGTTAAAGAAGAGTGTAATAAATTAAATAACCATAATGTTATAACTGTTCAAACTGATGTTACTGATAGTGATAGCGTTAGTAATTTATTTGAAATTGTAAAAGATAAATTTAAAAAATTAGATGTTCTCATAAATAATGCAGGTGTTTTTGACGGTGGTCCTGTAGACAAGTTAGATATTGAAACTTGGGATAAGGTATTGAATATTAATTTAAGAGGTGCTTTTCTGTGTCTTAGAGAAGCAATGAAAATTATGAAACCACAAAAAAGTGGAAAAATTATAAATATTGGTAGTATTTCCGGCCAGGTACCTAGACTTAATTCTACTCCATATACCACCTCAAAATTTGCTCTAACTGGGTTAACTAAAGCTGCTGCATTAGAAGCAAGAGAACACAATATTTCTGTTTCTATTGTTCATCCAGGGAATGTAGTTACTGAATTAAGACAAATTAGAGCTGAAGATAAAGATAGCGAACCAATGATGAATCCCGAAAGTATAGCAGAGTTAGTATATTTATCTATAAATTTGCCTAACAATGTAAATTTATTAGAGAGTGTGATGTTACCACTTGATCAATTATATCTTGGAAGAGGTTAATTATTATTTTGAAGATAACCTGATTCCTGTTTCAGATAAATGAGATTGGATTTTATTTGCATCTATGTCATCAAAATTAGGAAAACTTACTATGATGCACTTACCATTTTGTAGCCATAAAAATATTGTAGAGTGTTCTTTTAATCTGAAAATGCTTTTAGGAATAAGATAACATCCGTATATTAAAGGAATAACTCCTATTAGGAAAAAAATACTTTGAATTGTTTGGTTACTATTAAGGAAAGGTATCAATGATATGATTACCATTGTTACTAATCCTGCAGCAAGATATTTTAATCCGGTTTTTATTTTACTTTCTTCCCCCATGTTCATGATCATTTCATAGCTATTTATATCGTCAAATTCGACCGATTTTTTTTCTTTGAAAATCTGATTTGATGAGGTTTTGCCAGTTACAACTCTAAAATTTGTTATTTTACAAATTTCTGTATCAACAATTATTTGTTCATTTTTTGTTAATTTCATTTCGATTAATTATTAATATTTTATTAATAACATAATTGTAATATAAACTTTATTGCTCTGTAATATATAATCGAATCATAATGATTGATAATTTACATATTGCAATAGATGGTCCAGCAGCATCTGGAAAAACAGCATCTGCTAAAAAATTATCTAAAGAATTAAAGATTCCTTATATCGATACAGGAATAATGTATAGGGGATTGTCTTATTATTTGTTAACTAAAATCAAAGAGTTCAATTCTAAAAATGTTATAGAAAATTTTGATTTTGATAATAATGTATCTATGTTAGTTGATGAAGATCAAAAAATATTTATTAATGATTGTGATATAACTCAATATTTATATACTGAAGAAGTCACAAAATTAGTATCATTTTTTGCCAGTATTGAAGCTGTTAGAGTTTATTTAGTAAAAGAACAAAGATTAATGGCAAGAAATAAGGATTTAATAATGGTTGGCAGAGATATTGGAACGGTAGTGTTGCCAAATGCGAAATATAAGTTTTTTCTTGACTGCAATATACAAACAAGGGCAAATAGAAGAATTGATCAAGAAAAAAAACATTATGGAAATAATGTTGATATTGATAAAAAAATGAACCAAATAAAAAAAAGAGATTTAACTGATAAATCTAGAGAATTATCACCTTTGAAATCAGCTAAAGATGCGATTATTATATACAATGATCATATTAATTTGATTCAAACAGTTCAATTAATGAAAAATATTGTTATGGAATAAAATGAATTTAAATAAAATTTGTAATTATGTTCAGTTAAAATTATTAGATAATCTTGCAGACTTTCAGTTGACAGGAGAAGATAATATCCCTATGAAAGGTCCCTTAATATATATAGCTAATCATCAAGCCTTTCTAGATCCAAGTTTGATTAGTGTTGTATCTCCAAGAAAAGTTAATTTTTTAGCAAAAAAAGAAGCATTTAAATTTTATCCGATTGCAACACTTTTAAAGATGTATGGAGCTCATCCCATTAATAGATTTGGTTTGGATTTAACATTTTTTCGATGGGCACTAAAAATTTTAAAAAATGAAGAAGCTTTGTGTTTGTTTCCAGAAGGCACTCGTACAAATGGAGTAATGAAAAAAGGATTACCTGGAATAGTTCATTTGGCAGTAAGATCAGGAGCTAATATTGTTCCAATAGGAATTCAAGGGACTAATCAAAGTAGAGGTATTAAAGGAGTTCTTGCTCCATCAGGAAAAATTAAGATCAAAATAGGTGAACCGTTTAAATTTGAAAAATCTAACGAAGCTTTGAATCGAGATGAAATTGATTTGATTTTAGATAAAATCATGAAAAAAATAGCCGAACTATTACCTTTAAGAATGAGAGGAATTTATAAATGATTAATAATATATTAACAATTTTGCTGTAGTCTATAAAAATGTGTGGAATAGTAGGAAATATAAATAACTCTAAAGTTAAGAATAATTTAATTGAAGGATTAAAGAAATTAGAATACAGAGGGTATGATAGCGTAGGATTAGCTTTGATCAATCATGATCAAAATATAGATGTACTTAAAAGTGCAGGTAAAATAAAAGACTTTTTATCCAAGCACAATAATAACAATTCAGATGGNAATATAGGTATTGGTCACACTCGATGGGCTACTCATGGAGAACCATCTGATAATAATGCACATCCTATTTTTGATTTTCGAAAAAAATTAGCTGTTGTTCATAATGGCATAATTGAAAATTATTTAGATCTGAAAAATGAATTAACCAAAGTAGGATATCAATTCACTACAGATACTGATACTGAGAGTATATCAAATCTTATTTCTTATTATATCGAAAATAATCATAGTACATTAGAAGCGATTAATTTAGCTTTAGATAAAATTAATGGACATGCTGCTGTTTTAGTAATTACNGAAGATGACCCAGACAATATATTTGGATTTAAAAAAGGCTTTGCAGGATCTCTATTAATAGGAAAGAATAATGAACAAGTATCCATTGCAAGTGATTTCCAAACTCTTATCTCTTCTTCGACTGAGTATATTGTTTTAGAAGATGGAGAATCTTTCAACGCAACTAGTAATAAAATAGAAATCTTCAAAGGCAATAAAAAAATTACTAAGAAATGGATGCCTATAACTCAAAATACTGAAAAAATTTCAAAAGGCAAATATAAGTTTTTTATGGAGAAAGAAATTCATGAACAATCAGAAGTTTTTTTAAGAAACTTTCAAGGCAGAGTGAATTTTAATTCCCAAAGTGTTAATTTTTTAGAAGAGTTGCATAACTTAGATTTGAAAAATATTGAAAGAGTACATTTAATAGGAATGGGATCTAGTTATTATGCTTGTATGCTTGGCTCCTATTGGTTGGAAAAAATTGCTAAAATTCCTATTCAATACAGTAACTCATCAGAATTTAGATACAGAAACCCAGTTGTTGAAAACAATACTTTGATAATTCCTGTATCCCAGTCAGGTGAAACAGCTGACACCTTATCTGCATCTAACTTGGTAAGGGAAATGAAACTCATGCAAATTGCTATAACAAATTCTTCTAACTCTGAATTAGAAAGAATTACAAAAAATTCAATTATGATGAGAGCAAATACTGAAATTGGAGTTGCCTCAACTAAAACATTTATGGCAACAATTGAAATCCTTTTTATTTTNTCNTTNTATTTTGCACAAATTCNNAATATTCAAAATGATAAGGATTTNATATTTGANNANCTAAAAATATTACCNTCNAAAATNGATAATATATTTAAAAATTCTAATCAAATANTTNATTTAGCTAAANTGTANTCAAAATATAANAATTTTTTATTTTTAGGNAGAGGTCAAAATTATCCNATAGCAATGGAAGGNGCNCTTAAACTTAAAGANTTAAGNTATNTTCATGCAGANGGATACCCTGCAGGTGAAATGAANCANGGNCCAATATCTTTAATNGATTCAAATATGCCTGTNTTNAATATTGTAACTGATGGTCCNTATTTAAATAAAATGATTTCTAATATAAGAGAAATTCAATCAAGAAAAGGTAAAATTATTGTTCTNACAAATTGTCCTGAGAAATTAGATCCTTCTTGGTACAATGANATTNTNANTTTTGACAAAACTGATGATNTANTATCNCCATTCTTATCTACTGTTTGCATTCAATTATTTGCTATGTATTTAGCAACANAACGTAAGTTAGATATTGATCAACCAAGAAATCTGGCAAAATCNGTAACAGTGGAATAATTACAACGAAGAATAAATTAGTTTTTNAGAATGATCGATGAATGTTGNTTGNGGNAGAGTACTTATAATAATTTAACTNNAATCAATTATTTGCTTGTAGACTTTTTNCTATTAATGTAGAATCCATTCAGTTATTTCCAACCAAGATAATACAATTAGTACTNATAAACAAACACAAAAACTACCAACTTTTTTACCTAAAGCATTTGAATCAAAAAATTATTTTTTGTATTTTTTNGGTAGCCTTGCATCAGTAAATGGTTTNCAAATTTTCATGTTTACAGAAAGTTGGATAACACATGAATTAAATGAATCACCTGAAGCATTAGGTTTATTNGGTTTGTTTACNGCCCTCCCTACTATAATTTTAAATTTNTTNGGAGGAGCTTTAGCAGATAGATTTAATAAAAAATTATTAATCACGATATGCCAAATNNTTACATTATTTGGGGTTGGGTTGTTTGCNTTTTTGTATCAAATTGATTTTATGAAGTATTGGCATATTTATTTTTTTGCTGCAGCTGGTGGAGCTATTAATGCTTTTGAATTACCAGCAAGAATGTCATATTATCCTCTTTTNATTAATAAGGATGCAATGCCAAGTGCAGTTGCAATGAACTCATTAACTTGGCAAGGAACTAGAGTTATTGCNCCTGCGATTGCAGGATTACTTATAGCATTATTTGGAGGAACTATTACTTTAGTTATATGTTGTATATGTTTCTTACTTATGATTTTTTTCCTTAATTTAACAAGAGTGAANATTGCTCAAATGCCAAAAAATAGTAACCCACTTCAAGATATATTTGATGGACTTACATTTATATACACAAATAAATTATTTCTTACAATAATTGGNTATTCTTTTTTTATTGGATTTTTTGGATGGGTTTATCTTACAATGATGCCATATATNGCAGTTCAGGTTCTCNAAGTAGATTCTTCTGGTACAGGAATNTTATTGACTGCAGCAGGATTAGGTGCTGTGATTCCAACTATAATATACGCAAGAGCAGGTATTCAAAATGGAAGAATGGGTTTAAGTGCAGGATCTCTATTCTCNGGAATATTTATAGTTTTATTTGCATTTACTGCTTATCAATTTCAAAATTTTTACTTATCTATGTTTTTCGTATTTATGATAGGATTGTTTAGTTCCGTGTATATGCTTTCTGCTATAAGNACTATTCAATTAAATGTTCCAGGGGAGTTAAGAGGAAGGATAATGGGAATATATACAATTACTTATAGTATTATTTCTTTGGGAGGATTATATTCTGGTTTAATGGGAGGATTTTTAGATCGATTGCTAAGTACTGATCANATAGGAGTCCCAATTTCTATTGGAGTAGGGGGGATTATAGTTATATTTGGNTCCATTGCATTATATTTATTTAATNAATCTTTGAAAAAAGATATTTAGATTCTCTGTTTTATTTTTAATTCTTTGTTTATTTNTTCAAACCATTCTATAACTTCTAGATGAATTGGAATTCCATTTTNTTCTCTTTCTTTTTGAGTATTATATTCTATGAGGCCAGGATAAATTACTTTTCTATTCTTNANTGGCTTNCTATCTTCTAACATTTGTAACCATTCATCCATTGTANTTATNTACTCGTTATAATCCATAAANGCCTCAATNTTATAAGCNGTAACCATATGACCAAANTTTGGTCTTCCAGGTTTTACNCCATATCCNCCTCCTGTTAANATACCTCCAAGAATTTCTACCATNCCAGCTAATCCNTATCCTTTATGGGATCCCATTTCTCTTGTACTTCCTAAAGGCAANAAATAATTTTCTCCATTTTTTTTGTATTCTTCAGGATCTAATTCTTCCATTAAAGGAGCGCCTTCGTTATCAGTAATCCAACCAGGAAGTAAATTTTTACCNAGTCTTTTAGCTATACTNATTTTATTAGCTGCAACACTACTCATCGCAGCATCAAATACATAAGGAGGTTTTANATTAGCAGGTGCAGCAATCGCAATAGGGTTAGTACCAAGTAATGGTTCAGTTCCATATGTTGGCACTACTTGCGGAGGACATGAGCTTACACANAATCCNATCATATTATGATCCAAAGCTTTTAGTGCATGATAAGATGCCATTCCTAGATGCCGAGAGTTATTTATTGTTACTATTCCTATACCTGTTTTTTTTGCTTTTTCTATAGCTATATCCATAGCTTTAGGAGTGGTAATAATTCCTAGTCCTTTGTCACCATCTACTGAACAAGATGCAAGATTGTCTTTTATGATCGACATTTCAGCTTTAGGTTTTAACTCTTTATTTTTGTATTGTTCCACATACACTCTAAGCATGTTNGATACACCATGGCTTTCNACTCCTCTTAGATCTGCAAGNACTAATGTGTCAGCTGCTAAACTTGAATCAGATTCGTTTTCACCCATANATATAAATATTTCTTTTACATTATTTTTGAGTAATTCAGGTTTGATTCTTTTAGATTCTTTCTCATTTCCAACGAAACTTTCTAGCATATTNCACTTCAAACTATTAATAATTAGCTAAGTATAACATCTGTAAAAAAAAATAAATTAATCNCTTTAATTTATTTTTTGAATGTTTTAACTCTTAATAAGAATATAGTTCCAATTAATAATATTATAAATACAATTATTTTTACGAAGAACAGAGAGTCTGGNATACCAAATAAAACAGCAAAAGATCCAAATATCCACATNAANATTAGAGAAATTATTTTTGCNCNTAATGGCATTCCNTTNCCAGATAAATATCCTTTTATATANANNCCTAATATTTTATTGTTTATNAGCCAATTATATAGTTTNTTAGAACTTCTAATNTAGAAATATGCNGCGAGTATTAAAAAAGGCGTAGTNGGCAACCCNGGNANAAAGATTCCTATNANTGCAAGTCCAACAAATANACTTCCNATAAAAACAAATAANANCCTGACTAATNTATTTTTGTTTAACTTAGATGNNGTATTATTTNTNTGCGACTTCATGTTCTTTTTGNTTTAAATANTCNACAAANGATTTAACCCAATAATCATTATCATTTAAGCTTGGGATTAATTTTACATATTCACCNCCTGCAGCTTCAAAATTTTCGTGNTTTTCNACNGCGATTTCTTCAAGAGTTTCTAGGCANTCAGCTGTAAATGACGGNCATGCTACAGATACTTTTTTGACACCTTTTTGAGCTAAATCATCTAATACATCNATTATNTTAGGNTTGATCCACTNNTCAGGNCCAAAAGTACTTTGATANCATATTTTNAATGGNATATCNGGNTCAATCATTTCTGCTATTTTCATNATNTGTTTTACNGAATGTGCTTTGTAGCAAAATTCATTATACTCACTAATTTTTTCACANCAATTTTCTACTTTNTGACAATGCATTCCTGAAGGGTCAGCTTTTTTNANTTGTCTNACAGGAAGTCCNTGAAAGCTNAATAAAAGNTACTCNGAATTTTTGTACTCTTCAGATTCTTTNATACTTTGTGCAAATGAATTCAAATAAAATTCTTCTGTTGCGTANTGATCAATTTTGACNAATTCAGGGTTATAATTTAGTTCNTTTAAAACTCTTTCNACTTCTCTGAATGTTGANCCAGAAGTNGCTTCTGCATATTGAGGAAACATTGATACTAAAAAAAGTTTTTCAGTNCCACTNTCTTTTAGTTTTTGGATNGCACTCATAATAGATGGGTTCCCATATCTCATTCCGATTTCNACATTNCCNTTAGTTAATTNTTTTAATTTANTTGTAAATTTTATTGTATTAACTAGCAGAGGAGATCCTTCTTCGGTCCATATTTCTGAATACCCNTCTAGAATTCTTGCTGGTCNAAATGGAACAACAATTANATTNACGATGAACCATCTAATAACTGATGCCAANTTATCTTTAAGAATATCTATTCCTGTTGATCGTTCTGNAGTTTTTATTGATGGATANTCTAACATATCAGGGTCNGACAAAAACTCTTTNAGNTATNTNCTNAGTGCNGGNATTGTNGGTTCATCAGGNGTGCCCGTATTTAANATCAAGTAGCCGTTTTTCATTGTAATAAATTCCTNANTATTTANGATAANNCTATTTTANTTTGAATATAATCANCCCTTTAGCNANCCACAAAATGGCNANGNCAGTTAATANTATNCCGCCAATNGCATANCCTGGGTCAGAGCTAACTGGNTATATAAGTACTAATATAAAACCNATNATGCTNAATANNACTAATATTTTTGATACTAAAGAATTTAAAGATTTTGTTTGNATCATNCCTAANCCAANAAGAAAATTAGNAAGTAAGAAAATTGTAGTAGCTATTTGNTGGGTTGCTANACTAATAGCATTAATNACACCNGCGGTAATNTTTAAAGACATCATGGCCATTTGAAGACCAGTTACTGCTCCNGTCATNTGNCCAACTAAAGCCNTATTTTTNGACGCNACAGCACCAGNAAGAGCATTNTGNGCCTCNGNTAATTGNGTTGTNGTGCTTACCATNCCTGATATNACTCCNGCAAANGCTAAGTTTGCTCCAGAAGTNANNGACCATACAGTTATTGATATAACTGCTAANACAAAACCCCANTTNGNAAGTTTTCTTTTGTCATCNTTCTCTNNTATTCTNAGTACTCCTAGTAATCCNAANGGAATCAACAGAGNACTNATNGTNAGNAGCATGCTAAATATTCTAAGGCTTACTTGATTTCCCATTGTTGCANCTACAACATCGCTTGANACNGANGGNTCNAATGAAANTGAGAANGGATTNNCNGCATTNACGGGAATTAANGAATTGAAAAGAGTTATNAGTATAGCTCCTGTGATTAATGATANTGCGGTNANTTNATTTGCTGAANACTTCATTGATAATTCCTTTTANAATATTTNCTAANNTNCCTCACNANAANTATTNTATCAATGAAAAATATTTGTTATCAATATAATTTANATCTATTNAGATTAANAAGTGACAATTTTCACATTANCTTNNNNTAANNTNAATACAANANANAAAANTTATAAAAAATAACAATATTAATTTAAAATATTAGGTTGACTTAAGTTTCTAACTTAATATATATTAACTTGTGTTATTAACATACATATTTAAAGGTGTATAAAAAGTGAATAAATTTTTTAGACTATCCTCTTTAGTGGCTCTTACATCTCTAATGGCTTTTGCAATAGCTTGTACAGAAACAGAAACAGTAGAAGTTGTAAAAGAAGTAGAAGTTGTAAAAGAAGTTGAAGTTGTAAAAGAAGTATGAGAAGTTGTAAAAGAAGTTGATCGAGACAAAGGAAGCTTGGTAATTTACTCAGGCCGAAAAGAAAGTCTTGTTGGACCTATTATTGAACAATTTCAAGCTATAAGCGGCATTGATGTTGAAGTGAAATACGGAAGCAGCGGTGAAATGGCTTCATTAATTATGTCAGAAGGAGCTAAATCTCCAGCTGATGTATTCTACGCTCAGGATCCTGGTGCAGTAGGAAGCGTAATTGATATGCTTCAAGATGTATCAGCAGAATCATTAGCATTAGTTCCTGATTGGGCTAAATCTAATCAGGGTAAATGGATTGGAGTATCTGGTCGAGCTAGAACTATTGTATATAATACTGATAATGTTAATCCTGCGGATATTAAAGATCTTAACAGCCTATGCGATCCAAAGTATAAAGGCAAAATGGGATGGGCACCAACAAACTCATCATTCCAAACTATGCTTACTGCTATGAGATCAATGTGGGGAGAAGATAAAGCTATGGCTTGGGTTAAATGTATGATGGATAACGACGTAGCAGTTTATCCTAAAAATACTCCTCAGGTTGAAGCTGCAGGTAAGGCAGAAATTGATATAGGATTGGTTAACCATTACTACCTATACAAATTTGTCTTGGATGCAGGAGAGGGAGATGCATTTAAAGCAAGAAACATTCATTTAGCTTCTGGTGGTCCAGGATCTTTAGTAATGGTTTCTCCTATAGGCATAATGAGCACAGCAAAAAACAAAGATAATGCTCAACAATTTGTTGACTTTATGTTATCTGTAGTTGCTCAAAATTATTTTGTTAACTCAACTAGAGAATATCCTTTGATAGAAGGTGTAAAACAACATCCTCTGCTAACTCCTTTAGCTGATATAACAAAAGCTAATATTAGTTTATCTGATCTTGCTGACATCCAAGGATCAGTTAAGTTACTTCAAGAAGCTGGGGCACTTCCTAAATAAAACCATCACTTAGTTAAGTTAATTTTAAAAGATTAACTTGTGTATTATTAAAACCAAGTGGTTCAGCTTTTTTAAGAAGAGCTTGTAAATGTCGCCTCACATTAGCATTTACAAGCTCTTCTTTTCTTTTTCTAGATTAATATTTATAATGATTTAATTAATTGGAGATTTAATGAGAAGATTAATTGGATTAATTATTTTTCTTCTAATTGCGTTATTTAGTATACCGCTCATATATTTATTTACATTTGGGTTGGTAGATTTATTTAATTCTTTTCAGAATGTTATTTCAATTAGCTATCTTAAATTAATAATTAATACAGTTTCACTAGTATTTGCTGTTACTATATCCACCTTGATATTAGGATTATATCTGTCATGGGCTACAGAAATAGCCAAGATTAAATTTGCTAAAATATGGAGAATTTTACTTGTAATACCGTTAGTAATTCCAAGTTATTTTGCCGGATATTTGTTTATTTTATTTTATGGACCAAAAGGGCAGCTATATGATTTTTTTAGTTATTTTGGAAGTTTAGACAGATTACCAGATATATATGGATTTATTGGATCTTGGTTATGTTTAACTTTTATATGTTTTCCTTATGTATATATTAATATTTGTACTGGATTAAAACTTGTTGACAGAAAACTTGAAGACGCTTCTAGAGTTTTAGGTAAAAATCATTTTGAAACATATATAAAAATTATTCTCCCAAATATAAAAGGATCAATTTTTGCTGGGTGTGTCCTTGTTGCTCTTTATACTTTAAGTGATTTTGGTGCTGTTCAAGCTTTGCAATATCAAACTTTTACATTGGCTATTTATACCAAGTATCGATCTTTTGATTTAGAAGGAGCGGCATCTTATGCACTGATTTTGATTTTATTATCTTTACCTATTATTTATTACTCAATTAATATGTCTATTTTAAATTCATATAAAATTTCTAAAAAACCGTCAGAATTTATTAGTCAAAATTTATACGATGTCAAAGACAAGCATTCTATTATTCAATTATCCCTTGTTTTTATTACTCTGATTAGCGTTTTGATACCTTTTGCAATGATTTTTGAATTGATCTTCAGAACAAATTTAACTTTTCTTGAACTACTTCAAACTATTAAATTAGACGCAATTTATAATACACTGATAGGATCTGTAGCCACCTCAGTATTATGTGTTGTTTTTGCATTCATAATTATAGATGTGGTTGCGAAAAACAATTACAAATTAAGAATAATATTTGAAAACTTAATTTATTTTGGATATACGCTTCCTGGTTTAGTTATTGCTCTCTCTTTTGTTTATTTTTCTGTTAATTACTTTTTTTCCATTTATCAAACATGGACAATCTTGATATTGGGATATATGGTTTTGTTTTTTTCTACAGGATATGGACCTATCAGAACCTCATCAGAGCTTATAGGTGACAGATATTCTATAGCTTCAAAATCGTTAGGGAAAAACTTTTTTGAAACTTTTTATAAAATATCATTGCCTTTATATACTCCGGGAATAAGGAAAGGTTTATTAAATGTATTTATATTAACTGCAAAAGAATTACCTGTAACATTAGTTTTGGCTCCTTTGAGTTTTCATACATTATCAACAGTTATTTGGGACGGATTAGAAGAAGCCAACTTTTCTTCGGCAGGATTAGCTGGATTACTTTTAATTATTATAATTGCCATACCTACGTATTTGTCTATACATACAGAAGATATAAAGGTAAAATTTAGTAAAAACAAATAAATATTATAATGAGTAAAGAACAAAAATCTTTAATTGTGGAAAACCTGTCTCTTAAGTATGATGACAATGTTGTACTTAATGATATTAATTTTGAAATTGGTGATTCAGAAATATTAGCTTTAGTTGGTCCAAGTGGATCAGGTAAAACTTCTTTAATCAGATGTATAACAGGATTGCATGATCCCAATGCTGCTATTATTAAAATATCTGAAAATATAATTTTTTCAACAAAAGAAAATGTTCCGATTGAAAAAAGAGATATTGGGATAGTTTTTCAAGATTTTGCTTTATTTCCTCATATGACTGTAGAAAATAATATTAAATACGGAATGAGTGAAAAACATGCACAAGAAAAATCTCTTTCGCAAGTCTCTTCTCTTACTGATTTAATGCTTATGACTGGTATTTATCATTTACGAGATAGATATCCTGATGAACTCTCAGGCGGNGAACAACAAAGAGTTGCATTAGCTCGTTCATTAGCTCCCCGTCCCAAAGTTTTATTAATGGATGAGCCTTTTTCTAATTTAGATCCTAATCTTAGAATACAACTAAGAATGGAAGTTAGAAGAATCTTAAAATANTTAAAAATTTCTTGNTTATTTGTAACTCATGATCAACAAGAAGCTNTATACATGGGTGATCGNATAATTGTGTTAAANAAGGGNGAGATTCAACAGATTGATGATAANATATCAGTNTTCCAAAATCCTTCTAATCAGTTTGTNGCTGAATTTATAGGNCCNGCTGATTTTATTAATGGNGAAATNATTGATAATTATGCNAAAACTGAATTAGGTAAAATTGAAGTTAAGTCAAATGCTCAAAATGGTGAAAATGTTAATATAATGGTCAGACCTGATGANATTACAATTAATAAAAAGAAAACAGGNAATGGCTTTGTTGTGCAAAGAGAGTATAGGGGAATGTATTACATTTATTCNATTAAATTAANTTCTGGNAAGGTTGTTAAAACCTTATCNTCNCATACTAATAATTTTAATGTTGGAACAAAAGTNGATGTNCAACTAACTCCCGGNCATCCTTTGATTTGTTTTAAGAATAAAGAAATAATCTAGTCATTTTCNTTCATAGGCTTTATAAGTAACATTCCTGGTANACNAATNCTTGAAACTAAAGCTAANATTAAAAATGGCTGTCTNTAATTTCCAAACATATCATANCCCCATCCNACAGCTACNGGNGCAATAANACTNTAAATAGCACTTACTGTCATTAATAAAGAAAGTATAGTTCCATAATTTTTTCTTCCAAAANAATCACCTGTTATTGCAAGNCTAGTNGGAACTGATAANCCAAATCCTAATCCCCAAAAGAACATAAAAAANANTAANTGAAATATTGTTNTGCTNAATGAGAAAATTATTAATCCTATNCACTGNCAGAANAATGCAAAAGTTAATNTNTATTTTTTATTGANTTTATCTCCNNATAATCCNGATAAAATTCTTCCNCTAAAATTTGTTATNTTTACTCCAACACCTATNATTAAACCNGCAACTTCTCTGCTAAATCCAAANCTGCTTAANGCNGGAATAAGATGAACATTNGANGACATCATCATTTGNGAAATTCCTACAACTGTTGCAAAAGTCCAAAATGTTGGAGATTTAAGTGCTTCTTTTGTTCCATAATCTACTTCTTTTTTTATNTTTTTNGNATCTGTTTTAGANGGATCTATGTTATCGGGATACAATCCNTAATCTTCAGGCTTACTTCGCATAACCAACGCNCATGGTATTCCAATAATAAAAAATGAAATNCCTATGTATTCCAATGATTCTCTCCATCCAAATGTNCTTATTANTAAGACTACTANTGGAACTAAAAANCCACCAAANCCTGAACCTGTTGAAGCTGCNGATANNGCTAATGCTCTCTTTTGAACAAACCAATTTGCAACTGCAGTGCTAACAACTAAAAAAGTCCCAAATGTTAACCCNAGTGTTAATATACTACTNGCAACAAAAAACCAAATNAGAGAATTNGTATGAGCTAGTGCAATGAATCCGATACCACATAATATAATTCCAAAAAGCATTACATTTCTNGGCCCAAATTTATCTATAGCTATCCCAACAAATGGNCCAAAAGCNGCTCCTTCAGATCTTTGNAATGCNGGTGCGACAGANGTTAAAGCTCTACTCCATTTGAATTCATCAACAATTGGGTCAAAAAATGCACCAAANCCGTGCCAATATGTTCCTGTTGCTAAAGCATTGACAATAGTTCCNGAANNTACAATCCACCANCCATAAAATATATTGTTGGTTTTTTGCTTNNANTTATTCATNNAATATTATGNNAGAAAATCAATTACTAANTTNGTNAATTCTATAGGNTTATCACCAGGNACTAGATGNCCAGCATNTTCAACTGTTTTGGATGATGCGTTANTCATTGTTTTNGTCATTTTTTGNAAGATTTCAGANGATAAAATATCACTTTTACCTCCCTTTACGATAAGTGTAGGAATTATTATTTTTTCTAACACTTTCCATGCTTCTNGNGAATCNTTAGTTTTATTTCTATTATTGAATCCTGANCNTAGATAAGAATCATATTTCCAAGTCCATTTTCCGCTTGGAAGTTGTTTAATATTATTTAANATGTTTCCTCTTATNTGNTNTTCNGTTCTATGAGGGTTNTANTTTTTTATTCTTTTTACAAANTCTTCAACAGAATCTAATTGATCGTCCATTTGGACAAAATTTCTTATATTCGANGTNCCTTTTTTTATTGTTTCAGGNCCTGTATCTACAATAATTAACTTGTNAATAAANTTTTGATATTCTGAAGCAAAATANTAACTATTTCTACCTCCCATNGANAANCCTATAAGATTAAATTTNTCAATNTTTAATGAATTTATTAAATTANGTATATCTTTAACNAAGAATGGTGTTGAGTAATTTTTATTNTCATCCCAATCACTATCTCCATGTCCTCTTTGATCAACTGCTATAACTCTGTANGAATGAGATAACCCTAATGATATAAAATCCCAAGAATGAGCACTTTGTGCAAANCCATGTAATAAAATACACACAGGATTACTTTTATCNCCCCAATCTAGATAATGAAGTTTTAATCCTTCTGANTCGAACCAACCATCTTNNGGAGGTANNTTNTTTGAGAATTGTATCCCTGCTTTTTTAGCATTATTTAACAAATGGTTGTGAATTTCTTTTTTATTCATTANTTCCACGGCTTAGGCATAGGGCCAACNGGTACTTCAATAAAAGTAGGTTGTTCGATATTAAATGATTTTTTTGTATATTCATTTAATTCATCAGGCGAGTTGGCTTTAAAATAATTTATNCCATAAGCTTCTGCAAGTTTTTCAAAATCTGGGTTTTCTAANTCGGATCCATAAANTCTTCCGTCAAAAGTAAGTTTTTGATCNCTCATTACATTCCCGTAAGCATTGTCNTTAAATACTACAACAGTNGCATTTATATTAAATTGTTTTGCAGTAGCCATTTCTTGTGAGTTAAACAAAAANCCTCCATCNCCNGATACAGCTAATACNGGAAGATCNGGTCTTCCCACTTTTGCACCTAGNGCAGTAGGGTATGCATAACCTAAATTTCCNTAATATGAAGATGTNATATGAGTTCTNGGAAGATTTACAGGATATCCAGTTCTACTATAGTAACCAATTTGTGTCATCCCNGAAACAAANACACTTTCTTCNGGCATNGCGTCTCTAAGAGCATTAGTTAATGATGCNTGAGGNTCTATTACTGTTAAAGCTTTTTTTCTAAANTTTAATAATTCTTTTAGTTTTACGTTAGGTTCNCNAGGACTNGTAATGGATTTAAGCGTAATTAGCAATTTTTTAAGNGAAGCCTTAGCATCTCCAACCATTGGTACAGCATCAGGATGATTAATTCCAATTTCTTTGTCATCAATGTCTATCTGAAATAGTTTGTGGTTTATATCTGTAGTAGCTGCTATTCCCATTCGTGTTCCAATAGCTANACTCAGATCATGCTCTTTCATTTTATCCATATANGGNTCNTTTCTATGTAAAGANCCNAAGCATAAATCATGATTTTCAGGGAANGCTCCCTTNCCTTGATTTGTTAATATAACAGGGCATTGTAAAAATTCAACTAGTTCAAGCAATTCATCATTTGCACCNGATGAAATCGCTCCTCCTCCTACCCACAAAAGAGGATTTTTACTTTCAATNAGCTCATTTGCTAATANTCGTATTTCGTCATCTGTAATTGAATTAGGTGAATTNATTTCNGGTTCTAATAATTCAATANTAGAAGTNTCAGCAAGTGTTTCAGGCGGTATTTCTATTTCTACAGGNCTTGGNCTACCTGTATTTAANTGATTAAAAGCCTCATTTACAGCTGAAGGTATTTCTTGNGNATCTGTTATTCTTTTTCTCCATTTAGTAACAGGAGCAATTGTGTCCATTTGATCATTTACTTCATGTAATTTNCCTTGATCCANGCCTATTGAGTCTCTTTCTATTTGTCCTGATATNACTAAAATTGGNGATGAAGCTGAAAAAGCAGTTCCAATACCAGCACTTGCATTTTGTAAGCCAGGNCCAGGCACAACCATTGCAACNCCNATTTTTCCTGAGGCTCTNCTNTATCCATCTGCCATNTAAGTTGTTGCTTGCTCNTGTCTTGTAGTAATAAANCTGATTTGTTTTTCTTTTGATAATCCATCTAATGCGTGNTAAAGTTGTACGCCTGGTAATCCNAAAATAACTTCTACTTTNTTTAGTGTAAGNGATTTTGCTAGTGCTTCNCCNCCTGTCATTTTACTCATTGTTCACCTCAATATTATGCTCAATTTNCTTATTCTATGTTTTTATTATATTTTTATCTAGCACTTAAATAATTCTTCTTGACTCAAATAATTTAAACCTAGATAATTTNATTAATAAATATTATTGGTGTATTAATGAAATATAGAATAGAAAAAGATTCATTAGGNGANATGCAAGTGCCTGAGGATGCATATTATGGAGCACAGACTCAACGAGCAGTTGAAAATTTTAAAATTAGTAATTTGAAGTTTTCNGAACAATTTATTCAATCTTTAGCAATTATAAAGAGAAATGCAGCTAAAGTTAATTTTAAATTAGGATTGATAAATAAAGATGTATCAGATTTGATAGTAAGNGTAACAAATGAAATATCCNANGGAAANTATTCAGATGAATTTGTAATAGATATATTTCAAACNGGCTCAGGAACATCNACNAATATGAATATGAATGAAGTAATTGCAAATATTGCTGCTGAAAAATCAGGNGGGCAGAGAGGTGATAAAAGNATAATCCATCCNAATGACCATGTTAATTTAGGNCAATCAAGTAATGATGTTATACCAACAGCAATGCATCTTGCATTNATTCANTCTATACAATCTAAATTAATTCCTTCTNTGANCATGATGGCTGATGAACTGAATNCAAAATCAAATGAATTTAANGATGTAATTAAAACAGGAAGAACNCATCTTCAAGATGCTACTCCAATAACATTGGGNCAAGAATTTCATGGATATTATGGTCAAATCACCAAAGGTATAGAAAAATTAATAGANTCAAANAANTGGTTATCNGAGGTNGCATTAGGTGGNACGGCTGTNGGAACAGGTATAAATACTCATGAAGAATTTGCTAAACTTGTNTGCGAAGAAATATCTAGTGANNTGGGATTGGAAATCAAAGAAACAGATAATCATTTTCAGGCTCANAGTACNATTGATGCTGTNACNGCAACTGCGGGAATAATTAAATCAATTTCATTATCAATAATGAAGATATGTAATGATATAAGATGGATGGGATCNGGACCTAGAGGAGGATTNGGCGAAATCATCCTACCNTCAGTAGCACCTGGAAGTTCAATAATGCCNGGTAAAGTTAATCCTGTTATTGCAGAGTCTTTTTTACAAGTTTGTGCTCAAGTATATGGNAATTGNTCCACAGTTGAATTATCATCACAAACNGGAAATTTTGAACTAAATGTAATGTTACCAGTATGNACNCATAATATTTTAGAAAGTGTTGAANTGATTTCTAATTCAGCTGTTAATTTTTCAGAAAAATGTATAAGAGNCTTNAAAGCATCTGANGAAGGNCCNAAANCTGTNGANAANGGATTGTCGATGGTTACAGCNTTGGTTCCTGAAATTGGNTATGACTTATCAGCTAAAATTGCTCAAGAAGCNGAAAAATCNGGTAGAACTATTTCNGAAGTTGCACTTGAAATGACTGATTTAACAGAAGANAAAATTAAAAATATCTTAGATCCATTTAAAATGATTAANCCAGGTTTGTAATTTTTTTTACAAATTCAATTTCATCTTTNTTTGTTTTTAATTTNNCNTCTATNACNTGNTTATGTAGTTNTTGTATTACTTNTCCNAATTGAGGTCCTTCAGCTATNCCNATTTTAATTATTTCAGAAGAACTTAATTGTGGNTTTAAATTTCTANTTGTTTGCCAATANTCNTAAATTCTTTTATTAAGNANNGGATNTAAATGCTGTGAAAATGANATACAAGTCTGTAAATTACAATTNATTAATATTTGATTTAATTTGCTATTACTTCCATTATTNGNATCAAACATNTTNAATTCATAATTTGCTTTAGNAAGCTCTTCCCACTGTTTTTGGATNTTTTTTTCTATGCCCNAATAANATGAAATATTTTTAATTTCAGANNTGCTTGCTGTATTTAAAAATGTTGCTAAAAAAATCGTAAATTTAAATTCGATAGANTTTTCTTCACTTATCAAATGATTGAAATCNCGATANTCTGTNTTTCCCCATATTGGNTTTTNTTTNGGAAATACAATCGGTAAATTTAAGAGTNTAAATATATTATAATTTTCACATTCTTGTATTATTTCAANTNCTTTTTTTTCTTTAATTATTTTGTNGATTTCATTTTTGACTCTAGTNCCACTTAAATTTTTAATGTTNTTCANATGNGAGTTTATTTCNNTAATAGTTTCACTGTNAATTTTAAAATTTAATCTTNCNGAATATCTTATTGCTCTAAATATTCTTGTAGGNTCATCTTGAAAAGATTTNTTATGNAATGTTTTAATTTCTTTATTTTTTAAATCTTTAGTTCCATTNGTATACTCAATNAATTTTTCANNTGAAAAATTTTCAACATTTATATAAATACTGTTTATAGTAAANTCTCTTCTGATTTGATCTTCCTTNAAGTNACCTTTAGTAATTTGAGGNAAAGCAGCNGCTTTACTATAAAATTCTTTTCTTGACATTNCAAAATCTATTTCATAATTTTGATANTGGAATTTGTAAGTATTAAATTGAGATTTTTCNACATTATTTGGATTAAATGTATCAGAAATAAACTGCTGAATATTATCNTGTTNATCTATAAATACAAAGTCTAAATCTGTAGGATTTGAACCNAGCAATAAGTCTCGNACAGCACCNCCAACTAAATATATTTCAATATCGAATTTAGTNTTTCCCTTATTGATTATTTGAATTAAGTTGTNAAGATCCAATTTATTACTTTATTTTNTTTTTTAAANNAGNTATTCCATCTCTNACAAATTGATTNGTATCATATAANAGTAAGTCAATCCCCATGNCTATNTATGANTCTATATTATNTGAATTTGNAAGTGTGCCAACTTTNNTATTTGCNTNTTGTATTTTTTGTATGGCTTTGTATATTTCTTGATTTANTTTATCTTTNGNTTTNCTATTTGCTATTCCCATAGACTGNGCTAAATCATTTGGNGCAACAAAAAATACATCTATATTTTCTACTTTGATTATTTCATCTAGATTGCTAATAGCNTTTANATCNTCNATGATAACAATGATCAATGAATCNTCNTTTGCATAATCNATNTATTTATTTTTAGGTACGCNTAANCCTCTTCTTGAAGTAAACATNCCTCTTTCTCCAATAGGATGATATTTTGCTGCGTTNACAATNCTNATAGCTTCTTCTTTTGTTCTTACGTGNGGTATAACTAATCCTTGGGCGCCTAAATCTANNTACCTGTAAATCAANCCNTAATCATGAGAAGTTATTCTAAATATTGAAGTAACACCGTAAATATCACAAGCTCTAGAAATATTTGGTATATCACTAAAATCTATNGGNCCATGTTCTCCTTCTATCCATACACCATCTACATTCANTGANCTTATAAATTCAACTTGNTTAGGAGAATCAAAATANCCACTTAAAACAATAGATTGTTTATTTNATTTGAGATTTTCTTTNATCTTATTAGGTCTAATCATAATAAGCCTTTAATATTTTTTATTTCTTTATTGAAAGAATAGTNATATCAGAATATCATAATTATATTATTATCATTAATAAACTATCTTGAGGNTATAGAAATGGAAAAGTTNGAAAAACAAATTGTAGATTATATTTATTCNACACGATATGANGATCTTTCANAAGAGGTTATAGATTCAGTACAAGATAGAATTCTTGATAGNATAGGTGTTGCAATGGCTGCTTTTAATGATGATGCACCAAAGGCAGTTAGAAAATATGCTTTAAATAGAAAAAAACAATCAGGATCTTTTATATGGGGNACNGACCTTCAAGTTGATTCTGAAACAGCNGCATTTAGTAANGGCACNTCNGTNAGATANTTAGATTATAATGATACTTATTTGTCCTTAGAACCTCTTCATCCAAGTGATATGATTCCNGGTTTAGTATCTTTGTCAGAAGAAAATAATAAAACNGGTAAAGATTTAATTTTAGCTATAGCCACAGGTTATGAACTGGCAGTAAANTTNTGTGATGTTGCTAGCTTAAGAAAATTTGGATGGGACCANGTTAGNTTTACTGGACTTGGAGCAGCNGCAGGAGCNAGTAAANTATTAGGATTTTCAAAAGAGCAAATCAGATCAACTCTTGCTATATACTCTGTNCCNCACGCTTCTATGCGNCAAACAAGAGTGGGTGAATTATCNATGTGGAAAGGTGCNGCAGCAGCAAATGCTGTTCGAAATGCNATATTTGCTGCAAATGTCGTAAANTCAGGATTTACAGGACCATTTGATTTTTTTGANGGAGAAATGGGNTATGTGAATCAATTATTAGGNGGTAAATTAATTAACCCTGAAATTATNAGCAATATGAGTTCNAAAAATACTANAAGAATACTNGACACTTATATTAAAAAATGGCCAGTTGAATACCATGCNCAAAGTGCAATTGATGCATGCTTAGANTTAAGGTTAGAAGTTGAAGATACTAAGAGTATAAATAANATTGAAATAGAAACCTTTGATGCAGCTTATGAAATTATTGCTAAAGATCCAGAAAAATGGGATCCTAAAACNAGNGAAACAGCTGATCATTCCTTACCTTANACNGTATCCGCAGCATTAGTAGATAANATAATTACNCAAAATTCTTTTAGNCAAGANAAAATTAANAANNAAGAAATAAGAAGATTATTAAAATCNACCACTCTAAATGAAAATTCAGAATTAAGTGATGGATATCCTGATGGAATTCCAAATCGTATTATANTTCATACTACTAANGGTNTTTTTAAATCAGAAGTTAAATATCCAAGAGGNCATGCGAATAATAAAATGAACAGNNNTGAAATTTTATCTAAATTTTCTAAAAATTCACAAAATTGNTATAGTGAANATAGAATNAATNNNATTGCAGATAAAGTATTTGATATTGACTCATTTGAATCNNTATCAAATATTTTTGGNGAATTAAAAATATGACNAAAGNAAAANAACATCCNGGAATCGNATTAAAAAATTTACTTTCTGACAATAAACNTNTTTTANCTCCTGGTGTCTTTTCNCCANTAGTTGCNATGATGGCNGAANAAAAAGGTTTTAAATCTTTATATTTTTCTGGAGCTTCATTTTCNGCTATGAATGGNATNCCTGATATAGGNNTNTTTACNTTTCAAGAATTATTNGATTCTGTTTTAAGNATTNCGAAAATGACAAANNTNCCAATTATTGTNGATGTAGATACAGGATTTGGTGAACCNATTAATGTTGTTCGTACTGCTACTGATTTAGAAAGTATAAATGTNGCAGCTATTCAAATTGAAGANCANTTATTNCCAAAAAGNTGNGGNCATTTNGATGGTAAAGAATTAATTTCTGCTCAAGATTTCGCAAAAAAAATATANGCAGCNAAATCGGCNACAACNGATTTGATGATTATTGCAAGAACAGATGCAAAAGCAGTAGAGGGAATTNATTCTGCNNTTGAAAGGGCAAAAATCTATAAAGATGCTGGAGCTGATATTATTTTCCCTGAAGCTCTTGAAACTGAAGAAGAATTTAAAATTTTTGCTGAAAGTGTTGATATAGATTTGCTAGCTAACATGACNGAATTTGGNAAAACNCCGTATTTTACTGCTCANCAATTNTNNGATTTAGGNTATAAAATAATAATTTATCCTGTAAGNAGTTTAAGAATAGCTATGAGTGCAGTNAATGATCTTTTTGGTGAAATTCTTGAGAGTGGAACTCAGGTNAATTATGTTGAAGATATGNTTACTAGAAAAGATTTATATAAACTTATTGATTATGATAAATATGTTAAACTAGACCAATCTCTNGGAGGAGATNANTTGATAGATAAAAAAGGAGATAATAATGAGTGATTTTAAACCGGGCTTAGACGGAGTAATAGCTACTGATACTAATGTTAGTTACTTAGATGTAGATAATGAAGAAATAGTAATTAGAGGGTATGATTTAATTGAATTGGCTGATTTGAAAACATATCCAGAAGTTGCTTATTTAGTTATTCACGGTNAATTACCTAANNCTNANCAGTTGANTGATTTTCAAAAATTATTGCTTGATGATTCTGCTTTTCCNTCAGATACATANGAGCTTTTGAAATTGATTCCTAAAACCTCAATGGTGATGGATGTTATTCGAACAGGAATTTCGTATTTGGCAGGATTCAATAATGAATNAGAACTTATGGATACAACTGAAAAAAACAATCTTGAAAAAGGAACTAGNCTGATTGCTGAAGTTGCTGTTTTAACTGCAAATTCATANAGAATATTAAATGGNCAAGAAATCATTAAACCNGANAGNNGTAAATCTTTTTCTGAAAATTTTTTAGGAATGATNTTAGGAAAAAATGTTTCTTCTAAGGAAACTGAAATTTTTGATAAAATTNTAACATGCTANATTGAGCACGAAATGCCAAATTCAACTTTTGCTGCNAGNGTNATTGGNTCTACATTGTCTGATATGTATGGNGCATTNGTAGGNGGAATATCTTCTCTTAANGGTCCCTTGCATGGNGGAGCAAATGAGGCTGCNATNCATATGATTTTGGATATTAAATCNAAAGGTGGNGCTGATATTGCTGAACAATATATTCTTAAAAAACTTGAAAACAAAGAAAGNATAATGGGTTTTGGTCATAGAGTGTATATGAAAAAATATGATCCACGAGCNCTTTTTTTGAGAGATTATATTTCNGANTTAGAATCTAATATTGANGGNGGAGAAGAATTGCATCGTATNTATAAAATAGTTGAAGAGGTGATGGCAAGAGAAAAAGGATTATATCCTAATACTGATTATCCTATTGCTTTNTTATTTTACTTACTTGGNATTCCTATTCCNCTTTATACACCAATCTTTTTTGCNTCTAGAACAGCTGGCTTGGTTGCTCATGTTATTGAACANCANAATAACAATAGACTTTTCAGACCAAGNGTATTATATACTGGCCCNAGAGGATTAAAGATTTAGACTTAAAGGGTTAATTATTTTGTTTCCTTATAAAATGGTGGTTTTTGATATCGANGGAACAATTAAAAANGATCAATATCCCTCATCANAAAATTTTTTAGATATTATAAATAAACTTAAATCNGANAATTGTTTTGTTACAATAGCNACTGGAAGNATGTCACTTTCAGCAAAACAAAACTCNGTTTTTATTCCCAATGCNCCAATCATTACTTATCAAGGTGCTAAAATATTAGATTATTCAAAATTGAATGAATTGAAAACAATATCATTAAATAAAAATTTTATTGAAGATATAATTGATACGATCAAATTTTACGANTTNAAAACTATGATTCAGTATGATGATAAAATNCTNTGTGATNCTGATGATTTTTGGTTACGNGACTATGCNATAAGAAATGAAGTTGATTTTGTNTATGATGAGAATTATGAGAANGCAAAATTAAANAACCCACTGAGAATTGTNGCAGTAGGTGATCCAAGTANAATATATGATATAGAAAATGTTTTAGNAGNAAAATTTTCAGATGATGTTTATNTNACTCGNTCACTTCCTCATTTTTGTGAGATTTTAAANCATGAAGCTGATAAAAGTTATTCCATTGAATGGATTTGTAATTATTTAAAAATNAAACCTAATCAAGTATTAACTTTTGGTGATAGCTANAATGANATAAAAATGCTTNANAATATTGGNTATGGAGTGGCTGTAAAAAATGCNGTNCCAGAATTAAAAGAAGTCTCTGATGACATACTAAAAATTAATGGNGNAGAAGGTATNTATCATTATTTAAATGANNTATTAAATTAGANTANTCTTTTTCATCGATTAATTTTTCGTATTCTTGNACTTTTTCATAATTTTCTTTTACTAAATAAAAACATCTTTTATAGTATAATTCCGCAATTTCAGATGTTTGTTTATTTTTTGTATATTCAATTATTTTATTTATTTTATGATTTTCNGGNTAATATTTAGAAAGTGATTCNATATCTCTTTCACATTCTAGTGCCAAATNAGTTTCAGAATTTTCTGTGGCATATAATAATTTTGACAATAATTTTTGAAGTTCACTCATTCGATCGTCGGCACTCATNAATTCATACATCAAATTATAAACATCATCATTTTCTTTTGAATTTGNTTCTTCNAATACNTTTGTNGTGTCCGTNATTTTGNTNTTATAAATACTNAGATATTGAGATAAAATCTCATTAACTTTCATCATGTTATTTGCNCTATCTTTAACATCAATTGTTCCACCATCAATCAAATCATCGTCTCTTTGATCTGCCAATGTAATTAANGTGTCANAATTTCCAATCAANTCGGGAGAAGGCGGGAATGCAAATGATTTAAANTCAGACNGATTTATTTGATTGTTATTATTCATTAAAAATGGNGGCATATATTTNGTTATATCTACGTCTATNGGCAAAGTAATTAAATANGTTGCCCAAATTTCAGAATTATCNTCTTGNTTCANAAAATATAACAANGCNTGCCCTTTTGGNGAATTGTTAGAACCTCTTTCAAAAATNAAATCCAATTTAATTACCTTTTGTTAATGATTAAATTATTATAGTATGATAATTATTGTAACTGTGAAAATTATTTTTTTAAATGAGTTTATATAGATTTATATCAAATAATATTTTGTTTAAATTTGACCCGGAACTAATTCATAATTTAATGCAAATTATATTATCTTCAAAATTGGGACCGTTTCTTGCCAGGATTTTTGCAACCAATTTTAATCATAAATCAAAAACCAGTATTATGGGAATCAATCTTGATTCTTATGTATCTCTAGCAGCAGGATTTGATAAAAATTGCAGTATGTTAGGTGCTCTTGATAAATTAGGATTTGGATATATTGTTGGAGGCACAATTACATTACATCCTAGACCTGGTAATTTGAAACCTAGAATAAAAAGATATGTATCTGACAAATCAATGATTAATGCATTAGGATTCCCAAATGACGGATTAAAAAAAATAACTGATAATCTTAAAAAATACAATTTAAAAACTCCACTGGTTTTAAGTATATCCGGAGATTCTAACGAGGAGATAATCTACTTATATGAAACGCTTAGTGAGTATTGTAGTGGGTTTGAAATAAATATTAGTTCGCCAAATACAGAAAAATTAAAATTTTTTCATAACATTGATAATCTTTCTAAGCTTCTAGCTGGAATAAATAAAATTAAAAACAAACCATATATGCTTAAAATACCAAGATTTGAAAATCTTAAGGATTCTAATCAAAATGAACAACTTACTCAATTTATAAATACAGCTATAAAACATGATGCTGATGGTATTGTTTTATGTAATACTTTGCCGATTTCAGATAAAGAATTAAAAATGGGTAAAGGTGGGCTGAGCGGTAAATTATTATATCCTAACACTAAAAATACATTGAAAATTGTAAATAAATTATTTAATAACAAAATAGATATCGTAGCCTCAGGAGGAGTAAGTAATTCAAATGAAGTTACTTCGCTTACTGAATTAGGAGCTAAATCAGTACAAATTTGGACATCTTTAATTTATGAAGGTCCTGGATTGGTAAAAAAATTAAATAAAGAATTGGCATGCGGATAAAAATATTAACACAAGATATAATTTCAAAAATTGCTGCAGGAGAGGTGATTGAGAATCCAAGCTCTGTAATTAAAGAACTTATTGATAATAGTATAGACGCAAATTCTTCAAAAATTGAAATTGAGATAAAAAATGGTGGTAAAGACTATATTAGAGTATCTGATGATGGAAATGGTATTTTAGATAAAGATTTAAAGATAGCTTTTTCTAGACACGCAACAAGTAAATTNTCTGATATATCAGAAGTGAACAAAATCCAATCAATGGGATTCAGAGGAGAGGCACTTCCTAGTATAGCTACNGTTTCAAATGTGTCATTAATTTCAAAAACTATTAATCAGGCACATGCCTATAGTATAAATGTCAATTTTGGAAATATTACNAATTATAACCCTGAATCTAGAGTAGACGGCACAACCGTAGTAGTAACGGACTTATTCGGTAATATGCCAGCAAGAAGAAAATTTTTAAAATCTTCCAGATCAGAAAGTAAGAAAAATTATGATTTGATAAAAAAGTATTCTTTATGTTATCCAAATATAAAATTTGTAGTTATTTCTGATGGAAGAAAGTATATAGAAACTCCTGGTACAGGTAATTTGAAAGATATATTTCCAATTTTATTTGATATAAACACTTCCAATTCAATGATAGAAATCAATCATAATTCTAACGATTTGGAATTAACTGGTTATGTAAGTAACGTTAACATTAGAAAATCATCAAACATAAATGTTCATTGTTTTATTAATAACAGAGTAATTAAAAATAAAATATTTCATTATGCGATAGATAGAGCTTATGATTCTCTGTTAGTTAAAGGTGATCATCCGATATGTGTACTTAATATAAAAATAGATCCTAATTTAATAGATTTGAATGTTCACCCATCTAAAAACGAAATAAAAATTAGGGAAGAACGAGAGTTGTTTTCAATGATAGAAAAACAAATAAGATTATCTTTGATTAATTCTGATATTGCTAGAGATGATACTATTAATGATTTTTTTAGTATCAATTCTCAATCTTTAAAGGATAATGGAACAAGTAATTTACAAAATATAACCAAAAAAAGTATAACAAATATTAGACACCCTGAAAATTCGGTGCAATATTTTCAAAATTCTTTTAACGATTTTTTGACTTCTGATGTTAATAAGTTGGATTTATTAAAAGAATTTGTTTTGTTGGGTCAAGTTAATAATTCTTTTATAGTTGGAGAGTATAAAAATGAGATTTCTATAATCGATCAACATGCTGCGCATGAACGAATTAATTACGAAAAATTATTATATAGCCCAGAGAAAGCATTGGTTTCACAAGAACTACTAAATCCAATAATTTTAAATTTGTCTGCCGATGAAGATATATGGGTACAAGATAATATTGATTTTTTTATTAATAGTGGTTTTGAGATTGAATCTTTTGGAATAGCAAATCAACTTATAATACGAAAATTACCATTGCAATTTACAAAAGGAAATTTAGAGCAGAAAATTTACAAATATATTATTGAACTAAAAAACAATTCCACGACTTCGGAAGATGAAAGAAAAAAAACTCTTGCTTGTCATGCATCAATAGAATTTGGCGATAGTCTAACAAACACAGAAATTTTTACTTTGATTGAAGAATTATCCTCTTGCCAAGAACCTTGGACATGTCCCCATGGAAGACCAACACTCATTAAAATCGATAATCAACAATTATTAAAATTGTTCCAAAGAATATAATTTATCCATCAATATGAATATCTATCAAATTGGGTTTTTGTGATTTGATACATTTTTTTAAAACATTGCCAATTTCTTCTGGCTTAGATATTGAGTATGAATTAATATTGAAGCTATTTGCGATTGTTTTGAAATCAAACTTTTGATCAAAATTCATACCCATGTATTTACTATTTTTATTTTCACCAATCTGCTCTTTATATATATCCATATTTAGTTTAAGAATTCTATATGTACTGTTATTACACATAATATAAGTTATTGGAATATTATTTATCGACGCTGTCCATAAAGCTTGTACAGACATCATGCCTGTTCCGTCTCCAACTATAGCAATCACATTTTCGTCTGGGAATGCTAATTTAATACCGAGAGCTCCACCCATTCCCCAACCTAAAGAGCCTCCTCTTCCTCCAAAAACTGAGTTTTCTTTTTCAAAATTCATAAATTTGAAAATAGAATTTCCTGTTGTAACTGCATCGTTTACAACAATTGTATTTTGTGGAATTGAGTTTGCAATTTCAGAGATCATCCTATCTGGAGTCATAGGTGAGTTGTTAAAATTTGCGAGTAATTCTGTTTTGATATTATTTTCGGATTTTTCTTTTTCTTTTTTTAACAGAAGGTTTTTTTCTGTAAAAAATTCTAATTTATTACCTTTTAATAACTCTTCAACTTTAATGGTTAATTTTTTCAAAGCATCACTAGGGTCAGATATTATTCCAATATCAGTTTTTTCTGTTGTTCCAACTTGTGAGGGGTCGTTATCTATATGAATTAACTTTGATTTTGGATTGAAGATTCTCATTTTAGGATTAGAAAACATATAACTAACTCTAGGCAATCCACCAATTGCTAGAACAGTATCAAATTCTTCAAATTCGTCTGATGAATTGAATCCAAGCTTTAAATTATTTATATAATTTGGATGTTTGTTAGGAAAAATCATTTCAGAATAATTTGATGAGTATACTTTTGCTCCTAGTAACTCTGCTAATTTAGTTGGAATATATGGATTTGAAATCTGTACAATCCTATCTCCTATTAACATCCCAATATTATTAGAATTAACTAGTAACTCGGCGGCTTCATCAATTGATTTTTCATCAGGTTTAATAATTATTTCCTCATTGTAAGTTTCAGTCGGATAGACATTAGTTTTATCGTCTAATGCATTTGTTGTGAAAGCTACAAACGTTGGGCCTGTCGGAGGGCTCATAGCAATTCTAAATGCTTTTTGAACTGTTTGAGCTATTGCATCTGGATGATTTACTTCCACTGCCCATTTTGTAAAAGGAGAAACCATGTCAATAAGATCTGTTTTACCTGGTGCTATTTCCCTAGAATCTTTGTTTCCTGCGCTTAATACCAAAGGTGTTCCACCTGAATGAGCATTATGTAATAAGCTTAATCCGTTAGCAAGTCCTGTTTCAATATGAAGATTTACAAAAGCAGGTTTTTTTGTAGCTCTTGCGTAGGCATCTGCCATTCCCATAGCAACCGATTCTTGAACTGTAAGTATGTATTCAAATTCNGGATAGNTTTCCAAAGCNTCCATTATGGCAGTTTCTGTTGTNCCAGGNTTTCCAAAAATATATTTGANATCCTGTTTTTTCAGAGCTTCNAGTAATANGTATTTACCTTCTTTTGNTTTCATATATNTTTTCTCACATCAATATTAATAATTATTATTAATGACAATAATATACATATTCCTAAAGATAATAAAGCTATCGGTTGCCCNAGATTTAANGTAGTAGCNATAAATCCCCAACTGGCGGTGCCAATTATACTACCTANTCTACCNGNAAAACCATGTAATCCAAAATANTCTCCTATGAATTCATCNGAAATTAATTGGTGCATGAATGGTCTGTCACAACTCCATACTCCNGATATTAAAATACCCGTCAAACCACTAATGAACCACCAAATATCATTGNTTAAATTAAANACNCCNCTTCCAATAGATAACCCTAAGTTTATTAGCCATAGAATTAANACGATANTAATAATTGATTTAGCACCGTATTTATCCACTANCTTTCCCCAAATNAAAGCACTAGGNATTGCAGTNATTATACCTGTTAATATTAAATATTGAATTTCTCTTTCTGACATACCTATTGTTTCAAGAATATATAATGATGTNAAAGTTGATGCAGTATAAAGAGCCCAAGAGTACCAAAATCTTGCTATTAANAATCGATTTAANCCAGGGAAATCTTTAATATCTTCAAGTGTATGNGATATNTGATTTATAAATCTTTTTATCAAACTTTCAGATGATGTTAAGTATCTATTTTGTATTTNNTGAGGCTTTTCTTTAAGAAAAATAAGNATGGGAATNCCAAAGAATATGATTAATAATCCTATCATTGTAAATCCNATNGGATATCCTTGGTCTTCAATNATTAATAACCCTATNAATATNGCAATTATTGCTCCGATATAACCAACNCCTGCTCCAATTCCTCCGATTATTCCAATATTATTTTTATTGCTTACATCTTTTAACATAGAATTATAGAATATATCTCCAACATGAAGACANGTAACCGATANNCCATAATAAATTAAGCTATTTATTAATGAATTATTACCAATAAATGTTGTTGATAATCCNCATACTACTGTAAAAAGACCAAGAAATATTTTTCTNTTTTTTGTTTGATCTGATAGAGCNCCAACTATTGGACTAATNATTAATGAAACTAATAAAGCTATNGATAATGTATANCCGACGGTNGCNTCAGTTCCATTTAATTTTGTGATAATCCATAGAGGGAAAAATAATCCTGTAACACCTGCATTAAATAGNGTGTTTCCAATATCGTAAATTACCCATGAAAAAATAGANAAGTTCATATCATTATTTATCGGGAGTGAGAGGGAATTGAACCCAACGCTTCAATAATTGAATTAAAGCCAACGGAGTTGAAGTCCGTGAAACCCACCAGAGCTTATTCACTCCCAAANTTAATNAAGAAATAATTTGATCTAAACGTTCNTTAAGAGTNGTTTTNGGAACTGCNCCAACTATTTGNTCTACTGCGGCACCNTCTTTNAACATTAAAAGAGTTGGNATTCCTCTAATTCCAAAACTTGCAGCAGTTTNAGGATTGGAATCAACNTCTAATTTNGTNACTTTTATTTTCCCTGTATATTCTTCGGATAGTTCTTCNACTATCGGTGAAACCATTTTNCATGGACCACACCATTCAGCCCAAAAATCTACAAGAACAGGCAAATCNGCGTTTAATACTTCTTCATTAAAATTACTATCTGTTATTTCTAAGGCAGCCAAGGTTATTCTCCATTTAAATATAAAGATTTAGAATATCACACCNNGATTTAATCTAAAACATATATCTAAACAAATTTATTTAGGNAGATCTGATGTTATATCATCAGATTCTCTCCACCATATNGTTAGTGGTTGTATNCTTCTTTGAATATCAAATATCATCCACCCTGNNACTTCAAATCCTTTGTTTAATTCTATATGNCCACTNAGTANAGGNGTGAATTTATCTAATTCNGNTTCTTTTGANGAACTTGAAACTGAATTTTTATAAGGATCTATATTCCANCCNCTAGNTCCNCCTCTGTCACCTAATTCAGCTGCTTCTGTATCTATAAATAGAGGNACATATGTAACNGAATCATTGATTATTCTAACNTTTACTGCTACTAATTTATTNTCCTGTTTTGGTTTAATTAATCTNATATTGCCTTCAGTATCTGTNAAAGTNATTCGATCTCGTACAACTGGAGCAAAAGTTTCAATTGCAATTGTTCGTCCTTTTGTAATGTTGGATGATGAATTATCTCCCCAACAACTAATAAGTATAAAAGGTAAAATGCTTATAAATGCAATTTTTATTTTATTAATTTTATTTTCTATCATATATCTAAATTAATTATTTGTGATAAATTCTTTTTTATTTTTTCTTATTCGTTCAATAATTTTATCAATTATATTTAAAAAATGTATTATTTCAGACTCGGTATTGTTTCTTCCTAGGCTTATCCTGATTGTATTAAGTGCNAGATTTGCCTCCATGCCTATAGATTTTAGTACATGTGATGGTTCAAGTGAATTACTTGTACATGCGCTTCCATTAGAAATACATATGTCTTCCAAATCTAGTGCAGAAATTAAATCATCAGCTCTTACATCGGGAATTGTGAGATTTATTATGTTTGGTAAACTTTTTGTAGGATGCCCATTAATTAGAATATCTTTATGTTTATTAATCATATGGTCTGTTATTTTATTTTTTAGTGCCATTATCATTTTATTTAATTTTATTTTTTCTTCTTCGGCTAGTCTAATAGCTTCTGCTGAGCCTGAAATAAATGCAATATTTTCAGTACCAGAACGTTTTTGTCTTTCCTGACCTCCGCCAGTTATAAGAGGCTCGAAAGGTATTCCGTTTTTCATATATAGAGCACCGATACCTTTTGGACCATTGAATTTATGTGCTGAAATACTCATTAGATCGACACCTAATTTATCTACATTTAAATCTAAGTAAGTTGCAGCTTGTACCGCATCGGTGTGGAAAAGAGGAAATTGAGAGTTTTTTCCCTTATATTTTTTTATTGCCTCTCCGATTTCCTGTATCGGGTTAATTGAACCTAATTCATTATTTGCATAAATTACAGATACAAGTATAGTATTTTCTCTAATAGCAGATATGACATCTTCTCTATTTACCATTCCATACTTGTCGGTAGGGAGATAAGTAATATCAAACCCTTGTTTTTCTAAATTATTACACGTATGAAGTACTGCATGATGCTCGGTAGCAGTTGTAATAATATGATTACCTATATTTTTTAACGCATATGCGGGACCTTTTATNGCAGTGTTATCAGATTCAGTACCNCCGCTTGTAAAAATAATTTCGTTATCATCACAATTCATGATTTTAGAAAAAATTTTTCTAGCATTGTCTACTGCAATCCTAGAATTTCTAGCCGGTGAATAAGGACTAGATGGATTTGCAAATGAATTAACTAATTCTTTATTTATTACTTCTAAAACTTCTTGTCTTATTTGCGTAGAAGCGGCATTATCAAGGTAAATCATTTTTATTTATGAAAATTAGATGTTAATTAAATAATATTAATAATATTATAATTGAATAATTTTATAATTGAATGGTTATTGGAATATAATTATGGCAACAAATAAAAGTTCTAAAACTTCTGATTTATCAAAAATCATACTGGCAATATTTACTACTTCAGGCTTGTTGATTGGCTTGCTACTAGGTGCGTCATTTTCTTCAGTACTTCTAATTACAATTTTATTAATTTTAGGAATAATTTATGTAAGAACTGAAAAACAGTATTCTAATATTATTATTGGCGATAATTCTATAAAATTTTTATCTTCAGTTAATGCTCTTTTATTTTGGATTTTTGGAATTATGATTAATACTCTAATCATATAAGGATTTTTTATGTTTGGAAGTACTAATAATTGTAATAATACTGATGATTTTAGAAGACTAGCTAAATCAAAACTTCCTTCCCCCGTATTTCATTATATAGATGGAGGTGCAGACGACGAGATCACTATGAAGAGGAATACTGAATCTTACGAAAAATGTGATTTGGTGCCCAACGTTTTAAAAGGTGTTGAAGATGTCGATATTTCTACAACTGTAATGGGNCAAAAACTTGATATGCCTTTATTTTGTTCTCCCACTGCCGCTCAGAGATTATTTCATCATCAAGGTGAAAGAGCAGTTTCAAAAGCAGCAGAAAAATTTGGTACTATGTTTGGTATATCTTCTCTAGGTACTGTTAGTCTTGAAGAAATAGGTTCAACGATTTCATCGCCCAAAATGTTTCAACTTTATTTTCATAAAGACAGGGGTTTGACTGAAAGTATGTTAGAAAGATGTCATGAATCAAATTTTGATGTTTTAGCTTTAACAGTTGATACGATTGTGACTGGTAACCGTGAAAGAGACTTGCGTACAGGTTTTACTATGCCATTAAGATTATCTCTTGAAAGCCTGTTTAGTTTTGTAACACATCCTTTATGGGGGATGAATTACTTAATAAGAGATAAATTTGATTTACCGATTTTAAAAGATCATATACCAGAAGCAAATTTTGCAATAACACTTTCAGATTACTTTTCTAAAATGCTTGATCAATCTATGAATTGGAAAGATGCTGAAGAATTAAGGAAAAAATGGGGTAAAGAGTTTTGCTTGAAAGGAATTATGAGTGTAGAGGATGCTAAACGTGCTGTTGATATTGGGGCAACGGGAATTATTTTATCTAATCATGGTGGAAGGCAATTAGATGGAAGCCGATCTCCATTTGATCAACTCTCAGAAATTGTAGATGCTGTTGGTGATAAGATAGATATAATATGCGAAGGTGGCATAACTAGGGGAACTCATGTCCTAAAAGCTCTTAGCTTAGGAGCGAAAGCATGTAGTGGTGGTCGATTTTATCTGTATGCTTTGGCAGCGGGGGGGCAAAAAGGAGTTGAAAAGGCTTTATCTAATATGAATAATGAAATAATACGAGATATGAAATTAATGGGATGTACTAAAATTTCAGATTTGACTAAAAGTAATATTAGATTTAGATAGTAAATTCACTTATAAGCTGACTTGCTTTTTGTTGTATTAATTTATCCGCATTTTTAATGGCGTATTCAATTTCATTTTTGTTTTCACATAAAGGATAAACTTTATGAATCCCTTCTTCGAACACTTTTTTGTAATTTTCACCTAATATTCCACATATTCCGTATACAGGTATATTATGTTTTTTTGCAATTTTAGCTACTGCTATAGGNGCTTTATTATTTAAAGTTTGAAAATCGATTTGACCTTCACCAGTGATAATCAAATCAATACCTTTGCATTTTTTTTCAAATTTAAGGAAATCTAATATTATTTTAGATCCTGATTGAAGATTTGCTTTTAAAAAAAACATAGTTGCTGCACCTATACCTCCAGCAGCACCACTCCCAGGATAAGAAGATATTTTATTTTTGCTTAGTTTATCTATTATATTTCCGTAATTTTTCATGTACGCATCAACTGTTTCTAATTGATCTTTTTTTAATCCTTTTTGTGGTCCAAATACATATGTAGCACCATCTAATCCGTATAAAGGATTATTTACGTCACATGCAATTTGAAATATTGATTCTTCTATTCTTGAATCCATATTTCCAGTACTGATCTCATGTAAATTTTTAAGCCCGCATATTCCTTTATTTATAATATTTCCATTTCGATCTTTTAAAATAGCACCTAATGCTTGAGCCATACCGAGTCCCCCATCATTTGTAGCTGATCCTCCAATTCCAATAATAAATTTTCTATATCCATGATCCAAGCAATTTTTAATTACTTCTCCCATTCCATAACTTGTATAAAAGAATGGGTTTAATTCTTTGTTTTTTAATAGAGCTAGTCCCGATATTTTGGCCATTTCTATAACAGCTGTTTTGTTATCACCTAGAGCNCCCCAATTAGCNGTAATTTTTTTTCNGTCAGGACCTGTTGCTATGGTTTTGTATATTTTNCCATTAGTGATTTCAACTAAAGTTTCNAANGTATCATCACCACCNTCAGCAATNGGAAATTTAATTAGATTATGATTTTTATCTACATCAAATATTCCTTTTTCAATATTATTAGCTACTTCNACTGCTGAAATACTACCTTTGAAAGCTTGAGGAGAAATTAATATATTCATAATATGTTATTCTGAATTNATGATATAAATCATATTTATAGTACAGATTTTTTTTTNAAGAGTATACAANATTAAACGAGGAAAATATGACNCACGGTNTAATTACAGCTCCNCAACCAGAAGCAGTTGAAGCAGGAGCTATGGTTCTAAAAAATGGAGGGAATGCAGTTGANGCTGCTATTTCTAGTGCATTAGTNCAAACNGTTGTTGATCCTATGATGTGNGGCATTGCAGGTTTTGGTTCTATGCAATTGTTTTTACCAGAAAAGAATTTTCATGGATTTATAGATTTTCANACAACNGCTCCAANTTCNGTTAAAGAAGATATGTGGGAAAAAGAAATTTCTCATGAAGCTAGAGATGGATTNGGATTTATATTAAAAAACAGAGCAAATGANGTGGGTTATGANTCAATAATGACNCCTGGAACCTTAAAAGCTTTTTNTGAAGCTATTACAGAATTTGGAACTATGCCNTGGAAAGAAATAATTCAACCNGCAATTAANTATGCTTCNGAAGGTTTTACTGTGAGCCCTGCTATTGATGAATTNTGGGATCGNTCTGCAGGACATGGCAGAATTTCTATGGATGAAAAACTTCGATTAAATGAAACTGCAAATAGTATTTTTTTAGATCAAAATGGNAATACTTTTCCAATTGGNACNAGNATTAAAAATAAAGATATGGAAGATACTCTAAANCATATTAAAGAAAAAGGNATNGAAGCNTTTTATAANGGAGATATTGCTAAGAAAATNATNAATGATATGGANATAAATGGNGGATTTTTATCACATNAAGGATTTGAATGATTATAAAACNGTNCGNAATGATCCNTTGTGGGGAANNTATAAAGGATTAAAAGTTGCNACNAATCAACCTCCNGGNGGNGGGATTATGGTAATTCAGATGCTNAATATACTANATAATTTCGACTTGAAATCTATGGGNCATAACAGNCCNGAATATATTGCNACTGTTTCTGAAGCNATGAAATATGCAACTATTGATAAAGATGCNAAGGTNGGNGATCCTGATTATTTAAANGTTCCAATTTCTGATTTGATTGATCCTAAGTATGGAAATGAAATTGCAAANTTAATTAAAAANGGNANTAGAGCTAATGTTGTTNGATACGGAGATTCNAAAGAATCNGAAGANACAACACACGTAGCTGTAATGGANGANTNAGGNAATACNGCTTCAATGACACATTCTTTAGGAATGCCNTCNGGCGTTATTACTAAAGGACTTGGTTTTATGTATAACGGNTGNATGAGNGTATTTGATCCAAGNCCAGGTAANCCNGGNTCTATAGAACCTGGTAAAAGAAGATTTACTGGAATGAGCCCAACTATAATATTTAAAAATGATGATCCCTATATNGTTGTTGGAGCNCCAGGCGGAACGTATATAACTATGGGTGTNTTGCAATCAATATTAAACGTAATAGAATTTGATATGAATATGCAAGAAGCAGTATCTGCTCCAAGATTTACNGCAAATAGCAANGCTATTGATGTAACAAATCGAATACCAAGATTTATAACCAAAGAATTAGAAGCAAATGGTTATGAAGTNATTAGAAATCCATTTAGTTATGGNTTTGCNGGGGTACATGGAATTAGAATTAAANATGGTAAATGGGACGGGGGAGCTGATCCTGGTAGAGATGGTATGGTATTGTATATATAAATNAACTTGTAGGAGGATACTATTNTGAGTATAGAAGATATNAAGAAAAAAGTAGAATCAAATATTGATAGTAATGCAGAAGATTTGATTGGNATAGCAAAAGATATACTNGANATGCCTGAACCTGGNTATAGNGAATTTAAAACTTCAAAGTATACAGAAAAACAATTTAATAAATATGGCTTTTCAAATATAGAAAAAGTATCAATGACAGGATTAAAAGCGGTTATAGATACAGGTAAACCAGGTCCTACAGTATGCGTGATGGGAGAACTTGATTCATTAGTTGTACTAGGACATCCTCACGCTGATGAAGAAACAAACGCTGCTCACGCTTGCGGCCATCATTGTCAGATAGCTCAGATGATTGCTGTCGGACAAAGTTTAAATGACCCAGACGTATTAAAAGGATTATCTGGAAAGATAGTATTGGTAGCTGTACCCGCTGAAGAAAACATTGAAGTTGAATACAGAAAAACTCTAAGAGAGGAAGGTAAGATAGAATTTTTACTTGGTAAACAAGAATTTGTAAAACTAGGCGCATTAGATGACGTTGATATAGCTATGATGACACACACTTCAAACTTTAATGAAGATACAGTTATTAGTGCTGGTGGAACTAATAATGGAACTGTATCAAAAAGTATTAAATTCATAGGTAAAGCATCACATGCCGGAGGAGCTCCGCATAATGGTATAAATGCATTAAATGCTGCTAATCTTGCAATGGCTGGAATACACTTTCAGAGAGAAACTTTTCAGGAAAAAGATAGTATAAGAATTCACCCGATTATTACACAAGGAGGAGCAGCAGTAAGCTCTGTTCCTGCTGATGTTAGAATGGAAACATACGTAAGAGGTAGCACAATATCAGGTTTTCTTGATGCAAGTGAGAAAGTAGACAGAGCATTACGAGCAGGAGCTATGGCTATAGGTGCTGCTGTGGAAATAACTACACTGCCTGGATATTTACCAATTAATAACGATAAAAATCTTAATGAAGTATATAAATTTAATGCCGAAGAAATTGTTGGTGAAGACAAAGTTGGCCAAGCAGGTCACTCTGGAGGGTCGACAGATATGGGAGATATATCTCAGCTATTACCAACTGTTCATCCTTATGTGCATTCTGCATCTGGAGATGGTCATGGAATTGATTATATCGTTAAAGACTATAATTCAGCAGTAATTACTGCAGCAAAAGCTATGGCTTTGACAGTCGTTGATCTTTTACATGGAAATGCTGAAAAAGGTAAAGAGATAATTGATAAATTTGAGCCTTTATTATCCAAAGATTCATATTTGAAATTACTTAGATCTATGTACAAGCAAGAAAATTTTGAAAGTCTAAAAAAATAATTATTTTATTTTATTCTAATATATATTTTTTTTTGAAGGTAATATGGTATACTTTTACCCTTATCTGAAGTTTAATTGCTGAATTTTTTTTCATACTATGTTTGAAATTATTGAAAATGGAAATATAACATCTCCAAAAAGCTATATTGCTGGAGGAGCGAACGTTGGTATAAAAACAGACATTGAAGAATTAGATTTTGGAATTTTGTGGTCTGAATCATTAAAAACAACCTGCGCTGGTGTGTTTACAAAAAATTCAATAGTGTCTCATTCTGTTACAGCTTCTAAGTTAAATTTAACAAAAAATAATATAAGAGGAGTTGTTGCTAATAGTGGGTGTGCAAATTGCGCTGTTGGCGACCAAGGTTTAATTGATGCAAATGATGTTATAAAATTAAGTGCAGATTTTTTGAATTCTGATTCTGAAAATTTAGCAATTTGTAGTACTGGTATTATTGGTGAAGAATTACCTATGGCTTTGATAAAAAAGAATATATCAAAACTCGAATTATCATCAGAAGGTGGAAATGATTTTGCAAAATCAATATTGACTACTGATACCAAAACAAAGGAAATTGCTGTTAGTGTGAATATTGATGGGGAACAAATTACAATAGGCGGGTGTGCTAAAGGAGTTGGGATGATTGAACCCAATATGGCAACAATGCTAGCTTTTATTACTACTGATGCCTCTATAGAAATTGAAACACAGAATAAGCTTTTGAAAGATGCAGTAAATAAAACTTTTAATCAAATAAGCGTTGATGGAGATCAATCTACAAACGACACAGTATTATTTTTGGCAAACGGGGCATCAAATTCTGAAAAGATTGATGCCAATAACAAAAATTATTTGGTATTTGCAGAAGCATTTGATTATGTTTGTGAATATTTAGCTAAAGAACTTGTTTCTGACGGCGAAGGCTCAAATCATGTTATTGAATGTGAAGTTATTGGAGCTTTAAGTTTAGATGACGCTAAATTGGCAGCAAAAAATGTAGTCAGTTCTTCCTTAGTTAAGTCAATGGTTCACGGTAGGGATCCGAATTGGGGGAGAGTAATGATGGCTGTTGGAAAAAGTGAAATAAAATTAGAAGAAAGCAAAATTGACATCTACATAAATGATATTCATATAGCTCATGAAGGCAAAGCTGTTCGTTTTTCAAAAGAATCAGTAATAACTTCCATGAATGAAAAAGAAATAAAAATTAAAATAGATCTTAACGTAGGTGATTATAGCGGTATAGCTTGGGGATGTGATTTGACAGAAGAGTATGTAATATTTAATTCGGCTTACAGTACGTGAAAAAATGTTAAATAATAACAAAGAAAATCAAGAATTCATTAATAGTGAAACTAAAAATTCAAATACAATCCATAAGGAAAGTAATGATGATAACCCATTAGATTCTTATTTATTAGAGAAGACTGTTGTAGTCAAAGTAGGTGGCAGTACTTTAGGATTTGACGACACTACTTTAAGTGATGTAGTTAAATTGAAGTCACAGGGTTATTTCCCAATTGTTGTTCATGGTGGAGGTTCAGATATTTCAGAATGGATGCAAAAAATTGGTAAAAGACCTAAATTTATTGATGGACGAAGAGTTACTGACAAGGAAACATTAAATATCGTTATATCTGTTTTAGCTGGGAAAGTTAATACTGAAATGGTTAATCAAATAAATATACTTGGAGGTAAGGCTATTGGAGTAAGCGGTGTAGATGATGGTCTTGTGACTGCAAAAATGCAAAAACCAGAATGGGGATTTGTTGGCGAAGTGGACAAAGTTAAATCATCTTCCATTTTTGAATTAGTAAAATTAGGATACATCCCTGTCATAGCTCCATTATGCTTAAACTCTAAGCCAACTTCTGATGATCAAATATTGAATGTTAATGCAGACAGTGTTGCTGGAGAAGTGGCAAAATCAATTAAAGCAAATAAACTGATATTTATAACTGACGTACCAGGAGTTCTTGATATATCAAAGAGAGTAATACCTAAATTACTTTCTTCACAAGTTAAAAAATTAGTGAAAAACTCCTTTATTTCAGGAGGAATGATTCCTAAATTAGAGGCTTGTTTGAATTCAGTAGCTAATGTTAGTGAGGCTCATATTATTGATGGCAGAAAAACAGGAGCGTTGTTTTCTGCGGTAACCAAATCAGGATTTAACAAAGGGACAGTAATAGTCAAATAGGAGATACAGTGAACAATAATAATGAAAATTTACAAATACCAGATATAATGAAAAACTTCTCAATGAAGTATGTTTTGATTTTGATATTTACATTTATTAGTTTGATTTTTATTGCTAATATTGTGAAAAATATTTATACCGAATATTTGTGGTTCTACCACCTTAGTTATCAGGAAGTTTATTTTAAAATTCTTAGAACAAAAATTTATTTATTTTTAGGATCATTTTTTACTTCGTTTGTTTTCCTATCTATAAGCTCTTATCTGGCTTTTAGAAGTTCGTGGAAAGGTGTTCAATTTGATCTTCCTGAGCCATTTAATTTGATAGGTCCAAAAGTATACAAAACAATTTTAGTTTTATTAGTGGTTGGTACAAGTATAGCGTTGGGATTAAGCACTTCTTATAATTGGGAATTATTTCTAAGATTTTTCAATTCTACAACTTTCAGTATTAGTGACCCAATATTTAGTAGAGACGTGTCATTTTATATTTTTGACTACCCAATTTACACTTTTATTCAAAGAGGTCTTCTTATAATTTCTATCTTAGCATTAATTTATGGATTAGCAATTATATTTGTTAATTCGGTTTTTGCCGGTCAGGAGTTTAATGAAAATACTATTTTAAAAAAGCAATCTATAATTAACTTTTCGATTATATTAATTTTATTTAGTTTAGGAATTCTTTTCTCTAGATGGAGTTTACTATATTCTGATTCCGGAGTAGTATATGGAGCCGGATATACTGAAGTTAATATTAAAATGAATGCTTTATTGATAATGTCTATTTTAGGATTTATATTATCTGCACTAGTATTGTTTTCGCTTAAATTTTCACTGACAAGATTTGTATACATTCCAACTGTGATATGGATTGCCTTGTATGTGGTATCTGTGTTAGTTTGGCCTTCCCTTACCCAAAGATTATCAGTTACCCCAAATGAGTACGTTAAAGAGAAAGAATATATATCTTATAACATAGATTTCACTAGAAAAGCTTATAATCTTGATTCAATAGAGGAAAGTTATTTTCCTGCAAAATCAGAAATACCTGAATCGATTTTAACTCAAAATACCGAAACTCTAAATAACATAAGATTATGGGACTATAAACCATTAAAGGATGTTTATACTCAAACACAATTAATAAGGCCTTATTACGATTTTAAAGATGTTGATGTAGATAGATACACAATAGATGGTGAGTACAGGCAAGTAATGCTAGCTTTAAGAGAAGTTGCTCCTGAAAAACTAGATGAAAATAAACAAACTTGGGTTAATACTGTTTTACAATTCACTCATGGTTATGGTTTAACAATGAGCCCTGTTAATTCATTTGACTCCCAGGGTAAACCGTACTTTTTTTCTAAGGATATTCCCTCTGATGGGGTAATAAATGTTAAATCTATGGATGGAGAAATACAAGAAAATTTATCTGTTGAAAATCCTAGAATTTATTATGGTGAATCAAGTTCTCCTTATGTGATAGTCAATACTAACACCAAAGAAGTAGACTACCAAGAAAAAGGTAAAGATGGTAAAGAAGGGATACTGAGAAGGCATAATTATGCTGGGTTGGGTGGAATAACTTTAGATAGCGCAATAAAAAAGATTTTGTATGCATGGAAATTTACTGATATTAATATTTTTATTAGTGGAGAGATAACAAATCAAAGTAAAATTCAATACGATAGGAATGTACAAGAAAGAGTAAAAAAACTAGTTCCGTATTTGGAACTAGATTCTGATCCGTATGTTGTCATTAATGATGGAAAATTAAAATGGATTCAAGATGCTTATACGGTTTCAAATAATTATCCTTACTCAGAACCATCGCTAAATAACCATAATTATTGGAGAAATAGTGTGAAAGCTGTTATAGATGCATATGATGGTACAATTGAGTTTTATATATCTGACACATCAGATCCGCTAATAGATACATATTCAAAAATATTTCCAAACGTTTTTAAATCGATGGAATCTATGCCTGAAGATTTAAGATCTCACATTAGATATCCAATAGACATGTTTAAGATACAGTCAGATAAGTATTTGGAATACCATATGAAAGATTCTCAAATATTTTACAATAATGAAGATTTATGGAATATTCCAAAAGAAAAATTTGGACAGTCGGGCGAGCTACAAAATGTAGAACCTTATTACATAGTTATGAATTTACCAGGAAATGAAGATTCTGAGTTTGTATTAATTAGTCCATTTACTCCTAATCAAAGAAAGAACCTTATAGGATGGTTGGCTGGAAGAAGTGATGGAGATCAATATGGAAAATTGATTGCATATAATTTTCCTAAAGATCTAACTATTTATGGTACTGAGCAAATAGAAGCAAGAATGGATAATGATCCCTTAATTTCAGAGTGGTTTACATTAAGGTGCCAAGAAGGTTCTTTTTGTATAAGAGGTAATTTATTAGTAGTACCTATTGGAGATACTATTTTGTATGCAGAGCCAATATATTTACAGGCTGAAGGTGTTGACTTGCCTGAGTTAAAGAAAGTTGTTTTGGCGTCTGCTGATCATGTGATTATGGCAGACTCAGTAAAAGAAGGTGTGACAAAATTAATTGAAAAACAATCTGGAATTTATAATTCGAAACCAAATCAAGATAATAAAGAAAAAGAAAAAGAAGAAATTGTTGATGATTTAAATGAAAAAATAGAAAAAATCTTAGAAGAAATTCAAGATATTCTAAAAGAAATTCAAAACAATAAATAATATTCTATAGGAGCTTATATATGGATGAACAAAATTGGAAAGATATGGAGTCAAAGTATTATATGCATGCAGCAAATAGATATCCAATGGTGATTGAAAAAGGTGAAGGAACAAAACTATGGGATACAAATGGGAATGAATATCTAGATTTCACTTCTGGTTGGGCAGTTAATAATATAGGACATTCAAATCAAGTTGTTGCTGATGCCATTGAACAACAGTCCAAAACTTTGCTTCAGACTTCTAATGTTTTTTATACTATTCCTCAACTAAAATTAGCAGAAATATTAATAGAAAATAGTGTTTTGGATAAGATATTTATTTGTAATAGTGGAGCAGAAGCAAATGAGGGAGCAATTAAGCTTGCCAGAAAATGGGGCAAAATTAATAAAAATGGAGCTAGCAAAATTTTAACAGCCTATAATTCTTTCCATGGAAGAACAATTTCAACATTGGCAGCAACAGGACAACCTAAATACCATGAAACTTTTATGCCTGTGACTGAAGGTTTTGATTATTTTGAGTTAAATAATATAGATTCTCTAAAAGAGAAAATAGATGATGAAACAGTTGGTATTATGATTGAGGTGGTGCAAGGCGAGGGAGGCGTAAATATCTGTTCTCAAGATTTTATAAACAATATACGTAAAATATGTGATGAAAAAAACATCATAATGATCATAGATGAAGTACAAACTGGAATTGGTCGACTAGGATCATTTTATGGGTATGAAAAATTTGGAATTGAACCTGATGTTATAACTTTAGCAAAAGGTTTAGGAGCAGGTGTCCCTATTGGAGCAATATTGGCAAAAGATGAATATTCGGTATTTGTACCTGGAGATCATGGTTCTACTTTTGGCGGGAATGCGCTAACTTCAGCTGCAGCATACGCTTCAAGTAAATTTATACTTGAAAATGATATTTCTAATAATGTAAATAAATTAAACTCTTATTTTACAAGTAAATTAAATGAATTGATGAGTAAATTTGAAATCATATCGGAAGTAAGAGGAATGGGCTTATTAATTGCTTTAGAATTTAGCATGGATATTGCTGCTGATATGATTACTGAATGTAATAAAAATGGATTATTAGTTAATGCTGTAAGACCTAATGCACTAAGATTTATGCCGCCTCTTACCGTCACTGAAGATGAGATAGATCAAGCAATTAGTAAATTACAAAAATCTTTGGAAAATGTACTGTCTAAGTAATGAATTATAAAGAACTGATAAAGAATAACAATATTAATTTAATAGGAGCTGTTTCAGGTGGCTTAGATAGCTGCACAATTACTTCGTGGTTAAAAGAAAAGGGATTCAATTTAAAATGTATTACAGTTGATTTAGGTCAACCTGACGAAGAAAATATTGATGCTGTTGCAGAACGGATGAAAGCTTGTGGTGCTTCAGAAGCACTGATTGTAAGCGGACTTGAAAAATTAGCTCAATTTGGATTAAAAGTTATCCAATCACAATCTAAATATGAAGGTGGATATTGGAATACAACAGGTATTGCTAGACCAGTAACAGTTGCATGTATGTTAGATCATTTTGAATCTTTCAATTCCACTTTTTTGTTTCATGGAGCTACCGGTCGTGGAAATGATCAAGTTAGATTTGAGTTAGCCACAAAAATGTTAGAGCCAAATATTAATGTTTACGCTCCATGGAGAGATCATTATTTTTTATCTGATTTCCCAGGCAGAGCTGAAATGATTGATTACTGTGAAGATAAAAAATTACCTATAAAACCTAAATCTGAATCAAGATATTCTACTGATGCAAATTTATTAGGATTGACTCATGAAGCCGGTGACTTAGAAAATATAGAAGAATCCCCATATGATTTTGTTGAACCAGGAATGGGAAAGTGGCCGTGGGAATCTCAAGATAAAGAAGAACTTGTTAGCTTAACATGGAATGAAGGTGTTCCTACCCATATAAATGGAGACCCGTATTCCTTAGTTGATATTTTTAAAGTATTGAATGAGTTAGGTGGTAATCATGGAATAGGAATAGGAATTCATGCAGTCGAGAATAGATTTTTAGGTATTAAATCTAGAGGAATATACGAATCTCCTTCTATGGAATTATTAGGAGAAAGTTATGAATACTTACTCCAATTAGTACTTGATAGAAGATTAAGAGATTATTTTTCTAACATTTCATCTACAATATCAAGGCAAATTTATGAAGGATTTTGGTTTGATACAACAACTAATGTAGCTTTAGCAGGATTGTCAAAAATAACTAAGTTGGTCTCAGGAACTATTATTTTAAGATTATACAAAGGGAAAGTTTATTTTGAAAAAATAGAAAAATTAGATCAAATTCAACATTCTTTATATACCGATGATTCTTCCATGGAAAATCTTGGGGAATTTAATCATGAAGATTCTCAAGGTTTTTTGAATATTTTAGGATTAAATGCTAAAAATCTTGGTGAAAAACATAATCCTTCCAATTTTAATTCTGAAAATTAAAGAGACTTTTTATGAATGATGAAGTTTCAAAACAAATAATAAATACTGTTAAACAATTTATAAAAAATGATGTTGAACCAGTAGTCAAAGAATTAGAAGATCAAGATATTTATCCTCAAGAATTAGCTGATAAAATGGCAGAATTGGGCTTGTTTGGAATTAATATATCTGAGAAGTATGGTGGACTAGGTTTGTCATACGTAAATCTCGCTGAAATTTTCACCGAATTAAGTAAAGGCTGGATGAGTCTTGCAGGCATATTAGGAACGCATACACTAGCTTGCTATATGATTGAAAATTACGGTACAGATTTTCAGAAAGAAAATTATTTACCCAAACTTTCCAAAGGAGAAATTAGAGCTGGTTTGGGATTGACTGAATCTCACTCGGGAAGTGATGTTCAAAATATAAAAACTCATGCAAAAAAAAATCATGAAAGTTATAAAATCAATGGATCTAAAATGTTTATAACTAATGGCTCAAAGGGAAATATATTTATTTTGGTAGCTAAAACTAATTTAGAAGCAGATCCTAAATACAAAGGTATATCATGTTTTATACTTGAAGATACCGATAAAGGATTTTCAGTAGGGCAAAAATTAGATAAATTGGGATACAGAGGTGTAGATACTTGTGAATTATTGTTGCAAGACTGTGAAATACCATTGAACAGGTTATTAGGTACAGAAGAGGGGAAAGGATTTCCACAGGTAATGGATGGACTAGAAACTGGTAGAATTAACGTTGCAGCCAGATCTGTCGGCGTTGCTAAAGAAGCTTTTAATTTATCTTTAAATTATAGTAAAAAAAGAGAAACTTTTGGAAAACAAATTAAAGATCATCAAATGATTCAGTCAATTATAGCTACTATGGCAACTAAAATTGAAGCTGCTGATCTATTGGTAAAAAAAGCTGCAAATTTAAAAGACAAAGGATTAAGAGTTGATTTGGAGTCAGGCATGGCAAAATTATATTCTAGTGAAATATGCCAAGAAGTATGTATGGATGCTATGAGAATTCATGGGGGATATGGATATACAAAAGATTTACCAATTGAAAGATTTTATAGAGATGCTCCTCTGATGATAATAGGCGAAGGTACTAACGAAATAATGAAATTACTAATAGCAAAAAGAGTTTACGAAAACCATTTTTAAGGAGATATCATGGATATAAATGTTTACGATAGTTATGGAAGATTTTATGATGACTTTAGTATAGGAATGTCTTTTAAACATTGGCCAGGTAAGACAATCACGCAATCTGACAATCATAATTTTTGCATGCTCACCATGAATAACAGTCCATTGCATTTAGATGTTGAATATATGAAAAACCATCAACATAAAAAACCAATAGTAGTTGGGTTATTAACACTAAGTTTAATAGTTGGAATGACAGTACAAGATTTGTCAGGTAAAGCTATAGCAAATTTAGGATATGAATCTGTTAAACATGAAGGACCAGTTTTTGAAGGAGATACTTTATATGCTGTGTCTGAAATATTGGATATGAGAGAAAGTAATTCTAACCCTGACGCTGGTATAGTTAAAGTCGAAACATTAGGCTACAATCAAAACAATGAAAAAATACTTACTTTAAGAAGAAATATTTACATACCCAAGAAAAATAAATAATGTCTAAAGATTACCTAAAATATACAATTTCTTATAATTACGAACAAAGACTTGCTCAATATGATATTAAAGGTTCTATTGCTCATTCAAAAATGCTTGCAAAACAAGGAATTATATCTAATAAAGAGATGGAGAAAATTCATAGTGGTTTACTTAGTGTTTTAAAAGAAATAGAAGATAAAAAATTTATATGGAAACCAGAACTAGAAGATATACATATGAATATAGAATTTAGACTCACAGAAATAATTGGGGAAATTGGTTCGAAATTACATACTGCTAGATCAAGAAATGATCAAATTTCACTGGATATGAGAATGTATGTAAAAGATTTAAATATACAAGCAATTAATGGATTATCAAAATTAATTAAAACTATTGTTAAACTATCTGAACAAAACTCAGACATTATCGTACCCGGGTATACTCACATGCAAAGAGCCCAACCAATATTAATATCCCATCATTTATTAGCCTATGCTGAGATGTTTTTGAGAGATATTGATAGATTTTTAGATTCTTTAAAAAGAGTAGATGTGATGCCTTTAGGCAGTGGTGCGCTTGCGGGATTACCTTATGAGCTTGATAGAGAATATGTAGCTGACGAATTAGGATTTAGTCAAATATCAACTAATAGTATAGATGCTGTATCAGACAGAGATTTCATATTAGATTATAGCTATGCAAGCTCTACAACAATGATGCATATATCTAGGCTTTCCGAAGAAATAATTTTGTGGTCTTCAGATGAATTTGGTTTTTGTAATCTTGGAGAAAATTTTACTACTTGGAGTAGCATAATGCCACAAAAAAGAAATCCTGATTTTGCTGAATTAGCTAGAGGAAAAACAGGAAGAGTATATGGAGATTTATTTAGATTATTTACTATACTAAAAGGATTACCTTTGGCATACAATAGAGATATGCAAGAAGACAAGGAAGGTTTTTTTGATATTGCTGATACTTTGAATACCACACTTGCTATATTTTCTGATATGACTAATTCTATGACTTTTAATAAATCTAAAATGTACACTGCAGTAGAACAAAGTTATGTTTTAGCTACTGATATTGCTGATTATTTGGTATCTAAATCAGTTCCTTTTAGACAGGCTCATAAAATTGTTTCAGAAATGACAGATTTTTGTATTAAACAAAATAAATTTTTCAATCAACTTGAATTATCAGATTATCAAAAATTTTCAGATAAATTTGAAAAAGATATTTTTGATATAACACCTCTGTTCTCTATAAATAAAAGAAATACTTACGGTGGAACTTCTGAGGAACAAGTTCAAAATAATATATCTAATATTAAAACAAGGTTGAGCAAAATTGAAAAACAAATTATATAAAATTGCACCTTCAATTTTAGCTGCAGATCCTTTGAATATAGAAAGAGATGCTTTGCTTGCAGAAAAATCAGGTGCGTACAGATTATCAGTTGATGTTATGGATGGCCATTTTGTTTCAGATATTACGTTTGGATCAAACATAATATCTGAATTGAAAAAACTTGTAAATATTCCTGTTGAAGTTCATTTAATGATTAGTAATCCAGACCACCAAATTGATAATTTTATTAATACTGGAGCTGATGTAATAACTTTTCATTATGAAACAGGTGTAGATATAACAAATCTTACACAATATATTAAAAATAAAAATGTTAATGCAGGATTAGCAATAAGTCCTGATACAAAAATTGAAAATTTAACTCCATATTTAAAAGATATTGATGAAGTAACTGTTATGACAGTAATTCCAGGAAAAGGTGGACAATCACTTATACTAGACTGTTTGAAAAAAATACAATTTTTAACTGAATTTAGAAAAAATGAATCAAGTGACTTTTTAATACAAGTTGACGGAGGTGTTAAAAAAGATAATATTACTAATGTTTTTAATGCAGGTGCTGACATAGCTGTTGCAGGTACAGCTGTATTTAATAATCATTCTACTGTTGAAGATAACATGAATGCACTTTTTGATAAATTGAAGGTTTAGTGAGATGATAATTTTAGGTATCGAATCATCATGTGATGACTCTGGAATTGCAATTCTTGAAGATGGGAAAAACTTATTACATAACAAAATATATTCTCAAACTGATATTCATGCAAGTTTTGGCGGTATAGTGCCTGAGGTGGCTGCCAGGCAGCATGTCTCTTCATTAGGGAATTTGATTCAAGAAATAAAAGATTTGAACATGCTTAATCTAATTCAAGGAGTTGCAGTAACTAAAGGACCTGGATTAGCAGGTTCGTTACTTGTGGGGATAAATTATGCTAAATCTCTTGCATATGCACTAAATGTTCCTGTTAGAGGTATTAATCATTTGACAGGCCATATACATGCAGCTTGGATTGAAAATCAAGAAGAAATCGAATTTCCTGTAATAGCTCTATTAGTTTCTGGTGGTCACTCAGAATTAGTATTAATGAAATCTCATAAAGAAAAAATCTTGCTAGGTCAAACTAGAGATGATGCTGCAGGTGAAGTTTTTGACAAAGTTGCGAGATTTATGGATTTAGAATATCCAGGAGGACCTGTTATTGACAAACGATCTCAATTGTCAAAATCTAAGACAAGGACTCTGCCTGTTACAAATATAAAAGATACTTTAGATTATAGTTTTAGTGGACTCAAAACTTCCACTATAAAATATATTTCAAAAATTATAGAACAAAATGGTCAACTCGATGATAACTTAATTAACGATATATGTTACAACTTCCAAGATGCCGTTGTAGAACAATTAGTTATTAAATTAAATATGGCTGTAGAGGAATATGAACCTAAAAGCATAATTGTATGTGGAGGCGTAGCTGCAAATTCTCATTTGCGTACTCGTATAAAAAATGAGTCTACAATACCTGTCATTATTCCTAGCCCAAAATTGTGTACTGATAATGGAGCTATGATTGCAGCAGCAGCTTTTTATGAAAATTCATTTTCAAAAGAATCTGAATTAGACTTAGATGTTTTTCCTTCATTGAAAATGACAGATTAATACCTACTTTGAAACTTCTTCAAGAAGCTTTTCATAAAATGCATTTTTATGAGGAAAAGTGATAGAAATTTTGTTACTTGAATTTAAAATCAAATTTATGTTACTAGCAAAGAGTAGCTGATTAATAAGAATAATTATTCCGAAGCCAACTGAGCTTAATGCAAGAATGGCATTTAATATATTATTTTCTAAAAGATTCATTAGTGGGAAGTAAGCTATTAACCCTATCAATGCTATTGTTATTTTTGACAAGTTTATACCTTTTGATATTTTTATATCTTTAATTTCAGATATTAATAGAATTTTATAATCCCATTTAAAACTTGACTGAGTTCTTTTTATAATTCTTTTTGTTGTTACAACAATAAAATCATCAGGGATATTATCTGATAACGAAAATTCTTCATCATTATTTAAATCATACCCAATTAGGAATTTTTCATTTTTTAAAATTTCGATCATAATTTACAAATTTGATAAATATCTTTCTGTGTCAATCGCAGCCATACATCCGCTTCCAGCTGCAGTTATTGCTTGCCTGTATTCCCAATCTTGAACATCTCCACATGCAAAAACACCAGGAATATTAGTTTTAGTGCCTTCATCAGTTAGTATATATCCATTTTCGTTTAAATTTAGAAAATCTTTAAATAGAGATGTGTTGGGTATGTGGCCTATTGCAATGAACACAGCATCGGTACTCATTGATTTAGACTCACCATTTTTATTGTTTTTTATGATAATGTCAGTAACCTTGTTTTCTTTTGGATTATTTATTTGTGTTATTTCTGAGTTTAGAATAAATTCTATTTTGGTGTTTGAACGAGCTCGTTCTAGCATAATTTGAGAAGCTCTAAATTCCTCTCTTCTATGAATTATGAAAACTTTTTTTGCAAATTTTGTTAAAAATAAAGCTTCCTCCATTGCTGAATCTCCACCTCCAACAACAACAACAATTTGATCCTTGAAGAAAAATCCATCACATGTAGCACATGTTGACACCCCTTTCCCAATAAGCTCAGATTCTTCTTGTAATCCAAGCATTTTAGCAGAGGCACCAGTCGAAATTATTACTGAAGATGAATCTATTATTGTATTATCATCAAGAAACAATTGTAATTTTTTTGAATTGAAATCCACTTTTGTTACTTCACCTGTGATGATTTTGGCACCAAACCTTTCAGCTTGTTCTCTAAACTTAATCATTAAGTCAGGACCCATTACTCCATCAGGAAATCCAGGGAAATTTTCTACATCAGTAGTTAGAGTTAATTGACCACCAGGTGGAAATCCTTCTATAACCAATGGATTTAGATTACCTCTTGCTGCATATAAAGCTGCAGTTAGTCCTGCTGGACCTGAGCCTATTATTGTTAGGTTGTTTGTGATTGATTTTTCTGTTGAGCTACTCATATGTTGTATTATTATATAAATTTAATTAACTTATATGTTACTTACAATTTTATAAAATTTAAACTGATAATTAATTTAAATAATTCTTTGACAAATCTTATTTTAAAAATTAGACAAAAGTTGTTTTCAATAATTTATCCTATTATTGATAATATATCTGCAAATCAAAATGAATCTTTAAGGCATTACATTTCTAATAATGCTTATGGAAGTATTTTAGAAATAGGTGCTGGAAATGGTTCAAATCTAATTTTCTATAATAAATATGATAAATTGGTACTTATAGATAATAATTTTGATTTAATAAAACAAATTGACAAGAGTTCTTCTTATAATTTAATACTTGCTGATATTAATTATCTGCCGTTCAAAAAAAAATCGTTTGATTCTATTGTTTCATCGTTGGTGCTATGTTCAGTGGGAAATGTTAATACTACATTTAAAGAACTAGATATGGTATTGAAACCAAAGGGAAAATATTTTTTTTGGGAACATACTGTATTTTCAAATAAAACAATTATCGCTTTGAAATCATTCTTCATTTATATATGGCAATTCTTTACCAATGGATGTGATTATAATATTGATAATATTTCAAATTTAGAATCAATAAAATGGGGGCATATTAAGATTCACAAAAAATATTCTAGCTTAATCAAATTTTTCGGAATTTATTATATATATGGTGTTATAACCAAAAAATAAAAGTTCTACGAAATTTCAAGTAATTTTTGTTTATCAATATTCCCACCACACATAATAAATATAGGGTTTGAATTTTTGGGAAGCTTATATTTATTGTGAATTATTGGTGCAAGCGAAGCAGCAGATGAAGGTTCAATAAATAGCTTGGTTCGTTCATATATCAGCCACATAGTACTTATTATTTCTTGATCAGAAACTGTTATTAATTCATCTAAATATTTTTGGGCAATTTCAAAGTTTTTTTCTCCAATAAATGGGGCTGACAAACCATCTGCTATAGTATCTATTGAATCTAATTCTATAGCTTTTCCTTTTTTTAGACTTTGATTCATTCCATCAGCTCCTTTTGGTTCAACTCCAATAATTTTGATTTTAGGATTGAATTCCTTCATAGCTACACAAATCCCAGATATTAAGCCACCACCACCTACGCCTGTAAAAACATGATCTACTTGTGGTAAATCCTGAGTGATTTCAAGTCCTAATGTTCCTTGACCAGCGATAACGTAATCATCATCAAATGGATGAATAAAATAAGCATTTGATTTTTTTTGTAAATTTTTGACAGTTTCAAGTAGATTATCATTTGTTATAACTACTTTTGCTCCATAATTTTTAGTTGCTTCTATTTTGGATTTTGTTGAATAAGTTGGCATTACTACAGTACTTGATATTTGATTTATCTTCGCACCATATGCAACTGCTTGAGCATGATTGCCTGAAGACATGCTAATTATTCCATTTGTTTTTAATGCATCTTTGTTAAGATTACTTAATTTATTCAAAACACCTCTGATTTTGAAAGAACCGGTTTTTTGAAATAATTCTTCTTTAAAATAAATATTTGAGTTGAATTTTTCTGATAAATAGCTTGACGAAGATATAGGAGTTCTGTGAATATTACTAGAAATCAAACTTAGCGCTTTATTTATGTCGTTAGAATTTATCATATTACTGTAAAGGATTAATAATGAAATACAATAATTATCCCCCATCTACTAGGCCCACTGCAATGGGTTTAAACGGTATGGCTGCATCAGCCCATCCATTTGCCACATTAGCTGGTATTAATATATTAAAAAAAGGTGGAAATGCATTTGATGCTATTGTTGGGATAGCCTCTACACTTAATGTTGTAGAGCCATTTATGTCTGGAATGGGAGGAGTAGGAGTAGCTTTAGTTTATAATTCTAAAAAAAATAAATTACAAGCTCTTAACTTTTCAGGATCTGCTCCAAAATTAGCTGACCCTGAAAAATATACTTCTGAAGCTAAAAATATAGGACCATGGGCACCCTTAGTTCCAGGAAATGTCGCGGGATGGTTAGAAATTCAAGAAAATCTTGGGGTATTAGATAGAGAAGAAGTTTTTAAAGATGCCATTCATTATGCTAAAAATGGATTCCCTATGACTCATTTTCACTACATGATGTTTGGAAATTCTGTTCCTAGATTAAATAAATTTCCATCTGGTGAAATTATATTAAACAATGGTAAAGTTTCACCTCCCGGAACTAAAATTGTAATGCCTGAGTTGGCAAAATCACTTGAATTAGTAGCAAAAAATGGTGCAGATGAATTTTATAGGGGAAGTATTGCAAAAAAAATAATTGAATCTATGAATAAGTACGGAGGATTAATTTCAGAAGATGATTTGAATTCAGTCAAAGCAGAATGGTCTGATCCTTTAACAGTTAAATATAAAAACTTTGAAGTAAGTACAGTACCACCAAATAGTAGTGGATTCCAAATATTAGAGACACTTAAAATATTAGAAACATTACCTAATGAACAAATAAAATTTCAAGACCCTGATTTTGTTCATAGATTTATAGAAACAGTTAAATTAGCGGCAACAGATCGTATTGCTTATGGNGGNGANCAGGCATTAGGAATCACACCTACTGANANGTTACTTTCAAGNGAATANGCTAAATATCAATCATCTAGAATATCAACTGACAAAACCAATCTACTTGCCGGTGAAGTATTTAACCCAGATGCACCTCAGGGCGCACTAACCCCTGTAGATTTAGATGCTTATGATGGTGGTATGACAACACATTTCTCTGTTTCTGACAGAGATGGAAATGTTGTTTCAATTACGCAAACATTAGGAGGAGGATTTGGATCTGCTTTAGCACCAGAAGGTACTGGCATATTTTTAAATAATATGGGAGATTGGTTTGATTTACACAATGGTAGCAGAAACCAAATTGGGCCAAACAGAAAGCAAGATATGTGTTTAAGTCCTACACAGACATTTAAGAATGGAGAATTTTTTGCTAGCGTTGGAACACCAGGTAGTTGGGGAATATTGCAAACAACTTCTCAGATGTTAATTAATTTGTTAGATTTTGAAATGAATATGCAACAAGTTATTGATTCGCCTAGATTTAAAGCTATAGGTGGAAATAGAGTTGAAATGGAAGCAAGATTCCCAAGTTCATTATTAGACAATCTTCAACAAAGAGGTCATGATATTGTTAATTTACCTGATTGGTCTCCAAGTGTTGGNGGAGGTCACGGTATAAAATTTGATAAAGAAACAGGTTCCTATCAAGGCGGTGCTGACCCAAGACGTGATGGATATGCTTTTGGATTTTAATATTTAATTATTCAGGCATAACTATTTCTGAAGAAACATTTCTCAATTTATTGGGCATTATGACCATCGAATGGATAGATGTACTTTCAGATAAAGATGCTAGTGTAAAAATAGTTTCTGCAACGTCTGAACTTTTTGCCATCAATTTTCTTCCTTCGTCTGATGGCACTACTGGTCTTTGATCCATTATTGGAGTATCTACCTCTCCTGGCATTATTGCCGTTGCTTTAACCATAGTTTCTTTCAATTCTACGTTTAAATATTCTGTGAAATTTATTACTGCAGCTTTTGCAGCTCCATAAGACAATCCTGCTATAGGGCTTCCAGATAATCCTGCNACTGAAGATATGTTTATGATTAAACCTTTGTTGTTAGATTTCATGTTATCTAGTACTGCCTGAGTAAATAAGACTGTACCAAGTAAGTTGGAGTTAAATACATTAACAATATCATTTAATTCAGTGTTTTGTGTATTTCTATTTTTAGAACTGTGACCAGCATTATTCATTAAGATGTCAACTTTCCCATATTTACCAATAACTGAATTTACAGTTTTACTAACAAAATCAGGATCTGCAACATCTCCAGTATAATATGAACACGAACCATTATTATTGTTAATGCTTTCAGAGACATTGATTAATTTTGATTCTGTTCTTCCAGTTATTATTACATTATCTCCATTGTCTGCAAATTTTATTGCAGTTTCCATTCCTATTCCACTTCCTCCGCCAGTTATAATTATTGTTCTCTTATTGTCATTCATAGTGTGCTCCTTATTTATCTTTGTTTTTTGTAGCTCTTGATTGCTCTAATACAGCCATAACTTTATCAATAGGAATAGCATGCCTTGTATTCCCGTTTATCCCCTTTACAGTTTCAGCTCTTAATATTGAATTTATTATTGCTTCATTTGTACTTTCAACTACTCCTCTAAATAAGTTACTTAAATTATCGTCAGATAATTGGTTCACTTTATATTTGTCATCTCCTGATTCAATTTTATTATATTCGGAATTTGAAAATGCAATAACAAAATCTCCACTACTATGTGAGGCAATACCGCCCGCAAGCCCTAATCCCATTCCAACTCTTTTTGCTAATCTGTTAAGTTGTCTGCTAGATAAAGGCGCGTCAGTGGCAATTACTATCATTATCGATCCAGGAGGCTCTTTAGAATCTTTCTGAAAAGTCCCTTTTATAGGGTCTCCCCCAATCCAGTTTGAAGGATTTTCTTCATCTTCGTAACCAGGTGGTAAAATATGTCGACCTATTGGAATCCCGTCAAATCTTAAATCACGGGCATCTCCTGTATTAGTTAAAGTTAAGCATCCAATAGTAAATTCTCCTTTTGAACTTGTGTCACTGTCGTACTGAGTTTTTATTAATCTTGAAGAAGTACCAATTCCTCCTTTCCATCCAAATCCTGTCATTCCTACGCCTGCTCCAACAACTCCTTCTGAAAATTCGTTTTCACTTGCATGGTCAATAGCGTTAATTACATGAGATTTATTTATATGTCTTCCTACTATATCGTTTAAGAATCCATCATTACATTCTCCAACCACAGGATTAAATGATCTGACACCAGGATTTTTTTCAGATAGATAGTCAATTAAATAATTTGTAACTTTCCATGTGCTTAAAGTACTAGTTAAAAGAATAGGAGATTCAATTCTACCTAATTCTTTAATTTGTGGGATTCCTACGGTTTTACCGTATCCATTAATTACGTGTGCTGCAGCTGTCACATTATTTTCATATATGTTTTTATCATGAGGAAGGATAGCAGTAACTCCAGTTCTTACGGGCCCTTTCCCAATGTTTAGCTCTCCATCGCCTTCAATAATTGTAGAATGTCCAACTTTCACACCAGGGACATCAGTAATAGAATTCAATTTTCCTTTGGGCAAAATCCCCATGTCTAATCCTAAATCTTTACTTCTAGGTCTTTTATTATTAGATATCATTTAATACTCCAAGATAATAAATATATTTACTGATATTTTGACATAAATTTGTTACATAGTCGATTAATATAATAAATGATTAAAATTTAAATTCTTTAATAATAATATGTTGTGGTTTGAAAGTTGCGATTCAACAATGGATATATGTCATAGATTTGCATCCTTTCATAAAGAAAACTTAATAATTGGATCTTCAAAGCAAATAAGTGGGAGAGGAACAAAAAACCGATTGTGGGTATCACCTGAAGGGAATTTGTATTTATCTATTTTAATATTTCCACAAAACAGGCATATACAAACTCTTCATATGATCGGNGCGATAACTATATTAAAATTACTGCAATCAGAATTTGGACAATCATCCAGTATTAAATGGCCAAATGACATAATTATAGATGGGAAAAAGATTTGTGGTGTTTTACAAGAAAATGTGTTTGAAAATCAAAAATTAGAGTATTCAATTATTGGTATTGGATTAAACGTTAACATGGAAAATAATTTTTATATTGATATTCCTTATACATCTATCAAACTATCTACATCTAAATCTACAGATGTAAAAAAACTTGGGAAAAAGGTTTCAAATTTATTTTTCAACTATTATTTGTCTGATTTGACTGATCAAGAAATTACAAATATTTGGATAGAAAATATTGATACTATTGGTAAAAAAATTCGATTGTCATTGTTAAATGGAACTTATTTAGAGGGGGAAGTTGTAGCAATTGATAATAATGGAGATCTAGTATTAAAAACCAAAAGCGATGAAAATAAAATAATTAAGTCTGGGATGGTACAAAAGATGGAGATTAATAAGTAGCTCTACCTCCACTTATGTCGAACACAGCACCAGTTGAAAATGAACATTCTTTGGAACTAAGCCATGAAACCATATTAGCTACTTCTTCTATCTCTCCGGTTCTACCNATAGGTATTTTTTCAATCATATAATTTATATGTTCTTGAGTGAATTCATCAAGTATAGAAGTGTTCACAACAGCCGGTGTAATACAATTTACTCTTATTTCAGTATTAGCTAATTCTTTTCCTAAAGATTTTGTAAGTCCAATTACGCCAGCTTTTGTAGATGAATATGCAGATGCATTTGGGTTCCCTTCCTTGCCTGCTATTGATGCAATATTTACAATTCTGCCATAATCATTCTTTAACATTAAAGGGACTGCATATTTACAAAATAAAAACACACCTTTTAGATTTATAGAATAAACTCTATCAAACTCATCTGTGGGTAACTCCCATAATTTTTTATTCATTCCTCCAATCCCTGCATTATTAACNANGATATCNANNTGATTAAATTTGTCTGTAGCTATTTCCATAACAGATTNAGCTGTTTTTTCATCAGAAACATCACCAATNTAAAATTCTANTTTGGTTCCGTATTNAAGTAATTCGTNTTTTGTTTGATAAAGATTATCNTCTANATCAACCAAAATCAGATTGCATCCTTGGCTAGCTAANTTTTTAGCTATACCTTTTCCTAGTCCTTGGTANGATCCTGTTACTATCGCTAATTTATTTTCAAAACTCATTTTAATGTAAAGGGCATATAAATATNGCAGATTTTTGTACNACTGATAATTCTTCTTTAGTTAAATTATTATAATTCATTGATTTTGTGGCTCTATCTGCNAAGCTCCAAGATCCCATTAATAATACTGATACAAATAATAAAAACCAAATTAATAAAAATGTAAAGTTAGTGTTTGCCATTTANATNATTTAATTGCTAAATNTTGATTGTATTATATATTNTTTTANTATTTACTTCTTTANTGAATTNCATTATTGGTATATTTCAANTNTGATAGTAAACNNTTTNTNTTANTTCATTCNAATTANANTTTTTANATGAGATACNNACTTTATACNTTTATNNCTTTAATATTAATTATTGNNTGCTCTTCTGAAGATGTTATTNAATCTNCNGATAACNAAAAAANTANTGTAANANAAACAGACNATTCAGAATCANCNTTTGANTTTGANTTTACTTCNGGGAAAACTTTTTCTTCNNATNCTATAAAAGAATCNGGATCANCACATTTTCTTTATTTTTTCTCNCCAACCTGAGGTCATTGTATTTCNGAGTTACNGNAANTGAAATCAANTTTAANNGANATANCTTCAACNAAAATTATAGCTATTTCAATNGATCCTACTATGNAAGAAGAAGAATTTGANAAATTCAGAANNNAAAATNANNTNANNACATTAGANATGTTACCTTACAATANAGATATGATTTTATTTTTTGANATTANAATNAGAGGATCNAANAGAATNTTAGATAAAAATTCNAANTTGATATACTCAGGAAATATGATGGATTANGANATTGATTTATGGANNAATTTNNTAAATGAGCAATAGAAANAATANAATNAATTCCATAGNAATATCTGCNGATCANGGNGGATTTGAACTNAAAAATGAGTTGAAANNNTTTCTTTCTGAAAGCTATCCAGAAATTNAAATNATTGATGCAGGAGCATTTGAATATGATGCNGAAGATGATTTTCCNGATATGACAAAAAAATTAACAGAAATTATNNANAATGGTNANGCTNATAAAGGNATTGCAATTTGTGGTTCTGGTGTGGGNGCTTCNATTGTTGCAAATAANACTTCNGGAATAAGNGCAGCTGTTTGTCATGANGTATACAGTGCTTCACAAGGAGTNNAACATAACAANATGAATGTNTTGTGNATGGGTGGTNGAGTAATAAAAATTAGTGAAGCAAAAAAAATAGTAAAAAGTTTTTTAGATGCTAGTTTTATTGATGAAGAAAAATATGTTAGAAGACTAAATAAAATCAACAAACTGGANTAGACCNTCNTANATTAANCTCAGTGCTAACACAGTTANAATAATGTTAAATATTCTACCAAAAGATTTCTCGTTAATNNTNGTTAATATTTTTTTNCCTGTCCATGTTCCAAAGACTCCAAATATNATCATTCCTANGATCAANGGAATATAATTGNTAAATGAAAAACCAAGTATTATAAATACTATTATTTTAATACCGTGTTTCCAAGTCATAAATGCTGCCTGAGTTGCCACGGTNGATTGTCTGTTGTTTGTAAANGAACGTATAAATGGAGCCATAATTGGNCCTGAAGCACCAACAAACATTGTTAAAAATGATGAAATAGTTCCTATTAANCCTATACTCCATTTTGTGATTTTTATGTTTTTTGCTTGAGGNNCATATAAAGAGTANAAAATAAATATCCCAATAAGTGATTGAATTATAAATTTNGGTAAATCNATTAAAATTATTCCTGCTATAGATACTCCNANTAGTGATCCTATTATGAANGGAGNGANAAATTGGNANTTAATATTTTTNCGTAACATTANAGCNCTAGTAGAATTTGAGCTTATTTGTATTACNGCATGAATTGGGATNATNACTANAGGATTNAGAATATTAACCATAATTAAAATTAATAATGCTCCACCNCCTAATCCAAATGAAGCTGTAATTGTTGATGTTACAAAACTNCTTAAACATAGAATTAANAAATTNAATAAAGATANATCTCCGTTGTTTGTTAATAGGTTGATTAGATCAGGCATAAATTAATTTGGCGATAAGAATGAATTTAGTATAATTACAAAATAATAGTATATATACTCAGTGTATTTTACAATGTAAGTCATTACTATTAACTTATAATATTTTTGAGTTTGAGGAATTATCATAATTGAATAGTGAACAAATNAGAGAAAGTTTTTTAAATTATTTTGAATCCAAAAATCATTTGAGGTATCCAAGTTCTTCTCTTATACCAGTAGGNGATCCAACTTTATTGCTTACAAATGCTGGAATGGTNCAGTTTAAATCTTTTTTTTCAGGTGANGAAGAACCACCTTCAAATTTATTAACTACTTCNCAAAAATGTTTTAGAACTGTTGATATNGATGAAGTTGGNGATTCAACNCATCTCACTTTCTTTGAGATGTTAGGNAACTTTAGTATNGGCAAGTATTTCAANCAAGATGCTATAAAATATTCAATAGATTATCTTACAAATGTTTTAAAATTAGATATCNATAAACTNTATATTACAATTCATGANTCAGANGATGAATCGTCTGANTATTGGAATGAAGTTGGNATACCNAATGANAGAATATCCAAATTNGGATCTGAAGATAANTGGTGGGGACCAGCNGGNTCTGAAGGNCCNTGNGGNCCNTGTTCAGAGNTACATTATGATTTNGGNGANANTGTGCCACAATGTGGNCTTGAATCNTGNGGACCGAATTGTGAAGCGATAATTAATGATAANGGNGANACNTGTGAAAGGATCATTGAATTATGGAATTTGGTNTTTATGCAATTTTACCAAGANGAATCNGGAAATCGAAAATTNTTACCAGCTCCAAGTGTTGATACNGGNATGGGATTTGAAAGACTAGCAGTNATAATGCAGAANGCAAGAAATATTTATGAAACTGATTTATTTATGCCTATTATTAATTTGATAGAACAAAATTCNGAGAAAAAATATCATGATANNGAATTGGATGATGTNGCNTTCCGAATTGTTTCTGAACATATGAGAAGTTCTACTTTTTTAATNGGTGATGGNGTTATTCCNGGAAATGAGGGTAGNTCTTATGTTTTAAGAAGAATNTTNAGAAGAGCNATAAGATATTCNGAAAAATTAAATCTTGCACCTAATACTCTAATTGAAATTTCAAAATTTATTATTTCTAANATGAATAAATGGTANCCGGAATTGAAAGTAAANGAAGANTTTATTTATTCGGTNATTGAGCAAGAACAAGAAAAATTNTCATTNGTTTTTCAAAGAGGATTNAATGAATTACATAATTTTTTTGAATCAAANAAGGGTNANGATATTAATTCTAAATTATTATTTAAANTNTGGGACACATATGGATTNCCAGTAGAATTAACTTCAGAAATTGCNATAGANAATAATGTNAATGTTGANATGGATGGATTTAGATCTTTAATGGACAATCAAAAAAAGAGATCCAGGGAATCATCAAGATTTGAAACTTCAATGTCAAAAATAGATGAATATAAAAAAACAAATGTATCTCAAATAAAATTTGTAGGATATGAAAATTTAAATAAAGATTCTACAATTGTTGGAATTCTTCAGAACGATAAATTTGTAAACACTACAAATTCAAATGAAAAAAATATTGAAATCATCACAGATTCTACTACATTTTATCCTGAAGGTGGAGGGCAAGTTGGAGATTCTGGAATAATATTTAATGATAATTTTAAATTCGAAGTTAAAGATACTCAAGAAATTATAAAAGGAATAATTACACATATTGGAATACTTAAATCAGGACAAGTTTCTATAGGAGATAAAGTTATTAACCAAGTTGATGAACAAAACAGAAAGGATTCAGGAAGGAATCATACTGCAACCCATCTCTTGCATTCAGCCTTAAGAAAAAGACTTGGTAATCATGTTAGGCAAGCAGGATCCCTAGTTGAACCAGATCGTTTGAGATTTGATTTTAGCCATCCTAAGTCTTTAACAAAATCCGAAATCAAAGATGTTGAGAATCTTGTTTCTAATCAGATAACTCTTAACTCTAATATTAGAAAGTCAGAGGACAAATATAATGATGCGATAAAAAGAGGAGCTTTAGCATTTTTTGGAGATAGATATGACCAAACTGTTAGATTAATTGAAATTGGTGATGACCAGACTTTTAGTTTTGAAGTATGTGGAGGAACTCACGTTAAATCCACGGGAGAACTTGGTGATTTTATTATTGTATCTGAGTCAAGTATTGGAGCAGGGTTAAGAAGAATAGAAGCTTACTCGGGCAGGAAAGCGAAAGAATATTTAGCATTAAAATTAGAAGCTATAAAATCTTTATGTGAACAATTAAATTGCAAGCCAGACGAAATAACAAAACAAATCGAAGTATTAACTAATGATTTGAATGTACTATCTAAGCAAATTGAAAGATATAAAAATAAAATTATATCTGCTTTAGCTAAAGATCTTGCAGATAATGCAACTAACCAAAATGAAATTCAAACAATTTCAAAAGTAGTTGAAATAGAACCTGCTATGTTAAGAGAATTGTCTGATCAAATTCAAGATCATATTCCGGATTCAGTAATTATTTTAGGTACGCCTACTTTAAAAGGCCCTGTAGTAATTGTTAAGGTTACAAAAAATGCAATCAAAAAAGGATATGATGCCAGAAAAATAGTGAAAAATATTTCTGAAATAATTGATGGCAGAGGAGGAGGTAAGCCAGAAATGGCACAAGTAGGCGGTGATGATAATTCAAAATTAAAAAACATTGAAGATATTGATTTTTTATTAATATTAAAAGATTAAAATGAATATTCTATCTATAGATCATGGTCTTAAGCGTATTGGTTTAGCTATTGGTAATTCAGATAGAAAAATCGCTACACCTATATCTCATATAAATAATATGTCTGAAATTTTTGTTATTGATCAAATTAAATCAATAGTTAAAGATTATGAAATAGAGGAGATAATAATTGGAATTCCATTTGATGAAGATGGAAATGAAAGTTTACAGTCAGATAAAGTAAGGAAGTTTGCTTATTTACTAAAAAAAAATGTAAATTTAAATCTTTTTGGTATTGATGAAAGATTTTCATCTGTAGATTCCGAGAAAATGTTAATTGATGCGGACTTGTCTAGGAAAAAGAGAAAAAAAAATATTGATTCTTTATCCGCATCAATTATATTACAGAGATATTTTGATGGTAACGAAATTATATTGCTATGAATAAAGATAAACATAAGAAAAAAGTTGGAATAATGGGATTTCCGCTCGGGCATTCACTATCACCTGGTATGCATAATCATATTTATAAAACTTTATCATTTGATTCTTATTATGATAGATGGGAAATTGAAGAAAAAAAATTATCGACAGAATTTAAAAAAATAACTCAAAAGAATTTTCTTGGGGCTAATGTAACAGTACCCTACAAAGAAAAAATAATTCCATTTCTGGATTTTTTGAATGAGGAATCAGAAATTACAGGGGCTGTTAATACAATAGTAAAACAAAATGACAAGCTTGTTGGTTTTAATACAGATATATTTGGAATTGAATGTTGTTTAAATAACCAATTTGGAGATATGAAATTAAATAATGTAGTCTTAATTGGTTCAGGAGGCGCAGCAAGAGCTGCTTTATATGTATTACTTAACAAAGGGATTGGCAATTTAACTATTATTAACAGAACTAAAAGTAATGTGGAAAATATGCTAAAACGATTTTCAAAATTTGATTGTAATTATGAAATATTGAATTTTTCTGATAAAAATGAAGTAAAAATCAAATCTCTTGAGTCTGAACTTATTATTAACACTACTACATTGGGTATGAAAGGATCTGGAATGGAATTAATTTCTCCCTTGGATCAAGATTGTATATCTGGCAAATCTGTTATATTTGATTTGGTATATAATCCAAGAATAACCAAATTAATGTCAATGGCAATCAGCAAGAATGCTGATATTATAGAAGGAATAGATATGTTAGTATATCAAGCTTCTAAAAGTATCGAATTATGGACAGGATTAACACCATCGTTTGAAGAAATGAAAAATAAATGTTTAGAATTATTAAAAAAATAACATGAATAAAATTTTGTATATAATAGGTTTTTCCGGTACAGGAAAATCTGCAGCTTCTAAATTGGCAGCTGAAGCATTAGGATGGAAATTATTTGATATGGATCAAATAATTGAGGAAGAAATTGGTAAACCAATAAGTCAAATTTTTGAGCAAAATGGGGAAGAATGGTTTAGAGACAAAGAATCCGAACTACTTTTAAAGTTATCTAAAGAAAACAACTGCATAATATCTACAGGAGGAGGGTTACCTGTTAAAGGCTCTAATTTCGATATAATGAATAATTCTGGATATGTGCTAACTTTGGATGCTTCAATAAACATAATAGTAAAAAGATTAAAGAATAAAAGCTCAGAAGGAGAAAATGAAAAATCTTTAAGACCAAAATTAATACAATCAAGCTTGTCTGAAATTACCCAATTCAAATCAGAAAGATCTGACATATATGCTAAATCTGATTTTACAATTAATACTAATAAATTATCTGTTGAAGAAGTAGCTAATAACATTGTGTACCAGGCTGAAAAATATGTTGATCAATTAAACTCTTTACATTTTGAGCAATTTGATTCTTTTTGTACAAATGTCTTATCTAAAAATAATCAGTATGGAGTTTTTGTAGGCTTAGATATTTATAAATATTTACCTGAAGTAATGAATAAAATAATAAATAAGCAAAAAGTTTATTTATTATCTGATGATGGATCTAAACCTTATATGAGAAAAATCCAACAAGTATTTGAACTCGCTGGTAAATCAACTACAACTTTTGTTATTCCACAAGGTGAAACTAGTAAATCATTATCAATTTCTTCAAAGATATATGAATGGCTTTCATATGAACATGCTGACCGAGGTGATGTGTTAATTGGTGTTGGTGGAGGAGTTGTTGGAGATATTACAGGATTTGTAGCGTCAACGTATATGAGAGGAATAAAATTTGTACTTGTTCCAACAACCTTATTATCAATGTCTGATTCATCGATAGGTGGAAAAACTGCTGTAGATGTAAATAAAATTAAAAACTTAGTTGGTTCATTTTATAATCCTTCATTAGTATATTCTGATNTNANCTCNNTNNAAACATTACCNNANAGACAAATCANTTCNGGNTGGGCTGAATTNATTAAACATGGATTTATAANAGACAGAGATCTTTTGGATCAAATGATACAAATTCAAGATTATAAAAAAATTAATGATAATGTTAGTTCTATNATAAAGAAGAGNATNCAAATAAAAGGNGAAATNGTAACTGTTGATGAAAATGAAAAATATGGTTCTAGAATTATGCTNAATTATGGNCATACACTTGGTCATGCAATTGAGAGTTCTACTAATTTAGAGCAATANACTCANGGNGAGGCTGTCAGNATAGGTATGTCATTTGCTGCTAAGTTAAGTAATCATCTTAATATGCTATCTGATGANGATTTGAAATTNCATAATNATATANTGAAAAAGTTTGATTTGCCNGTTTCTCCCGATAATATTGATTGGGANAAATGTTTTGAACTAATTAAAAATGACAAAAANGTTAAAAATGGTAAAATCAATTGGATTTTATTAGAATCTTTAGGNAAAGCAGTAGTTAGAGATAATATTGANAAGGATANANTATTTAGAATTTTTGGTGAAATGTAGTGTTTTTAATTATTTATTATTTTTTGTCTAGCTTGNTTTCATCAACTTTAGGTACNTTGATTGGTGCTGGTGGNAGTGCTATTTTGGGGCCTTTNCTTCTTTTAACAGAAACTTCGATGGGTACTTCNATAGGAGCAAAAAATATTATAGGNACTTCTTTAGCATGTGTNGTTGTAAATAGTATTTCAGGTTCCTANCGTTATTTGAATATAGGAACTGTAGATATAAAAAGTGGNTTTATATTCAGTCTAATNGGAATNCCATTTAGTATATTGGCTGCTTTAACTTTAATTCAAATAGACACTNCAAATTTTAAAATNATGTTNGGTGTTACATTAATATTAATTACTNTATTNATGATCTATCAATCTATGAAAAATGATATTGCTGGTGACTNTGATAATATTNCAAATTTAAATAATAAATTTTTAAGTGAAAAGAGAAATATTACTACTAAAGAAGGCCAAAAATACGAATATACTTTTAGTATGGGATTAGCTGCTTTTTATAATATATTCTTAGGCTTTATTGCAACATTCTTTGGAATTGGAGGAGGAATAATTAGAACTCCTTTGTTAATTTATATTTCAAAATTCCCTGTAAAAATTGCTACTGCTACATCAGTGTTTAGTCTTTTGTTTACATCATTTGCTGGAACTATGGTGTACTGGATTCAAGGATTTTATGATTTCAATTTATTTCTTCCGGCAGCTTTTGGAGCATTAATCGGAGCGCAAGCGGGAGCTCAAGTAAGTAAATATTTAAATGGTAAATGGATCATAAGAATATTAGCTCTTGTTTTGTTAAGTATGGGATTATTGTTAATAGCTCAGAATTTATAAAATATGGAAGATTTTTTTAAAATTTTAAATACTGATGGTAATAGCAGGACAGCTATAATGAGTATAAATAATATCGAAATCCAGACTCCATGTTTTATGCCCGTTGCTACTCAGGCATCAGTAAAATCTTTGGATTCTTTTGAACTCAAAGAAATAGGTTACAAGTTAATTTTATCTAATATTTACCATATGGCTGTAAGACCAGGTATAAATTATTTAAACAAATTTGGTGGTATTCATAAATTTATGAATTGGGATGGATTGATACTTACTGATAGTGGAGGATTTCAGGGATATAGCTTGGCTCATAGAGTTAAAATTAAGGATGATGGAATTGTTTTTCAAAGTCATTTAGACGGAAAAGAGATTTATTTTAAACCTAAAGAAGTAGTTAAATATCAAGAAGATATAGGTTCGAACATTATGATGCCTTTGGATATTTGTTTACCAAAAGGATCAAGTGAAAAAAAATTGATTGATGCTTTAGAAACAACATATGAGTGGGCAAAACAAAGTATCTCTGCTCGTTCTTCAAATAGCTCTAAGTTATTTGGGATAATTCAGGGTGGTAATAATTTGGAACTTAGAGAACTTTCAGCAAATAAAATGACAGGATTAAATTTTGACGGATTTGCTTATGGAGGACTTTCTGTTGGAGAAGACAAAGAATTAATGATAAACACTCAACTATCAGCAAACAAACTTTTACCAGAAAATAAGCCTAGGTATTTGATGGGCATTGGATCTCCAGAAGATTTGGTAAGATCAATCTATAATGGCTTTGATATGTTTGACTGTGTATTGCCAACTAGAATAGCAAGAAATGGTTCTTTATTTACTAAAAACGGTAGACTAAATGTTTTTAATGCTAAGTATAAAGATATAGACAAACCTATAGATACGAATTGCAATTGTTATTCTTGTAAAAATTATAGCTTGGCATATGTTCATCATTTATTTAAATCCAAAGAATTATTAGGTTATAGAATTGCCTCAATACATAATTTGGCATTTTTATATAATCTTATGAATGAAATTCAGCAACATATTACAAATTCTGATTTTTCAGGATTTGTAGATGAATTTTTAGCAAAATATAAAGTTAGTGACCCTAAAATTCAGCAAGAACAAAAATTTAAATGGATCAAATCTCAGGGAAGAAATACAAATTAAAAATAGTTCTACGAACTTTGAAGCCATAACAAAACACTGTAGACCTGATTTCTTTAATAAATCTAAAGATTAATACATAGTTTTTATCATACTAATATTAAAATTATCAATAACAGTTTTTGTGTTGTATGAATGACTCTTGTTTTTGTATCTTATATTCCGAATATTATGTTAGATTAGGTCAGCTTTAATTATATTTGTGGAAACATGAAAACTAACAATCCAATTTATAGTTCTAATCACCTTAAACTAGCTTTTGGGTCATTTGCTTCATCTATGTCTTTTTGGATTCAAATTCCTTTAATAATTATAATAATGTATGAATTGACAGACTCCCCATTAAAAGTAACATTTGCAAATGTTACTTGGTCATTACCCTGGTCTTTACTTGGAGGGTATGCGGGAAATTTAGTGTCAAAATACAATAACAAATCGATAATGATTATAGCAAGATTATTATCTTTAATATCAATGGTTATTTTGGCATTATTTTCAACGCTTGGTTATCTAAACATAATAATTGTTTATATGACACTTTTTCTTAATGGATCTGGAATTGTAATTGATTTTCCTGCCAAAAGACAATTAATGCTTGATATTCTTGGTAGAAATTATATAGTCAAAGGAAATGCTGTAGAAGGATTTTTGTGGCAAATTAGTACATTAATTGGACCTTTATTGGCAGCATTGTTTTTATCATTCTTTAGTGCATCATCAGCATTGTTTTTAATATGCCTATTTTTATTTTTAAATCTTTTAACTGTAATATCGATAGAATACACATATAACCAATTATCTTTGAAAACTACCAAAACTAAAATCAGAGATTACATTATTTTTGTTTCAAAAAACAAAGCTGTGTTAGCTGTTTGCGGAATAACAATAATTATGAATATATTTATGTTTCCGTCACAATCTCTTCTTCCATTCATAGCAGTTGAAGTTTTAGGGAAATCATCAACTTTCAGCTCAATTATTATATCCACAGCTGCGGTTGGATCAATAATTACTTCTATAAGTTTATTGATTTTAAATACAAAAAGAATTGGTTTAATTTTCGGATTTTGTACATCTCTTTGTTTGTTATTTTTATTTATTTATTCATTTTCTACATACTATATTTTAAGCCTGTTTCTTTATATGATAGTGGGTGTTGGAATTGCAGGGTTTGGTGCTACACAATCTTCATTAATACAAATCACAACTACTCCTAAAGAAAGAGGAATGGCAATGGGAATACTTGCCATGTGTATAGGAAGTGGGCCACTCGGATCATTTTTATATGGAGCCTTCGCTGAAAATTATACGGCCCAACTTGCGATTAGATATTTACCAATATCAGGATTCTTTATTTTATTAATAATAATATTTTCTACAAACATAATACATAAAATAACTACAGATTCAACAAATTAAGATTAACATAGTGAACTCTGAAATCTTTAAACTATTTCTTCTTCAATGTTTTTATCTATANTTTTATATTTCCCAAGANTAATTGCAGTNTCTTTAATNTCTTTAAATTCTTCAACAAATCCATTTTGAGANGTNCGNTTATCTGANGTNTATAANACAAAATTTGCTCCGTTTCCGATCCATTTACTTGTAAGAGTTGTTGTTTGATGATGAATCATTACAGGAGTATTCGCAGATTCACATTTTTTGATTATTTCTTTAAGTGCATCTTCGTATAATTTGTTTTCATATTCATTAGGAATTCCTAATGATACACTNAANTCATTAGGNCCTACAAATATNGCATCTATTCCTTTTGTTGTTAATATATTGTCTAAATTTTCTATTGCCGGAACACTTTCTATCCCAATAATACAAATATTGTTTTTATTTAGATTTTCAAGATATGTTTTTGATTTTTCACTTGGAAAGATATTCTTAGTTACAATATCATCTAATAATTTACCTTTTANTGGTTTCCATTTTACTGCACCTACTATTTCTTCAACTTCAGATTTTGACTCACAATAAGGTGCTAGTATTCCTGCAGCGCCTGCATCAAGGCCCATTGTTGCATAATGAGAATATGGAACTGGGATTCTTACGATTGGAGCAACNTGGCACAAATTAAAAGAATTAACTAGGTTTGCTACTTCAGATCTATTATAAGGGGAGTGTTCAGTATCTATAACNACATAATCAAGACCGATATTTTCAAAATGAGAAGCCCATCTTGGTGATACAGAATTTGTAAGCATAGTACCAAACACACAGTTTCCATTATTGATTTGTTTTATTATTTGATGATTTTTCATTATTGNTGTTTTCCTTTAATTTTAATCATATGCTTATTTAAAAATAATTTTATGTATTGAACTTATATTGTAAGGTTGTAAAATTTTGTTATGGATTCTAGTGTTACTAAAATATTAAATGAAATCAAGATCTTAGATTTCACAAATCACTATTCAGGTGATATAACTTCTATGTTTTTATCTGATTTTGGAGCTGACGTTTCTAAATTAGTAAATAAAAAGTTATCAACTTTTAAAAAAGATGCTTTTTGGAATAGAAATAAAAAACAATTAAATTATTCTGATTTAACTGATTTAGATAAATCAATTTTAAAAACAGCGTCTGTTGTAATTCATGATTTTCAAATTGAATCAGAGGAATTTAATAATTTAACTAAAATCATAAGTGATTCAAATAATACAAATTTAATTGTTTGCCATATCTCAGCATTTCCATCTAATTCTAATCTAAAAGATGAGTTGATGATTGATGAATTNGTTATTGCAAGAGCAGGNGAGATGCGAATATTGCCTGGTCACGGAAAACCTGGACCNAAATATTTAATGCATCCAATTACTAGTGTTGGATGTGGAATAAATTCAGCTACAGCAATAGTATCAACTTTGATATCTAATATTATATCTANAAAACAAATCTATAAAATAAATTCTACTCTNATTGGAGGATTGTTGTTATATGCATCCAATCCATATCAAGGTGATAAATGGAGAGATTTTGCTAAGCCTTATGGAGGAGTTCCATTTTATAGNAGTTATGAATGTAAAGATGGATTTATTCAACTTGCNTGCATTCATTCTGGNTTTTCAGAGAAAGCTGCAATTGCCATCGATATGCCAGAAATACTNTTTGATCCGGAATTTGAATCAATTTTTAAACCAAACAATAGAGATAGAGATAANTTTATAAGTATTGCTACAAAATTATACAATTTAATTGCAGATAAAATGAAAAATAAAACTTGTGATGAATGGAGTAAAATTTTCGAAGAAGCTGATGTTCCNTATAANAAAATTAANAATTTAACTGAAGCAATTAATGATCCTCAAATNTTNCATAACAAACTAATTTTNGAACAAAATAACAAAAAGAATATTGGTAAATTCATATCTGTTGANCAAGNTGATGGNACTNATATTAAAACGGATTTTAATCGTGATTCNTTTTCTCTACCCCTAGAAGGTTTTAAATCTCTTGAGATTACNAATGTAATAGCTGGACCAGTAGCTGGTCGAATACTTTCCAATCTGGGTGTTGAAGTAATTAAAATGGAGCCACCNAATGGAGAAATATCTAGNCCACTNGGAGTAGGTTATTTTCAAAATTTAAATCGTAATAAAAAAGGAATTTCAATTAATACCAAAACTGAAAATGGTAAAAAAATTGCNAGAGAACTTATCAAAGAAGTAGATATTTTTCTTGAAAATATGCGACCTGGTGCAGCCANNAGAGTTGGATTAGGNGAAAAAGATTTNAANGAATTAAATCCAAATATAATTCAAACNCATATAGCAGCTTATGGGCATGATGGACCTTATGTTAACAGACCAGGACTNGACCCNATAGCTCAATCGATTACAGGATTACAAATTGTACAAGGAGGTGGTGAAGCNCCTGTATTTTTAGGAATGTTAGCCCCTACTGATTTTACNGCTGGNGGGATGGCGGCCTTGGGNACTATNGTTGGTTTATATAACAGAATTAAAAATAATNCAGGTTCAATAGTTAATACAAATTTATTATCAGGTGGAATGTTATTNAATGCAAAAAGAATTAGTGATTTTATCGAAAAAGATCANNTCCCAAAATTTGTTAATAAAGATCAAAATGGAGTCGATGAGCTAAANAGAGCTTATGAAACAAACGATGGNTGGGTATATTTCTATTGCAAAAATTTAACTAGACTTGATATTTTTGATTTTATTAAACAGAAATTTGATANGAATATTTCTNATTTNGAAANNTTTTTTCGNTCACAAAANTCTNCNATNATTTTAAGNNAATTAAATACNAAAGATATATTTTCATGTANGGTAACNAANCCAAGGGANGACGATTANGATTTTNTAAAAAATCCTGTNACATGGGATTTNGTNTTNAATAAAAATTCTCATCCTTCTCTNATATCNCTNGAAATGGCNCATAATTTATATAATTTTGGATTAGANTTAGTTGATGTTTNTANATTCCCTGNTCTAGGNGAGCACAATAATNTTTATTTGAGTAAATTAGGTTATTCTGAAAAACAAATTAATGAANTTTANAAACAGGANATAATTTTTANNGAAGATTAAGTATTTTNATATAGTTTTCTTTTAGTTTCTTGTAAACATTTTCTAATTTGTCATNTGTATCCANAATTAAATTTGAATATTCTGNTCTTTTTTCCCATGACGTTTGGCTGTTAATTCTTTTTTCNGCTTCAGCTCTACTAAGATTGTTTCTTTTGATGAGTCTGTTTAATGCTACANTGTCGTCTACTTTGAACAACCATACATGATCACACCATTCTATATAATTTGCTTCTATTAAATTTACTGCTTCTACTATACCNATACTTTTTTTGTTTTTTATCCATCCGTCAACTACATTTTTAACTTCAGTACCTATNTCNCCAATTGCATCAGTGAGTTTTTTCATTAATGCTTTGTCTTTAAAAACAATAGACCCTAATTTTTTACGATCTATATATTGNGTTTTATCATCTATGATTTCATTTCCAAANATATCTGTAATTCTNTCATATGCTGGTTTACCTGGTTCATATAAAGTGTGAACCAATTTGTCAGCATCNCAGTATTCAGGTGAAAATTCTTTNATTAATTTATTTATATATGTTGATTTACCTGTTGCGATAGATCCTGTGATGCCAATTATAATTGTTTGNTTTATCATCTTTCTTTTCTTTTTCTTTTATTTTATTATAAGTTAAATTTTATAAAAGTTTTATTTGGAGAAATTATGAGTAGAAAAGGTAAAATTCAAACNGTAAGAAATGTTATTGACCCAATTGATTTAGGAATGACAATGACACACGANCATCTTTTAATTGAATTTCCTGATACTTTTTCAGTTCCTCCAGANGAATCACACAGAAAACAAGTNTTTTATGANCCNATAACTTTACAAAATAGAGGTTTGATTTATCATCATGCATGGAAAAACNTAGATAACTCTTCCATAGTAGATTTAGATATATCTGTAGANGAAGTGTTGAAGTATAAATCGGTNGGTGGTGGTGCGATGGTAGATGCGACAAGTATTGGATTATCAAGAGATCCTGAAGGATTACTGAAAATTTCAAANTTGACTGATATAAATATAATTATGGGATCTTCTTATTATGTGTATTTAGCACATCCTCCGGAAGTGTCAGAAATGTCTATTGAAGATTTGGCTGCTGTTATTATTAATGACGTTAATGTTGGAGTAGGGTCTTTAAAAATAAAATCNGGAATTATAGGAGAAGTTGGATTATCACATCCGTTGCACAAAGATGAAGAAAAAGTTCTAATTGCATCTGCTGTAGCACAAAAAGAAACAGGTGCTCCTNTGCTTATCCATCCAGGAAGAGATGAAAAAGCTCCAATTGTTGCAATAGATATATTAAAAAAATCTGGAGCTGATTTGAATATGACAATCATGGGGCATTTAGATAGAACTGTTTTTGAAAGAGAAACTCTTATTCAAATNGCAGAATCAGGTTGTTATTTAGAATGGGATTTGTTTGGACAAGAAAATCATTTCTACTCNGCTAATGAAAACATAGATATGCCTTCAGATGCAAAAAGAATGGAAGACATTCTTTTTATGATTGAAAATGGGTANGAATCTAAAATTCTAATTGCTCACGATGTGTGCCACAAACATCAATTACAAGAATATGGAGGATTTGGATTTACTTTCATTCCATCATTTGTAGTACCAAGAATGCGACAAAAAGGTTTTACTGACGATATGATTAATTCAATTTTATACAAAAACCCATCNGAAGCATTACAATTCTCAAAATAAATTNATGAAACAAACTGGATCTGAATATATAGCTGACTTCTTAGAAGANAAAGGTATTGATACTATTTTTACAGTAGCNGGTGACCATATTCTACANCTTATGGATANATTATCAAAAAGAGGATTTACTTTTATTGATACTCGACACGAACAAGCGGCAGTNGATATGGCAAATGCTTGGGGTAGAATAAAGAATAAACCAGGAATTTCAATGTTTACTACTCCTGGACATGCTAATGCTATTCCAGGATTGACTTTAGCACATCANCAATTAAGNCCAGTAATAAATATTTCTGGTTGCGCAGACAGTAACTTATTAGGTATGGGAGCTCCTCAGGAAATTGATCAGGTAGGAATGGCAAAACCNGTTACTAAAAGATCTTCTATGATTCAAAATGGAAATNTTTTAATAAGTGAATTAGANTCAAGTTNTCANGCAAGTATGACTGATAGAAGAGGNCCTACNCACTTAACTATTCCTACAAACATTCAAACAAATTTATATAAAAATGAAGAAATGTCTTCCCAAACAAGAAGTGTTATCAATTCTAGATATCCTCAATTNATTGATATTGAAAATTGNTTAAAATATATTTCTGCTGCTTCTAACCCTGTATTCATTTTAGGCAACGGAGCACATGATGTTAATAAAGATGACATGATAAATATTATTGAGNCTTTTAANTGTCCTTTGATTAATGAAATGAGTGCAAGAGGAATAGTTCCTGATTCGCATCATTTGTCATACGGATTATCAGACCAAAGAGCTAATCCTGTTGCAAGNGCAATAGAAGAATCTGACTTGATAATTCTATTAGGTAAAGAATTAGATTTTACTTTGGATTATGGAAATCCTCCTGCAATTTCTAAAAATNCNAAANTAATTCAAGTTGATCCCGATGAATATACACTTGGCAAATCCAAACGAGCAGATTTATCNATATTGTCTTCAGTAGGNATATTTATAAAAGAATTGAGTAAATTAATAAATGAGAATTCTGATTTAAGTAAAAACCCAGATATATTTTCAACTTTTAATGATAATAAGGAGNCACATCTNAGATACTTAAATGGATTAACAGGATCAGGNAATAATATTCATTCAATGGATGTTCATAGAGAAGTTTCTAAACTTTTAGAAANCGATAATTGCTTGATNTTTGAAGGAAGCGATTTTGCNTTTTATGGAGCCTCGTATTATTCATCTGAGAGAAGAGACAGNTGGTTTGTAAATGGNGTTTTGGGAATGATNGGATGGGGTGTTCCNTTTGGAATTGGAGCAAAAACTGCTTTAAAGAATGANCAAGTTATAGTGTTTACAGGCGATGGNGCCTCAGGATTCAATCTNATGGAAATTGATACTGCTGTGAGAAATAATATAAATATTAAAATAATTATAGGCTGTGATTCTGTNTGGGGAATTGATTATCATCANCAGGTAGAGTTTTTTAATAATCCNGTTGCCACTAATCTTAATTTTGTTAATTACGAAAATATAGCAAAATCAGTNGGAGCATATGGAGATTTAGTAGAATCCAAGGCTGAATTACCAAGTAAACTTCAAAAATTTTTAGATCANGAAGGGCCGGGAATATTAAATNTTAGAACTGAACCTTCCCCTAGTCCTTTGACTGAATATATTATGAATACCAAAGAATATTAATTTATTATTTTACGATTNGTTTACTGAGCAGTTTNAGATTTAACCTTCATGTACTGTTTTCCCACCAATAACTGTTTGGACTATTTTTATGTCTTTTATTTCAAAAGGATCCACTTTTGTAATGTCTTGATCTAACACAACAAAATCNGCAAGTTTGTTTAATGAAATAGANCCTTTTATATTTTCTTCAAAAGCTGCTCTTGCTCCATTTAAAGTATAAATTTTCAAAGCTTCTTGAATATTAATTTTCTGACTAGGTCCCCAAAGTTTTCCATTAGAATCAGTTCTTGTTATACAACTCTGAATTCCCATTAAAGGAGGATATGGNCCAGGAGGATAATCAGTTGCNCCTGTTGAGTTTACTCCATATTCAATAAATGATTTTTGAGCAAACATCCATTCCAGTCTTTCTTCTCCGTAAAATTGCATTTTTTCACCATGATAGAAAACATAAGTACAAAATGGAGTAGCTTGTACATCNTTTTTTGCCATTCGNGTTAATATTTCNGGATTTACTAGTGTGCAGTGTTCTATTCTGTGTCTTGTATCTTTTAGNGGATTAAGTTCAAGTGCTTTTTCATATGAATTTAANACCATGGAAATGGCTGAATCACCATTTGCATGAACTGCTACCTGAAAGCCAGCATTGTGCATTTGAATAACTTGGTCATCTAATTCTTCTTGGCTCATTGCTTGAATTCCACAATCATGATCTGACCCAATGTATGGCTGTGATAACCATGCCGTTCTTGCGGCGATAGCTCCGTCAGAAGTCATTTTTATTCCTCCAACTTTTAACATTTCACTTCCAAAACCTGTTTTNACTCCAGCATCTCTTAGACTGGGAAATAAATCTTGAGCCATTAGCATNTANACTCTTAAGCCTAGATAATCATTTTTNTCTCCATCTTGGTAAGTTAAAAATTCATCNTGGCTAACTCTTGCGTCNTGAACNCTTGTTAANCCTGAAGAATTNAACATGGANCTTATTTGTTTTAGTCCTTCGGTTCTGTCTTTATCAGAAATTTTTGGTAATAAATCTCTTGTTGGTTCTATAGCTCGTTCATAAACTACACCATTTAATTCTCCTGTGGTTTCATTTCTTCCAAGCTTTCCTCCATGNGGGTCTTCNGATTCATTATGATAACCTGATAATTCTAGTGCTTTAGAATTCATATAATAAACGTGTCCTGCTCTGTGAGAAACCATTATTGGNTGNTCTAAAGAAATTGAATCTAAATCTTGTCTATATAAATCTCTGTTTTCTTTTATTTTAGTATCATCGTATTTAAATCCTTGNACCCATTCGCCCTTNGGAGTTTTATTNGCTTGGNTTTTTATTAGATNAGATACTTCTTCAATATCTTTTACTGTACAATCAGCAGCCATNACATGTCTTATTCCACTACTAAGTACNTGAATATGAGCATCAATCAACCCTGGAATAATAGTACGTCCTTCAGCATCNTAAATTTTTGTATTTGGTGATACTAAATTTTCAATGTCTGAATTACTTCCTATTGCTACAAATTTCCCATTGGATACTGCAAATGCTTCAGCACTTGGCATTGATTCATCTACAGTAATAACATTAGCATTTTTNACTATTAAATCTGGTATTGATTGTTTTGTCATGACTTATCTCCTTTTAATTNAGAAAATAGTAATATGATTTATTTTTAATGTCAATTGAGGATTATNTAAAATAAATTCTATAGTTCAAAAAATAGAAGTACTAGTTTTTATTTTCAGAAGGATATTATAATAGTGTTGAGTCNAATTATTTGATTAATNAAAAAANATCTGTTCCTATAAGGGGAAATCATGAAGGATTTAAAAAACAAAAATGTTTTGGTTACAGGAGCNAGTAGAGGTATTGGCCAATATATATCTCAAGAGTTTGCAAAAAAAGGTGCAAANGTTGTTTGCGTTGCAAGAACTATGTCAGATGGGGAACANCCATTAGAAGGNTCNTTAACAAATACNGTTGAAAGTATAAGAGCAAAAGAAGGAGAAGCTACTGCACTATCAGCAAATATTTCAGATTTTGATCAATGTGAACAATTGATTGAACAAGCTAAAAATATATATGGACCAATAGACATTTTNGTAAANAATGCTGCTTTAACATATTTTGTACCTATTCGTGATTACAAATTGAAACGATGGATTAAATCATGGGAAGTAAATTTACATGCGCCTTTTTATTTAAGTCATTTAGTATTGGAAGATATGATAACTCTAAAAGANGGAAGTATNGTAAATATATCTTCTGCAGCAGCGGTTGGACCAGGNTCGGGNCCTTATGAAGANTCTANAAATGAAGATATACAAAATAAACCAAGAAAAAAAGGTGGAGGAACTTGCTATGGAGCACAAAAAGCAGCATTAGAGAGATTCACACAAGGTTTAGCTGAAGAGGTTTTNGAGTATGGAATATCAGTNACATGTGTTTCGCCTAGTTTGGTNGTTCCTACNCCTGGAACTGTTTTTCATAATTTAGTTGAAGGTTTTGATGACCCNAAAGGAGAACATCCTGAATTAATGGCCAAAGCTACAGTATTGTTGGCAAGCTTGGANANAGAGAAAATTTCAGGCAGAGTAACATATAGCCAAGAAATACTTAAAGAGTATGGAATGATTAATGATGCTAAGGGAAGAGGAGTTGACTCATCAATTCCTGTATCTGGATTTAGTAGAGCATAAGTCACTATTGATGTTATAATAATCACTCTATAATGCGGGAGTAACTCAGCGGCTAGAGTATCTGCCTTCCAAGCAGAAGGTCGCCGGTTCGAATCCGGTCTCCCGCTCCATTTNCTGTTTAAATAGTTAAATAATAGTTAATATATCGTTTGAACTATATTATTTTACAAATATTTCTAAGCCGAGATATTTGTAATGTGAGCCTAATATAGTTTACAAAAGGACTAAAAGAATTCATTCTTTTAGTCCTTTTTTTTGTGATTAAGCGATCAATTTTGGAGTAGTATGAATTTGCATACTTAATCTACTTAATGTATACTTAATATGTATTTGCATACTTAAACTACTTTATATGTACTTAATATGCATTTGCATACTTATTAATTTAACATACGGGTGATATATGAGCCAAACATTAGAATGTTGTAAAGACTGCAAAGATTGCTGTAAAGAATGTAGCACTGCTTGCTGTGTTGACTGCAAAGATTGCTGTAATGACTGCAGCACTGCTTGCCAGTGTAAATCATAAATAATTAGTTTTGTAGCAGGTTTTCTGAATAAAATTAAATTTAAAAATCTGCTACAGATCCATCATCTGAAATAGGTGTATCTAATATTTTTTCTTGAAAAGGATATTTAGATATACTTTCTTCATTTAGAGTTATCCCTAATCCGGGTTCATTAGGTACCAATAAATATCCCTTTTCTAATTTTAGTTTATTTAATAACAATTCACTTTTAGGTGATTCAGATTCCCCTGTATACTCTTGTAATGCAAAATTTGGAATGCATGCATCTAATTGTACACAAGCAGCTGTGCTGATTGGGCTAAGAGGATTGTGAGGTATTACCTTAACATGAAATGATTCAGCTATAGACGCAACTTTTTTTGATCCGGAAAGACCACCGCATAAACAGACATCAGGTCTAACAAAATCACAACCTTTATTTTCTAGAAGTTGTTGATATTCAAAAATAGTAGAGAATCTTTCTCCAGTGGCTATTGGAATATTAACAGACTTTTTAATATCGGCCATTATAGCAGGACTGTCCGGTAGCATGGGATCTTCATAAAAATATGGATTGAATTGTTCTAATCTTCTTCCTAAAGCTATAGATTCTGCGGGATTCATTTGCCTATGTATTTCTACACAAATATCTATGTCTGGACCCACGGATTCTCTTACCGCTTTAACTCTTTCAACAGCTTCATTTGACCATTTAGAATATGATTTGTGTAACCAATGATTAGGTGCAAAAGCACTAAATCTGACAGCACTAAATCCTTCATTTACAGCTTTTTTGGCATCTTTATAAAGTGATTCTGGGGTATCGCCATTAATATGTATGTAACATCTTACTTTATCTCTAACTTTACCACCCATTAGTTCATATATAGGGACACCTAATCGTTTACCTTTAATATCCCACAGAGCAATATCTATTGCTGATAATGCTCCATTAATTACAGAGCCCATGAAATGAGAGTTACGATAAAGAAATTGGTAATGGTGCTCAATTAAGTTAGGATTTTTTCCAAGCAGATAAGGTTCACATACCTTGAGCATTGTTTCTGTAGGTCTTTGCCATCCATGAACTCCTGCTTCTCCAATGCCTACTGTACCGTCTTCACAATAAATTTTTAATATTAACCAGCGAGACCATAAGATTGTTTCTATTTTTTCAATTTTAGTTGCTTTCATTTCTATCTCTCTTTTTTGATATATTAATGATTATAAATCTGGTTAATTTAAGTACTATAAAATATTTATTTTATAGTGTGAATTATGAGATATTTATTTTATTGAATCAAGTTCAATATGTTCCAGTTTAAACGTGTATTCTATTAATAGAATTTGATTAGTTATATAATAATGATTTAGATCACACATCTCAGATTAGTTGAGCAATATATTAAATTATTCAAAAAAATTAAGTTTGGTTTTTCTTGGCCTTGTTTTAGCTTTTATTATATTAGAATTATGTGTGAGAATCCTTTTCAATTTTTTACCCGATAATGATTTACCAACTTATGGTATATATCAAGAACACCATCCAATTATAGGCCAAAAATTAATACCTAATTCCAAAGGTGTTTGGAATAAAGAGGGTTTTTCTAAAGTTGAAATCAATTCTCAAGGTTGGAATGACTTTGAAAGAGAATACAATAAACCGCCTAATGTAATTAGAGTGGCAATTGTTGGAGATTCATTTATAGAGGCTCTTCAAGTACCAAAAACAGATTCTGTAGGTTCCAAATTAGAATCATGGTTGGATGTTAACTGTAAAAACCAATTAGACCAGCTTAAATATGAAGTGTTATCATTTGGAGCATCTGGTTGGGGGACAGCGCAGATGCATGTAGCTATCGAAAACGAAATAATTAAATATGATCCGGATTTTGTTATTATAGCTTTTTTCCCCGGTAATGATTTGAAAAACAATATTTATGAATTGGAATTAAATTCCAACAGACCTTATTTCAAAATAGAAAATGGCTCACTAATTCAATCTGTATTTCCATCAATAAATAGCAGTTTCAAAAGATCTGCATATGTTTTTTTACGAGATAATTTTTTAGTGATTCAGTTAATTCGAGAGCCTATAGTGAATATATTTTGGGAATTTTCACGTGAAGAAAAAATAAAAGAATCAAATTCTGAAGGTAAGTCTAATTATTCTAAAAGATTAGACTTAATTGATAGAGGTGCTTGGGGGAATGATTTAGATAATGAATTTGTTGAATATTCTTGGGATTTATTTGAATCAATCATCTTAAAAACTAAAGAAGATTTAAATAATAAAAATATTGAATTAATTACTCTTGTTGTATCCAGGGGTGAAGTTGTCGATAATCGTAAAAATGAAGTTCAGGAATGGGCATTAAAAAATAATCTTTCTAATATTTTTTATCCTGAAGAAAGAGTTGAGAAATTTGGTGAAAAAAATGAAATACCTGTGATATCTATTTCTCGTATGATGACAGATTTGAATTGGGATTCTAGTAAGGAAATTACATATTTCCATGGTTTTGATGATGCTTTAGGAGCAGGTCATTGGAATAAAGATGGGCACAGTTTAACTAGCACTATAATTGGAGAGAAAATTTGTAATTTAAGAAAGTAACTAGGAAATAGTTCCTTTTGTTGATGGTATAGAATTTCTTCTTGGATCTAAAGTTAGTGCATTTTTTAAAACAATACCAAGAGATTTGAACATTGCTTCAGATATATGATGATTGTTAACACCTTCTAATATTGTGGTAAACAAATTACAGTTTGCTTCTCTGCTAAATGTTTCTAGAAAATGTGTAATTAAGGACCCGCTTAATTCTCCTAAATCTGAATCACCAATATATCCTGACAATTTAAAGTATCCACGTCCACCAAAATCGATTACATTTCTTACTAAGGTTTCATCTAGGGGAACATAAGCATGGCTTGTCCTCGTAATACCTTTTCCATCTCCTATGCACTTTGAGAATGATTCTCCAAGAAGAATCCCTACATCTTCTACTACATGATGCCACCCAAGTCCGCTATCTCCACTTATTAAGTCTATTTCTAAATCTATCAGTCCATGTTTTGATAATTGCGAAAGCATATGATCAAACATTTCGTTACCAGTGTTAACATTAGAGTTACCATTTCCGTCAATATTTAGTGAAATTTTAATATTGGTTTCGTTAGTTTTTCTTGAGTTTGTTATTTTTCTTTTTGCCATTTTATTTAGAAGATCGTTTATAAGTACATTATTATAACTTTAAAATACATAAATATAATACGGATTTAAATTATTTTTTTAATAATTTATCTACATTTAATGTTTTGTTAAATACTAATTTGTTTTCTATCACAGTTACTCCCTCTGCGGCTAATTCGTCTAAATCATTGATTGCTGAATTTAAATTTTCATTAGAAACTATGATGGTTACTGCATACCAGTTTTTTTGATCATTTGAGAACACTTTTGCTATCGTTGGTCCTATTACACCTTTTAATGAAATATATTTATTTAGATTATTTACTAATGTACTTTCGTCTTTCGAATTTATATTAAAAATTATTGTGTTAAATTTTTTGGAATTAAGATACCCAAGAATAAATCTTAAGATTTTTTTAGCAGACTCAAACTTTTCATTCGATTTGTTTATAGAAGACAGATTTGCAATCATTGTGGCTTCAGAGAATAATATATATCCATCATCTAATATTTTTAGATTGTTTGCTCTTATTGTATTTCCAGTAGAACTTATATCAACAATCATATCTGCTAATCCCATTTCAGGTGCTACTTCAACAGATCCACTGGTTGTTACTATTTCATATGATTCTAAATTGTTTTTATTAAGGTATTTTGCAGTCTGATTTGGGTATTTTGTGGCAATTTTCAATTTTTTTTCAACAGAATAACTAACTAAGTCTTTTATATTATTAATTGCACCCCATTTTTGTGGCACTGCTACTACAAGATCACATTGGCCATATCCCATTTTTTCGATAATAATATTTGTATCTGAAAAATCATTGTTTTCTAAATATCTATCAAGCCCCATTACACCTATATCTGCAATTTCATTATTTATTGAAGAAGGTATATCTGTTTGTCTTTGAAAAATCATTTTCACATTGTCATCAAAACTTGTAGTACCCGTATATGATCGTAAGCTTGATTTTTTAATAGTAATCCCCGCATTATTAAAAAATTCTATTGTTGATTGGTATAAAGGTCCACTCGATGGTAGAGCTATTGTTAACATAATTCTATAATTTATAAGATTTATTAAGAAGAGATAGTTTCTCATTATGGATAATAATAGTCAATGTTTCTTATAATATTTCTTTATTTATTTATTTTGACAATTAAATAACGAGGTATATTTGAAAATTCATATAGTGGATTATGACTCTGGCAATTTAGAAAGCATAAGAAATGCATTAAAGAAAGTTGGATGTGAACCAGTTACTACAAATAAAGCTAGTGAATTAATTAATGCTAACGCTGTGATTTTTCCTGGTCAAGGATCTTTTCCTTCTGCTATGGATAAACTTTCACAATTTGATATAACTAAAACTCTTATCGGTCTTATTAAAAATGGAGTCCCATTTTTAGGTATTTGCCTTGGATTACAGCTAATGTTTGAATCATCAGAGGAAGGTAATATTGAAGGTTTAAATTTATTAAAAGGAACTGTTCCTAAAATATCAGACTCAGTAAAAGTTCCACATATAGGCTGGAACTCGGTTAAATTCGGAAAATCTCATAAAATCTTCGAAGGAATTCCTGATGATTCATACTTTTATTTTCTTCATAGTTATTATGTTAACCCTTTATCATCTGAAAATATAATTGGAAGTACTAATTACGGTAATGATTTTTGTTCTGCATATGAGTCAGGCAATTACGTAGGAGTGCAATTTCATCCTGAAAAAAGCGGAGATTTGGGTTTGAAAATATTTGATAATTTTATTAATAAATTTATTTAGGTAAATAAATGAATATAATTCCAGCAATAGATATATATGAAAATAAGTGTGTCAGGCTTTACAAAGGAGAATATGACAAACTTACAGTTTATTCTGACAATCCTGTGGAAGTAATTCAACAATGGAGATCTTATGGAGCTAAATGGATTCATATAATCGATCTTGAAGGAGCAAGAAAAGGCACGCCGATTTCAAAAGAACTTATCACAGAAATGGTTGAAAAAACAAATCTTAAAATACAAATTGGTGGAGGAATTAGAAATTTAGATACCATTAAATATTATTTTTCTCTTGGAGTTGAAAAAATCATTTTAGGAAGTGCTGCAATTAAAAATGAAAACAATTTTGTTAGTAAATCAATAGATAAATATGGCGCAAATCATATTACTGTATCTGTAGATTCTTCAAATGGGAAAGTCAAATCCGAAGGATGGGAAATAGAAATGCAATTATCTCCTGAACAATTTATTTCCAATATGATAGAAGAAGGTGTTACAAACTTTATTTATACTGATATAGATAAAGATGGAACATTTGGAGGAGTATCAACAAACTATATAAGTAAAATAATGCAAAAATTTCAAATAAATTTGACTGTTGCCGGAGGGGTTTCTTCAGATTCAGATATTAATTCTTTAAACGAATTAGGTGTTAACGGAGTTATTATTGGCAAAGCATTTTATGAAAATTATTTAAATCCAACTATTATTAATAAATATAGCTAATTTATAGAGAATTGATATGTTAACAAAGCGAATAATACCATGTTTAGATGTAGATAAAGGAAAAGTTGTAAAAGGAAAAAGCTTTATTAACCTTGTTGATGCAGGGGATCCGGTTGAATTAGCAAAAAAATACTACGATTCTGGCGCTGATGAAATTGTATTTTTAGACATTACTGCAAGTATTGAAAATAGAGAAACAATACTAAGCATTGTTGAAAAAGTTTCGAAAAATGTTTTTATTCCGTTAACAGTAGGCGGGGGAATAAAAGTTATTGAAGATATAAAGAAATTACTTAACTCTGGTGCTGACAAAGTTTCTATAAATACTTCAGGAATTTTAAATAGAAATTTTATAAATGAGGCTTCCAATTATTTTGGATCTCAGGCAATAGTAGGTGCAATAGATGCAAAAAAAAATGGCAATTCATGGGAAATATACAGCCATGGTGGACGTAAGCCAACAGGCTTAGATGCTTTACAGTGGGCAAAAACACTAGAAAAACTAGGAGCTGGCGAACTCTTAGTTACAAGTATAGATCAAGACGGGAAAACATCAGGATATGATATAGATCTTTTGCAAGAAATCACAAATAATGTAAATATACCGATTATAGCTAGTGGTGGAGCAGGTTCTCCTGAGCATATGTATAAAGCTTTAGCAGAAGGTAAGGCAGACGCTGTATTAGCAGCAAGTATATTTCATTTTGAAGAATATACAATTAAAAATATAAAGCAATATTTAAATTCTAAAGGTATAAAAATTAGGAATGATTGATAAAAAACAACAAGAATTAATACCAGCAATAGTACAAGATCATCAAACTCTAAATGTACTTATGCTAGGGTATATGAATCAAGAATCGATAGACCTAACCTTAAAAACTAAGCATGTTTGGTTTTATAGTAGAAGTAGAAATAAATTATGGGAAAAAGGAGAATCATCAGGTAATTTTTTGCAATTAAAGCAATTAGTTTATGATTGTGACAAAGATGCAATATTAATTTCTGCTATTCCCCAAGGACCTACATGTCACAATGGTACTTATAGTTGTTTCAATGAATTTGATACGAATCAGAATTTTTTGTATTCATTAATAAAAATTATTAAAGAAAGAAATATAACTTTCAATAATGATAGTTATACATCAAATTTACTAAATGAAGGAATGCCTAAAATAGCGCAAAAAATAGTAGAAGAAGCAGGAGAATTAAGTATAGCTAGCCTAGGTGATGATAAAAAAGAAGTTATATATGAATTTTCTGACTTACTTTTTCATATGCTTGTTTTGTTAGAAAAATCAGATATTAATATTGAAGAAGTCTGGAATGAATTAGCTCTACGTAATATGAAAAAGGAGAAATAAGTATGCCTGAAATTGTCGATACAATTATAGATGGAGGAATTGTAGCATTCTCATCAAATGCATTTGAAGCGAGTATTGCGATTAAGGGAGAAAAGATTGTTGCTGTTGGAAATAAATCTACAATGCCAAAAGCCAAAAATTATATTGATGCCACAGGTAAATATGTTTTGCCAGGACTTATAGATTGCCATGTTCACATTAGAGAAAAACCAGGAGATGACTGGGGAATTGGATCAAAAGCGGCAGCGTTGGCAGGATTAACAACAATTATTCCATTTGGAGAATATAATTCAGAACAAAAAGAAACTCTTCCTCAAGCAATAAAAAGATGGAAAGAAGAAGCTGGAAGAGAATCTCTAGTAGATTATTCATTTCATTATATATTAAGTAACACACCATATATTATAGATAGTCTTAAAGAAGCAATTCAAATGGGTGTATCCTCTTATAAAATGTTTATGACTTATGATCATAGAGTATCAGATTCATTTATTGCAAATGTTATGGAAGTTGTTGCTAAAAACGGTGGTATAGTCCAATTGCATGCAGAAAACGGAGACGTTATAGAGCACTTGATGAATAAATCTATATCTGAAGGAAACACCAAACCTTCAGATTTTCCTGATACTTGTCCACCGTGGGCAGAAGAAGAAGCAATAAATAGAGGTGTTTTATTAGCTAAAATGACTGATTGCCCATTATACATAGTTCATCTTACATCAAAAATTGGTTTGAATAGAATTATTGACGCACAACTAACAGGTCAGCAAGTATGGGGAGAAACTTGTCCGCAATATTTATTGCTAGACGAAACAGCTCTAGAAAAAATCGGACCATTTGCAAAAATCGGACCTCCTTTAAGGCCTGCTGATGGGTTAAATCAAACTGCATTATGGGATGGTTTAAAAAATGGATATTTATCCACTATTGGTAGTGATCATTCTCCTGCTCCATCTGAAAAAAAAGAATTAGGATGGGAAAATATTTTCAGAGCACCTAATGGAGATCCAATTCCATTTGGAGCTCCGTCAATAGAAACATTAGTTCCATTAATTTTCTCAGAGGGTGTAATAAAAAGAGAATTTCCAATTTGGTGGATGTCGAGAATGCTTTCAGAAAATCCTGCTCGAATTTTTGGACTTTACCCACAAAAAGGAATTATTCAACCAGGTTCTGATGCTGATTTGTTAATTATTGATCCTGATACAACATCAATAATTAAAGCAAAAGATCATCAAAGTACAACAGGATATACTCCATACGAGGATTGGGAAATAAAGGGAAAACCTTGGATGACATTACTTAGAGGAAATGTTTTATTAAACGAAGGTAAATTAGAACAAAATCCTGGCGTAGGTAATTTTATTCATGCTAGCTCTCCAATCCCTCCTATATCTGGAATTTCTCATTGAGTTATTTATGAAAGTTAATACTCATATAAACATGGTGATTCTTGATGATTACCATAGTTATTTTAATGATATGGCAAAAGACAAAAGATTGCCGGATGAAATTAAGTTGATTGTATACAATAATCATTTTAAAAATTCTAAAGAACTAATTAATAACATTAGTGAAGCTAATATAGTGGTTGGGATACGTGAACGTACCAAATTTCCTAAAGAGGTCATAAATCAGCTCCCGAATCTAAAATTTCTTGTAACAACAGGGCTTAAAAATGCATCTTACGATCTTGAAGCTGCCACTAAAAATAACATTGTTGTTTCTGGAACTCCTGGTTCAGGAGAAGGCCCTGTAGATTTGACATGGGGATTAATTATCAGCTTAGTAAGAAAAATACATGAAGAAGATAAACTTTTAAGAGCAGGGCAATGGGGAACACACATAGGCCCAAGTTTGACTGGCAAAACGCTAGGTTTGTTGGGATTTGGCCATATAGGTAAATTGGTGTCAAAAGTAGGTTTGGCCCTAGGAATGCGTGTTATTGCATGGAGTAAAAATCTAAATGATTTGGCAACTAAACAATATGGCGTTAATTATGTAGAAAAACAAAGACTTTTTAAGGATTCTGACATATTATCAATTCACACTAAGCTTAGTAAAAGAACAAAAGATTTAATTGGGAAAAAAGAAATAAGCTTAATGAAACGAAGTGCTTATATTATAAATACCTCAAGAGGTCCAATAATTAATGAAAAAGCATTGGTAGAAGCGCTGAATTCACACAAAATAGCAGGAGCTGCTATAGATACATTTGACGAAGAGCCACTAACAACAAATCATCCTTTATTGCACACTCCGAATACTCTTTTAACTCCTCATATTGGATATGTTACAAAAGAAGCTTATCAAGCCTATAAAGAAGGAATAATTGATAATGTAATTGCTTTTTTAAATAACAATCCAGTGAGAGTATTAAACTCTAGTGTATTAAAAAAATTATATGGTTAAGAGAATTGGAATTATTATGTCTATAACAGTGAAAGATGGAAAATGAAAATTGGTATGTGTATATATTACTTTGTAGAGATGGAACACTTTATACCGGGATCACAAATGATATTAAAAAAAGAATGTTAGCACATGAAAAAGGTAAGGGTGCTAAATATACAAAAGGAAGAGGTCCTTTTAAATTAGTTTATGAAAATATATTTAATAACCAAAGTATGGCTATGAAAGAAGAAAACAGAATAAAAAAATTATCTAAAGTTCAAAAATTAAAATTAGTACAAGTATAAGGATTAACTATGGAAGATAACGAATTATTTAATAATATAAAAAATTTTCTTAAAAGTGAGAATATTGTAAATATTGAATTTCATAGTTTTGCTAAAAGATTTTTACATGAGTCTAATTTTAGTTGGGAGCAAGATACAATAGGAATTATAGTGGCTTGTATGATTGAAAAATATGGTAATGATTGGATATATATGCATAATGATTTTAAGAGAATAATATTAGAACCGTTAATTGTGTTAGCTCGTAAAGAAAAAGAATTAGAAAGAAATTTATAAAGGAAATTTGATGGCATTGATAGAACTCAAAGATATAAAAATTGAATATCAAGAATTTATTCCAGACAAAGAAAATTATGAAACAATAATTTTTATGCATGGAAGAGGAGGAAATCTTTTATCATGGTTTCAACAAATTCCATTTTTTGTTAAAGAATATAAATGCATTGTTTACTCTCAAAGAGGTTTTGGGCATTCTTATGACAATGATAATAGTTCAGGATTATTAGAATTTCCAAAAGATTTAGAAGCTGTAATGGATAATTTAGAGATTGAGAAAGCTCATTTAGTTGCTCAATCAATGGGAGGGGTTTCAGCATTAGGATTTGCAGTTGATAACCCTGAAAGAGTTTTAAGTGTAACTTTTGCTGATACTACAGGAGGAATGGGAGAACCAATACTAGAAAAAGAAATGATTAACTGGCAAAAAAATAATCCTAGAACTCGGGGTAGATTAGAAGCCATATCAGAAATATTTGAAAAAGAAAAACCTGAAATGGCAAATCTCTATATTCAGATAGGGCAAACAAACCCCGAACTTACAAATCCTTCTATGGATTTTACTAAAATGAATTTATTAGGAGGACCATCAGGGAATGATTTGAAAGCACTAACTATGCCAGTGTTATATTTGGTTGGAGAGTATGACACATTAATGCCACCTGAAATTATAAAACTTGCATCATCTTATATAAATCATTCTAAATATGTATATGTTCCTGGTTGTGGTCATTCTATATATTTTGAAAAACCAGATATTTTTAATTTTGAAGTATTTAAATTTATTAAATCTGCAACCCAAAGAAATTAAATAATAATTTGTCTTTCTTATGAAGGTAATGTTTCTTTTAATTATTTGACTTTTGTTTCTTTGAAAGATAAAATATTCAATTGAATATAACTAGAAGGCGTTAATAATAAATTCAAGGAGAAATAATTATGAAATCTAAGTTATTTTTTCTACTTTTAGCTGTTATGTCTTTAACT
>PAHZ01000028.1 GCA_002711005.1 Chloroflexota bacterium
TGTTAAACATTTAACACTAAAGTTTGTATTTATCACAACCGCAGAAATTTCTTTGACAGTATTACTTGCTGAATGCTGCACATATAGTGTTTTTTCATTGTAAGCAGTTGAGGCTGAACCAAAGGCGTTATCTGCACTTCCTGCGTCTGAATTTACATCTCCAAATGTCCAAGCATTATTTCCACTACCTGTTGCTCCAGCTATTAACAAATGCGGCATTTTAGTTAAATCAATAGATATATTATCTCCTCCTGAACCTTTGCCCAAAGCTATTGGCAAAGAATCATTTTTCATCATCATATCTTTATAAGTATTGGATTTTAGTAGTGATTTAATGCCTATTACTCCAGGGTTTGGATTAGGGACTTCTATTCCAACCAATGATTCTCCAAGTACAGGTGTTTCTATTCTTATAGAAGGTGTTTTAAGAGCTAGTGACAAATCTTTTTCTCTAGCAAAAATAGCGTCAACTTTTACTCTGTTTTTCCTCTCTGATTCTTTCAATATATGCTTACCTTTTTCATCTAGTAATGGATTTCCATCTGCATCAAATTGCTTTTCTTTTTTTATTTTTTTAATCCAACCTGGAACCAATCCATAAAGAGTTACGACAGGGCCTGGTTGTACTTGTCCAATTTCAACTTCAACATCATATTCATTTAAAGTTTTCTTTATATTATCTGCAGTGTCGTCTATTTCATTTTGAGAAATAGATACTTCTTTTAAATCATTTAACAGATCAATCGACGGTAATAATGAAGAACCAGGGTCAGTTGTTATTTTCTCTGGTACTTTTGTAGTTGAAATAGGAATACTTGGATTTTTATTATCAAAATAACTAGTGCTATTCTCTTTGTTTTTGATTACGGAGTCATTATTAAGTACTTTATGATTTTTAGACCAATTAGAGTTATATTTAACGTTTAAGTCCTTAGAATCATCATGGATTTGATTTGAAGAGTGAATTTCATCTTGTTCATCTAGTTCAATTTGTTCTGATTTTAATTGTGTTTCAGGTTCAGAATAGTCAAGTTGCTTCGTAATAATAGTTTGTGGAGAAGTATTTTGGGACACCGTGACTGATTCTGATTTTGTTAATCTTAAAATACCTGATAAAGCTCTTAATCCCAAGGTGACTACCATCACAGCTATTAAAAAAATATTTACAAAAAATTTAGTAATAGTTTTTGGACTAACTGAAAACATAATACTTATTACAAATAGTGTACTTATAGAATAAAATCCTAATATTGAACCAGATTGGAAATTTTGACCAAGGGTACCAGCCAAAGTATTATCTGATGTGGATACAAGATAATTAGTGATAGAATTTTCAGCTTTTAAATTACCAAGTATAAAAATAATAAAGCCAAAAACTATAAATAATGAAAAATTAATTCTGAAATTAATTTTATTAATCCCAAAAATATAAAAATTCAAGAAAACTAAAGAATAAATTCCTAAAAATAGAGGAAGGGAAAGTCCAAAAAGTGTTCTCAAATCTGTAACAAAATTAATTATTATATCCATATACTACTTAAATATTTTTGATATTTAGATAATAAATAATCTTAGTTACAATTTCTATTTGTAATAGGGTTAATTTGTTATGAGATTTTAAGAAATGCCTTTCTTGTTCAAAAAGTTCAGAGCATCTTGTACAGTTAAAATACCTTCTGCGTCTTCATCAGAAATTTCAACAGGATTATCATCTGTACTAAATTCTTCCTCAAAAGCCATAATTAATTCGACTAAATCTAAAGAATCTGCATCCAAATCATTCATAAAAGAAGCTGTTGGAACTACTTGCTCTGCATCAACTCCCAACTTATCTGTTACAATATCTTTCAATCTATCTTCTAAACTCATATTATCTCCTTATTTTTTATTTATTTTTTGGATAAAAGAATCTAAAACTCCATTAATAAATGAAGACGAATTCTCTGATCCGAAAATCTTTGCTATTTCTATAGCTTCATCTAAAGCTATCTTAGATTTTAATTCTATATATTTTATCTCAAAAATAGATATTCGTAAGATATTTTTATCAATAATAGCTAAGTCTTTCAATGGAAATGAGGTAGCAAAAGTCTCGATTATAGAATCAATTGTATCTTTTTGATTGATTACACCATTTAATATTTTATTGGCATAATCAATATCTTCAGAATCATAATTAGAAATATCATCTTCAAATCCATCAATTTGAATTTCATTCAAAATAAGTCCCGCATCATCCATGGTAATAATCAAATCATTGAAAGCTGGGATCAATTCTAATTTGTACAAAAATTGTAATGCTAATATTCTCGAAAAAGTTCTTCTTCCATAAAAATAAAGTTTATTTTTTTTGGAGATCATCTAAGATATCATCGTATTGATAGAATCTGTGGTATCAACAGAAGTAATATTAGATTCAGANTCAATTCTTTTTATCATGTTACCTAACACTCCTCCGTGACCATATTCAATAAATGAGTCAACTCCAGAATTAATCATATATTTAACACTTTTATTCCAATCAACACAATTGCATATTTGATGAATCAATTCCTGTTTAATATCAGAAGTTTTAGTTAAAGGTTTAGCACTGCAGTTTGCTATGATTGGTATCTTAGGATTAGAAAATTTCAAATCATTTATATAATTTTCTAATTTGTCTGCTGCCGGTCTCATTAAATCTGAATGAAAGGCACCAGCTACTTTTAATGGAATAGCCCTCTTAGCTCCTCTAGAAGTTGCTAAATCTATAGCAGATATAATTGCAGCTTTATCTCCACTTATAACTGTTTGCAAATCTGTATTAATATTTGAAACATAAGTTCCAGTCTGCCTGCTAATTTCGTATACAGCTTTTTCATCAAGTCCAATCAAAGCTGCCATAGTACCAGGATTCTGATCACAAGCATCTTGCATTAGTTCTCCTCTGAGAGAAACTAATTTTGCAGTTTCTTCTAAATCTAATGCACCTGAAACATATAAAGAAGTATATTCACCTAAACTATGACCAGCTACATATTGAGGAACAGGGAATAAATCTCCGCTTTTTTCCTTAAGAGCTTCATAGCATGCAATGCTTACAGTCATAATAGCAGGTTGAGCATTACGGGTGAGCATTAATTCATCATCGGGACCATTAAATATGATATCACTTAATTTTCTACCTAATGCATCATCAACTCTTTTAAAAACATTTGCAGAAACGGGGAAATCTAGTAAATCTCTTCCCATGCCAACTTTTTGACTCCCCTGTCCAGGAAAAATAAAAGCTGTNTTAGAAACTGATTNNATACTTTGATNGCTATTACTCATTTAAAGCCTAANGTTANTCTAATANNTGTTCNTCTTTATAAATACCNCACTCAGGNCAAGCNGAATGTGGAACTATAANNGCTCCGCATCCAGGTNCTCTNCATTTNGTNAGAGGAACATTTTTAATACCAAAATGAGAAGCTCTATCTTTTTTTCTTTTTTTCGAATGTTTTTTCTTAGGTAATGGTGCCATATTTAAAATCCAAAATATATATTACATTAAATTAACGAGTTTACAAACTACTTACTACTTAATAATTCATTAATTTACATTTTTTAATGCATATTGGTTTCAAAGGCTTGTTTATTATTATATATTCTCTTAAACATGACTCTAATCTTAAATGATTATCATCGTCAATTGTAAAATTATCTTCAGCTTTAACATTTTCTGTTAAAAATTCCTCATTTAAAACTATTTGCATACTAAGATCTATTTTGTTCAGACATCTTGAACATTCCATATATATAAAAACCGGAATTTCACCTGACACCCAAATCCCATTATCTGTTTTAATAAGATTTAACTCAGCTTCACTCACTAAAACCTTTCCTATTCCTTCATAAAAACTTGAATTAGATTTAATATTTACTTTTTTGGTAAATCCTATAGATTGGCTAAACATTTCTGAAACATTATAAATCATAAACGAAACCTTATATTAACTTAAAATATGATGATATATAATTTAATATGCTTTTCAGAGCGTATAATCAATGAAATTAAGTGAATTAGAAATAAATAAAATCTTGATAGACAAAGAAATCACCTTGTCTTCAACAATATTACGTAAATATTTAAAAAGTTTACAAAAAGAAAGCCACATAAATGAAACCAAAAATTTGCCAATTTTTTTTCCTACAGCACTGATTTTTGGAGAAATTTTTAAAAATTTCTCTCTTCCAGATGGAACTATACACTTGTCGCAAAAAATCTTATTCTCAAAACCAATAGCTCAAAATTCAAATATTCATGCATTTGCAAAAATCAATAAAAATACTGTTAGAGCCGGGAAGAGATTAATTTCTATTAAAGTTAATATACATAGCAATAATTCAATAATGCATGAATCTGATTGCAATTTACTGGTATCATGAAAAAATATAAATTAGGGTATAAATTCAAATCTGAACCAATCAAATTTTCACAGCAAAATGTGATTGAGTATGCGAATGCTAGCGGAGATCAGAATCCTATTCACATAAACAAAGAGTTTGCATCTAAAACTATTTTCAAAGAAACAATTGCACATGGCATGATGATAGGCGCTTTTTTAGGAGAAATTATTTTTCTTGAATACAAAGATAAATGGTTGGAGAATGGATCGATAGATATTAAATTTAAAGCTCCAATATTCATGAATGAAAAAATTCAAGCTTTTGCAGAAGTTACTAATAATGAAAATCAAATCATCAAATTAAATGTGTCTGTTATAAAAAATGACGGAACTGAAGCTATAAAAGGCTACGCTACAATTAAAATTTAATATATGATTCTATTACTACAATAATTAAGTTAAATAAATGACAGATAAAAGTATAACAATATCAATTGACGCAATGGGCGGAGATAATGCACCTTCCGAAATAGTAAAAGGGGCGGTCCTTGCCGTTAATAAAAACTCTTTTTTAAATATATTATTGGTTGGTGACGAAGATCAAATAAAAAACTCACTTAGTATGCTCGGGCCATCTGCTTTAGAATTTATAGAAACAAACAGAATCACAGTTGTTCCATCAGAAGGTGTTATTAAAGATGGTGAACAACCAGTAGTTGGGTTTAAGAAAAAACCTAAATCATCTATAGCAATATCTTCTTATTTGGTAAAAGCTAAAAAAGCTCACGGCTTGCTTTCAATGGGTTCAACCGGAGCAACAATGGCAGCATCAGCACTTACAATGGGAATGATAAAAGGAATCGAGCGACCTACAGTTGGGGGGCCTATCATTGGAAGCTCACCTAATACTGTAATTCTCGACATTGGTGCTAATGTAGACAGTAAGCCTTCGCAGTTAGTAACATTTGCGGTACTAGGCTCAATATATTCGAAGCACACTTTTGGCGTTGAATCACCAAGAGTAGGAATTTTAAATGTTGGAAGCGAGGAAGGGAAAGGGAACAAATTAACAAAAGAAACTTTTGATCTTATAAGAAATACAAACCTTAATTTTATTGGAAACATAGAACCTAATGACTTGTTTTATGACAAAGCTGAAGTAGTGGTTTGCGATGGGTTTGTTGGAAATATTCTTCTAAAAATTCTTGAATCTACAGGATTTTTAATGAAAGATTTTATTTCTAGTCAAATAGATTCATATGTAAATGAAAATATAAAAAATGAAATATCAACAAATGCGTTAAACTACCTCAACGTAGGAGAAACATATGGTGTTGCTCCTCTATTTGGAGTAAATGGAGTTGTTGGAATTGGGCATGGAAAAGCTAACCATGTTACTGTTGAAAAAGCGATTAACAGTGTTATATTGTGGATCAACAGCAATATGATTGATGAAATGAATAAAGAAATTAACCAACTAAGCATAGAGAAAAATGAATAATACCAGAACTAAAAACGCACTTATAACCGGAGCATCAAAAGGAATTGGAAAAGCTATTGCAATAGAATTGGCTAGCCAAGGTATTAATATATCCATAAATTATAACAATTCAAAAACTGAAGCTGTTGAACTACAAGCTCAATTGAAGAGTGATTACAATATTGAATCTTGTGTAATCAAAGGAGATGTTAGTAATAAAGAAGATTGTTACAATCTAGTCGAAACGTCAATTGCCAAATTTGGATCAATAGACATTCTTGTTAACAATGCTGGAATAATAGACGATAGTTTAATGATAAGAATGCACGATGATGCATGGGAAAAAGTAATAAGAACTAATTTGAATAGTATTTTTTATTGTACAAAACCTGCACTCAAATCAATGCTTAAAAATAAATGGGGAAGAATATTAAATATAGGTTCAGTAGTAGGAATACGCGGGAATATCGGACAAGTAAATTACTCTTCATCTAAAGCAGGAATGATGGGATTTACTAAATCTTTAGCTAAAGAAGTTGCAACTAGAAATATTACTGTTAACACAATAACACCCGGTTACATTAACACTGAGACTGTAGATGTTTTAAAGCAAGAACAAAAAGATACTATTATGAAATGGATACCTCAAGGCCATTTTGGAGAAGTTGAAGACATAGCACACTTAGCTGGATTTATTTGTTCAGAAAAATCTAACTATATGACAGGTCAAATAATTAGTGTTGATGGCGGAATGGCAATTTAAATTATATTTATTAATTAGATATAGACCATGGAAAATTTTAAAAATAAAACTGTAATTGTAACTGGAGGAAGTCGAGGAATTGGTAAAACGATTTGTATCGAGTTTGCTAAATTAGGTGCTAATGTGATTTTTAACTATGCACGAAATCACAACGAAGCAAAAAAAACAAAAGAAGAAATCATAAAATACGGAGTTACATGCGAAGTAATAAAATGTAATTTAAATGATTCTGAGCAAATAAATAACTTTTTTACTGAAATTGAATCAAAATATAAATCAATAGATATTTTAGTGAATAATGCTGCCTCTGGAGTAAATAAAAAATCTTACGAGTTAGAGATAAAACACTGGGATTGGACATACAATATTAATGCTAAAGCTCCATGGTTATTATCTATAAAATCTTCCAAGTTAATGAAAAATGGAGGGTCCATCATTAATATTTCTAGCCTAGGATCACAAAAAGTTTTACCAAATTATTTTCTTGTAGGAACTTCCAAGGCATCATTAGAAGCAATAACTAAATATTTAGCTGTAGAATTAGCAGACAAAAATATTAGTGTTAATGCAATATCAGCAGGTATAGTAGAAACAGAAGCTCTTAATAGCTTTCCTAATAAGGATGAAATGTTAAATTCTAAAAAGCAAAATCCAGTTGGACGTTCGGTAAATACAGTGGATATCGCAAATCTCGTATTATTTTTATGTACACAGAAATCTGAAATGATAAGAGGTCAAACAATAGTACTAGATGGTGGGTACAATCTTACAACCTAATTATTGAATCCCTGTATCTCTGATTTCAAAATCATCATGTTTATCATTTAGATATTTTTTTTTCAAATAAGCCAATTTAAATGCTCCGTTATGGTACTGATCTGAAGAATGAGACGTAATACTCCCTATCTTTGTATCTTTAACTTTTATATCAGATTCTAGTGGTTTTAAAGCTTTTATCAAAACCAACTGATTTTGTACTTTAGAATAACTATCTAACCTTGTTATCACTTCTTGTCCAACATAACATCCTTTGTTAAAGCTTACATATTTCTTTAGTCCTGCTTCAAGTGGATTATAATTATCATTAATCTCATAAGGAGAGGCAGGAATATTATTAATTATTCGGTAATCATTAAAATTTTTGTCATTTATTAAAATAGTTTCAAAGCTAGTTGTTTTAGCAAAAATCTGAATTAACTGTTTCAAATTCTCTGAAGTACTATAAACTTCATAATGATCAGCGTGATAATACTTTTTATTTACTATCAAAATCTTAGATCGTCCTTCAGAGTTAGAGTTGAAGGCAACATACATTGACTTTCCTTCTGAAAGTGACATATCTAAATCAAAAGTATTATTCAATAATTCTACAGAACTATCTCCAAAAACCATCAGACTAGATTCAAAATCTTTTTGGTCAATAATTATTTCTACTTCTTCTCCGAATGTATAAAAATCAATCCATTCTAATATTGGTTTAAGTGAATCTTTAGAGCATCCCAATATAATATTATCTTCAAGTCTTAAAATACTTAGAATATCAATCATCTTACCTTTTGGTGAAGTTAGAATAGTATACATGTGTTCCATAGGTTTAAGGGAGCTTACATCGTTAGTAGTAAGTCTGTCTATTAAATCAAGAGCATCATTACCCTTAATGGAAATTAAAGAACAATTATTAATATAGTGAAGGTATGCTTTTTTTCGCAGATTATTATCAATCATTTTTATACCGAAAAAGAAGTTCCGCAACCACAAGCAGTTTTAGCATTCGGATTATTAAATACAAATCCTTTTCCATTTAACCCACCCTGATATTCAAGAATGGTCCCTGCTAAAAAAATATATGATTTCTTATCTACATAAAGTTCTAACCCATTTTCAGTTATTACTTTTTCATTATCTTTTGCAGATTCAGCTAATTCTAATACGTAAGTTAATCCTGAACACCCTCCACCTTTCACACCAACTCTAAGGTTAGTGTCTTTTTTACCTTCGAGTTTACCAAATTCTTTAATATGCTTTACAGCATCTTCAGAAATAGTTATTGTTAATAATCCTTTTTGATCTCTTTGAGCAGATGGTTTATTTAGCATTAAGTTAATTTTTTTATATATTAATAATTATATTATAAGTTATGAGTAAATTAATTTACATAACTATATTATAATTGTCATAATATATTTAGGCGATCGGACAACTGCTATATTTATGTAGAGGAAAGTCCGAGCACCGATGAGAAAGGTGCCAGTTAACGGCTGGTCAGGGTAACTTGAAGGAAAGTGCCACAGAAAATATACCGCTATTTTACGATAGTAAGGGTGAAAAGGCGAGGTAAGAGCTCACCGCTTTGTTGGTAACAGCAAAGGCATGGTAAACCCCACCTGGTGAAAGGCCATATAGAAAGGAAATGGATCATCTCATATCCAAGTACTTCGGGTAGGCCGCTTGAGCTTAATGGTAACATTAAGCCTAGATAGATAGTTGTCAGTGTTTATCACTACAGAACTCGGCTTATAGATCGCCTAAATTATTCAAATTCTAGTTTTATTTTTTTATTTTGAGCTTGGTGCATTAATGCACCTGAAGATATACCGTCTACACCATCAATAATATAATCAGATAAATTATCTATGGTTATTCCACCAGATATTTCAATAAAAACGCGATCATTAACTTTTCTAATAAGTTCAACACATTCTTCAGCATATTCGGGAGACATATTGTCAAGTAAAATCGCGTCAATATCATACTCAAGTAAATAAGATAATTGCTCTTTTCTATCAACTTCTACTTGGATTGGAAGTTCTTGATCATATTCCCTTATTATTTTATAAAAATCATCAGAAGATGCTACCCAATGATTGTCTTTAATTAATAGTCCTTCAGATAAGTTTAATCTATGATTGTATCCACCTCCTACACATACAGCATATTTTTCAAATAATCTTAATCCTGGAGTTGTTTTTCGAGTATCTAAAATTTTAATTTGACTATCTTTTACAATATCAGCGTATTTTTTAGTTAAAGTTGAAATGCCTACTAATCTTTGAAGTAAATTTAGTAAAATTCTTTCATATTTAAGTAATTTCTTAGCATTCCCTTTTATGATTGCAATTTTTTGATTTGGACTTATTAAATCACCATCGTTACAAAGCAGCTCAACTTCAAAATCATCCAAAGATAATATTATAGGTGAACCACAAAATATAGCAGAATCTTCACTAACAAGGAACGAGGTAGCAATTTTTGTTTCTTTTATAGTTAAATCTGATGTTGGATCTCCAGAAGGAGAGTCTTCATTTATGTAGTTATTCAATTTTTCTACAATATATTCTTTAGGAAGAGATTTTATTTGTTTATATAAAGGATCATTCATTTTGAATATAATAAAATATTAATATAAACAATATAGTATTTACTAATTGAATAAGATACACATAAATCAAAAGAAAAAATTTGGATTAGCAACTAAATCTCCAAGAAGGCTGGAATTATTTAATCTATTGGGATTATCGTTTGAAATTATAGATAATACTGAATCTGAACCAAAACCAAAATTAAACGAATCTCCGTTGGAATATGTAATAAGAGCTAGTGAATTTAAAACCAATCATAATGATAATGAAAACAAATTCATAATTGCTTCAGATACAATCGTCCATCTAGATAATCAAATTTTTGGAAAACCAAAAAATAAAAATCAAGCAATAAATATGTTATCGATTTTAAATGATAAAAATCATTCGGTTATTACTGCAATATCATTATTTAATGCTAGTACAAAATCTATTACTACTAATACAAAAATAAGTAATGTAAAATTTAAAAATTGGACTGAAAATCAAATTAAAGAATACGTAAATAATCATAAAGTCATAGACAAAGCAGGCTCTTACGCGATACAGGATAACAAATATTCACCTGTCGACAAATTTATTGGATGCAAGTTAAATATAATCGGACTTCCGATTTGTAATTTAATCGAAATATTAGTGAGTAATAAAATTATTGATGGATTAAACAAAAGTAATGACAAAGTCTGCTCTATAGTAGAGTCATGGCAGGAGCGAGAGGGCTCGAACCCCTGACCCTTGGTTTTGGAGACCAATGCTCTACCAACTGAGCTACGCTCCTATCTCCTTCAGTAATACTAATTATCCAAACAAATAATATGCTCAAATGTCACATTAGCTACTGATAAAGCCATGATTTACTACAATTGAAAGATTATTCTAGCATATCCTGAAGCTCTAGCCGAATGGCTTTTTGGTTAATTATTTTAAGGTTTAAAAAAATTAATAATATTAGCTATAGTCCAAGCAGACGCAGCTATCAATTGAAAAAAATCACCTGCAGCAAATGATCCATAAAGAAAAATAGAAACAATCCAAGATGTGCTTGCAATCAACTGTAATAACCAAATCATATTAAAATTATTTTTAAAATTCATATTCTTACTAATTAACACGGACATTCTTCTCCGCAAGCTCCAAGATCATCTAAATACAAACCTTCTTTACGGTATTCTTCTAAAAATTCAATATCAATATCTAAACGTTCACAAATTGCTTTGGATACAACTCCAAATCTCTGTCTGTATTTGTATATGAAGCATAAGATCAGATCTTCATGGCGAACTTGTGGTCCAACAAGAAATAATCCTGGAGTTTTTCTTGATTCATCATGTTCATTTAGTAAAACATAAGATTTACTTTCATCCCAATCAAACAAATCCTTAACCATTACCAAACTACTTTCAAATCCAGTTGCTAAAATAGGGGGGGTTTTACTTTTGTAATCAGAAAATATTTCATCATTTACATGAATATGATATTTGTTATTTATTAACTTTACGTCTGTAATTTTAGAATTGTCAACAATATTAATTCTTTCATTAGGCATTTCCTCTTCTAATCTGTCTATAGTATAAGGAGATAGATTTTCACTTGGGTCAGTTGTTCTTTTTTTTGTATTTGAATCTGGATTACTTTCTAATACAACAGTTTTTTTACCCAATCTACTTAAATGAATTGCTGCATCAATACCACTCTCATTACCACCAATGATATAAATTTGATCACCTTCAATTTCTTTCCAACTTTCTACTTGGCTGTTATGGATACATAATTCAGAACCCGAAAATACTTCTGTATTTGGATATTGAAATTCTCCTGCAGCCCAAATCAAAAAGCGTGACTTAATGGTCTCTCCACCTTTGATTTGAATATTGAAATTATCTTTAGAATATATTACCTTCTCAACATCTGTGTTTTCTCTAATAGGCAATTCAAAATGTTTTGAAATTAATCTCAAATATTTTGCGTATTCTTGCCCAGTTGGATGCTCTGTTTCAAGAGTAAATGCCGGAGACGTGCCAGATGCAATCGAATTAAGATCAATATGACTCCAATAATTAGTAGTAAACGAAGGAGTTATAAATCGCATTTCTTTTGGCCATTTATCAAAAGTATTTCCTACCTGATTCCTTTCAAGAACAATCATTTTTTCAATTCCAATATCTTTAAGCATAGAAGCTATCCCTATACCAGAGGGACCCGCACCAACAATAACAACATCATAATTTTTCATTTATTCTCAACTTTTTGCATCAGTTTGTATAATATACTTAGTTCGAAACATTATATAAGTATGAAAATAATACCGTCAAGTAGTATGAGTTTAGATACTTTGAAAAACAATGTGTGTTCTGTAAGTATGCATTGTGATTACCTGGATAGTTAATGAGCTATCAAAAAACTTCAAGATATATTTCTGACCATAGAAAATTGCATACTTACAGATTAATTATTATATCAGTTTTGATTTTCTTTTGGAAAAAATTTTAATGTATAATTGAAGAATGAATTTATTGAATAGTCTAAAAAAAAATGGATACAGAATCACAGAGTCTAGAAAACTAATATGTGAATTATTAGAAAGTAATATTCACTTTCACTTCAACGTAAAACAATTACACCAAAAAATAAATTCATTATCAAAAACAAATATCGATCGTACAACCATTTATAGAACACTTGTAGCATTAGAGGAATTAGGATTGCTGCAACATTCTCATATTCCTCATAAATCTGCCATATATTTTTTAAATAACAATAATCAAAATGTGCATTTAATATGTGAAATGTGCGACAAAATTGTAGATGTTGAAAATCATTCAGTAAATTCTATAAATTTAATTTTACAAAAAGACACTAATTTTGACTCTATTAATAATAACTTTGTATTTGTAGGTAAATGCCCAGAATGTGATTAGTTATTGCAACGAAGTTGCAATAAGATTATAATTACTCAAATGATAGAGATATTTAATTTAGAATCAACTTATTTTACTTTTCTAGACGAATCATTGCCAGATTCCAAATGGATAACAATGTTCGTTCTTGGACTAGCTATGGGACTGCGGCATGCAACTGATGCTGATCACGTTGTTGCTGTTTCAACAATAGTTTCAAAATCCAGAAACATTTGGAGAGGCTTTTGGGTTGGTACATCATGGGGATTAGGTCATACTATTCCTCTATTAATTTTAGGGTTTATTATTCTTAATCTAAGAAGTTTAATGAATAATTATGAAAGTATCTCGCATTATTTCGAATTACTTGTCGCAATAATGTTAGTAATATTAGGAATTCAAGCATTAGTAATTTCTATTAAAAACAGAGATTTAATCGGCTTGTTATTCAGTAGAGCATATAATTTTTTAAAATTACCTAAATTTAAAATTCACGATGATCAAGAGCATGATGCAGAAAGTGAAAAACATTCAAAATTAACATTCCACAAGCCTCATTTTAGAATGAAATCATTTGTAATTGGAATAATCCACAGCTTAGCAGGCAGCGCTGCTGTTATGTTAATGTTGCTACCTTCTATCAACAATGTGTTTAAAGGATTATTATTTATATCTCTATTTGGATTTGGCACAATCATTTCGATGTCATTAATGACTTTTCTTCTATCTCTTCCATTTGCATTAGGTAACAACAACAAAAATTTAATCAAAGGATTAAGCGGTGTTGCGGGGATACTAAGTATAATACTTGGGATGCTTCTAGGATCAGATATTCTGTTTGAAACTGAATTTATATGGTACTAATTATTTCAAATTATCATCTACTTGAACTTGATATGATTCTACTAACCTATTAGTTTCATTTGCCATCGCTACAACTGCAATTAATTCTTTAAGCATTTCGTCACTCATTCCTTTTGATTGAGCTGATTTTGTGTGAGATCTTATGCAATATTCACAACTGTTTGTCATAGAAACGGCAATGTAAATCATCTCCTTAAATAAAGAACTCAGACTACCCTCTTTCATTACTTGTTTTAGAGAGTTCCATGTTCGCTCCAATGTGTCGGGATCATTTGCTATTGTTCTCCAAAAATTTGGAATTTTCTCAATTTTTCTTGATATTTTTATATCTTCAAATATTTTTTTTACTATAGCATTTGAAGTGTTTTCAGATATAGGTTTTAAAATGGTCATTACTTTTTCTCCAATTAATATAAATGTATGATAATAATATAATAAATATTTAATAAGAAAAAATAATGTCAACAGATTATGATAACGCTTCTATAGGTGATTTAATTGATGATTTTGTAATACAAGAAATTACTTTTAACGAAGTTATAAAAATAAATAAAAATAAAATTGAAAAACTAATTTTTGAATGTGCGAAAAGAATTCGTAATAAAAATAAAATATTTTTTGTTGGATCTGGAACTAGTGGAAGATTAGGTATGATTGAATCAGCAGAAATTTATCCTACTTTTGGAGACAAAACCTATATCGGAATTATTGCAGGAGGAGAGAGTGCTATGACTAAATCAATTGAAGGCTCTGAAGACTCGTTAAACGAAGGAATAGATCAGCTTAATCTTCATAAATTAAATTCTGAAGATCTTATTATAGGGATAAGTACAAGCGGAACAACCCCATTTACAATAGCAACATTAAACAAATGCAAAAGTAAAAAAATCAAAACCTGTTTAATATCTAACAAATCTCAAAATGATTATGATATAAATATCCAATTGGGTGTTCAAAAAGAAAAAATTTTAGGTTCTACCAGAATGTTATCAGGGACATTAACAAAACAGTTATTAAATATGATCACAACTATTTCAATGATCAAATCAGGTAAAACTTATAAAAATTATATGGTAAACGTAAAACCCTTGAATAAAAAATTAATAAAAAGATCAATAGATATAATCAGCAAAATTACAAACACTAATGAAAAAGATGCAGAAATATTATTTAAAAAATCAAATTACCAAATCAAACATGCAATAGTAATGAACGTAAAGAAACTTGATTATGAAAATGCTAAAAAATTACTGAAAGACAATGATGGATTTTTAAATAAAATCATATAAATTATGAAAAAAATTAATGTAATAGGATTAATGACTGGTACATCTTGTGATGGCATGGATTTATGCTTAATAGAATGCTACTTATCTGATGGAATCCCAATTGGAAAAATCATTAAAACTAAGTATGTAAAATATTCAGAAGACTTTAGTAAATCATTATTAAAATTAAATATATCTCCAATAAAAGATATAGCTCAATCCCACATGGATTTGGGGAAATTGTGGTCTGTTGAAATAAACAATTGGGTCAAAAAAAACAAATTTAAAGTTGACTTAATTGGAATTCATGGTCAAACAATTTTTCATAATGGACAAAAATCAAGTATTCAAATAGGCGAACCTTTGTATATATCTAAAGTTCTAAAAATTCCGGTGATTTATAATTTCAGAATAAAAGATATCATTAATAAAGGACAAGGAGCTCCTTTAATGCCTATAGTTGATAATTGGATATTTAAAAATACCAAAGAAAATATTATCACTTTGAATATAGGTGGGATATCAAACATATCTATTTTAAATCAAAACAAAAATATTTTAGGATTTGATACCGGTCCAGGAATGTCGTTGTCAGATCTTTATTGCTTACGCTTTTTATCCCAAAATTTTGACATAAATGGAAATCTTTCTTCAAAAGGGAATGTTGACACTAATCTTGTAAAAAAATGGATATGTAACGAAAAATTTATATTAGCCAATCCACCAAAAAGTGCCGACAAAGAACTATTTGGGTCTAAATGGATAGAAAAAAATATAAATGATTACAATTCACATGAAAACAACTTAGCGAATTTAGCTTATTTTACTTCACTGTGTATATCTTTAAATATTAAAGCAAACAATCAAGCTAAAGATACTACAATTTATGTTTCTGGAGGAGGAATAAATAATAAATCAATTATGAAAAATTTATCTGAACTTCTTCCAGAATACAATATTTTATCAATAGCAGAAAAAGGAATAGACCCAAAATACAAAGAGGCATATGCTTTTGCTCTATTGGCAGCATCAAATTATTTTAATGTTGCAATCAACGCGAAATATATTACTGGGGCAGTGGAGCCATATATAATTGGAGAAACAGCATTATGGAGATAATTTGAGAATAGCAAAGTATTTAGCATCACAAAACATTGGATCAAGAAGAGAAATTGAGAAATTTATCCAACAAAAGAGAATAAAAGTTAATGGTACAACTATAAATTCTCCTATTACTTTTGTAAGTGACCAGGATAATATTCAGTTTGATAACAGATTAGTTGAGCACCAAGATAAAATAACGATACTTAAATTTCACAAACCAATTAAATATATAACTTCTCACAAAAGACAAAATAACAAACCAATTATTTTTGACATTATTGACTCAAAATATAGAAATTATAAAACTGCTGGAAGATTAGACTATTTTTCTGAGGGGCTTCTGATTTTATCTTCGGATGGAGAAGTTTCAAGAAATTTAGAATTGCCCAAAAATAAATTTAAAAGAGTATACGAAGTAACAATAAGTGGATTATTAAATGAAAAAAATCTAGCAAATATAAGCAAAGGAGGTATAATACAAAATCAAAAGTACAAACCTTTTTCTTATCAAATAATCTACGAGCAAAAAAAAACAACTAAGTTAAAATTAACTTTAGAAGAAGGAAAAAACAGAGAAATACGAAATATAATGTCATATTTAAAATTAAATATTTCTAAATTAAAAAGAATAGAATATGGTCCTTTTAAATTGAATTCTCTTAAATCCAAAGCTTTAGAAGTAGCTAATGAAAAAGAAATTGAGCAATATTATTCACACATTAAAAAATGATAAATTTATTTAATAAAAACGAATTGGTAAATGGAATCAGTTATCTTTCAAAAAGTTATCCTGTAATTAACAAATTAAATGCACAATATGGCACTCCCAATTTAGACCGTGGTACAAAAAATATTTTTCTATCATTACTTAGGTCTATTATTTCACAACAAATAAGTACAAAAGCTGCATATAGTGTGCATACAAAATTCAAAGCATTGTACCCAGAAAACAAAATAACTCCGAAGGCAGTATTAAGTACAACAAATTTGCAACTAAAATCAGTTGGATTGTCACGACAAAAAATTGAATATATAAAATCCACAGCAACATTTTTTATTGAAACAAAGTATACCAACAAAAATTTGTCTTCGATGGAAGATGCTGATCTGAAAAACAAACTAATTACAATTAAAGGAATTGGGCCGTGGACAATTGATATGATATTAATATTTTCTCTTGGAAGACCTGATGTTTTTCCGGTTGGTGATTTGGCTATAAGAAAAGGATTTAATATTCTATTCAAAAAAGAGCATACAGAGAAACAAATGATCAATGAAGCCAAAAATTGGAAACCTTATAGAACTATATTTTCTTGGTATCTATGGAGAGTTATTGACGGATCGTGGGAATCAATGTAAAAATTTTTTTTATGGTTTTAACATGCTTATGAAGGAAGGGGGTTGACAAGACGTTTTTTATTGTGCTATAATAGTTTCACGTCAGCTTTAATTAGCTGGCTTTTTTTTTGGAATTTTTTAATTCTCTAATAATAATTGAATTAAATTTTTGTTCCTGTCCATTTCAAACCATATGTCCGGAGTAAGATTTTTCTTGTCAATCAAATCTAATTTATTGTTAACTAGATAAGTTGTAGGAATAATTTTATTTTGAAAATGATTCGAATATATCCTACCTATATCTGTTTGAGAAATTTCCATTGAATAAAGTATAATTTCATTCTTGTTTAATTTATTTTCTAAATCTCTCACCGAGGATTTGGCAGCTCTGCACGTTGCTCATGATTCTTCCCACAAATAAATTAAAGTGTAAGGTCTGTTACTGTATATTGTTTTAAAATCATTAGTTTTATAACGATCTAAAAATTCTTTTTCAAATTTACTTTTTTTTGCATCATTTCTTTTTTTTATTGTGTTATATCTTTCATTTAAGTTAATTCTTGTAGAATTATTTGTTTCTACCAATTTATACATTTCCGAGTTTGGGTCTAGATTGTTTTGATTTGAATCTATACTGGTAGTCGAGCAAGATAAAGAAAAAATTAAAGTAATGAGAATAATTTGCTTTTTTAATTTCATAATGCATAGCATATTAAAATATTAGAGGCTAGTAAATATTTACTAGCCTCTAAAACAAGGAGGTGCTTAATCAACTTGTATCTTGCTTATTCTATCGTGCAAATATTGAGTAAATATTAAGACTTCATATATTCGCTAAATTCATTTCCCATTCTGCTTTCTTGCAAAGCTATATATTGTTTTTTTGAATAGGGAGGAACATTGTTAGATATAATTTGTTTTAATCTGTTTTCTTCTGGCCACAACAAGTCAATTACTGTCATTGCCATAGATTTAGCAGGATTAATAACAGATTTATAATAATCATCAATAAAATAATCATTGCCATGCCCTACGCCAATAGCGCCACCACTTCTTGGATGAATAATTGGCATAATTTGACTTAAGTCACCCATATCTGTTGATCCTCCCGATTGAGTATCGGGATGAATCTTTACATTTTCACTACCAACAATATTATTCGCATTATTAACATACAAATCATTAATTTCACTATTTTGAAGCATTGGTAAATTACCAGCAATAGATCTAATTCTAACATTAGCACCCATAGCCATAGCTCCTGCTCTCAATGATCTATCTATTTTTTCATTAACTTCATTAACTATATCAATTGTACGTCCCCTAATTCTCCATTCGAGTTTTACTATAGAAGGGATTGAATTAGTTGCAGTGCCACCTTCTGTTAATATTCCATGAACCCTTATTCTATCCTCATCTTTAAATGATTCTCTTTGTAAATCCATTGCCATCATAGCAATGTTTGCAGCTTTTAGTGCATTCACTCCCGCGTAAGGAGCTCCTGCTGCATGCGAAGCTCTTCCATGAAACTCAACATATTTGACTACATGTCCCAAAGATGTTCCTCCTATAGACAAATCTTTATCTTCCGGATTAGTGGTAGCATGGCTCAACATTGCAGAATCAATATCATCGAAAGATCCTATTCTAATTAATTCTTGCTTGCCAGACATAAATCCTAATTTACCTTCATCAATTAAATTAATTCTGTATTCATTCTCAATTGTTTCTTCTGCAGGAACCGCAAATAAAACAACATTGCCATTTAGATATTGATTTGCCTTACTATTAATCAATCCCAATCCAACGCCTAGCATAGATCCAAGTTGACAATTGTGACCACAAGCATGAACCGCATTTGTTTTAGGATCAGCCAAAGGATGGTCTTTAACAATTAATCCATCTAATTCCCCTATTACTGCTATTGTAGGACCTTCAGACTTGCCTTTGATTGGTTCGGATTTAACTCCAGTGATAGCGTGCCCATCAGTGAACCCTAAATTAATACTTTTAAAAATTTCTTTTACCTTTGCAGAAGTTTTTGATTCCCGATATCCAGTTTCAGCATTTTCTGCGATATCTTTTGAAAAATTAATTAATTTATCTTTGTTATTTTCTATTTCTTGTGTAACCTGCTTTTTTAATTCTTCTTTAGAAATACTCATTGGTGCCTCCTTTTGTTATTATTGTATTATTAATTTTAATAATACAATAAATATTTAATATGTTGAAATCTGTACTAATAGCAGTTCCGGTAGTTATACTAGCCGTTTTATACGCGGCATCAGTAGGTTTTTAATTATTTTGAAGTTTTAACTCTTATTATAAAAAAAGTTCCTATAACTAATAAAAGTAAAACAATACTTCTGATTAAAAACAGATCATTAGGAATCCACATTAAAATTGACAACAATCCAAATAGCCACATAATAATCAAAGATACTAATTTAGCTTTGAGTGGCATGCCCTTTCCTAAAAGATAATTTTTTATATAAATCCCTAATAATTTGTTGTTTATTAACCAATTGTACAATCTGCGTGAACTCCTGATATAAAAATATGAGGCTACAATTAAAAAAATTGTTGTGGGCCATCCAGGTACAAATATTCCAATTACTCCCATACCCACTGAAAGGCTTCCTAGTAAAATCCACAGAATTCTAATTGGTTTATATCTATTCAATTTTGACATGTTTAACCTTTTTTAAATCAAAAACCAAAGCTACACACTATCTACTAAGAAAGTCTAATATTTGCATAGCATGTCCATTAGGATCAACAGGGTTCCATATCTTAGAAATCACACCATTTTTATCTATTATAAATGTGACTCTTGAGATTCTCTCAACTTCATTTCCATCTATAGTTGTTTTATATAAAACATCATAATCTTTGCACATAGATCTGTTTATATCAGCAAGTAGAGGAAATGGTAATTTGAATTTATCAGTAAATGCTTTGTGTGATTGTTCATCGTCAGCACTAATTCCAAAAATAGAAATATTTTTATCAATAAACATAGAATAATTATCACGTATTTCACAAGCTTCTATTGTGCAACCCGGTGTGTCATCTTTTGGGTAAAAATACAAAACTAAATTTTTGCCCTTAAAATCACTTAATTCAACCAAATTACCATTTGTGTCTTTCAATTTAAAATTAGGAGCTTTATCATTTTTTTTCAACTTCATTGTTTCACCTATGTTTTGTTTCTTCTTATATTTATATATATAAATAATAATATTACAAATATAGACAATATTAAAACATAAATCATGAATGTGTTACTTTCCGATTGTTCTGTTGAAACTTCAGATTGCTCTGTTGAAACTTCAGATTCATTGGTAAAATTACTTTTCTCACTTTCTGGATTAGGTACATTTTCAATCTCGTAATCATTTGTATGAAATTCTCTTATAGTATTTCTATTTCCTGCAAACTTTGCTAAATCTGTAATACCAAAATCCTCTATAATTCCAGTAGCAAACCACAATCTGTAATCCATCTTGTAATCCGATTTAACTCTAACATAATAATTACCTGCCATGGGTATTGAATATCGATCTTTAACATATATCCATGAATAAGTATTAGTAAATGGCTCATGAAATTCTGATAATCCCCATTTATTATCAATGTTGTATTCAACCAATTTATCCATATCCATTTTTTCATTTTCGTAATACAAAGTTAAATCAGGGTACATGTTTTTATATATATCAAATTTAGGAGTTCCTAAATCTAATATCAAACTATGCCCTTTTTCTAAATTTAATTTAAACCAAAATTCATTTTCGTCTTCGGATAAAACAAAATAAAAAACTTGAGAAATATTAGGCTTGTTAATAGGCAAAGCATTCTCTTTAATTGGTGACGATGGAGGGAAAAATGGCTTGTGAGCTTCAAGATGTTGAGTTTCCATAAGAAATGTATAACCTAATATAGAAAAAACTATCAGGAATAAAAATTTATGATACATTTTAGTTTTAGTAATCAATAGTATTTGCTTCAGATATTGATAAATAAAATCATTTGTGAAAGAATTAATTAAAACTGTCAGGTATATATTATAATTAATTTAATTACAAATTTCTCAAGTTCTAAGCGTGGTAAATGGATTGTACTTGCAACATGGATAATTGCTGCAGGTCTAATTTTACCTTTCGCACCTCAACTCACAGAAAGTGTTAATCAAACCGATTTTCTACCAGAGAGTGCCGAGTCTACAAAAGCTGCAAGGTTAGTTGAAGAACGTTATAGCACCGGATCCATAGAAGCGCCGAGCATAATTGTTGCTCAAACCAAAAACAAAGAAAAATTCACAAATGAAGAAACAAAAATATTGTCAGATATCGAAATTAAGATAAAATCTGACGAATCTCTAAAACTTAAAAGTATAGTATCTGTTTTTAGCCTGCCTCAAGCGAAATCAGAATTTGTTTCCCCCTCGGAAAACACTATGACTATGATATTAAATTTGACTATTCCCCCTTTTGATGATGAGTATCCTGGAGAAATTAAAAAATTAAGACAAATAGTACAAAACGAGCTTAGCGGTGTTGATAATTTGGAAGTCCTAGTTGGAGGGCCTGGAGGATTATTAGCAGATCTTATAGAAGTCTTTAGTTCAATAGATGGATTATTACTCCTTGTTACTGTAATACTTGTACTTGTTTTACTTTTATTAATATATAAATCGCCAGTCACAGCCCTTTTACCATTAATTGTTGTTGGATTAGTTTTTCAGATTGCTCAAGGTGTAATAGCTTGGATTGACCAGGGCTCAGGAGAATTCCTTCGTATAAATGGGCAATCTACAGGAATAATGACAGTTGTTTTATTTGGTTCAGGCACAGATTACTGCCTTTTCATTTCATCAAGATTTAGAGAAGAATTAACAAAAACAAAAGATAAGCATCAAGCTATGAAAAAAACAATGCAAGGAGTTGGAGGTGCTGTAGCTTCAGCTGCATTAACTATTATTATAGCTTCCTCAATATTATTATTATGTGTTCTTAAATCTTATCAATCTTTAGGTCCGGTAATTGGAATAGCTGTATTTTTAATGTTAATTGCTGCTTTGACTCTAGTTCCTTCACTAATGTGTATAATGGGTAAATTTTCATTTTTCCCTGTTGACTATTCATGGAGATCAAAACTTATTGCATCAATTGTATTCCCATTTTATTCTGTAATAGGACTATTTCAACTTGTTTTACATTACACTATAGGTAAAAACAAAACATCTAAAAATTCAAATGAAACAATTTATTCAAGAATTGCTAAATTAGTAATTACCAAACCAGTCACAACTTTAATTATCACATCATCAATCCTTCTCCTTATGTTTACAGGGTTAATTGGAGCCAAGCCTACGTATGACCAATTAGCTAGTTTGCCAAACAATGCTGATTCCGTTAAAAGCTTTGAATTACTCAGATCGGGATTTAATCCTGGAGAATTAGCACCAGTTGAAGTTTATTTAGATTTAGGCTCCGAAAATGCTGCTCTTGAAAAATCAAACTTGGAAAAAATTGATTCATTAAGTAAAATTTTAATTAATGCTCCTGGAGTAAATCGTATATCAAGCCAGACAAGACCTTTTGGATTAGAGTCACCAATTGGAGGCGCTAATCAAATTCAACAATATATTACATCTCAAGATCCTCAATCTTTTGCAATTAAATCTAAAGTAAGCAATTATTCGTCACCAGACAATTCTATTTCTAAAATAGAACTGATTTTAAATGAGAATCCATACAATGAAAAAGGAATGGACTTAATACCTGGCATAAGAAAATACATAAAAACTGAAGCATCTCAGTTAGGAATAGATTTATCTAAACTATATGTTGGAGGTGAAACTGCTGTACAATTTGATACCCGTGAAGCAGTTAATAGAGATCAAATTGTAGTTCTGCCTATCATATTATTGGCCATTGGATTAGTTCTGCTTGTATTACTAAGATCTGTTGTTGCTCCTATTTATTTATGTGCAACAATAATATTCACATATTTCTCAACAATTGGTATATCGTTATTAGTGTTCAGGCATATTTTTGACCAACCTGCTTACACTGCGGGATTACCGTTTTTCTTATTTGTATTCTTAAACGCGCTAGGTGTTGACTATAACATATATTTAATGAGTAGAATCAGAGAAGAAGCAAGGATAAATGAATTATCAGAAGCAACTCGGATAGCAGTATCACAAACGGGTGGTGTTATTACTTCAGCTGGAATAATATTAGCCGGAACATTTTCTGCATTAATGGTCTTACCTCTTACTGATCTGTTTCAATTAGGATTTGCAGTAGCAATAGGTGTTATTATAGATACTTTTATAACACGGACATTGTTAGTACCAGCTTTGGTTAAGTTATTAGGGCAAAAAAATTGGTGGCCTAGTAAAATAATACCTAGTAAATAAAAATAGATTCCAATTAAAATCTATTTTTTATACGATATCATTATTAATCCTGTAATAATAATAATTCCTGAAATAATTTGATATATCTCTAAAATCTCATTTAAAAATAAAAATCCAAAAATTGATCCGGTTACGGGCACTAACAAACCAAAAGGTGTAACTTTTACTGAATTATATTTATTAAGTAAAAATTGCCATAAAGAGAATCCGATTAATGTTGATAGGCATGCAGTGTATAAAACTGATAAAATGACACGGATTTCTAATTGGGTAATGCTAATTTTTTTAATGTCTTCGTATTCTAGCAATATCGATATTACAAATAAAAACACAGCCGCAATAGGTGATATCCAAATCAAAAAAGATATCATATTAATTTTACCAAGATTCTTTAATTGAATGTTTGCCACACCCCATGAAATAGCAGCAAAAAGAATTACTATAACAGACTCAATTTTGAAATCACCATCATTAAATAAAAATAACAATAAAACACCAAAAGCACCTACAATCAATCCAAAAATTTCTTTGCTTTTAAGTTTCTCTTTCATGAATACAGATGAAATGAAAACAGAAAAAAATGATTGGGTTTGAAGGATAACAGCACTCAATCCAGTTGATAATCCTAAACTCATTCCATAGTACAAAAGACTGTATTGAAAAACGCCTAAGGTCAATGGAATAGAAATAAATTGAGTTTTAGAAATATTGGGTTTTTTTACAAAAAATATCCAAGGAATAGATAAAATCAAAAAACGCAAAGCTGCTGCAAATACTGGAGGCAATGAGGTTACGGTAATTTTTAAAGCTACAAAATTAAATCCCCAAAGAAAAACTATAAAAATAGCTATAAATATATGCTTTTGTTTCAATTATTTACCAAGTTTTATTCAGTGATAATTTTGTAAGGTTTGTTATTATTTGAAAATCCAGGAACAGAATTTAATTTAATTAAATTTCTTTTTTTAGATCTTTGATATGAATCTGCTGAGCTTTTTCTGTTTTTACATATATATGTGCAAAATATTTTTCTTTCGTTATTGGTACTAAACAATTCGTTGCAATATTCACATAATTTGTAATTCAATTTATTTACAATCGAGTTAATAAATTCTTTCCATAAGTAATTAATACAATCATTGCGTTTATTTTTAATTTTTAAATCATTTGAATTAATATCAAATTCAAATTTAATATTCGGAAGAGCATTTGAATGATTATTGAAAACATCTTTTACATACAATGACATAGTCTTTTTTAATAAAGAATCATTTTCATTGTTTGACAATAAATCCAAAAAATAAGATGATTTGAAGTTTTTTGTAGGAGTAACCAAATCAAGTGAATGAGTCCTCACACAATGATCTAATATCTTTAATATTCTAGATTTTGTTTTCTTTGTAGGATTATTGAAGTGATTATAACTTAACAATATAATCCACATAATTTTCAATTCAGCTAACGCATCATTTACAACAAAATTATTATTAAAAAGAACAAAGTTATTGTCGATATACATATTTAATTTTTGAGAAAACACAATATCTAACGAATAAGAATGGTTTTCAAAATATGAAAAATTCAAAAGATTCAAATACTCGATTATGTCTGGATTACTTTGGGTTAGTTTTAAATGATTTTGAAAATTACTTTTAGGACTAACCGAATAAAATGACATTAAAATATCTGAACTATTTTCATCATATAGATAAATTTGTTCTTCTTCAAAAACCTTTAAATTTAAATTATCATTAATGTTTAACATAATAAGTTGAAATAAATAATTATAATCATTGAAAAACATACAACTGTTTATTTCAATTAAATTTAAGTTGTAAGTTTGGTTATTTTTCTTTAAATTTATCTTTGATTTCTGATAATTTTATTAGTGCATCTAATGGAGTGATCCCATCTGTGTCAATTGAATTTATTAAATCTTTAATATCTTCATAATTATTTTCAATTAAATTTAATGGTAGCTGTTCAGGAATATTTTCAAATGAAAGATCAGATTTTGATTCAAGATTAGACAGTAATAATTTAGATTTTTGAATAACTTCAGTAGGTAGTCCTGCTAGTTCAGCCACATATATACCGTAGCTTCTTTCAGATATACCTCTTTTAATATCATGTAAAAATACTACTTTATCACCATCTTCGACTACACTAACATAATAATTTTTAATCCTCTTAAAATCAGATTCCAATGATGTCATTTCATGAAAATGTGTTGCAAATAAGGTTCTTGATTTCAGATGATTACTTTCATGTATATATTCAGCTACAGACATCGCAATAGCCAATCCGTCGTAAGTACTTGTCCCACGACCAATCTCGTCAAGAATGATCAATGATCTATCTGATGCTTCATTTAATATCAATGAAGTTTCTAACATTTCAGTCATAAAAGTTGACCTGCCTTCTGATAAATCGTCTTCCAATCCTACTCTAGTAAATATTCGATCAACAATTCCTATTTCTGCAGAAGAGGCTGATATATAACAACCAATTTGTGCCATTAGAACCAAAATTCCTATTTGTCTGATGTAAGTTGATTTACCTGACATATTAGGCCCAGTTAAAAGTATAATTTGTTCACTCAAATCATCTATAAACACATCATTTGGAACAAATTTACCTGACTCAATAATTTTTTCCACCATAGGATGTCTTGAATTATTTATTTGTAAGTTTTTAGAATCGTTAATTATAGGTTTGATATAATTATTTTGTTTAGATATTGCTGCAAAATTTGAAAACACATCTAATTTTGATATGATTTCAGATGATTTCAAAACTAAAGAAGATTTAGAAATTATAAAGTCATTGACTTCGTTATATATTTCTCTCTCTAATTCGGACACCAAATCAACAGACAATGTAATTTTTGTTTCTAATTCTTTTAATTCTTCAGTGAAAAACCTTTCTGCATTTACTAAAGTTTGTTTTCTTATGAAATAATCAGGTACATTTTCAATCTGTGATTTTGTGACTTCAAAATAGTAACCGAAAATTTTATTAAATCTGATTTTCAAGTTTTTTATTTTGGATTTTTCTTTTTCTCTTTGTTCTAATTCTGAAAGTATTTGTTTTGAATTTTTTAATGAATATAAATATTCATCTAATTTCTCGGATACTCCTTTTTTGATAAGATCTCCATCTCCCAATTTTCCTGAATAATCAATATTAAAAGTTTTTTCAATTAATAAACTTACATCACTAATATCAGGTAATTCATCAATTAATCCTTTAATATTATCTGATACATTTTTCTGGGATAAAAATTGAGTACTATGAATCAAGGTTTTTATACTTTTTGACAAAGAAATAACATCTCTAGGTTCAGAGTTGAAATTAGAGATTTTAGATATTAATCGTTCTATATCTGATATTTCGGTTATTTGTGATCTGAATTCATTTGTAACTGGATTATTTTCAAAAAACCAATCAACTATTTCTTGTCTATATAGTATTTTATTTTTGTTAATTAGAGGTTGTCCAATATAATGTTTTAAAAGCCTTGCGCCCATAGAGGTTTGAGTACTATTAACTGTATTAAATAAAGAAAAAGAATTGGAATTAGAAGAAAACAAACTAAGATTTTTTCTTGTTTGGGGATCTATGAACATAAAATCTGAAAATTGATAATACTCTGTATTTTCAAAATTAATATTAGTTAAAAGTTTATTTTTATATAAATAATTTAATAATCCAACAAAAGCTTTTTTTTCCACATTGTTACTATAAAACCATTCTTGTTCACTTAATTTATTTAAACTTTGAACAACATTTGATTCAAAAATAAAATCTTCAAAATCATCTTCAGGAAGAATCATTTTACTTGAGTGATCTAATAAATCAATTCCGTCTCGATTATTAATTATTAATTCAGCAGGATTCAATCTTGATATCTCCGATGATAAAGATTGAGTGTTCAATTTTGAAACTTTGATTTCACTAGTTGAAACATCAATATATGATATTCCAATAATATTATTTGAAAAATACAAGCTTGTTAAATAATTATTAGATTGGTTATCTAACATATAATCTTCAAATATTGTTCCAGGACTAACTACTCTAACAACTTCTCTCTCTATAATTCCTTTTATATTTGTTTGTTCGCTAGTCTGCTCACAAATTGCTACTTTGACATCCTTTTTTAACAACGTAGATAAATGTTGGCTTAAAGAATGATACGGAAATCCTGCCAGATCATGTTTTTGGTTTTTACCAAATTGTTTTTGAGTAAGAGTAATTTCTAATTTTTCAGATAAAACATGAGCATCTTTATCAAAAGCTTCATAAAAGTCACCCATTCTAAATAGCAATACAACGTCAGCATAATCTTTTTTGATATTAACATACTGTTCCCAAGCAGGAGTCATTTTACTACTCATTTATTTCCAAAATCTTTCCTCAATAACAGTAAAACCTTTTTTATGCTCTAAATTATTTTGAATATCAATTATCATATCAGGATTACCACAGGCAAAGACAATTGTATTTTCAGGAGATAAATTATTACTTTCAATATATTGATCAACAATTAAGTTCACTCTACCTACAGAACCTTCCCATGATAAATTTCTTTTTTCACTGGGTCTACTTATAGTTGGAACATAATTTAAATTTTGATTATTAACTACTGATAATTTTTGTAATTCATCAAAATAACCAAATTCATCTACATAACTTGATCCCTGCAAAATATGGAATTTCATATTATCTTGATTATTTTGAAGATATGTTCGAGCAAAACTTACATAAGGGACCACACCAGTCACCGTACTTATCAAAAGATAATTCTTTAGTGTCTGATCTTTGATTTGAAAAATACCTTTAGCTTTTGGTCTCATGGTAAAAGTATCACCCTCTTTCATGTCCCATATTATTGGTGTTAATACACCGCCTTCGTCTTTTTCAACCAATTCTACAAACAATTCAATAAGATTTTCATCAGGTGATGAAGCAATAGAATATGCTCTCTCTATGCCATTTACACCCAACGTGCAATACTGTCCAGGCTTGAAAGAATATTCAGGAGGTTTAGTAACCCATATTTTAATCATCAGGTCACTAATATCTTCTCTTTTAACAATTTTAGTCTGAAGAAGTTTTTTTTTGGACGAAAAGTTTGTATTCATATCAAATAAAAAAAATTATAAATACAGTTTATTTTTTTATTTGAACAGAAACAACATCTAAATTAGGTACTAAATAATATTTCAAATCAGATTTAGTCTCATCCAAAGTTTGAATCATATTTCCAAATAAAGTAGTTATCGCAAATACATCTTTTGTTTTCCCATTAGTAATAACAATACATTCTATGGGGTCAGAATTTTCAGGAATTAATTTTATTATTTGGTTTTGTTTTAATTGGTGCTTAATAGCATCATCAGGATGCATAGACAAGTTATACATTTGTTTAAAATTAGATTGTTCCTTAGATTTGTGAGAAATTGAAAATTTTGATTTATTCAATACTCTTCCAAGAGCTAAATACGAACCATTTCGTCCAAACATTGATTCGTCAAGATCAGATATTTTAAAATTGAATTTCTCATTAATAGCATTTAATTTCATTGAATACAAAATATTATTTTTATTGTTTTCAGAAATTGGCCAAGTAATGTTTCTGTTTTTCTTTATAAATTTGTAATTGATGTTTTTGTACATTGGAATAAAATCAGATATTTCAGCAAAAACACTCTCGATTTTATTATATTGAAATTTTTTACTACCAAAATATTTTGACAGATTTTGCATGGATTTATATATTTGGGTTTGATCATATTTAGGCTTTATAGCAATATTTAACAATTGAATTCTTCTTTCAATATTGGTTTTCGTACCTTCTGATTCAGCAAAAGTTGTGGAAGGCATAATGTAATCTGACACTTCATTCCTGTTACTACTAGAGAGTGATTTGTGAGAAATTATTTTCATATTATCTTTAACATTATTTATAATTTCAAATAAGTTATCATTGTAATCTTCATGAAAATCACCAACCAAATGTAATACTTTAATTTGATTATTTTTTATCATTTCTAATATTTTGTTATAGGATATATCTCTATTGTCAGTAATATCTAAATTAGATGGATTATTAACAACAGTAGTTAAACCTAAGTCAGTTGCTCCTTGCGAATTAGATCCTCTAAACATTGGATAAATCCCACCACCTTTTTGCCCCATATTGCCAGTAACAAGACTTAGGTCAATTAACAATTTAACTAGTTCATCTAAACTTTGAGGTTTGATTGTTTCATTTGAATATATAGTAGCCATCGGACCATTTGCTAATATATTAACAGCCTCATTAATATCCTCAACGCTGATGCCTGTAATAGAAGATACTTTAATTAAATCAAATTTCCATATCGATTTTCTGAAATCCGAATAATTTTGAGAATAATTTTCAACAAAGTCTTTATTTTCTAGAGACTGATCAATTATTGATCTTATAATTCCACCAATCAAATAAGCTTCTGTACCTGGGTACGGATTTAACCATAATGATGCAAACTTAGTAATTTCTGTTTCTCTTTGATCAATAACAACCAATTTAGATTTACCTGAATCAATTGATTGTTTTATAGGCAATGATAAAATGTTATGATTTTCAGTTATATTTGAGGAAACAACCAAATATGATTTTGAGTTTTTCAAATCCTGTATTGTATTTGAAGCTGATGAAAATCCTAATGTTTCAGTTAATTTATGCCTAAGTCCACTATCGATATCTGCATTGGAAATAATATTATTTGACCCTACTACTTCTGATCCGAATTTTTTAGATAAATACATATCTTCATTTGTGATAGTAGAATCTATTATCATTGCATAATTTTGCGGATCAGTACTTTTAATTAAATTTGAAATAGATTCCATGTTTTCAGTATTTGTAGATTTGACTAAAGTTTTATTTTTACGTTGCATTGCATATAATAATTTGGACTTGGAATTGACAAAATCAAATCCAAATTTACCTTTGAAACATGTTTGTCCCTTATTAGCAGGACCTGACAAATTACTACCTATTCTGACTAATTTTTCTCTAGCATTTGTTTCTAAATCAATTGTGCAACCAACTGGACAATAATTACATACTGACTTGGTTTTGGATTCGGCTTTTTCCCATTTGTAATCTCTTTCAACTATTGCACCTGTTGGGCACACATCTAAACATGCTCCACAAAATTCACATCCTGCATCAATTAAGCTGTCCCCCATAGATGTTCCAATTATAACTTTACCTGCTCTTTCTTTTACAGTTAAAGCATTATCTACTCGAACTTCTGAACAAACTCTGACACATCTAGCACAAACTATACACAAATTCATGTCCATGTCCCATAAAGGGTCATCATTTTTGACATGCTCTCCTCTATAGTTGTACGTTAAGGGACTATTCATTTCCATATCTAAGCTGCGTACTGTATCTTTTAGCTCACATCTCTCGTTTTTAGGGCAAGTTATACATCTATCATTAACAGATACATGTCTTAAACATATGTCACTTGGTCCACACAAATCAATTCTATGGCATGTTAGGCAACCGTGCGGATGTTCTGATAGAAGTAATTCCATGATCCCTTTTCTTAAATCAACCAACTCGTCTGTTTGAGTATTAATTTTCATACCATCAGCAACAGGAGTCGTACAAGAAGCTGGCGCTCCTCTGCCTCCTTCTACTTCTACAACACACATCCTACAAGCACCATACGATTTCATTCCAGGGTAATAACACAAATAAGGAATATACATTCCAGCGTCCATAGCAGCCTGCAAAATATTTGTATTTTTATTTGCTTTGATTTTTTTACCGTCAATAGTTATATCTACAGTATCAATATTACTTTCTATCATTCATCACCTGTTCCTGTTTTTATCTTGCCCTGATAAACTTGCCCTGTTTTAGCTTGCCAAGCATTAGGTCTAGTATTGATTGGAAAAACAATATTTCGTTTTTCACAACTTCCTGTAGGACAATTACCATTCATACATTCTTCAAAATCTTTCTGGAAATGTTTCAATGCTGAACTTATCGGATTGTAACCTAATTGTCCATGTCCACATAAAGATCCTGCTTGCATATTCTTGCCAATTTTATTCATTAAAGCCAGATCCTCTATTTTACCTTCACCTCTAGAAATTTTTTCAACAATTTCTAATAAATGAGTCATTCCTAATCTACAAGGAAAACATTTTCCGCAAGATTCATATTGGCAAAAGGCTACTAATGATTTAGTCAAATCTACCGCGCAAGTCCTGTCATCAACAACAATGATTCCTCCTGATCCCAAAATTGCTCCAGCTTTGGCCATTTCGTCAAAATCTATCTTCACTTTCAAGCTATCAGATCCTAAAACACCACCTAACGGACCCCCAGTTTGAAGCATTTTAAGTTTTCGCCCACCCGGAATTCCTCCACCTAATTTTTCAATCACATCTCCAATTGATAATCCCATTTCCACTTCATACATACCTGGATTTGCAATGTCTCCAGATAAGCATACAATAGCAGTACCTGAACTACTTTCAGTACCAGTTGATTTAAACCACTCGCTTCCATTTCTTATTATTTCTGCAACATAAGATAATGATTTAACGTTATTAATTGTGCTTGGATGTCCCCACACTCCATAAGCTGCAGGAAACGGTGGTCTCGATCTTGGCCTTGAGCTTTTACCTTCTATAGATTCCATTAATGCAGTTTCTTCTCCTGCAACATACGAATCTCCAGTAAGTGACACTTCGATATCAAAAGAAAATCCGGATCCTAAAATATTTTCTCCTAATAATCCATTCTCATAAGCTTGTTTGATTGCTTGTTCAGTTCGAACAATTGGGCCTTCGTGTCCATGTCTAATAAATACATATCCATTAGTAGAATTAGTTGCATAACCTGCGATTATCATTCCTTCTATCAAAGTAAAAGGATCGCTTTCTAAAATACCTTTATCATTAAAAGCTCCTGGATCTCCTTCCTCACAATTACATAGTATGTATTTTTTCCCATTCGAGTTTGCCATAAAACTCCATTTAACACCAGTAGGAAATGCTGCTCCTCCTCTACCTCTTAATCCTGAGTTTTTTACCTCATTAATAACATCCCCTGAACTCATCGAATTTAAAGCTTTATTTAATCCGGAAAATCCATCATTAGCAATATATTGGTAAATATCATTAAATGCTATATTTCCTGAATTTTTTAATGCTATTCTGCTTTGATATTTCACACCCGGTAGGTCAGTAAAATTTGAAACACCTTTAATAGATTCTTCTCCTAGTGATCCTAACAAGTTTTGCTTCACAATCTTATTATTGGTGATATAACTATCGACAGTCTTAACAACGTTGTCAGGAGTAATATAGCCCCAAAATACTCTAGGATTGCCTGGTAATAATACATCTATAATTGTTCCAGCATAGCACAATCCATGGCATCCAACAGTGTCAATATTTATTGATAAATTATTTGCTTTACTATATGTTTTTAAAACTTCAATTATTTCATCCGAACCTAAGGAGGATCCGCAACACATAGCATCACTAACTCTAATCCAAGGAACATTACCTTTTGTTAGCTCTTGCCATCTTTTATCGCTATCATTTTTCAGACTTTCGTAACTCAAATTAGTTCATCCATTATTTTTGAAAATTTTTTAGAATTCATTTTGCCGTATAGTTTATGATCAATGCTAATGAGTGGGGCTTGAGGACAAGCTCCCAAACATGTATTGAATTTCAATGTAAATTTACCATCATCCGTATCGCCTTGATTTTCTAATTTTAATTTCTTTAATGCTGTTTGTTGTAATTCTGATGCGCCACCAATATGGCAAGAAGGTCCCCAACATATCTCTAGGTTAAATTTACCAGGAGGATCAAATCTGAAATTCAAATAAAAAGAAGCTACTCCCCAAACATCATTAATTGAAACATCCATAAATTCTGCAACTACATTTATTGAATTTTTAGGCAGGTATCCTATATCATCTTGTACAGTCAACAAAGAAGACAATATTGTACGCGTTGTATAATGCTGATTTTCAATAATGTCTAAAATATATTCATCTTTATAATCTTCTGACATCCAAATACATAAAAAATATATAAAAATTACTTCAATGAGATCATAACATAAAAATATTTTTTTTTTACTATCCTTTATACAAAACTTTATTAAAAATTGTGAAAAATTGAACTAGGACTATTAGTAATATCTACTAATAGTCCTAGTTTGTTATACTATATTCAAGTTTTTATAAAAAATTAAATTTTTGGACAAGCTATGAATACAACAGAAATGATTGAAACTCCACAAGAATTATGGAATTTAGTTCGTAAAGATGAATATCTAAAATCTACTGCAGGAGTTGCTCTAGGTTATTTACAAACTAATTTAGTTCCCCTGCCACAAGAATATGCTTTTGATTTTCTTCTTTTCTGTCAGCGAAATCCTAAGCCATGTCCTATACTTGAAGTTATGGAACCCGGAGAATTTGAACCTAAAATTCTTGCTAAGGGAGCTGATATTAGAACTGATGTCCCATTTTATAGAATCTACGAAAATGGAGAACTGAAATCTGAAACAAAAAATATATTAGATTATTGGCAAGATGACCTAGTATCTTTCTTAATTGGGTGTAGCTTTACATTTGAAACAGCAATGCTCAACGCAGACATACCACTAAGACACATTGAACAAGATACAACTGTCCCAATGTATATTACTAATATTGATACTAAACCAGCTGGTAAATTTAGTGGGCCAACAGTTGTTTCAATGAGGCCAATCCATAAAGAAAATCTTGTTAGAGCAGTCCAAGTAACTAGTAGATTTCCTGGTACACATGGTGCTCCGATTCATATTGGCGAACCTGGTGAAATAGGAATTCAGGACATCAACACACCTGATTTTGGCGAAAAATCTGAAATTAAAGATAATGAAATTCCTGTTTTTTGGGCTTGCGGGGTTACCCCACAGGCAGTAGCTTTAAAGTCTAAACCTCCAATAATGATTACCCATTCACCTGGATATATGTTTGTTACAAGTACGAGAGATGAATCAGTTGCAGTAATTTAAGGGAAGGATATATATGGAAACAATTAAAAACATAATAACTGACAATGACAAAAGAGGTATTTCAATGCTTCTCCCTCATGTTTCTGACACTGTTTGCGAAGATGCTGCAAATATTATTTTAAATAATCCGAATAAGGCAATTATATTAACTGGATTTTATATTCTTTCAGCAGGAGCTGCTGAAACTGATGGCCCAATTGGTGCTATAGCAATAGGAAATGCTTTGAAAAAAATAGGTTACCAAGTAACTTATATTACTGATGAATTCTCACAACCTCCAATAAAAAAAGTATTATCAGCAGATGATAATCTCGAAATTTTCCCAATGCAAAATCATGAACAAAGCGCTATTACTGCTGATAAAATGATAAGCGATTTAAATCCGAGTCTAATTATTTCAATTGAAAGATGCGGGCCTACTGTGGACGGAGACTATCTGAATAGTAGAGGTAAAAAAATTGAAGAATTCAACTCTAAAACAGAATATCTTCTTAACAATAATATTCCAAGTATTGGGATAGGAGATGGTGGAAATGAAATTGGTATGGGTAACCTAAAACATATCATAAAAAATTCAACAGAATTATCAAATCCTCCATGTATAACTACAACTGATTTATTAATACCTGCCAGTACATCAAATTGGGGTGGGTACGGCTTAGTGGCTGGGTTGTCTAAAATTACAAACAAAAATCTTCTACCATCAATTCCTGAAGATGAAAAATTAATTAAAGATTTTGTTGATGCAGGCGGAGTGGATGGAATAACAGCAACCTCATCTTATAAAGTTGATAGCTTTGAGTTAGAAGTTAATAGCTCAATATTAAATCGACTTCACAAACTAATTCAATAAGTTCCTATTAATTTAGAATATATCAGCAACCTTGAATGATAAAGAAAACTAGGAACGCATGTTACTAGAATAACTTCAGAATATTCTGACTCAATATCTAAAACTAACTCTTCTTTTGGAACTACTTGTGTTTTATAAATTTGATAAACGAAAGTTTTAGAATTAGTTTTAATGTGAATAAATATATAAGGATCAGATTTCATTAATTCAGGTATCTTTGGAAGCATGTGAAAAACATTCCCTTCCTTTTTAATAAAACTTTCTAAATGACCAAAATACCAGGATTTACCTTTCTCTCCAGGATTTACAGTTTGAGGAATATGCCCAACAATGTTTTTAGGTGTTTCATACGAAGAAGAATTACCTAAATCTACAATCTCTAATTCTTTAATATCAGATTTCAATCCTATTTCATTGATTGAAATTACCTTAGGCGAATTGTCATCAAAGAAATCAAAAATTGATTTCTTATACAATTTGAAATTTGCTGGTAATTCCTGGTATGGATCTGAATTATATTCAGATTGGTTAACGATAGTGACTTCTGTTCCTGATTTTATAATATTTTTTGCACTAGTCAGATTATTGGGGTTATCATTAGTATTATTGATCGTATCAGAAATTTGTTGAGTTTTTTCAGGATTGAAATTCTGAATTGTTTCAGTATTTAAATCGTTAATAGTTTCATTAGAATATTGAATAAAAACATAAAGTAGTCCTCCTAGAATTAAAAAAGAAAATCCTAAAATTTCAATAATTCGATACTTTAAAAATAATTTAAAAAAATTCAATATCTGTATATCTTAACGCATCCTAGGAGAATGAGATTCGCCACTCGCAATTGGTTCATCTATATATACATCTCCATTTCTAATTTTCAAGTTATACCCACAATCAGGAACATTGCACACCCATGCCTTATAGTGAATTGCAGCACCGTGATTACCAAAATCTGAAAGTGGTAATAGCGTTCCGCCTTTTGAACACTTCATACATTTTGGGAAATTTGATTCATCTGCCATTTTCGAACCTCCACACCTATTTTATTTATATTAAAAACATTATATTCGATATATTTTTTTTTACCAAGATAATAAATTTAAAGCATTTTTAAATAACACATTTTCTAATTCGACAGGATTTAATTTTGAATTACGAATGTTTTGTATAGCTCTGTCAATTTTAATCAATCCATAATCGCTGCCGAACAATATCTTTTCAGAGCCTAAAATTTCACAAAAAACTTTGACAATTCTTGGCTCATATAAGAAATCTGTTGCCGCAGTATCATAATATACATTTTTTAAATCTTTTTTTACTTCAGGCATAAAATAATAAACAGGGAGTCCACCACCTAAATGGGAAAGAATAATTTTTAATTCTTGGTATCTAGCTGCAAAAGAATACAATTTGCCTGGAAACATACTGCCTTTACCATTATAAATATGACCAACAGGTTCAGATGAATGTAAATTTAAAATCATATTATTTGATACAAGATTTTCTACTATGGGATCAAACAACTCAAAATTCAACAAATCAAAACCTTGCGAATCTGGATGTAATTCACCAATCCCCGAAACATCTTTCTTTTTCATCCTTTCTATTTCTTCCAAACATTTATTGACACCCCAATTTATATTTATTGAACCAAAGACTTTTACTTGATCATACTTTAATGACATATCAATTAAAAAATCATTNGTATATTTTGTCAATTCAAGATCTTGGTAACCTATACTCTGTATCACTAATTTAATATTTGGATCNTCATTTAAAATTTCACTCAATTCATCTTCTGTTGGAATATTAATTCTTTCTTCTCCATATAATTCAGAAAAANTTTGATCTAAGCTACAATATTTAGATCTGTTTACTTTCATATCTTTGGGGAAAAAATGTGTATGTACATCAATTATATTCATAGTACTATGTCTTAAATATATTTAATAATAACAAAATAAGAATAAATATTTTATATTTTTANNGGANTCNANNATGGATATTTATAATGAAATAGGTGTTAAAAAAGTAATAAATTGTTTAGGTAATTCTACCGTACTTGGNGGTAATACAGCTTCTGGAGAAGTAAAAGAGGCAATTGAGTCTGCATCTCNAAACTATGTAAGCATGGAAGATTTAACTAATAAATGTAATGACTTGGTTGCAAAACTGATTGGATCCGAATCAGCATTAATAACCCCTGGAGCTGCTGCAGGATTAACACTTGCTACGGCAGGCGCAATGACAGGAAAAAATAAAAATCTTATTGAACAAATTCCTAATACATCCGGTATGAAAAATGAAGTCATTATACAAAAACAATTAAGAGTCCCTTATGATAAGGCAATAGAAGTGGCAGGTGCTAAATTAATAGAAGTTGGCGATNATGAGGAAACTTTAGTTGNTCATGTAATCAAAGCTATAAACAAAAATACTTTAGCAATTCATTACTTGGCAGGTGGAACAACAGTTAATTCTTCNGGAGATCATACAAAAGCTTTAAATATTGAAACTATTATAAAAATTGCNAAAGATTATAATCTATACGTAATTGTTGATGCCGCAGGACAAGTATACCCANCTGACAANTTATCNNAATTTACTAAATTNGGAGCAGATGCTGTTGCATATGGAGCAAAATACTTTGGGGCNCTAAATGGAACTGGAATGGTTGTTGGTAAAGCANAAATCATAGAAGCTGCAAAATTACATAGCTTCATAGGATTTGAATTTGGCAAAATGAGAACAATTGGAAGNTCNATGAAAATGGATAAAGAGGATGTTATNGCTGTTTNTGTAGCTTTGAAAACTTGGTTAACAATGAATCACGAAGAACGTATAGAAAAAGACGAAAAAAAAGCACTAAAGCTTTTAAAACTTTTAAATACTATTTCAAATATTCAATTATCAGAACCNGAAATATCAGGCTCTACGGTAGGTATAAAAATCACATTTGATGATAATATTAATGCATTTGATATTTCTGAGAAACTGGCATCAGGTACTCCAAGNATTTGGGCAAGAGGATCAGATTCTCATTCTTTAATTTTTAGAATGGGAACAATAAATGAAAAAGATATAAATACCGTTGCTGACAAACTAAAAGAAATAATACAATAAATATCAACATTCAAATAAAAAATAAATAATGATAAATATAGATCTATTAAGAAGTAAAGATAGCAAAACAATAGAATCTCTAATCAACAGAAATGTTGATAAATCCGAGCTTGATAAAATTACAGAATTTGACACAAAAAGAAGGAAATTAATAGAAAAAATTGATTTATTAAGATCAAAAAGAAATACCACTTCTAAAGAGTTAAGCAAAATGAAAATCAAACCTCAAAATATCATTGACGATATGAGACTCTTAGGACAAGAAATAAAAGAAGAAGAAAAAGATTTAGCAATAATTAACGAACAACTAAAATCATCTATTTTAGCTATACCAAATATTCCTTCAGAAGATATTCCTGTAGGTGAAAATGAAGATTTAAATAAAGTTATTTTTTCAGAAAACTATCAAGCTGATAATGATTTTACTCCTCTTCCTCATTGGGATATTGGTACCAAGCTTAATCTAATCGATTTTGAGCGAGGAGTGAAATTGTCTGGATCAAGGTTTTATATATTGAAAAATAAAGCNGCTCAATTACAAAGAGCTTTGGCAAATTGGATGTTAGATAATCATTTGAGTAATGATTACGAAGAATANTACGTACCAAATTTAGTGAAAGAATCCGTTGTGGAGGGTGCTGGACAACTACCAAAATTCAGAGACACGATGTTTAGTGATCAAGAATCAGATTTGTGGCTTATACCTACAGCAGAAGTACCAATAACAAATATTTATGCTAATGAAATAGTCTCAGCTGACAACTTACCAATAAAAATTGTTGCGCAAACATCATGTTTTAGAAATGAAAAAGCTGCAGCTGGAAAAGATACTAGAGGAATTAAAAGAGTACACCAATTTGAAAAAGTTGAATTATATCAATTTGTAGAACCTGAAAAATCTAATGACACTTTAGANTCCATGCTGAACACATGTGTNTCGCTTTGTAAAAAACTGGGGCTTACTTACAGAATAAAACTGTTGTGCACTGGNGATTTAGGTTTTTGTTCAAATAAAACCTACGATATAGAAGTATGGTCTCCGGGGTCTAAAGAATGGTTAGAAGTAAGTTCTGTATCAAATTGCACAGATTTTCAAAGTCGAAGATCTAATACTAAATTCAAAAAAACCCCTAAATCAAAAACTGAATATTTACATACATTAAATGGATCTGGATTAGCTCTTCCAAGAATAATAATAGCAATACTAGAAACATATCAAAATGAAGATTTGAGTATCGATATACCTGAAACTTTATGGGAATACACGAAATTCAAAAAAATATCCACAAGCTAGTTATGAATATTTNTTTCTTAGATCTTTCTTTAAGATTTTCCCCATTGAATTTCTAGGTAGTTTATCTACTATTATTATTTTTTCTGGTCTCTTNTAACNTGACAATTTGTCTTTGCAAAAATCTAATATTTCTTCTTGATCTACAATCTTTGCTTCTTTTAATCCAATAACAGCTACTACTACTTCTCCCCATTGGTCGTCAGGNAATCCAATCACTGCAACTTCTGAAATACTACTATGACCATATAATATCTGCTCTATCTCTTCAGGAGAAATCATTTCTCCTCCTCTTTTAATAAAATCTTTTGCCCTTCCAGAAAGAAATATATATCCTCCTTGATCAAAATATCCTAAATCACCAGTATAAAGCCATCCTTCTTTTAATACTGAATTGGTTGCTTCTTGATTGTTCCAATATCCTGACATTATTCTGTCGCCCTTAGCTATAATTTCNCCAATTACAAAAGGTTCAACATCTTCATCTTNATCATTAACAATTTTAATTTCGACATCTGGCAATGANTTNCCAATTGATGTTAACCTTTTTAACTTTAATTTTTTTTCTTCATCGGACCCTGTTATTTTGTGGTCTTCAGGTCCAAGTGAAGTGATTGTTGCTGCAGTTTCAGTTTGACCAAATGCNTTAATAAAATTTGCTTTAGGAAATTTTATTATAGCGTCTTTTAAAACACTGATTGGCATTGGCGCGGCTCCGTAAGTAATTACTTTTAGTGACTCAAAATTNTAATTCTTAAAATCTTCATTATCAATGATTTGTTTTAACATTGTTGGCACTAACATAACTCTATTAACTTTATGTTGATCGACTAAGTCCATCCAATTTTTTGTTTCAAACTGATCTTGTATTATTGTGGTTCTTCCTGAATATATTCCTGATATCAAAGTTTGAATACCTGCAACATGATATAGTGGGACAGAAAGTAAATTAACTTCNGAAAANTCAGGATCAGGTGGGTTAAGATTATTCAGCGCAAACTCACAAAAACTTGAATGATTTAATATGACCGCCTTTGGTGTATTAGTGGTTCCNGCTGTGTAGACTAATAAAGCTATATTATTGTTATTATCAGGCTCATTTTTATTATTTTGAGTTGTGTTTTCTAAATCTATCCATCCATCAGACAATTCGCCTTCTATATTTATACATATGGGATTACTTTTNGAATTACTTATAGCGTTTTTAATTAAATCATGATAACGNTTTCCTGCAAAAATTAATGCNGGTTCGCTATCGTTAAGCATAAATTGTAATTCTTTTGATTTAGATCGATAATTAATAGGTACCACAACAGCNCCAATTTTAGAGCTGGCAAATACTATTGTTACCCAATCAATACTATTAGTATTGAAATAAAAAATTCTATCTCCATTCTTTANCCCAATATTAACTAAAACATCAGAAAGCTCATTCACTTTGTGTTCAAGCTCAGAAAATGTTATAGATTGATTTTTATAAACAAATCCTTTGCGATCAGGGCATATAGAAGCTGTTATTTCTAATAAATCATTAATGTTCACATACTCACCTAATTAATCTCGGAATAATATTTTTCAATATTATTGCCAAAAAAAATATTTTCTTCTGAATTAATGTTTAATAATTTTTTTACAGTTTGTAANCTGTGTAAAGCAATATTTTCTATATTTTCAGTGAATTCATCAACTTTATTAAGTAACAGGTCATAATTATCAGAATAAAAATTTACTAATCCATAATCATAAGCTTTATATACATCAATTTCTTCAGCAAATAATAATATTTCTTTTGCTCTTGAAAGAGTNGATTTGTTTACAAATGTTTGTGTTCCTCCTGAAATGGGAGTAAGAGATAATTCNACTTCTGGCATTTTAAAAACNGAACTGGTATGNGAAAAAACGAAATCACTTAGCAAAAGTATTTCAAAGNCTGAACCAATNACCCANCCTCTTGTTANACAAATAATAGGTTTTTTAAAACTNTATAAATCTTTCCACAAAGAATTTTGTTTTGAAATTAAGTTTGCTTCTATTATAGAAGTATATGTGTTAAATTCTGACAAATCTGCACCGGTAGAAAAATTTTCTGAACTAGACGANATTGTAACAAGTTTAATTTGATTATCTAATGCACAGGCATGTAATATTTCAGTAAGTTCATANCTCATAGATATGTTCAAAGCATTATTTTTTTGAGGGTTATCTAAAATAATATTTCCAACTGAATTNTNTTTATCAAATTTTATATACTTCCANCTCATTTATTCACTACTAAAAGNATTAGGTTTATTTTTACTTTTTATCGCATCAATGGATTTTTTTCTGTCNTTACTACTTAATAATATAGAGTACAAATCATTTTCCATGTCCATACCTCTCACCGTATTTGTATTCGAATTAAAATTTATAGCACTTTTTGTAAATTGAATTGCCAAAGGAGATTGTTTNACAAGTAAATCCAGTTTAGTAAANAGAGAACTCTCTAATTTAATTTTATCTACAANCAAATTAATCAATCCCAAATTATAAGCTTGAGANCTATCATAGGTTCCTCCAAACATCATCATCTCTTTNGATTTATTCAANCCAATAATTCTTGGTANNAACTGTGTTGCNCCATCAAATTGCATCTTTTCTTGGAACATTTGTGACATCTTGAAANATGAATNAGTTCCGGCAATTCTATAATCCATAGGTAAAATNAATTCTAANAATCTATTAGACACTTCNCCATTTACTANNCCAATTACAGGTTTTTTAATATNTAATATCAAACTTGTCATACTATANTTNANTAAATGTTCTGCAGATTCCATATNTGAGATTTGNTTGNTANTTCTTAGATCAAATCCCACTGCCCATATNTTTTTATTGNTNTTTATTTCATCTACTANAGANANTAAATCATGATAAATTTGCTCNGGNCNGATTACATTTCCATTTAANGATACAACAATATAATTATCATANTTNTTTATAGAAATTTGATTTTTATCACTCATTTAAGTTCTCTCTNAATCGATTTTTTACTACATTCAAATNAGGTATACCTTCTATNCCTNTTTTTTCAACTACAAAGCTAGCTGCACANTTNGCCATATTNGCNGCTAATTCTATATTATTGGTCATATAATAATAAACTAACAAATATAAAGCAAAAATATCTCCTGCTCCNGTAGGATCNACTATTTTTGNAGGNGAATATTGATNAAATTTTTTNCTTTTATTTTCNTCAATATAAACTCTNGCACCNTTATTNCCTTCTGTAACAGAAATAAATTNCAANTAATTAAATAATNTTTGTTTATCNATATAAATTTCTTCTTCATTTGAACACGATAATAAANTTANACCTTCTAATTCATTATCATGANANAAATTCTCCATGTGTATNTTTNAATTTTTATCNTACGTTCTTATAAATCCTTGAATAGATAATAAGCANATCTNGTAATNAAAATTANTTTTNATATCTANATCTATTTCATTAAAAACCGGCGCTAACATCAGCATTTTTGTTTTTATTTTATCTATNGNATTGANAACTATTTTATCTGTATATTTTTTNATAATNCCTTCTCTGTTATTTTCTTTATAAGTCCATAAGAATTCAGTGTTTTCTNTATTATTCAAAGTTANGANAGTAAGNTTATTATACTTAGGGAGATCTTNTGATNTTAACGAGTGATTACTAATNACCAAAGTTTTCAAGCCTAGTTTAGCTGATCCTATNCCNGCATATANACTGCTTCCACCNATATGATGTTTTTTAGAATGTCCAAAATAATCTTTAGTTATATTTCCAACTATAACTAAATCATAAGATTTNTCAAAANTAATTTTATCCAAAAAATTATTTATTTTAATTTTAAAACAATATGCCTTTCTCTACCAAAATCTTCACTCTCAGATATTATTTTTTTGTGATCTGAAAAATATCTGTGAACATATCTTCTGTCAAAAGATGACATCGGTTCAAGTGATACATTCTTTTTGGTTTTAAGTACTCTGGTTTCCATCTTCTTTGATAATTGAAATAAATTATTTAATTTTTTTTCTATATAACCTTCAACATCCAATGACACTANCTGGTCTCGCTTACCTANTTTTCTTTGTATCATTAAATTAACTATATATTGNAANGATCTTAAAGTTTCGCCTCTTCTNCCTATGATTAAAGCAGCATCATCTCCNTCTANAGAAATAATTGAATCTGAAATATTATCATTATTTATTAATTTTGTTGTAATCGTCATTTTAGAATCTAATAATTCTAAAATATTTCTTAAAATATCGTATGCATTTTGGATATTTTCNGGNACNTCAGATTTTTTTTCAACTTTTACNCTGGCNTCTTCATTACCAAATCCTAAAAGNCCACTTTTTCCTCTNNTNATTACTTTAATTTCNACTTCTTCTCTGCTTGCGTTTAGTTCTACTAGTGCGATGTCTATTGCTTCTTCNATTGTTTTTCCCGTTGTTTCTATCACTCTCATTTTGATCCTCTTCTTGAATATTTTTGTTTTCTTCAATTTCNTTATCTAAATTTGTATTTTCATCAATCAATTTTGAATTTAAATTAAAAAGNTTTTGAATTTTACCNGTAATTATAAGTTGNATAAATGTNCCNATAACATTTGAAATTAGCCAATACAAAGCCAATCCACTTGGAAAACTTAATGTGAAATATCCNANCANNATAGGCATAAACCANAACATCATACGATTTGTAGATTTTTGTCTATCNTCCATAGCTGGAGTTGCAGTAGTTTTTTGCATNAAAAATGTTGAAGCACCAACTAATAATGGTAAAANTATTTTTGTATAGTTGTCAGCTGATCCTACNATTGTTTCTAAATTTAACCATAAAAATTTACCATCTATTGGTATAGCCTGGTTTATCAANGGTATAAATCCGTAAATTGAATCATATAATTGTGTAAGATTTTCNGGATTNGAAGGTANNGTTATATATANGGATTGATACAANCCAATGAAAATAGGCATCTGNATAACAAGTGGNCCTAAACAACCAACAGGNTTAATNCCCTGTTGTCTATAAATATTCATAGTTTCCTGTGAAATTTTTTGCCTNTCATCCTTATATTTTTCTTGNATAGCTTTTATTTTAGGCTGAATAAGAGACATAGCTTTCATNTGTTTNGTCTGACGTATAGACAAAGGAAACATAATCATTCTAATAAAAACAGTAAATGAAATGATNCTTANACCAAAGCTACTACCAAGCAAAATATATAATAANATCAAACTATTGACCATNGGTCTAATAAATACTATATTCCATATGTCTGCAAATATTTCCATAATTATCCTAGTTTATTTAACANGACGGNTCCCAATCCTCGNTATTTCTATCATCGTNTTCNCTTGTNAAAAATGGTTTTCGCCAAAGNTCATCGGGATTCCCATTCTTTTTTATTTTATAAGCTCTTACTGATCCATCNGANACCTGAATAAAAATNNTATCTTGATGAACCTCAATTGCAGAATAAACTTTTTTATCTANATTACAANTTCCNANTTTTCTTTTTGTATCTTTATGTATTACCTGNAAATCACCATTCTTAGTAACAAAAATNAAGAAATTATCCATNATTACAGGTGATGACACAATAGGNTTTTTAGTTTCATATTTCCACTTNATTTGNCCTGNGTTTTTTCTTAATGCATAAATACCTCCNTCTAAATTAGGAGCATATACAATATCTGAGCTGATTAGAGGAGATGCCCAAAACCATCCTTTAGAATTATCAAATTCCCAAAGTAATTTACCATCNGNAGCATTCATNGAATAAAATTTNCGNTTTAAGGTACCAAANTAAATTTTACCATCTTCTAAAATTGGAGATCCTACAATGCTTGATTTCGTATCATATTTCCAATTNANATTACATTTGTCATCAACNGAATANAGATANCCNTCCATAGATCCAAANATNATTTGTTCATTTTTATCNTCAATAAGAGGCGTATTCCATATTGCNTTTTGAGCATTGNATGAACAAANAGGTTCAAACATTTCAAGTTCNTTATATTCAAATACTAACAATTCTCCATTAGATGCAGGAATNAATATTTTTTTATCTTTAGATACTATGTTNCCAACAATCATAGGGCCAAAATTTTCTTCTGAAAGTAATACTTTCTCTTCAATNTCCTGTAATGANACTTCATCCAATCCNGTTTGTTGATTAAANCCCAATATTTTACCAGCTGAGGTTCCAATAAANACCTTNTTNTCAAAAATAAATGGTTTTGAATATATAGCTTTTGCTACAAATTTTTTGTCNTCATCATCAAGTGANACAGCNCGCCAATTTTCACTAGCATTNTCAATGTTTATNGAAATNAGTTCTCCNTCAATAGTAGCAACATANACGTTATCATTATGNACAAAAGGNGAAGACCATCCTGATCCTTGAAATCGATCTGCAGTACAAGAAATAGCNATNAAAGATANAAAAGTAAAAANAAATATTTTTTTGAAAAATTTCATTTNACNGGATCATACCCCCTAGAAGTGAANGGATTACATTTTAAAAGNCTTTTCATANTTAGATAAGATGCTTTAAAAATTCCATACGTATTCAGCGCATCAATNNCATATTGNGANCAANTAGGTAAATANCTNCAAGAACTAGGTAAGTATTGCGANATTGCACTTTGATAAAATTTAATTAANAAAACTAATATTGATTTCATTTATTTAATNAATCTANATTCANTTAGACAATCCGGAAACNTTAANTAAATTTAGTAATTCTTCTTTNATCAAACTAAATTTAGTANTTTTGGATTTTTTTCTTGCCATGATTACTATATCTTTTCCAGGTTTAATANTAATCATATGAATAATAGATCTAATTCTCCTTGTTATTTTATTTCTCTGTACTGAATTACCATAATTTTTTACTGAAGACACACCCACTCGAGAAAATTGNTGNTGATTTTCAACATACATTAATATTAAATTGNCAGATACTTTCTTTTTCCCNGAAGACCAAACAAGTCTGAAATCAGTGTTTTTTTTTAATTTAATAATTTGATTGTGGTTAGCAATCATAAAATTCTCATACGAAATTAAGGTGACAACCTTGATCTTGATTTTGCCATCCTTCTCTTCAATACATTACGTCCNGATTTAGTTCTCATTCNGGATCNAAATCCGTGAACNCGAGCTCTTCTTCTTTTTTTAGGTTGATATGTTCTTTTTGCCATAGTTTTATTTTNGAAAAAAGGATTATATAAATCTTTACAATGATGGTCAATCTCATTTTACCTTCATAAATGTAAGATTAAAACAACTTATCTATAAAATATTAATCAAAATATTCTTTTTGAATTGAAATTATATGTTTAATTGCTGATTCTGCCATTTCAGTTGCANNTATTAATTGTGTTTTNGTAAATATGCCACTTTCTCCTGTTCCCTGTACTTCAATAATGTTGCCATTNGTATCCATTACAAAATTAAAATCNGCTATAGCTTGAGAATCTTCAGAATAATTNAAATCTAGCATAACTTCATTATTTACTATTCCAACACTTATTGCAGCAATAGGGTTAAAATCAATATTATTTGGNANTGCTTTAGATTTNTGTAATTTAACAATAGCATTTTGNAAAGCNATCACNCTCCCAATAACTGATGCTGTCCTAGTACCTCCGTCNGCATTCAANACATCACANTCNANAATTAACGAATTTTCTCCAATTTGNNTTAAATCTAGCACNGCTCNCAANCTTCGACCNATTANCCTCTGAATTTCTTTACTTCGGCCACTATTNGTNTTGTTTCTNTTAGTTCTAGTATTTGTNGAACCTGGCATCATTGAATATTCNGCTGTAACCCANCCTTTCCCNGATCCTTTTAAAAATGGNGGNACTTTATTTTCGTATCTTACAGCACAAACAACCTGTGTATTCCCTAANCTTATAATACACGATCCATCTGACTGAAACTGAATATTTTTATTTATCACAATATCTCTAAGNTCATTGTTATCTCTATTGTCAATTCTCATCAAATCCTCCTGAAATATAATAATTCAAACNCNTATTAATATNTATACTGTTNTGTGATAATTATATCTTAACAAATTTNTTACNTTTAAAATGGATNCNAATTTAATAAGAAACTTTTGCATAATTGCTCANATTGATCACGGTAAATCAACACTTGCTGACAGATTAATTGAATTTACAAAAGGTAAAAAAGAAGAAAAAGATCAAGTATTAGATACNATGGACTTAGAAAGAGANNGAGGNATAACAATAAAATCTCAAGCGATAAGTCTTCCTTATAATGCTGATAATGGCTTAACGTACAANTTNAATTTAATTGATACTCCAGGTCATGTNGATTTTGCTTCNGAAGTNTCNAGAAGTCTCAGATCATCTGATGGTGCNATACTNTTGGTCGATGCTACTCAAGGAATACAAGCTCANACAATTGCAAATACNTACCTNGCTATAGATTTNGGATTAAATATTATTCCTGTAATTAANAAAATTGACTTACCTTCATCTCAAACCAAAATAGTNACTGANGAATTAATATCTACCTTTGGATTCCTAGAAGATGAGATCTTNCATTGTTCTGCAAAAACNGGAGAAGGNGTTCAAAANTTACTAGAACAAATTATTGAAAACATACCTGCTCCCACAGGAGAATCNNAAATTACNCGAGCNCTAGTGTTTGATTCAAAATATGATCAATACAAAGGAATTATAAATTATGTAAGAATTTTTGATGGAGAAATAAAAGCTGGAGATAATTTAAAGACTTATAATTCTCAAAATNATTTTATGGCAACCGAAGTTGGTATATTNACTCCAGANCAAACAAAAAAACAATCTCTTAAATATGGTGAAGTTGGTTACATTTATACAGGATTAAAAGAATTTAAAAATTTACCAGTTGGAGAAACTATATTTAACTCNGAAAATGATAATGTTGAGCCTCTGATATCTAATCAAGAATTGAAACCTAAAGTATTCGCAGGCATGTTTCCTCTAGACGCAAATGATTTTATTGACTTAGAAGAAGCTTTGTCTAAACTACAGCTTAATGATGCATCAGTAGTATATACAAGAGAAACTTCTCANGCACTTGGTCCTGGATTCNGATGNGGATTTTTAGGAGTNTTACATATGGAGATTATTCANGAGCGAGTTGAACGAGAATATGGAATTGACATCATTATGACNGCNCCAAGTGTTGAGTACAAAATAAAACTNAAAAACAAGGAGACAATATTAATNAACAATCCTTCAGCGGTGGATTTGTCTGAAATNGAATATATNGAAGAACCTTGGATTAAATCAACNATAATTTGCCCNGATAAATTTATTGGTAAAATAATGGATTTAATAACATCNCGAAGAGGAACTTCTTCNAATATAGAATATCTTAANAGCACNGGTAATGAATCTAATATTAGTAGAGTNCTAATATCATTTGAAATGCCTCTTGGTGAAATATTGGTTGGATTTTATGACCAATTAAAATCTGTNACACAAGGATACGGATCTATTGATTACGAAATTATTGGATTTAAAAAATCTAATTTGGCAAAAGTAGATATCCTTATNAACCAAGACAAAGTAGATTCACTCAGNACATTCATATCAAAAGAAAAATCATATTATTANGGAAGGGAACTAGTTTCAAAATTAAAGGANTTGATTCCAAGACAACTATTTGAAGTCCCTATTCAAGCAGCAATTGGTTCCAAGGTGATTGCTAGAGATAATGTNAAAGCATTAAGGAAAAATGTTACTGCAAAGTGCTATGGTGGAGATATTACAAGAAAGAAAAAACTATTAGCAAAACAAGCNGAAGGTAAAAAAAGNCTTAAAAAATTAGGTAGAGTCGAAATTCCTCAAGAAGCATTCCTNTCAATTTTAAATATAGATCGTTAAGTTTTAATTNAGAGTGAACGATGATACTCCGTTTTTCTTAACAACCTCAACNGCTCTGTCAAAAGATTCTTTTAGAGTTTCCAAATGAGTTATCACAATTATTTTTTTAAATTTATAATCATCCGAAATNCTTACTGTTTGAATAGCTTCTCTTAATCTATCTTGTCCTTCCTGATCTTGCGATCCAAATCCTTCATCTATAAACAAAATAGGTGATCTGACACCAGATCTTAATGATATCAATCTAGACAATGCAATTCTTATAGCAAAATCTATTCTAAAAGATTCACCTCCGCTATATGTTTCATAATCTCTTATNACTCCATCATGATCNCCAATAAATATTTCAATTTCTTGTGAATAAGATTCNGAGCCACTTATTTTTTTNCCATCAATTTTTCTAAATTCAACAGTTAAATTATTCTCGGTTAANGANGAAAGTAATTTATTAGTTTCTCTACTCANTTCAGGGAGNGAATATTCAATAATTTGTGNTGGGATCCCATTTGTTCCAAAACTTTTTACTAAAATTTCGAGGTTTTCTTGTTGGTTAAACAAATGTTTATTTTTTGATTTAATTTCATTCATTAGTTTAATTTTAGATTCTAAATTNTCAATAAAACTNNATTTNGCATGCTTTTGGCTTACCAGATCATTAATTTCAGNTTCAAGTGAATCAATAATGTTAATATCAAAATCATAAGATTCAATCTCAGANTTTATTAAATTAATATTATCGTTAATTGNTTTAATTTCAGCTTCAAGTTTAGCTTTTTCTTGCTCATTAAATATTAATTTGTTGTTGTTTTCNGAGATTCTAATTTCAGCTTGTTCTAAATAAATTTTTTCTTTTTCTAGTTCTGTTTTCANTTCAGTGACAGTAGAATTTAAATANTTATATCTGTCCAAATCNAAATTNAATGAAATCAATTCTTTTTGTATTTTTTGTTCTTCNGCATAAACTTCTTTATATTTCTNATCAGTTTCNTTATAATTTTTTAAATTTTCTATAATATCAACCAACTCTGCAATCTGTTCACTATNGGATTCTCCNGATTTTTTTATCTTTACATTCTCAGAGCCAAGNAAGGATATTTTGTTTTCACAATTTATAATTTGTTTNTTTGATTCTTGAAACAAATTATGATTTTTTTCTCTTGAGGAGATTAATTCTTTTAATTCAATATTNTGCTTAATAATTTGAGATTCGTATTTGGAGATCTCTACTTTGTAGTTTGAAACTAGCTTGTTTTTAGAAATTTCATCTATTTCTGATTCGCAAATTGGACAAGTATTAGTATCAGAATTTAGCAAGTCAATTTTTGTGAGTAAATCGTCGGTATGATTATTGTTTTTCAATATCTCATTATTTAATAATTGCATTTCAGAATCTTGTTTCTTTATACTTTCGTCTNATTTATTATAGTTTTCATAACTCTGNGTTTTTTCAGCTTCAAGTTTGTTAATTTCATTTTGATTACTNATATAAGTACTTTTTTCCGAATTCAAATTNTCTTTTAACTCAATCANCTTAGAATTGTTATTTTTTAATTCCAATTCAAATGTTTGATCTAATGATTGCAAGGAATTTTTATGTCTGTCGATATCAGAATTTAATTCCTGATATTTCACAAAGGATTTAGTCAAAATATTTAATTCATCATAATCCTTTGATATTTTTTCATATTCAGATTTTATTTTGTCCGATTTTGTTATTAATAACTTATCATTGCGGAGATGTTGTGAAACTAATTCAATATCTTCTTTTTTTGATAATAATTGTCTTTCTAAAAGTATCTTCTTATCTTCTTCTCTTTTCAGATTATTTTTTAAATTGTTTAAATTGTTTAATTTTGATTGATTTTCAGTTTTAATTTTTTGCTTTTCGTTTAAATTTTTTTCTATGTCATCAAATTCATTTTTATAATATTTAATTCCTTTTTGATCAGGATCTAACTCTAATAATTCATCAGAAGTTCTATCATTTAACAAATTATTCATCCCCGTTTGATTTCGTGATTCGTTTAATTTTTTTCTGCTAAAATCAGATAGTTTTTGCCATTGATTCAGGTTTAATATTTCAGATAAAATTTCTTTTCTTTTAGTAGGCTGCGAAGTTGAAAATCTGTCAGCATTTCCTTGCATTAAGTATGAAGTATTCACAAAAGTTTCATAATTCATATTCACTATTTTTTCTATAATACTTTGTGTTTCCGAAACTGTATTCCCAGATATCGAAGAGAAATCTGATCCATTAAATTTTTCAAAATTCAATCTTTGAGATCCTTTNGATTTAATCGATCTTAAGATTCTGTACCTTGTATTTGCTAAGGAATCAGTTGTTAGATAATCTATATTAAACTCAAATTCAGCAAACATTCCTTCTTCACCCTTGGATATCAAATCTTTTGATCTTTGAACTCTAGTCTTCCCCCATAAAACCCAAGTAATAGCTTCTAATATTGCTGATTTACCATTACCGTTATCACCGGTAATACACGCCACGCTCCAGTCATCAAAATCTAAAATATCAGTTTCTCCCCTATAAGACATAAAATTGTTTAATTTCAACTTAGAAGGAATCATTGTCTTTAATTCAATACATCATATTTAAAATTACAATGATCATCACCTTGCATTAGTGTTTTCGTTCTTGTTAATCTGATATTTTTATTAAACCCTTTTACTAAATTAAAATCTCGATTACAAGAAAGATCAAATCCCAATTCTTCGAGCCCCATAGATTTATACATTTCTGCATACTTACATCTGATCACATTATAATGGTAGCTATTTTTATCTTTTTTGATTATCGAAGTTTCTAGAGACCCGTCTCGTGTCCACGGTTCTTGCCTTTGTATAAAAGCTTCTAACGAATTTCCATTAAGCTTAGTAAGCTCATGTCCTTGTTCAATAGCTATTCCTTTTATAACTTCTCGTATAACATGCTTAGTTTTGCTTNCACCTATTTCAGAAGATAAAAAATCTTTAAATTTAATTATTAATTTTGCCTCTATTTCTCTTCTTAATAGAATACCAATTTTTTCATTTATTTCATTATCATTAGTTTGAGCCATCACTATCCTCAATATATTTTGATAAAGGACTAACATTATACTCAAAATTCTTTTGGTTAACACTAACTATAGAAGCATAAGCCCCATCTAATGAAGTGAAACAAGGAATATTTTTTTCTGCCGCTGCTCTTCTAATATCAAATCCATCTTTAATCATTTCGCTCTCTCCAGTTACTGTATTAATAACTGCGTCAACCAAACCATGATTAATCACATCAACCACATTTGGATGATTCCCTGTAAATACTTTTGGTATTGAATTAACTTCTATCCCCATATCTTTGATAAGGTTTGCAGTTCCTTCTGTAGCTAACAAATTAAATCCTTTGTCATTTAACTCTGAAACTATTTTTTTAAAATCATCTTTATCTCTGTCTGCTATGCTAACTAGTATAGTTCCTGTTTCAGGTATAGCCATTCCCGAAGAAATTAAAGCCTTATACATTGCAGCATTAAATTCTAGATCTATACCCATAACTTCGCCTGTAGATTTCATTTCTGGACCCAAGGTAGTATCAACTCCAGCTAATTTTGACATTGAAAAAACTGGTGCCTTAATAGCAAATAAATTTTTGCTCGAATTAAGCCCACTTGAATATCCAAGACTTTTAAGAGTTTGCCCTGCCATTACTTTTACTGCAAGTTTAACCATTGGCACATTTGTTACTTTAGAAATAAATGGTATAGTTCTACTAGCTCTAGGATTGACTTCTAAAACCAATACATCTTGGGTTTCTTGACTTATAACATATTGAATATTTAAAAGACCTTTAACTCCTAAATTCAAAGCGATTTTAGTAGTGTAATCAACAATTTGATCAATATGTTTATCTGAAATACTAATTGGNGGATAAACTGCCATAGAGTCCCCACTATGTACTCCTGCTTTTTCAATATGTTCCATTATCCCAGGAATAAATACTTCTTCCCCGTCACATACCGCGTCTACTTCAATTTCTGTTCCTACTATATATTTATCTATAAGTACAGGGCGACCTTCTCCTGCCTCAAANGCATCTTTTAATAATGAATCTAATTCATTTTCTTTGTAAGCAATATCCATTGCCCTTCCACCTAAAACAAAACTAGGTCGTACTAAAACAGGATAGCCTAATTCTTTAGCAATTTTTTTTGCCTCATTTTCGTTAGAAGCAGTTGATCCAGGTGGGTTTGGAATATCAATTGTTTTCAAAAAATTCTCAAACAATCCTCTGTCTGATGCTGTGGTTATAGAGTATACAGGTGATCCTAAAATACTATAATTATTATCATTAATTTGAGATGATAAATTGATTGCAGTTTGTCCTCCAAATTGAACAATTGTTTTTGTATCCTCTTCAATGTTTTCATTATCAATTATATTTGCAACAGATTCAAAGTCTAAAGGTTCAAAGTATAATCTGTCGCTAGTATCAAAATCAGTTGAAACAGTCTCTGGATTTGAGTTAATCATAATGCTTTTATAATTAATATCATTGAGAGCCCATGCAGCATGAACTGAACAATAATCAAACTCTATTCCTTGTCCAATTCTTATGGGACCACTACCAAAAACTGCTGCTTTACTCCCATTCAATGGCAAAGCTTCGTTTTCAGTTTCATAAGTGCTGTAAAAATATGGAGTAACAGCTTCAAATTCAGCTGCACAAGTGTCTACCATTTTATACACTGGTAAAATTTCATGGTCTTTTCTATATTGCCTAACCTGCTCTTCGGTTTTACTTGATAACTCAGCGATCATTTTGTCACTAAAACCTTTTCGTTTGTAATTTAACAATGTTTCAGAATTATATTCAGATTCTCTAATACTATTCTCTGTATCTACTATTGATTTAAAAGCATTAAGAAACCAAAAATCAACTCCTGTAATTTGATTAATATAATCAATATCTACTCCCTTTCGGATCGCATATAGTAACGCCCACAATCTTTCGTCTGTTGGGCTGTAAAATTCTTTTTTATTTAAATTGTTAACAGTCCATTTTTCACTCTGCCAAAATAACGATTTGCCAGTAATCTCTAATCCTCTGATAGCTTTCAAAAAAGCTGACTCAAATGTTCTGTCAATAGCCATAACTTCACCAGTGGCTTTCATTTGGGTTCCTAAATTTCTATCTCCATAAATGAATTTATCAAAAGGCCATCTAGGAATTTTTACAACACAGTAATCTAATGCAGGTTCAAAAACAGCTTTGGTTTTTTTAGTGATTGCATTATCAATTTCATCCAGTGTTTTTCCAATTGCAATTTTTGCTGCCACTCTAGCTATTGGATAACCAGTTGCTTTACTCGCTAACGCAGAACTTCTACTAACTCTTGGATTAACTTCAATTACATAATAATCATCTTCAACAGACTGTTCATCAGGATTATTTGGCTTAATTGCAAATTGGACATTGCAGCCACCTTCCACACCAAGATGTCTTATTATCTTCAAGCTCGATGATCTTAACATTTGATATTCTTTATCTGTTAAAGTTTGGCTAGGCGCCACTACTATGCTATCACCAGTATGAACTCCCATAGGGTCGATGTTTTCCATGTTGCATACAGTTATGCAATTATCATTGGAATCTCGCATAACTTCAAATTCAATTTCTTTCCATCCTACAAGAGATTTTTCAATTAGAATTTGATTGATTGGACTGGATTTGATACCTGATTCAGCAATTTTTTCTAATTCTTCTAGTGTTTCAGCCATCCCTCCTCCTGTTCCTCCCAAAGTGTAAGCAGGACGAACTACTACCGGCAATCCTATAGATAAAGCAATTTCTTTTGATTCTTGTATAGTTTCTGCAACAGCACTATTCGGAACAGGTTCTTGAATGCTTTTCATTAATTTTTTAAATCCCTCTCTGTCTTCTGCTTTTTCAATAGTATCTATCGGCGAGCCTAATAATTTGAGATTATATTTGTTGTATATATTTGCTTTGTGCAATTCCATAGCTAAATTCAATCCTGTTTGCCCTCCCAAGGTTGGTAATATTGCGTCAGGATTTTCTTGATTAATAATTTTTTCAATAGTTGCTACTGTCATAGGTTCTATGTAAACCACATCAGCAATATCCATGTCAGTCATTATTGTGGCAGGATTTGAATTCAATAAAATTGTTTCTACTCCTTCTTCTTTCAAAGATCTGCAAGCTTGTGTGCCTGCATAATCAAATTCAGCTGCTTGCCCTATAATTATTGGGCCAGATCCTAGTACTAGTACTTTCAATTATTTTCCTTTATTTTAAATTTATTAAAGAAATGAATTCATCAAATATGTATTCATTATCATACGGGCCAGGGGATGCTTCAGAGTGATATTGAATTCCCATGATTGGTAATCTTTTATGTTTGAATCCTGATACAGTGCTATCATTTAAATTTATGTGCGTTATCTCAAGATCTTCTGATACATTTTCAGAGTCAACAGCGTATCCGTGATTTTGCGCTGTTATATATACCTTTCCAGAAATCAAATCTTTTACTGGCTGATTGCCACCTCTATGACCAAATTTTAATTTAAAAGTATCTGCTTCAAAAGCTCGCGCTAATATTTGATGTCCTAAACAAATTCCAAACATCGGATAAGATTTGACCAGTTTTTTAATTTTTATAACTAAATAATCCATATTTTTAGGATCTCCTGGCCCCGGTGATATTAATATTCCATCTGGATTAAATTTATTTAAATCATCCAATTCAAAATCAGAAGAAAATATTTTTACCGAACAATCTCGTTTACTTAGAAGTTTCAAAATATTTTCTTTCACTCCACAATCAATCACAGCAATTTTATATTTTGAATTTGATTCTCCGTATTTTTTATTTAACATTTCAATATTTGAAACACCTTCTGCAAGATTTAAGGAATCATATGAAGGAGCTGAATTTAAATATTCAATGCCCTCTTCTGGGTTTTCTCCTTTGAATATAACTCCATTCATAACACCTTTCGATCTGATTTTTTTTACTACCGCACGTGTGTCTAAATCAGATATTCCAATTATTTTTTCTCTTTTCAAAAATTCGTCAATTGTTAATTCAGAAGATATATGACTTGGAATAGATTCATAGTGTCTAACAACGTACCCGGCTACTTGTACTTTATTTGATTCACTAATCAAATTATTAATTCCATAATTACCAATAAGCGGATAAGTTTGTATTACTATTTGTCCTCTATAAGAAGGATCAGTTAATATTTCCTGATATCCTGTCATCGATGTATTAAATACAACTTCTCCATAAGACATACTNTCGTCTCCAAAAATTTTACCTTTAAAAATTGANCCNTCTGATAAAATTAGATAACCCGAACTCATTTTACTCTCCAATACATGAATAAATTATTTCTCCNTCAACCATAGTGNTNGNTACTTTNCCTTTTAATTCNTTTCCNACAATAGGNGTGTTCTTNCCTTTNGATACAAAGTTNTCCGTATCAACTNTCCATTTTTTATTNAAATCAAAAATTGTTATATCAGCNGGATAGTTTTTCTTNATTTGTCCAATTTTTAAATTTAAAAAAGCNGCAGGATTAGATGTCATACATTTTAATAATTTTGTTAATTTTATCTNNTTAGTGTGTACAGTTTCTAAAANAGANCCNAGTGATGTTTCAAAATTACTTATNCCAAAAGCTGCTTGATTAAGTGTNGTCATTTTATCTTCNAAACCATGAGGAGCATGATCAGTAGCTATAATTGTAATCAAATCATTATTAACTCCTTTTATCATTGATTCTATATCNGNNNCTTTCCNNAAAGGAGGAAATACTTTAGCATTTGTATTATAAGCATTATCACCTATTTTACCTTGGTCTTTATCTGATGAACCTAATATATATTTTTCAGTTAGTGTTAAATGATGAGGAGTTACTTCAGCAGTAAATGGAATCCCTCTTTTTTTTGCCATACTTAAAACATCTAATGATTGNGAAGCAGAAATATGNCAAGCNTGATAATTACCATTAGTTAATTCTGTNAATANTATNTCACGTGACAACATTGANGCCTCTGCTGCATTNGGAATNCCATGACANCCNAANCGTTGTGCCAAGTAACCTTCATTCATCACNCCNCTCCCTTCTAAATTTATTTCCCTATCATCNCAATGATTCATAATAGGNCTTGAAACCATTCTGCTATATTCCAAAGCTGTTTTCATAATNTTNTTATTTGANACAGGTTCNCCATCNTCGCTAAATCCNATCGCNCCAGAATCTGCCAATATTTGCATCTCAACAATTTTTTTACCTTTTCTTCCTTCAGTNACAGANGCTATNGGNAATACTTTTACTTTAGCTTTTANCTCNCATAAATCTTTTAAATATTCAATNGAATCATGNGAATCAAGTGCNGGAATAGTAGTAGGCATCGCNCATANAGTTGTAAANCCTCCTTTGGCAGCAGCCATAGTNCCGGTAGATATAGTTTCTTTATATTCATAACCTGGCTCTCTTAAATGTGAATGNATATCAATAAATCCTGGACTAACAATTTGATTATTTGCATCTATGATTTCTANNNCNTCTTCAGAAAGATCAAATTTNCCTNTATCTTCAATATATNTCCCATTTATTAAAACATCCAAATTTTTTAAAGAATCTGATTTNCCNTCATAAACTTGCCCNTTTTTAATTAATTTTCTCATATCTTCTCCTCTTATATTGNGTCTAATGAATAGTCGCCAATTAATAACAATAAGACTGCCATTCTCATAGANACNCTATTTTGNACTTGCTCATTTATTAATGATTTATCAGAATTGGAAACATANCCGTCTATTTCTATTCCCAGATTCATTGGCCCAGGNTGTAAAATTTTTATATCTTTNGATACATTCCGNAATGAATCTTCACTTANTTTAAACAACCTTGTGTATTCATTNATATTAGGAATTACAAATTCAGACTTTCNTTCAAACTGAGTTCTTAAAGCCATCACTAAGTCAGCACTTTTNAAACTAGCTTCTAAATCATCACTATANTTTACTTCNGGCCAGAATATCTCNCTTTTCTTACTTGAATTATCACTTANATATTGAGCATTCATTGTTGTTGGNGCACAAATNGTTATATTTGCTCCTAATATAGAAAAACCCAAAATTGTNGATCNTGCCACNCTNCTATGAACGTTATCACCTAATATAGTNANATTAATTCCTTCTATANTTCCTAAATTTTTGTAAACCGTGTATANATCAATNANNTTTTGAGTNGGNTGNGCATGAGATCCNTCTCCTGCNTTTATAACTGGNATATCTATATTTCTNGAAACAAAATATGGAGCNCCNGAATCATAATGTCTAATNACNAACAAATTTGCACCAATTGACTCTAAAGTTTGAACACTATTAAAAAGAGACTCTCCTTTTTCGTCACTGCTNCCACTNGATGACATATTAATAACATCAGCAGACAATATTTTACCTGCATTTTCAAATGAAACTCTTGTTCGNGTGCTAGGTTCTGCAAAGTAATTTAAAATTGTTTTGCCTCTTAAAGCTGGAATCTTCCTNACAGAACCTTTTGAAATAGTTTCAAGTTTTTCAGCATATTCAAAAATATATTTGATATCTTCTTTGTTTAATTGATCAATATCTAACAAGTTATTGAAATCTTTCAAAGGTTTGCTTTGATTTTTCATTCTATTTCCACTCCNTCTGATCCGTCNATTTCGCTTACTAATACGTTTATTTTNTCATCACGTGAAGTTGGTATATTTTTGCCAATATAATCTGGAGATATNGGAAGCTCTCGATGNCCTCTATCNATTAATACAGAAAGTTGTATGCTNGANGGGCGACCGTAATCCATCAACGCNTCCATAGCTGCTCTTATACTTCGTCCTGTATACAGCACATCNTCAACTAAAATTACATTACAATCATTTATNTTNATTTCAATAATAGTTGGATTAATATTTGTTTTAATTTTTGTTTCCGTATCATCTCTATAAAACGAAACATCTANCTGAGCTACAGGAACATCTAAACCTTCAAAATCTCTTATAAATTTGGCGATGCGATTTGCNATTGGCACNCCTCTAGTATGNAATCCAATTAAAACTAATTTTTGNGGTCCAGAATTTTTTTCCAAAATTTCATGGGAAATTCTTTTNAACATTCTCGAAAAACTNTTAGAATCTATAATTAATTTACCCAACAGATCCAATAACTTTAAGGTTCCGATTCAATTCAAAAAGATNATAGNTATACAAGCGTGTATAGTTCATTATTAATATCCTTTCTAGTATCTCTGTACCAATTTAAAGGTTAGTAAATATAATAAAAATTATATAGAAATATGAAAATAATATCAAACTTATTTTTTTNAGTTTAATGATAAAGAATAAGTTAATAAGATTTGATATCATTATATTTTGATTAANTTAATTATTTAATTGANAATGATAATTGGAACACTAAAAGAAATTAAAAATAATGAAAACAGAGTAGCTCTTATACCAGAAAAAGCNAAGTTACTTATCAAAANTGGNCATCGTCTTTTAATCGAAACACAAGCNGGGATTGGTTCTGGATACTCTGATGCAGATTACANAAATGNAGGATGNGAAATTATTAATGATCCNAAATCAATCTTTGAATNTGCNGANCTTGTCCTTAAAGTAAAAGAACCATTAGAATCTGAATACTCACTTTTAAATAACAAAGCAACTTTATTTACATATTTACACTTGGCAGCAAATAAAAATCTTACTTCAGNATTAATNAATTCAGGCACTCTATCCATAGCNTACGAAGGNGTATCAAAAGATAATAAAAACTTTCCTTTGCTAAAACCNATGTCTGAAATTGCTGGGAANTTAGCTCCNCANATAGCAGCTAACTTTTTACAAAAACAAAATGGTGGATTAGGANTACTGATAGGTGGTACTTCAGANGTGCCTCCTATTAAAATAGGAGTCATAGGAGCTGGGAGTGTTGGGTATAATGCAGCCATCATGGCNTATGGAATGCAAGCAGACGTGTATGTNTTTGATATTGATGAAGAAAAATTAAAAACNTTNAAGAATGACAANCNTAAAATAAATACTGTTTTCTCATCATCGTCAAATCTTNATAAATATCTTCCTGACATGGATGTAATCATAAATGGAATTTACATCCCAGGGGCGTCAGCNCCAAAAATAATCAATGCTTCGCTAATAGANAAATTAAAAAANAATTGTTTAATTATTGATGTAGCTATAGANCAAGGAGGAAGTGTTGAGTATCTTCANCCAACTAGTCATGATGAACCATTAATTCAAATNAAACAAATCTANGGATANGCTGTGCCTAATATGCCAGGAGTAGTTCCAAGAACGGCTAGTAAGGCACTTAATGAAGCNACATTTNCATATATCGAATATATTGCAAATCATGGAATAAATAATGCAATAAAAAACAATNACGANATAGCTAATGGCGTNAATACNTATAANAACAAACTTACNACAAAAGCTGTTGCAGACTCACTTGATTTGGAATATACCCCTATAACTAAATTAATTTAAATTTGAAATCAATAATGAAAAAAAATGTNTTTGTAATATTTGGTGTAAGTGGGTTAATAGGCACTCANTTAGCCANAATATTAAATCAATCAGGCGAATATATTATTGGCATAACTAGAAATAGNGCAAGCACTAACAAAAANTTNTCTTTCTTAAATGAATTANTAGATACAAATNATATTCAATCTAGTACATTTGAAANCCCAANCAATAATTTTATTTTTATAAANCTGTCNGGCGAACCATTAATAGGAATATGGACTAAAAATAAAAGAAAAAGAGTATTAAACAGNAGATTNGACGGGATAAATAAATCTAATGAAATCATNACAAAATACAACTTNAAAACTTCTAGNATNATTTCTGCTAGNGGAATCGGTATATATGAAAATAATTTTTCAGAACTACAGTCNGAAAAATCTAAAACTTCTGANCAATCATTTGTGTCACAAATGTCTAAAAAATTAGAAGAGAAACATCATTCATTGAANAATGCAAAGAATGTAAGTTTAAGATTTGGTATNGTTTTAAGTGAAAAAGGAGGATCTCTTTCATATTTAAAACTAATTTATAACCTAGGTCTNGGGGGTAAGATTGGAAACGGCAATCAATGGTGGTCATGGATTCATATAGACGATTTNGTAAGTGCAATAATTCATATTATTAAAAACAAATTAGAGGGTCCAATAAATATAACTTCGCCAATTCCTGAAANACAAAANGATTTTGCNAAAATNCTTGGCAAAGTTCTTAAAAGACCCAANTTTATGTTTACTCCTGGGTTTGTTTTACAAATTGTTCTGGGTAAATTTGCAACCGAATTATTGCATAGTAAAAAAATCANCCCNGATNTATTAAATAAAACCAAATTCAAATTCAAATATCCTTCACTNTANGGCGCGCTAAATGACATCTACAAACAATAAAAAATTTACATANATCACATCTATACAAAGACCACTNAATGATGTTTTTGATTTTTATAGNNANCCTAAAAATATTAACAAATTGACACCTTGGTTTGCAAAAGTTAAAGCTATTCCAGAAAAAAAATTAACTCCTAATGCAGTATTCGTAATTGAAATAAATGTTTTTTTTGTACTAAAAAATAAATGGAAAATATCAATTCGTAATTATGAGCAAAACAAAATTTTCACTGATATTCAACTAGAAGGTCCATTTACTATTTGGGAACATACACATATTTTTGAATACCATAATAATGCGACTGTAATGACAGACAATATAATTTACAAATCAAAGGTACCATTCTTGGACAAATTAAATATTTTCAAGTACATATTTGCCCTTGTTTTTTATTATCGTAAACGTAGAATATTAAGTATATTTAAATAAAAAATAAATTAATAATTATGGATAATTTATTAAATAACGAATACTACAATAAACTAGGNGTTCGCAGAGTAATAAACTGTGCTTCATATCTGACCATGTTAGGAGGAAGTATAATGCCAACCGAAGTACTAGAAGCAATGGATAAAGCATCTGAATGGTTTGTTGATATGAAAGAATTAAATATAGCTGCAGGAGAGGTGATTGCAAAATTCACCGGCGCTGAAGCAGGATTAGTAACCGCAGGAGCAGCTTCAGGTTTAATGCTTCAAACAGCCGCTTGTATGACTGGAACTGATCCACAAAAAATAGATCAACTTCCAGACACAAAAGGATTGAAAAATGAGTTTATAATACACAGATCCCACAAAACTAATTATGATCACAACTATCGAAATGCAGGGGCAAAACTAATCGAAATAGGAAATACAGGAGGAACCTATACTTGGGAGTTAGAATCAAATATTAATGAAAATACTGCGGGAATAATTTACGTGTATGGGCCAAAACAAAATGGAGCCATCAGTATAGAACAAGTAATTGAAATAGCTCACAAAAACAACTTACCTGTGATAGTTGATGCTGCAGCTTTATTACCTCCAATTGAAAATTTAATGAAATTTACAAATTTAGGAGCAGATTTAGTAGCATTTAGTGGAGGCAAAGGTTTAAGAGGTCCCCAATCTACAGGCATATTATGTGGTAAAAAAGAATTAATAAATGCTGCTTATTTAAATTCAGCGCCCAATAATGAAGGTATAGGAAGAGTATCAAAAGTTTCAAAAGAAGAAATTATTGGATTAATCACAGCTTTAGAACTTTTCATTGACCGTGATCATGCCGCGATAATGAAAAAATGGGAAAAAGATTGTGAATTAATAATAAATTCAATAAACGATAATGTTAAAAATATAAATATAAGATATATAAAATCTCCCGAAAATCTTAATGATATTGAGGATGAAGACTCAACTCATCCTTCCGTTATTATTTCATCTAGCAAATTTTCTGACCAAGAATTAGAAGAAAAACTAGCAGAAGGAAATCCTTCAATTCGTGTTAGAAATGGTTTTGAATATGAAGGGATAAAAATAATCACTTCAAATTTTCATAATAACGAAGCTGAGATTGTGGCTGATAAATTGATAAAAATATTAAGCTGACAAATTACTTAAATATTGCGAAACATAATCAAAACCTATAGAGTCGATAAATGCTTCTTGCAATCTTTTTGTTATCTTTCCAGGAATGTCTCCGTCTCCTATCTGTCTTCCATTTATTGATTTAACAGGGACAATGCAAAAACTTGTAGACGTTACAAACATTTCGTCAGATGTATAAGCGTCATAAGAATCTAAATCTTTTTCTATAACAGGCATTCCTAACCCTCTAGCAAGATCCATAGCATCAGATCTTCCTATCCCTGCAAGTACAAATTTTTCATGGGGAGTAAAAATCTTATTGTTTTTCACTATGAATATATTTGTACCTGATCCTTCAGTTAAATTCCCGTTTTGATCAAGTAAAATTGCTTTTGCTCCTTCTTGATAATTTTGTGCTTCTAAATCAGCTAAATTAAAATTTATATATTGGTTAACTTTTGCGCGAGGACTTAGTGCCTCATGAGAAGTTCGTCTTACAGAAGAAATCATTAACGGCAAACCTGATCGATAATATTCACTTCTTTCTTTTAATGGTAACGGTACGCAATGAATAATAACATTCGGAGATCCATTGCTTGGTCCTCTNGTGATTCGTAAAAAGACCCAATAATCGTCTTTTTCAGTTAGTAAATGATTATTTAATTCTAATAATTTATGTGTAGCCTTAATTAATTCATTTTTTGTATAAGGCGATTTAATCTGCATATAGTTTAATGACATAAACAATCTATCTATATGCTCTTCTAATTTATATATTTCTCCTCTAAAAGTACGACACGTGTCAAAAACAGCATCACCTCGTGTAAATCCTCCGTCATGTATTGGGATAACAGCATCTTTATCTGAAACATATTCACCATTAATAAAAGTGTACAAATCTTCAATTCTTACCATAACCAAAGCCTCTAAAATATATTTTAGTGATTATACTTCCTTTTATAGTGAAAAAGAAAGTGTTGAATAATTCCTGAATATTTACCAAAGTAATTTTGAGCCCATTTCCTTTTTTTTACTAATGGTACTTTTTTTTCTAATTTATAATCTTCGACTAATATTCTATCAACCCACAAATCTACAGGGAAAGCAAAATGTTTTTTTAGAGAATAGATAAGCACACAATTTGCAACCTTATCACCTACTCCTGGAAATTTTAATAATTCATTTAAAGCAATATCATATTCACAATTGAACAAATCGTATATTAGATTCAAATTATTATTTAACATTTGAGAAGTGGCTAAAACATACTTAGATCTATAGCCTAGTGCAAACTTTCTTAAATAATTTTCATTTACATTTGAAATAATATTTGGAGAAGGAAAAGAATATCCTATCTCAGCACCAACTGTTTGTTTATCTCCTAACTCCAAGCATAAATCATTAATTGACCTGGAAATTTTGGGAACATTTGACCAAGCTGAAATGATAAATGAGATTAAACATTCCCATGGATCTTGATTTAAGACTTTCATTCCCTCAAAGTGTTGAAAAGCTAAAGACGCATTTTGATCATTTAGTTCTAAAAAAATATTACTGTAATCATTATCAAGATCAAAATAATTTTTTATCTCTAATTCAAAAATTGTTTTTTTAGAATTTTCATATTCAATATAATTATTTTTTTTTCTTATCCGTAAAAATACATTGTTGATATATCCATAATACCAGCCTTCTTTCTTATACCAACGAAAAGCCTGTCCGCTAAATAAGGTGCTATCTAAATCTAATTTATTATTTACTTTAATTTCATACATCTAACTTATAAAATCATAATCTTGTTTATAATCTATTTTTCCTCCTGGTAAGGATTCAAGAAAAATTTTCCCGTATTTTTTTGTTACTATTCTAGAATCTAATAACAAAACTTTTCCTGTATCATCCTCGCTACGAATCAATCTTCCAAATCCCTGTTTAAATTTAATTACGGCTCTTGGAATTGAATACTCAAAAAACGGTGTTTGATATTTTTCTGATCTAGCACTAAATAACGGATGCGTGGGAACATCAAAAGGTAATTTGGTAATAATCAATAAATTTAAAGATCCATCATCAATATCAACACCTTCCCAAAAACTCGAGGTTCCAAGTATTAAAGAATTTGAATTTTTTTTAAATCTTTTTATTATTTGATGTGGAGCCCCATCAACTCCTTGAGCTAGAACATTTATATTATGTTCTGCTAATTTTTCTTTTAAAACTTTATTAGAATTTCTTAGTGATTTGTGAGAAGTAAATAACGCCATTGATTTCCCTCCCATATCTACAACATAGTCATAAATANTCTTNTTCATTTCATTTANATAATTTTCTGAATTTGGTTCTGGGACNGAATGNGGAATAATTATTTCAACTGANNTATNATAATCAAACGGAGAGCCAAATACTTTAGCTGCATCAAAATTCAAACCTAAAGTATTCTTCAGATGANTAAANTCATCATTAGAATTCAATGTNGCACTTGTTAATATCATGCTATCTAAATTATCAAACAAATANTCATTTAATATACGAGAAACATCAACTGGAGCACTNAAAAATTCATTGTTATTAAATCGTTCATTGTTTTCAATCCAAAAAACATTTTCTCCATTTCGATTTACAAACATATCATCTAGTTGNGATTTAATTAAANTATAATTCTCNTTCCAATCAAAAATTATATCGTTNAGGTTTTCAATTAAAGATTTNTTTTTCTTNATAACATTTTTAATAAACTTGTAAAATTTAGAAATTTCCAGTGACAAATTATCTGAATGNANTTTGTATCCATTCCACTCAGTGCTGATTTTACTTTTATTTCCAAAATCTTCTTCATCNAATATTCTTAATGTTTTAATTCCTGCATTTCTAACTGCATTTGAATTTATAATTCCATTTAATANATTTAAAAAATCTTTTAATTTTAACTCAGATTCTTTTGACAAACTTCTTAATCTGTTTTTGTGCAATTCGTAATCCGATTCAAANTCAATTCTTTCTTCTTTAGAACTAAATTCTTTAGAAATAATTTTTTCAACAATATCAATGATATTNATTTTACCTAAATCTAATCGTGACAAATCTCTTATNTCTCTTTCGTCAACTTTCCACCCTAAATGGTTCGAAGCCACATCTTCAAGNTTATGAGCTTCATCAATCATTAATATTTCGTGTTTNGGGATAAGATTATTTGCAGATTTAAGATCACTCATCAAAAGAGCATGATTAACAATAATTATATTACTATTTTCTGCTCTNATTTTTGATTCNTACAAGAAGCANCCGTTATTTTTTCCAAAACAATTNGTGTTTTTATGTGTTAATCTAACCCANTAATTTCTATCTACATAACTACTTAATCCCAACTCNGATTTATCTCCATAAATAGTAGTACTAATCCATACAAGAATTTTAGCTAAAAAACGNGAATATTCTATATCATCAGTCTGTTCAATTAATTGATTTGANAAAGTGTTGATACACAAATAATTGTCTCTCCCTTTCAANGTACAAAATTTAATAAAGTGCTCTTCATTTTCTAGAATTTTATTTATAATTGGTAAATCTTTAGAATATAGTTGTTCTTGTAGATTAATCGTATTTGTTGAAATAACAACTTTTTTTGATGTGTTTAAAGAATAGATAGCGGCAGGTAATAAATAAGCTAAAGATTTCCCAACTCCTGTTCCAGCTTCAACAGCAATTTTACTATTTTCATTTAGAGACTTTAAAATTAAATTAGACATTGCATGCTGCTGCGGCCTGTATGAAAAATTATCTAAAATAGAATTTAAAATTTCACTTTTTTCATTAAAAACATCATCAATCAATGCGTCAGTTAACTTAAAACTAGAAGTTGTCTGAAATTCATCATTTGCGTTGACAGTCAATTCTTTTAAAGAAAAAGGTTCCTCGGTATATTGATAATCAGAAATCAATGAGTTAAACAAAAAATATAGTTCGTTATCTTTATCTGAAATAAGATTTTTAACTGTTGATTTAAGTCTAGGGTCTAAATTGTAAAATCTATTCAATAAATACACAAATACTTCCATTGTATTATACGCATCAGATTTTGCTCTGTGTGCATTCAGTTGTTCTACGCCAATATATTTACAAATTGAACCTAAAGATAAATCATGTAATTCAGGTAAAATAATTTGAGCAAACCTCCAAGTATCTATAAAAATATTACTTAAATCCATTCCATTACTATTCAAGAAACCTTTGTCAAATCCCACATTATGTCCTATTAATATTGAGTCTGACAAGAAAAGTTCTAAATCTTGAGAAATATCCAAAAATAAAGGAGCATTACTTACATTTTCATTCGAGATACCTGTTAAATTTTGAACAAAAGAATTTATACCAATCTCTGGATTTATATAAGTTTCAAACTCAGACAACTTATTGGCATTCTCATCAAATTTAATAGCCCCAATTTCAATAATTTTATCCTTGTCCTGTGAAAGTCCTGTTGTTTCAAGATCTATAGAAATAATCGATTTAGTGAATTTCAATCTGTTATTCAGTTTCATACATATTAATTTTGAAAATAATTTGAATCTAAATCAATCCAATTATCATCTTTCTTATAAACTGGACAAACCTGATTATTATAAAGTTGCGTAACAATATCTTCTATNGAATCGGTATCAAAAGTAAATTTGGTGGCAAATGTACCTACTCCTGATTCTGAGTGAGCGTCACTACCTCCTGTCATAATTTTTTGATTTATTTTAGCTGCCTCAAAAGCATATTCATTTTCTTCTGAATTATTTCCACCATTTAAAACTTCTACTCCATGTATAAATTCAAACAATTTATTTGAAGAAAATTCTACAATATCCGGAGTGTATTCTTGTCCTTTGTATAATAAATTATGCTGAAATTTTTCCTTCCCAAATAATCTTCTTGCTGGGTGGGCTGAAATCAAAAATGCATCATTATCTTTTGCAAATTGACTTAATAAATTTATATCATGAGATCCAGGAATGTATTTATCAAATCCTATACCAATAACATGTCCGTAATTAGTACTGATCTCTATGCATCTAAATACCTTCAACGAATAATGCGAAAACACATCTTCAATTTGATCCTTGTTTTTTTCCCAAATACTACTATGCTCAGTTAAGCATGCTCCATCAAGTCCTCTTTTTATCAATTGTTTCGCAGCATCTTCTATAGTTAAACTACTNTCACTACTTCCNAAAACTGTATGTAAATGTAAATCTAAAATCAAAAAAAATCCTAAGCATTAATCATAAAAGGTAATAACAATACGTTCAAAATCAAAAATCCTATATACCCAATAATAACTATCTTTAAGAGTTTNAATATTAAATAACTACCNAATGATAAAATCAATCCTAAANTAATAATAAGNAAGTTATAAACAATCCCGTTATCTAACAAAACGTAAATCGAACCAATTAAAAAAGATAATCCTGCGCAAANAGGGTATGTAAGCATAACGCTTAAAAAAATAATTTTAGGATTAACTTTTATAGAACCGGGAGTTGCCTTTTTCAAATTGATAAATGATGATGCAAGAAATAAATTAGCATATAAAAAAGCTAAAATAATTCCNCTAAACAAACTTGGTACTAATACTACTCCCAATTATTCCTCCCAAGGACAAGCCAAAATTTTTTTGAATTTATTAATTTTAATATTGTCATATATATATCTCGCTTCTTGTATATCATCAAACAAACAAAATAGAGAATTCCCACTTCCAGCTAAATGAATATTATTATCTATTTGTGAATTTAAATATTTTTTGAATTCCGAGGTTAAAGGATATAAGTCATTAATATATTTGTCAAAAACATTAAAACATTTAATCGCACCAAGATTAAAAGAACGANCTTTAATACAATCAATTAGCTGTTCTGATATTTTGCCATTGGAAAAATCAGAATTCCGTATCATATTATAAGCTCTAAATGTTTTTTTAGGTATCCTGTAATCATCATAAAATATTATCAATCCACCCTTNGGANTNGTTNCAATAGGATCAATCAAATTTCCTTTGCCTTTTAAAAAATTAACGCCTGGGTCATAAAATAAATTAACATCCATTCCTAGTTCATTTCCGATTAATTTCAAATCATTTTTAGTTAAATCAAGACTCCAAAGTTTATTCATACCTTGTAAAAAATTAGCCGCATTGCTACTTCCTCCACCTAATCCCGAGTCCAAAGGAATATTTTTAGTTAAATTTACTCTTGTTGGTAATTTTCCGTATTGTTCAAATAATAATTGGTAAGCTTTATAAATCAAGTTTTCTTTAGCATCAATTTCAGCATTAGTATAAATTTCAAAACGATTTGATTTTTCAATTTTTATTTCATCGAATAAATTCACGTTTAAAACCACTGAATTAATTTCATGAAAATTATCTTTGTATTTATCCAGAATTTCTAAAGTTAAATTCAATTTGGCAGGGGATTTTAAAACAATACTGTTATTCATTTATTTTTTATTATTGAAAAATATAATTTTACCCAATCATCAACACTTAAATTTTGTGGTCTTATTTTCGAGTCTATATTTGCATCTTCTAATATTTTAATAGCCAAATCTTTTGATATCTGATTTCCTGATGATAAGTTGTTCAATATTGTTTTTCTTCTACTTATAAAACTCTTAGAAACAAATGCAGAAAATTTCTCAATATTACTTTGATCGATTTTAGGTTTTTTGTAAGGTGTTAATTTCATTACAGCAGAATTAATTTTTGGCTTGGGTTTAAATGAGCTTGGCTTAACAGTAAATAATATTTCAGACGCACAATAAATACCTATTATTACCGTTAAATAACCTCCAAATTTATCATGTCCAGCTATTCTTTTCGCAACTTCAAGTTGCAACATAACTATCATAAATTCGGGCTTGCAAACTGATTTTAAAAAATTCAAAATTATTTTATTTGCCACATTATAGGGTAAATTCCCAACAAATTTGTAACTAGTCCCATTCTCCAAATAATTACTAATATCAATTAATTTTGCATCAGCATTTACAATTTTAATATTTGGATTATTATACCTTGATTTTAAATCTGAATATAAATAATCATCATATTCAACAGCAATTAAGTTGTTAACTTTGTTATAAATAATTTCTGTTAAAGCTCCTTTCCCAGGACCAACTTCAACGACAATATCCTTATCGTTCAAATACAAATTTTTTACAATTTTAGTTTTAACTCGCTTATCTATAAGAAAGTTTTGTCCTAACGATTTTTTTGCATATATACGTCTACTCATATTTAAATTTCTGAACAATCTAATTTTTTCTTAATATATCTTGAACTTTTTGCAAAAACTTGCCAGATAAACTCAAAGAATCTTTTTTTGTTTCACTATCTTGTTCTTCTAATTGTGTCATTTCGTGAGTAAATATATCCATCATTTGTATTTCATATCCACATTTATCACAGTGTCTAGAAGTTACTGATACTTCCTGTCCACATTTATAACAAGGTATATGTTTATCCATATGATTATTATAAGACCTTCTTTTTTAAAAAAAAAGTTTGTCACGGGTATGTACAGCCTGCACCAACAAAACCTAAGCCATACCCCCTGCCTGCTAGCAACCTACCACCACAAAAAGAAACATAACTCTCCCGAAGTGTCATACACTAATAATATACTAGACAGAACCTCAATCGGCACCGACTTCTATAGTTACAGCAATAAAAGATTCAGTTAAAATAAACCCTAATGGGACATCTAGTGGGACATCTAGTGTATTACTAAGGTCTCAGAATTATATGCTACTGAAGGAAACATGGGCCGGTAGCTCAGAGGTAGAGCAAATGACTCTTAATCATTAGGTCGAGGGTTCGAATCCCTCCCGGCTCATAATCAAAGGAGAAAATATGAATGACAAAACAAAATTCAACATAAAATCCGTATGTGAAATATTAGATGTGTGGATACCCTTAAAAATTCAATACTCCAATGTTCCTGGAGTAAACATATGTATTGCTCATAATGGCAATCCTATATATTTAAAATCTTTTGGATATCAAAATTTGAAAAAAAAGATAGAATTAAATAAAAACAGCTTGTTTAGAATAGCATCTCATTCCAAAATGTTTACTTCAGTAGGAATAATGCAGCTACAAGAAAAAGGAAAATTAAAAATAGATGACAAAGTAAATAAATATCTTGATTGGGTAAAAGGCGAAAATAAGGTTTCAAATAATAAAAACATTACTATAAGGCAATTAATGTCTCATCAATCCGGTATGTTTAGAGATGGTAAAACACATCATTGGTCAAATCACAAATTTCCCAATAACCTTAAAAATACTATATCTGAAGAATCAATTATTTTTGAGAATGGATCTACTTTTAAGTATTCTAATCATGCATATGCTTTGCTAGGTGCAATTATTGAAAAAGTTTCAAATCAAAAATACGATGATTACATGTATGAAAGCATAATTAATCCATTAAATTTATCATCAACATACCCTGATCTCCCAGATGAAGTACCAGATGATTTAGGTTTTGGGTATGAACGAGTAATTCCAGGAAAATTAAATAGAGAAATTTTTGATCACTCAAAAACATACGCATACGCTTCTGCAACTGGATTTATTTCAAATTCAGCAGATATAGCTAAATTTTTATCAAGTTTATGCTTAGATACAGAATATAGTGTGATCAACAGAGAATCAAAAAAAGAAATGATAAAATCACACGGATTTACAGATCGCAAAAACGGAAAAATCGGATATGGATTAGGAGTAGATATAGAAACCATCGACAATGATATTATAGTTGGTCATGGAGGAGGGTATCCTGGATTCATCACTAGATCACGAACTAGTATAAATGATAATTTACAAGTGATTGTCTTCACTAATACAAATTCTATACTAGCATCTGAATTAAATGATTCTATATTTGAGATTATATACAATACCAAATCCAATCTTTTTGAAGGGTCAAATCTCAAAAAAGATTATAATGGAATTTACAGGTCTAGATGGGGTGATATGGCCATTGTAAGTATAGGTTCAAAATTAGTTTCTTTTTCTGCTGAATCCAAAAACCCTTTGTATGATTGGTCTATACATAATAAATTCAATATTGATACTTTTGTTAATACCGACAAATTAGGTTATGGCTCCCCTGGAGAAAAATTAACATTTAACAAATCTTCAGATCAGAAAATTGAAAGTGTAACCACGTCGAGTGGAATTATGAATAAAATCAAATAAAAAATGGACATAAATACAGCAAGCTTTGAAATAATTATCTTTTTGGGATTAATATCATTCTTTGTTGGCTTGTTAGGAGGATTTGTAGGATTAGCTCTTGGAACAATACGTCTTCCCATTATGTTACTTCTAGGAATAAATCCAAAGATAGCAGCCGGAACAAATATTCTGGTTTCAAGTCTTTCTTCTTTCTTGGGCTCAGTACAACATTTAAAAAATAAACGTGTTGATAAAAAAGTTGTAATCGTAATGGGGATACCTGCTTGTGTTGGAGCATTCTTAGGAGGATTCCTTTCATCACAAGCTCCTGAAAATATTCTACTTATTTTTGCAGGATTACTAGTATGTTGGCAAGGATACGAGTTTATTGAATTAGGAAGAAAAAAAAATGGAAACACTATGAGTGATATATTTGGATTGCATTTAGAAAATTCAAACGGACAATTTACAAAAATAAGAATAACATTAGAAGCTTTATCAGGATTAGCGATAGGAATGATTGGAGGATCTGTTGGTTTAATTCTTGGTAGTATAAGACTGCCAGCAATAATTTACATACTACAAATCGATCCAAGAAAAGCTGCCGGATCAAATTTATTCATAGGTTTCTTTATTGGAATATTAGGATGGATTGGACACGCTTATTTTGACCAGGTAAATTACGAAATTCTTATTACAATGAGTTTTACTGGAATGATAGGCAGCTATATTGGGGCATCATTCACTGGAAAAGTTTCTCTAAGTAGATTTGTTTTAATTTTAGGAATAATTCTATTAATTGTTGGAATACTTTTATTTATAAAACCATTCATGGATAATATATAAATGAGAACTTGGTTAGAAATAAACTTAAATAATATTGAGCACAATTTATCCCAAATTGAAAAGTTAACAAATAAAAAAGTGATTCCTGTAATTAAAGCAAATGCATATGGCCTTGGTTCAATCGAAATTGCCAAGTACTTAAGTAATAAAAATTACGATTTGTATGCGGTAGCTAATTTTAATGAAGCTTTAGAAATTAAAGAGTCAGGTATAAATATCAAAACCTTAATAATGGGTAACAATGATGCACATGATTTGAAACTAGCTATAGAAAATGGTTTTAGCGTAACCATCTCTTCATGGGATGATATAAAAAATTTAGAAAACACACCAGATAGCACGAATTCACTAATTCATATCAAAGTAGATACTGGAATGGGTAGAATTGGATTTTCTCCAGACGACATAGAGGGAGTGATTCAAAATATAAAAAACAATAGTTTAGGAACTATTGAAGGAATATATTCACATCTCTCAAGCGCAGATGATAATGAAGATGATTTTACTTTAAGTCAAATAAATCAATTTTCAAAATATGAAAATAATAAAAACATACAATTCAGACATATATTAAACACTCCTGGAATATTTAAATATTATAAAAACACTAACACTAACTTTGTAAGACCAGGAATATCAATGTATGGTGTTTTGTTATTCGATAGCCCATTAAAAAACATATTAAAACCTGTATTCAAATTGAAAACAAAAATTATATATCTAAAAAAATTGCAAAAAGAAACTTTTATATCATATGGGAAAACTGAGTCTGGAAAAAAAGGAGATATAATTGCAACTCTGCCAATTGGTTATGCCGATGGATTAGACAGAAGATTTTCAAACGGTGGCACAGTAAAAATTTTAGATCAGGAATGTAAAATTATTGGAAGAGTTTGTATGGACATGACAATGATTGTTATACCTGAATCTATCAAAGATAGAGTTAAGATAGGAACAGAAGTTGATATATATGACGAAGAAATTCAAACAGCAGCAGAAAAAATTGGAACTATCGCAGACGAATTAATGACAAGAATTAACAAAAGAGTTCAGAGGAGATATGTTTAATTATGTTAGACGTTGTAGTTATAGGAATGGGAGCTCATGGAAGTGCCGGATTATTTCATTTGGCAAAAAAAGGTTTGAATGTACTAGGATTAGAACAATTTGATCAGATACATAATAATGGCAGTTATCACGGCTTATCAAGAATTATTAGAATGGGACTGTATGAAGGAGATGCCTATTTACCATTAGCAAAAAGATCTTTTGAATTATGGAGAGAACTAGAAAAAGAATATAATGAACAAATTCTTTATATGACTGGGATTATAAATATTGGTAACAAAAATAGTGGTATATATAAAAATACATTGAATTCTGCAATAAAACATAACCTTGATTATAAAGACATGAATAATCAAGAAATCATGTCAAAATTTCCAGGATTTGAATTGTCTAATGATTTAAATGGAGTGTTCTTAAAAGAAGGGGGATTTTTAGATCCTGAAAAAGCAGTAAAAGCACATACACAGTTAGCAATCAAGAATGAAGCTAATATTAATTATAATGAAAAAGTACTTTCATGGGATGACAAAATTTCTCACATTGAAGTATTAACAAATAAAACAACATATAAAACAAAAAAATTAGTAATTGCTGGAGGCGCATGGAATATTGATTTGTTTGATATTCCCAATCTTCCTCTTTCTGTTATAAGACAAGTTGTAGGTTGGTTTCCAAGTAATAACAAATCGTTATTTGACAAAAATAATTTTCCTGTTTGGATATTAGATGACGGAAAGAATCATGGGTACGGATTTCCTGAATATGGAAATAGTGGATTGAAAATTGGTATATTCAATCACTTAAATGAAAAAGTACATCCTGATAAAAATAATAAAAATATAACCTCTGAAGATATAAAATTATTATCAGATTTTACTAAAAATTTTAAAGATACCAACAAGGGTGAAAATTATGGAGTATGCATGTTTACTAATACTCCAGACGATAATTTTATACTAGACAAACATCCTTCATCTGAAAATTGTATAATAGTATCCTGTTGTTCAGGTCATGGATTTAAATATAGCTCAGCAATTGGAGAAATAATTAGTGACTTATGTAACGAAGGACAAACTGAATACAACATCGATTTATTTAATATTTCAAGATTTAATTAATGAGTACTAGAACTAAAATAAATATATTTGTAATGACAGTATTTATTACAATTTTAGTTAGAATGTTCTTATGAATTAGAAGTAATAGTATTTTTATAAAACTTCCCATTTTTCATAATTACTAATAATTTTTCACCTTGATTTTGCAAAACTTCAAAGTCCTCAAGAGGATTGCCTTCAACTAAGAGAATATCAGCAAAAGCACCTTCTTTAATAATACCAATTTTATCTTTTTGATTAACTATTTCAGCGTTAACCAATGTAGCACTTTTTAAGATCTCTTCTTTTGGCATTATATTTTGTCGGATCAAAAATTCTTTACTTTGATACACCTGTAATTCGCCCAGTAAATCTGTTCCGTAACCAATCTTTACTCCAGCATCATAAGCATACTCTAAAGCGATTTTACCTTCATCTTTAACAAATTTATTTTTTTCCAAGCTTACCTTAGGTAATCCATACTTCTCTCCTTCTAAGTCCATAGCCTCATAAGTAATTAAATTTGGAACTAGATATGCATTTTTTTCATTCATAAGTTTAGCAGTTTTCTTATCCATTAAATTACCATGCTCAATAGTTCTTACACCGCAATTAACTGCTCTAGTAATTGCTTCGGAAGTATATGCATGCGCAAGAACATATTTTTGCCAAGAATATGCTTCATTTACCACAGCTCGTATTTCATCTTCTGAAAATTGTAATCCAAATATAGGATCATCAGGAGAAGCAACTCCTCCAGATGCAAAAATCTTTATTGCATGTGCTCCTTTTCTTAATTCTCTTCTTGCAGCTTTTTGAACATCAGCTACACCATCAACAATCCATGTTTCTTTTTGTGTTCCCTGATAACAATTACAGTGATCTCCTTCATAGGTTTTAGGTCTGCGATCTCCGTGACCTCCTGTAGGACCCAAAGCTTTTCCAACAAAGAATAATCTGGGACCTTTAATTAAATCATTCTCTATTGCTTCATGAAATCCCCANTCNGCTCCAGTGCAATCTCTTACTGAAGTAAAGCCTCTCATCAACATTGATTCAGCTAGNTTTGCAGATCTTAAGACATTTAAACTATGAGGATAAGTACTTATTNTTGACATATCCAATGCAGTAGCTGTTATATGAACATGGGCATCTATCAANCCTGGCATCAATGTTTTACCAGTACAATCTAACTCAATAGNATTTTTTGANTTAATAGAAGATTCNCTAATTTTAGTNATTAAATTATCTTCAGTTAAAACATCAATACCTGAAATAACATTAGAATTCTCAACATCTAATAAATTACAATTTTTAAAAATTACAGATTTCATATTTTANTTTTATTTAGAAATTATAAATATACCTAAATCAGCTTTATAATTATAGTCTTCTTNAACATGTTCNCTTGTACTCGAATTTAAAAATTTACTATTTATTATTTTAAACTCTTTAACATCACAAAANTCTTCAAAATCAAAAATTGACATATACCTCTTNTTAGGAGTGTTATACCATTCATAACCCAAAACTCCCTTTGACTTTGGAGCTCTTCCTTNTTCATAAAGCATATTCCTTAAAGGATAATAAGCAAAATTNGGGAAGCTCAATATTGCTTTNTTTGCTATTCTGCACATTTCATTTAAGATTTTTTCAACATTATCAATTGCCTGCAATGTTANGGATAAAATAGCAGTATCNAACTGTTTATCACCAATAATTGTNAAATCNGAATTTAAATCTAAACTTAATACAGGNATTCCTTTNTTTGAAGCTTGTAAAAGTTCGTCTAAATCATTATCAATACCAAGTAAAGATTCTGCTTGGTTATNNTNATTTATATAATCTAGCAAACTCCCATCTCCGCAGCCCATATCTATTATGNTTTTGGATTCCGTAACAAAATCTAANATCAATTCATGATTAAAACTTAATGTTTTATTANCTTGTTTTATATTAGTTTTATTAATATCAGNAAATATATCTTCTATAAAATTTGAAACATAGTTGCCATAATAATTAATATCATCNTCTAATAAAAAAGCATCATGTCCNCAATTGCTAGGCACTTCAANAAAACTCACCTGTTCTTTAGCCATAAATAAAGCTTTAGTTAATTCTTNAGATAAAGAAGTAGGGAATAACCAGTCACTTGAAAAACTAATCAAAAACCATTTTAAATTTTTATTTTTAAGTTTATTTGATATCGAAGTACTATTTTCNCCNAGATCAAATTTATCCATTGCCTCTGAAAGAACTATNTATGAATTAGGATCAAATCTTTCAACAAATTTATCTCCTTGNTAAGCTAAATATGANCCTACAGAAAATTGCTTTTCAAAATTTGTATCAATATCTTTAGGATCNTANCTGTCTTGGTCAAATTTTTCACTCATTGATTCTTGAGACAAATACGTAATATGACCAAGCATTCTTGCCAATGCTAATCCTGTATCNGGAGTTTCTTTTTTATCATANTATTGACCATCATNAAAATTTGGATCTCTTCGAATAGCGTTTCTTCCTATAATATCAAATGCTATACTTTGGCTAGTTAATCTAGGACCTCCTGCTANCGATACAACACTTTCAGTTTTNTCAGGAAATTGTATNCCCCACTCAATTGCTTGATATGCCCCCAAAGATCCTCCAACAACAGAAATCAATTTTTCTATACCTAAATATTCAATTAATTTAGCCTGTACNAATACCATATCTGATATAGATATTTCAGGAAAATNNGCNCCCCAATATTTATTGGTTTGCATATTTATTTGATTAGGTCCAGTTGTCCCCATACAACTTCCAAGTACATTGGAGGATATAACAAAAAATTTATTTGTATCAATATATTTTCCAGGCCCAACAAATATNTCCCACCATCCATCAATATCNTCTTCATCATGTTTGGCAACATGAGAATCTCCGCTAATCGCGTGNCAAACCAAAATAGCATTATTTTTCTCCTTNTTTAAATTCCCGTATGTTTCATACGCTATTTCACAATCATTTAATTGATANCCTGAACTCAAAGTTACATTTTCAGAAATTTTGTATTTTTTAATATGNCNAGAAAATANATTTGATCNATTTTCGTCAGAAGATTTATACATTTTACTCACTTNATTTTACCNAAAGCGGTATCTAAATCATCAATTAAATCANNNGGNTTTTCTAATCCAACTGATAGTCTAATCATTCCATCAGGAATCCCTGCTTCTTTTCTACCTTCTTCTCCTAATGAATAATGAGTTGTNGTTGCAGGATGTGTGATTAAAGATTTTGTATCTCCTAAATTATTTGAAATATCTATAATTTCTAAATTGTTTANCATTTTAAAAACTTCTTTTTTACCTCCATCAAGAATCATTGTAAGTAGAGTTCCTCCTTTACTCATTTGAGATTGAATTAAATTATANTGATCATGAGTTTTTTGGGAGGGATATATAACTTTTTTAATTTTTGAATGATTAAGATAATATTCNGCNAATTTTAATGCGCTATCAGATTGATGTTCTACTCTTANCTTTAAAGTTTCTAATCCTTTTANCATTATCCANGCATTAAAAGGNCTTANTGACGCCCCAGTGTGTCTCATNTAAGGTTTCAAATGTTTTTCGTAATATTCTTTNTCTGAAATAATGGCACCACCTAATGCNCGACCCTGTCCGTCTATATGTTTAGTACCAGAATAAACAACAATATCAACTCCCAGTTCTAATGGNTTTTGCAGAATAGGAGTTGCAAAAACATTGTCAATAATAACTTTTGCGCCGACTTTTTTAGCAATTTTTGAAACAGCAGATATATCAATAATTTCCAAAGTNGGATTAGAAGGTGTTTCAAAAAAAACAGCTTTTGTATTTTTATCNATAGCTTGNTCCCATTCAGCAATATTTTGCCCANATACAAATGTTGTATTGATCCCATATTTTGGAAAAACNTTTGTTAATATTTGATAACAGGAACCAAACAATGCTCTTGAAGCAACAATCTTATCTCCTTGTTCTAAAAAACACATCATCGATGAAAAAACAGCAGCCATGCCAGTTGAGGTTGCAAAACATTTTTCACCACCTTCAATAGCAGCTAGTCTGTCTTCAAACATTTTCACTGTAGGGTTTCCATATCTAGAGTAGATAAATCCTTCATCATCACCCTTAAATCTTGCCTCAGCCTGCTCTGGTGAATCATAAACATAACTGCTTGTCATGAATATAGGTTCACTTGTTTCACTAAAATTACTCCTGTTTAATCCCTCTCGAATTAATTTTGTCTCTAATTTAATATTTTTTCTTTTCATAATTTTCTCCCAAAAAAAAATCTCCCCTAATCAGGAGAGATTCATACTTAATGTTTACCTTTTTAATAGGTCACGTATGATCTGGGGCACCTTTACATTTAGGTTGCCAGATAGGATCACAGGCCCAGTCGCCTAACCTATCATTCTCAACGATTGTTGAAATAATTTAACATAAATTTATAATTATTGCTACAATTATTTTTTTGTTGATGGTCTTGTTTGATTTGAAATTTTATAAAATAATGTTACGTATATTAAGTAATCAAAATAGCAAAAGGAGAAAATTATGAAAATAGGATGGATTGGAATTGGCAATATGGGTAAACCAATGGCAAAGAATCTACAAAAGTTTGCATCTGAATTCACCGTAAATGACTTAAACCAAGAATCTGCAATTGATATTTTGGAAGATGGTGGTAATTGGGCAAATTCTCCTAAAGAATGTGCTCAGGAAAAAGATTTGGTTTTTATGTGCTTACCTATGCCTGGAGATGTCGAAAAAGTAGCACTTGGTGAAAATGGAATATTAAGTGGGATTAATAAAAATACAATTGTCATTGATTCATCAACTAACTCTTTGGCTATGGTGAAAAAATTAAACTCTGAGTTCAAAAAACATAACATAACGTTCATGGACTGCCCTGTAAGTGGTGGAGTTACCGGAGCTATTGATAGAGATTTATGTGTTATGGTAGGCGGTGATGAAGAATTATATAAAAAACATAATTTAGCTTTTGAGGCTATAGGTGATAAAGTAATTTATTGCGGGCCAACAGGAAGTGGTACTATTTGTAAATTATCCCATAATCTTTTCAGTGCTATGCTTATGAATATTACATCTGAAGTACTTTCATCAGGTGTTAAAGCTGGAATGGATTTGGGTACACTGCTTAATGCAATTTCAAAATGTGCTTCGGGCAAAAATCCTCCTTTGGAAAACTGGATAAATGCAACTCAAAACGATTTTGCAGCAGACGAATATTCTTTTTTTCTTGAACTAGGTGCGAAAGATGTCAAATTAGCTTGTGAAATGGGAAGAGATAATAATGTACCAATGGATATGGCAAATATTGCTGAACAAAATATGATTGAAGCAATGAACAAAGGTTGGGGCAAAAAAAATGCAGGAATAATAAGGAAATTAATTGCAAATAAAGCAGGAATTGAATTCGACTATGCCCCTGGTGGTTTTGCTTAGATTATCTTAATTAATAATTTTCCAAAATTTTTACCTTTCATCATTCCTATGAANGTATCNGGAGCATTTTCTATTCCAGAAACTATATCTTCTTTATACTTGATTTTCTCATCAAGNAACCATTGTGATAATTTGCTTAAACCTTCTNGGTATCTTGATTTAAATTGAAAAACAAGAAATCCAGTCATAGAAGCTTGGTTTATTAAGAGTGTACTTCCTACTCTATCACCTTTCTCATTTTCTTCTAAATTATACAGAGAAATTTGTCCACATATAGCAATCCTTGCACCAATTGACAAATTTGAAATTACATTATCTGAAATTTCTCCNCCAACGTTGTCAAAATAAATATCAACACCACTTGGAGCATACTCTGAGATTTTAGTCAAAATATTGTCTGTCTTATAATTAATAACATTATCAAAACCTAATTCATACAAGCAATAATCAGTTTTAACATCAGAACCTGCAATTCCAATAACTTTGCATCCCATTATTTTTGCTATTTGACCAACTATTGCACCAACTGCTCCTGAGGCAGCAGAAACTACAACAGTNTCTCCAGGTTTTGGAGAGCAAACATCTAAAAACCCAAAATATGCNGTAAGCCCTGGCATTCCTAAAATTCCCAAAGAAGTGGAAATAGGAGCTAATTCAGGATCAATTTTTCTAGCACTAGCTCCATCAATNTTGCCATATTTTTGCCATCCAATATGTGCAGTAGCATAATCTCCTTCATTAAATAATTTACTTTTACTTTGGACAACCTTTCCTACAACTTCTCCTGTAATAANACCNCCAAGTTTTATNGAAGGGGCATAAGATTTGGAATCATTCATCCTGCCCCTCATATATGGATCAAGAGACAAATAATGTGATTCTATAAGTATTTCACCTTCGTCTANCTCATCAACAGAACTTTCAATTAATTTGAAATCCTGNTCTTTGGGATAACCTATTGGTCTTTTATTCAATATCCATTTCTTATTCATATCAGCCCTTTTTCAGAAATTATATTATCAACCATTCTCGGATCAACTAATCCTCCAGTAATAATAAAACAAATTTTTGATTTATCAGGAAATTTATCCCTGTACTGAACAAACCCAGCCAAAGTTATAGCTGCAGAAGGTTCAACCAATAAATTTTCGTAATCTATAAATGATTTCATGGACTTCATAAGTAAGTCTTCTTCAACAAGCAATACATCATCTACTATTTNTTTNACTAAGTTTACAGAATCTATAACAGGATTTCTTACTGATAAGCCATCCGCGATAGTGTCAGCAGTTTGATTTTCAAAATTTTTATTATTCAAAGCTAAAAACATAGAAGGTGATTCTGATGGAATAAGCCCAANAATTTTTGTATTGTTAGTTCTATCTTTTACTGCGTTGCCTATACCAGAAATTAAAGATCCATTNCCTATTGGAACAAACACATAATCAAAATTAGATTCTATTATCTCATTGCCAATTGTTTCTGCTCCCATATGCATACCAGGCAATTTNCCATCTTCTAAAAATAGCAAACCTGTNTCTTCTGCATATTTTTTAGCATTTAATTTAGCATCATCAAAATCTCTTCCTGTTTTTATTACNTCTGATCCTGTTAATTTTATACGTTCTATTTTAGAAATATTTGCATCTTCAGGTACAAAAATAATTGACTCAACATTATTTCTTTTNCATGCTTCAGCTATTGCTAATCCGTAATTGCCCGCGGAAGCAGCNACAATTTTTTTTACACTTTTATCAGAATCAGCTAAATCTCCTAATACACTCAAAGCACCTCTTAATTTAAAAGATTTAACTGGTGTACAATCTTCTCTTTTTAACCAAATATCTGAATTTAACAAATCACTCAAAACATTTGCCTTCAACAATGGAGTTGGAGTCCAAGTTTCATTTTGTATCATTGAATATATATCACTTTTATTCAATTGTTTCTCCTACTTTAAATTTAATTACTTTATAATTATCTTCAAACTCTCTAATTAGTATATATTGATTAACTTCTACATTCTTCAAATGCTGAACTTTATTTGAGTTTGCCCAATCAATTTTTAACTCAAGAATATTATCACATTCGTTTAATCCTAAAGTTTGAATCAATGAGGATGAACCAAAACTCCCTCCATTATCAACAAAAGAATTATAAGTTGATTCATTATTGCATTGCAGTGTAATTTTCGAGCCGAAAATTGTGTTCTCATCATCGCGTTGTAAAATTATTCCGATCCAATTATTACTATTACCGGGATTTTCATATAGCAAATTAGTAAATCCATCTGACAAATAAAATCCTCCCATTTGCTCAAATATATCTAAATCACCATCAAGATCAAAATCAGCAAATCCAATACCATGGCCTTTTTGTAAATGCCCTAGCCCAAAAGAATGAGTTTGATCTATAAAACTAATACCTTTGTTATTAATATAGAACGCATTTGGAATAATAGAATCTATATATGGATATCCTGTGCCAAAATAAATATCATCAAATCCATCATTGTTTAAATCCCCATAATTTCCTCCCATTACTGAATGTACTTTGTTCAAATTTAATTTTTTTGAATTTTCAGTGTAATTCCCATTGCCATCATTATTAAAAATTTTCACAGAATAATCATCGTCAATAATACCTTTGTAACTTTCAAGAGATTTTGTTATTCCGTACTCATATCCTGAAGATAAAATATCTAAATCTCCATCATTATCATAATCCCAAAACCAAGAAGTAAAACTAAAATAAGGTTCGGTAACTTCTAACTCAGATGCAACATCAACCAACTTATTATTTCCTAAATTGTTATAAAGTCTATTTCCACCAGAATAATTTGAAACAAACAAATCTAAATCTCCATCATTATCGTAGTCTCCCCAATCAGCAGATTTACAATATCTACTATTTTGTGGATGTAAGATCAAAGATACATCTACAAAATTTTTATTTTCATTTGCTAATAGTTGACTAGGATATTTAAACCTTTGATTTTCATCAGGTTCTGATTCGTTGCAACTAAATAAATCCAAATCTCCATCATTATCATAATCTCCCCAAGCAGATGATTGTGAAGGATAAGCATAATTTGACAAACCTGATTCTTCCGTAACATCAGTAAATGTCATATCTTTGTTATTCCTTAATAAGGTGTTAATCATTTCTCCTTCATTAGAAAGCCATCCTCCTCTCATTATATATATATCTAAATAGCCATCATTGTTATAATCTGTACTCACTATATTTAACCCACCTAATTGATTATGCAGCCCTGATTCTTCTGTAATTTCAACAAATCCGTCGACCCCTTTATTTAAATAAAACTTCATCGAAGAACAAGGATTCCAAGTTGAAGATACGATATCAGCAAATCCATCATTATTAAAATCATCAAATATAACTCCTCCAGCTAAATCAACGTTATATATTCCTAAGTCAATTGATATATCTTCAAATTCCTTTTCGTTATATGCATTCATAGATTTTGAAATATCAATAAGTAAATTTCTATCAATTCCATCAGGATATGA
>PAHZ01000002.1 GCA_002711005.1 Chloroflexota bacterium
ATGGGACAACCTCCAATGGGACAACCTCCAATGGGACAACCCCCAATGGGACAACCCCCAATGGGACAACCCCCAATGGGACAACCCCCAATGGGACAACCTCCGATGGGGCAAGCTCCAAAAGGGCATCAGAGTACGCCTCCAAAAGGTCATCAGGGAATGCCCCCATCAGGACAAGCAGGGACACCTCCGAAAGGTCATCAATCTAAAGGCCAGATAGGAAGCCCTCCAAAAGACGATCCTCTTCAAGAAATGAAGGTAACTAAACAGTCATCAGATTATTCAGAAGCAATTCCTACAAATAAATCTTTGTTTAATAATTACCAAGATGCATCTACTTGGATATCTGGTTATGGATTTAATAAATCTGGAGGAGCTAGTCTTTTTAACCACCCGGTATCTATAGATTCTGATGGTGAAATCTTAGCTTTAACCGATAGAAATAATAATAGAATATTAATTTGGAATTCTATTCCTACAAGTAATACTGCTCCAGATTTAGTTATTGGGCAATCTAATTTTGATAGCCATATGGAAGGAAAAAGTTTGTCTGAATTAGATTTTCCTGGACAAGTTAGTTTGTCTAAGGATGGAAAAATGTTAGTTGCGGATTCTAATAACAATCGTATTTTAGTATGGAAAAATATCCCTACAACATCTGGTCAATCAGCAGATTTTGAAATCAATATAGACAGATTGATAAGCACACAGGGAGCTTGGCCTTGGGGTGTATGGACAGATGGTACAAAACTTATAATATCTGTAACTAGTGGTGGAGATAACGGTAGTAAAATTTTGATATGGAATTCATTTCCTGCTTCAGGTTCAGTTAGGCCTGATTTAAGCTTGAAACACGCAAGTGTTGGAACTCCAAGAGGGATAGTTTCTGATGGAAATTATATTTTAATTGGTGACGAAAATGGAAAAACTGATTGCAGTAATGGTTCAAGTAGCCATATATGGTCAAACTGGCCAACAAAAAATAATCAACCACCTAATGCGTGTTTAGAATCTTGGGTTGGCGGGACCATAGTTAATGATAAATTAATTGCTATATCTGGCCACGGAGAAGCATTGCAATGGTGGGATAAATTACCAAAAACAAATGAAGAAGGTAAAAATAATATTAAAGTTTTACCAGGAGAGGGACATCGTTGGAGAGGTGGAGATGGAAATGATGTAACTTATGTAGATGGTAAACTTTTTGTGGTTGAATACAATGGAGGGCGAGTTTCAGTTTACGATGAACTCCCTTCTGGACCTGGAGTTAAACCTGATTGGTCATTAGGTTCAAGTAGCCCAGAAGTAAATCCTTATTATGAAAACTGGATTATTCAAAATGGAGTTCCTGCCTCAAATGGTAAGAAATTATTTATTGCTTCAGATTTTGATAGCTCGTTATCAGTATGGAATAAAATACCTGGCGAATCGGGTGTGAAGCCAGATTTGTTTTATAGAAGATTTTCTAATGCTCCATGGGATATTTCTATTTACGGAGACACTGTATTTTTGGCAGGACAGAAGGGAATTTATGGATGGGAGAATTTTGATGGGACTGGAGCACTTCCTGAAATTGTTATTTCAAATAAAATTGGATCAGCTGAATTAAAAGATCTTAGAGGAGTAGCATACAACGGTGAATATTTTGCTCTTTCAAGTGAAATTGGAAAAGTTTGGATTTGGAAAGGAATTCCTACAAAAGATGATGAGCCTCTTTATGTTTTAGATATTCCTAAAGGACCTGGAAGATTAGATGCAAATAAAGAATGGCTAGTAATAGCAGGATACCCTGCAGATCGATTTAGTGTTAAAGCAATTAAATTTGCAGATTTAGAGTCAGGTAATTTGAAAAATATACCGAGGCATGATTCATTTCCTCAAAGTGCTGTATTTACTGAAATTGGATTTTTTATAACTCAACAAGGAAAACATCAAGTTTTAGGATGGGAAAGTATTCAAGATGCATTAGATGGTAAATCCCCTAGGACTATTTTAGGGTCCGGTGATGGAACAAAAGCAAGCAATTCGATAAAAATGGCAAATACTATTGGATGGGATGGAACACATTTGTGGATTGGGGAATTCAAATTTTCAACACGTGTTTTAGGATTCAAACCAGTAAAATAAAATTTAAAAAGTACTAAATTAATCATGAAAGACAACAAAAAAAGTGAAGAGACTTTATTAGAATTTAAAAAATCATTATTTTATGGTGAAAGAAACAATCTTTTTTTTAAATTTTTAGGAGGAGACAAATATTCAGAAAAAGAATTTGCTCAATTTTTAGAAAATCTTCTTAATATTTTAGCATCAAACTTAGACGCTAATAATTTTGACTCCTTGAAAGAATTTGTATTCCAAGCTCAAATAAAAGGTTACAAACCTTTAGAACAACCTGATCGATATGTTTACGAAGATTTTCCATGGACAAAGTTTTCTAAAAAATTATCAGAAAGTAAATTGTCTATGATTTCGACAGGAGGATTATTTTGCAAAGATGACGATCCGATGGACCCTCCAGGGATGACTCAACAAGAAGCAATCAAAAATATAGGGAAAATATTCAGAAGTCCTGTGATATTGTCTTCAATACCTAATAATACCTTAAGAAAAAACTTGGTTATCAGGCAACCAGGTTATGATATTAGTGCTGCATTAACTGATCCAAACGTCGTGTTTCCATATGAGATATTAACAAAATTGAAAAATAATAATTTAATTAAATCGGTTACAGATAATTTTTATTCTTTTGTAGGAGCTTGTAGCCAATCTAATTTAATCAAAAAAGCTGCACCACAATGGGTAGATATAATGATATCTCAAAAAGTTGATGGAGTTTTATTGGTTCCTGCCTGACCNGTATGTCACATGTCNGTTGGACATGTTGCTAGAATTTTTGAAAACAAAGGTATTNCTACTGTTACTTTGTTATCTAAATCTTTTCAACATTTAGCTACTCAAATGAATATTCCNAGGGTATTAATTACTAATAATTATGTGGGCAGAACAGTNGGNCTTCCNAATGATANAAANGGGCAAACTGCCACTATTTNAAAAGCCATAGATCTTTTTGAAAAAGCTGATTCACCAAATACAATTNTAGAAATATAGTTATTTATTTTTATTGGNCCANTGTTCTACAATTGNCCTNCTTTCTTTTTCAAGNANNCCNGTAATAACTTTAAGTTTATTATTATATTNTGATANTTTTANGAATTCTTCAACNGAATAATTNCCNTATTTTTTATTATGTTNTTCTGCTCTNCCAGCAATTACTAATTTGCTTATNTTGGCAGATATAATAGCTCCNANACACATAGGGCATGGTTCCCATGTTGCATATATTGTTGCTCCTGAAAAATCCANTGTTTTTTCAGANATACTAGCTGNTTTTATTGCTTGTATTTCTGCATGTGCTGTAATATCANATGTTGAATTAATCAGATTTCTTCCAANGCTAATAATNTNNCCATTTTTTTCTAGNACNGANCCAAATGGTTGTTCTCCAACTTTGAAGCCCTCNCTTGCTTCATTAATTGCAATTTGCATGAATTTTTCATCAGCCAATTTAATCACATTTTTTTTATTTAATAAATGTGATTATAACCATTTTGTAATTTTATTAAAGTCTTCACGTGTTTTTTCTGANTTTTCTTTNGGGTATCCTAGTGTNAGAACTCCAACAATTTTAAATGTTTGNTCTATATTTAAAATAGAATGCAAGTTNTTAATTTTAGCCATTTTNCCNGTNGACCAACCTATTCCNAGCCCCATNGAAGTTGCNGTTAGTTGCATATTTTGTATAGCACAACAAACTGCTCCATAATTTTCNTCGGTAATTTCAGGTGTTTCACCAGGAGTACTAAATACATATATNTAGCATGGGGCAGAATTTACAGTATTAATTAATGTAGTTTTTTGCTCTTGCGATAAAGNNGTGCTACTTTTTGANTCNTGTAAACTTACTAATTGGNTTGATATTTTTTCTTTAATTTTTGAAAATTTAGAAACTATTACAAATCTCCATGGNTCAGTATTTCTNTGATTTGGAGCCCATGTCCCTGACTCTAATATCGTTTCAATATCAGCTTTANTTATATTTTTNTCAGTAAATCTTTTTGTGTTTCTTCTGTTTTTTATTAAATTTAATATTTCTGTATNCATAATNATATTTAGCACATAAATAATCCAAAGTTAATATATGTTAACNAAATTTATTAATCTACCTAATTTAATNGAAATTNAATAATGTAAANAATTAATTAATACAATCAGAGCATGTTCTGTANAGATTCCTGTCGATGATNTGATGACAACCTCTTGTAGTGCATATTCCTATATGACCTTTTAAATCTAAGCCNTAATGCTTTTGGCAAAATTTATCAGATGAATGCATTTGTTTTTCAAAGCAAATATTTACAATACAATTTGGTTTATTCATAGTTTCTATTTTATAATCATAATAATTAATTTTAAAGGAAAAAATATGAGTAGAATAAAACATATAAAATGGAGTTTAGACTTTGTTCACAGAGCNCTTAGAGATGCTTGTAATGGTACCGATGAACAAATTCATTTTGTACCTGAATCTGGAAGTCATTCTATAGCNTGGTGCTTATGGCANACAACACGGATAGAAGATTTGATTGTACATTTTAGAATAAAGGAAACTGATCCAATATGGAGTGAAGATTGGGCAAAGAAAACAGGATTACCTTTTGANGGATTTGGTACTGGNCANTCAGATGAAGATGCTCAAAAAGTTACTATTACTGACATGGATGCATTTAAAGATTATCAAGATACAGTTTGGGCAGCTACGGATAACTTACTACAATCATTGACAGANAAAGATCTTGAAAGACAAGTTCAATCTAGCACGGGGACTGAATCTATAGACGAATCNATATCNTTACATATGNTAGGTCATTTTAATGGACATAGAGGAGAAATGAATCTTTTGAGAGGTATGCAAGGAATGGATCCATTATTAATGCAAGAAGGCACNCANTGATAAAGTAGTTATTGAATGANTGAAATNACTACAAATAGACTAGTATTGAGAAAAGCAATAACTGAAACAGAGAAAAATTCACTTGTATCCTTACTTAATGATTGGGATGTAGCAAGATGGTTAACAAATGTNCCTTATCCATACACTTACAATGATTTGGAAGATTATTTATTAATAAGTNNTTCANATGAATTAGATTTGAATATTTTTATTAATGATCAAATAATTGGTAGAGTAGGATTAACTTATGACAAAGAGGATAATTATTATGATTTAGGCTATTTTCTTGGAAAAGAATTTTGGAGCAAAGGTTATGCAACAGAAGCTAGCGAATCTTTGTTAAATTACGCTTTAGACAATCTTGATTCTCCTAAAATTAAATCAGGTTATTTTATTGATAATATTCGATCAGGAAATNNATTGAAGAANTTAGGATTTAAAGAAATTGGAATAAAAAAATGGTATTCTCTTGCTAACAAGAAAGAAATGGACTTAATGTTAATGGTGTTATAATCAAATTAGTAATACAGGAACTTATATAATGAACAATTTAGAATTTTTNAATAGAAATCAAGCAAGTAAATTTATAAGCAACAATAAACCAATGGCAGTTATTCCAACAGGGTCNGTGGAACAGCATTTGAATCATTTATTTATAGGAATGGATATTAACACTGCTAGTTACATAGCTGAAGATTTGGCAAATGAATTTTCGGAGCAAGTATTNTTTTATAGGCCGCTAAATGCGGGGATTGCAGAGCATCATATGGCTTTTGCAGGAACAATAACTTTGAGAGTAAATACTTTTATTGGAGTTTTAACTGATATAGCTGAGAGTTTAGTTAGAGGTGGAGTAAAAAAAATATTATTTATTAATGGTCATGGCGGAAATGTTGAACCAATGGCAACTGCTATGAGGAATATCAATCTTCAAATGAAAGGGATACATGAACATGCNGATTTTTCAAATGTGCAAACGCATTATGATTATGAAGAATTANTAAATAANGACACAGAAATTGACATAAGATTTACTAGNTATTGGGAAATGCATGATTTGAAATTTTTAAGAAGCATTGTTAAAGATAAAGCATCTCCTGGTCATGCAGGCGAATATGAATCTTCTGTTGCTTTACATTTGTTTCCTGATTTGGTTGATGTGAATTCAATAAAAAATAATGCATTAGACACTGAACAAGATGCATCAAAAGAAAAAGGTGAAATATTGTACAAAGATGTGATTCAAAAATATTCAAAATTAATAACAGAAATGTTGGGAGAATAATATTTTGAAAATCATTGATGTTAAAACTAAAATTTATAAATGGGATTTGCCACAGCCTATTACGAATGGNTTACATACGTACACTAGTGTATCTTTGAATATAATAGAGGTACACACTGATGAAGGTATAAAAGGAATTGGATTGAGTGCTGGAATTAAAGATGGTGAAAAAATAGTTAAAGAAATTGTTGAGTATTTCAAACCCAAGTTGATTGGCTTAAATCCGTTGGATAATGAAATGATATGGAAATTACTTTGGGAACCAAAAATAGTTGGAAGAAGAGGAATTACAACCAGAGTTATATCTGGAATTGATCTTGCTCTTTTAGATTTCAAATCTAAATTAGCGCAAATGCCAGCATATAAATTACTTGGAGGTTACACAAATAAAGTAAGAGCTTATATTGCTGGAGGGTATTATGAAGACGGCAAAGGAGAAAAAGAACTTGCTGAAGAAATGGAAGATAATTTAAAACTTGGAGCTACAGCTGTAAAAATGAAAATAGGTGGAGTGTCTGTTGATGAGGATATAAAAAGAATTCAAACTGTTAGAAATACAGTTGGGAGTAATGTAGATATAATGGTAGATGCTAATTGTGCGTACAGTTTGAACGACGCTATAAAAATCGCAGACAAGATGGAGAAATATGATATATTTTGGTTTGAAGAACCATTGTTGCCAGATGATTACAATGGTTATCAAATACTATCATCAAAAAGTGCTGTGCCAATTGCAACGGGTGAAAATGAATATACCAAATATGGATTCAACCAATTAATAGAAAAAAATGGCGCAACTATAATTCAACCTGACGCTCTTGTGTTAGGAGGAAGTACAGAATTTATGAAAATAGCTGCATTAGCAGATATTAATCATCTTACTATCGCACCACACGGTAATCAAAATGTTCATGTTCAGTTACTATGTGCAATACCAAATGGATTAATTCTTGAATATTATGTAAGTACTACTGATCCTCTTTGGGGACAAATATACGAATATGATTTGAGTTTAAAGAATGGCATGGTTTCGCCTCCTGACGTTCCTGGGTTAGGATTGGAAATTAAGGAGAAAAATTTAGAAAAATTCAGAGTTGTATAATCAGTTAGCTGATATTAATTTTGATTTTTTATTTAAAGCAGATCCATTTATAGGAAAATGTAACCCTGCTGACACAAACCCCATAAATACACATAGAACCCACATCAAATCATAGGATCCATAGATATCAAATATCCGACCTCCGATCCATGATCCAAAAAACGATCCGATATTATGTGACAAAAGAGAAACACCAAAAAGCATTGATGTATATCTTGGACCAAATATATCGGTTATTAGTCCGCTAGTAAGCGGGACAGTGGATAACCATAATATTCCAAGCATACTAGAGAAAACGAGTACAGTAAATTCAGTTTTTGGAGATAGGAAAAATAAAAGAAATAAAATTGATCTTAAGGAGTACAATCCTGTAAGCAAATTTTTTTTAGAGAAATTATCTCCTAAATATCCATACATTAAAGTTCCTATAATATTGAACAAACCTATTAGAGCCAAAGCCCACCCTGCAACCCAAGCGGGTAAAAATTGATCTTCTAAAAATGCGGGTAAATGTGTTGAAACAAAAACAATATGAAATCCACAGACGAAAAAACCAAGTGCTAAAAGGTTAAAATTTTTATTTGATAATGCTTCTTTTAGTGCTTCGGTAATTGTTTGTTTTGAGTCAATATTAGTTTGTTGATTATTTTTTGAGAAACTTAAAAAATAACAAAATAAGATTAGCACTAAGGATAGGTATATCATGTAATAAAGAGAATCTACCCATCCAAATTTTTGTATAAGTATGTTTATGATTGGAACTATGATAAATTGACCAAAAGAACCAGCAGACATTATGATTCCTACGTACAGAGATCTATTATGATTTTTAGACGATCTTGCTACTGCTCCAAGCGCAATTCCCAAAAAACCACCACCTCCAAAACCTAATAAAAACAAAGAGCCAAACAAATCAAAAGTATTATTAATATTTGCCATCCAGTATCTACTGATGATTAGAATAACAGTCCCAAATAATGTTGTTTTCCCAGGACCATATTTATCAGCAAGGCCACCAAAAATAGGTGCGCCAATTCCAGCAAATAAAACTTGTAGAGCTATGGACAAACCAAATAATTCTCTGCCAATATTTAAGTGTTTAGTTATTGGAACAAGATATAATCCCAACCCGTGATTCATACCTAGAGTAATCATTACAAGAGCACACCCACCAATCAGTACTGTATAAAAAGGTATATCTATCTTGTTGAAAAAGGAAAACAATTTACAAATTTATAAGAAACACATTATTAAGAATTCTTTGATGTTAAAATTAAAATGATTTATCATAAAAACAGAACTTGAAAATAGCACTAATGCAATTATTCTTAAGTTCCACATGAATAAATTATGTGAAATTAACATATTATTACTGGTGGCTAACTTAAAGGAAATTAGAAATCCAATTTCTATAAATGACCACACAACTATAAAACTTGAGATGACAATCAAAAAATCCATACTTCATTTTACATGAAGGAAAATTAAAATTAATAGTCTTAAATGATATTAATTAGCGGGGGTTTATCAACGGATAACCACACACCATTGGTCTATACATAAACCCCCGCAAAACTCAGACTTAAGTCCGAGTTTCATGAAGATAAAGCATATTTAGAAATATATTTTTCTAATGAGGATTCTATTATTCGTGTATGATTGCCAATACGTTTACTTTTCAGTAATTTGTTTGTTAATAGTTCATGTACATAATTTTTTGAACAGGATAGTTCTTTTTGTACATTATTAATCGTTAATAATTGTTTTTGGAAAGAACTCATATTATTGCCTCATACTAAATAATTCTTATTTTAATAATTAATTGTTAATAAATTATTAAATGTTATGAATTTTTACAAAGATCTGCAATTTTATTTATTGTTTCCCACTGATTATTATCGAGTGATATTTTTCTGTTGTTTCCCCAGTCTTTCCAAGTCTTTCTTTCAATTTCAATTGTATAACCAGTGAATGTATATCCAGAAAAATCCTTATTGATAGATTCTATTTTCACATTCCCAATATCCATAGCTAAAGAATTTATGTTAGTGTTTTGTGTAAATTCGTTAGCTAAATTTTCGCTATAATTATTATGNTTCCATTCTATAGATTGGACTTTACCAAAGACTGGGAAAGTTTTTTTCCTGATTGATCTTACTTCTATTTGATTTGGTTTTGATTTCACTGATTGATCAGGGACAGCGAAATAATACCACCATCTAGCTGGACGATCCTTACTTCTGTCTTGTTTTATTATGTTAATGAATTCAACAGGGGATTTAGAATTGATTTTTATAACCCCTAGACTTTTGCGATGCCAAGGATTTTGAAGTTTGTCAGCTCGAATTCCTCTTTCAGACATATCGCAATCTATTCCTAAATCAATCAAATTTTGACATAGATCATCTCTGGTTTTATCTCTAAAATTTTTAAACAAATGTTATCTTTATAATTTTATTTTCTAATTGTAAGAATACCTAAGGATAAGTTAATGATTGTAAATCCTAACCAAAGTGGTATTTCCAATGCCTCATTATCTAACCCAATCACACCTATTACAACAAATCCAAATATTCCTACTAATATCATTAATCCAGATAACAATGTTGGGAATGTCTTTTGAACAAAATAACCTATCCCGGTAATACCAAATCCCATCATCATTGCAGGCCAGAATGTTGATGTTAACGCTTCTCCCATTTCTGAATTTTGTACATAGATTCCATCTCCAACAGATCCTGCCGCGTATGATATTATCATGATTAACAAACCAGCTTTAGCATATGAATGCCCTGATCCGCCACTCATTGTATCAGCAGTCATCATAAAGGCTACTGGAAGGCTAAGCATTATCCAAAAAACTATTTTTTCAGCAGCTGCATTGTCTATGACATCAGCACCATCGGGCCCTAATCCCATGTAAATTGCTATAGGCGCGATTGCTCCTATTATAAATAAAATTCCATTTGTCATTTTTAAATTCATAATCATCACCTCTGATTTTTGATGATTATAACATGGGCGTAAAGTAAAATAAAGTTATAATAATATCATGAAAAAAATATTTTACTTTTTTAATATAATTAAAGAAGTTATTAAAAATAGAAAGTTAAAAAATCGTACACAGGACCTGCCGCAAAAAATAAATTATTTTGAAGATGTTTCTAGACATGAATTTTATGGCAGAGATAAAAAATAAATTTTGACTTAATGGTTATAATTAAGTATAAATATTTTTTTAGGGGGCAGTCATGACAAACAAAAAAGAACAGGAATTAAAAGAAAAAGCAAGAAAATTACATTTTGATTCAATAGTGGTAGATACACATGCCGATACTATTAGCAGAATGATTGATCCACCAAATAATACTCATGGAATACACGATGATCCTGATAGAGCAAGAGATCATTTTCCTATTGAAGATCAGGGAGTTGATATATCAAAAAGACTTGAGGATGGACATTTAGATTTACCCAGAATATTCGAAGGAGGGCTTGGCGTTCAATGGTGGTCATGTTTTGTTTATTCAGGATATATTGCAAAAAAAGAAACTGTAGATAGATCTCTTGTTTTGATTGATGCTCTAAAAAGATTTGAAAAAATGCATCCTGAGCAGATTGGACTTGCTTTAACTGCTGAAGATTGCAGAGAAATGGTTAAGCAGGGCAAGCATGCAGTTGTTCCTTGCATAGAAGGAGGTCATGCAATAAATGACAATTTAGCTATTTTAAGACAATACTGGGATCTTGGAGTAAGATATATTACGCTTACTCATTTTAATACAAACAATTGGGCTGACAGTTCCACCGATGCGGCTAAAAATAATGGATTAAGTCTTTTTGGCGTAGAAGTTGTTAAAGAAATGAATAAGCTTGGTATGGTTGTAGATGTATCTCATGTTTCTGATAAAACTTTTTGGGATACTATTGAAGTTGTAAATAAACCACTAATGGCATCACATTCTTCTTCGTGGGAAGTTTGTAAACACCCAAGAAATATGAAAGATGACATGCTTAAAGCTGTTGCAACAAATGGCGGCGTTGTATGTGTAAATTTTTGCCCTCCATTTGTAAGTGAGCAACTAAGAGTCGAATCAAATAATTTAAGGAATCAAATGTGGGAAGAGATAGAAGATTTGGAAAGAATGGCAAAACGATCACGTAGTGGTCATTATGATAAATCAGCAGCATTTATAAAAGAAGAAACTTCAAAAATCCAACAAAGATACAGGCTTGTAATGAGTGATTTAGAGCAACCTACTTTATCTGATACGGTTGATCATATTGATCATATGGTAAAAGTGGCAGGGATCGATCATGTAGGATTAGGTTCAGATTTTGACGGAATAGCAAACGGACCTGTCGGATTAGAAGACTGTACAAAATTCCCAAGTATTACAGAAGAACTTATGAGAAGAGGTTATGCTGATGGTGATATCCAAAAAATTATTGGCCTTAATACCATGAGAGTAATGGAAGAGAATATTGGTAAGTAATATTTGGAATTAAAATATCTTAAAACTTGACAATTACGATGACAAATAGTTATCGTAATACTATTATTTATTGTAAGCAAGGAGAACATATGTCCCGCTACCTTTTTCAAGTATCTTATTCACAAGAAGCATGGAAATCTATGATTGCAAAACCTCAAAATAGATTAGATTTAGTAGGTGAAATGTTATCTTCTCATGGAATAACTATAGTTGATGGTTATGCAACCTTTGGAGAATATGACTTGATCGCAATTTTTGAGGCACCTGATGACAAAACAGTTGCAGCAGCTTCTATTTTAGTATCTAGTTCTGGATCAGTATCTGCTTTAAAGACTACTCCATTAATGCCGGTAGATGATTTAGTAGACTCAATGAAAATTGCCAAAGATATGGGTTATAAGCCTCCTTCAAGCTAGTATAGATTATGAATACATGTTAAATTTTGATCTGTACAGAGATCTAATTTATACATGAAATTCAAGTCGTAGGGACAAGTAGAAAAATCCATAGAACCAATACTGATAATGACTATATTTAATATATTTCAAATATAGTTTACTTATATTAGTTAGCAATTTTTTTAGTTTGAATTTTTTCATATTTATAATCTTTTTTATTTTATTTTACGTACTAAATGTAGTGAAAATATTAAGATTACAAATGTGCTNACAATTTATGATATAAGTCTATAAAATCTTGTGCTACCAAATCAAANTTNTCTAAGTTTTCNGGTTTTTTNTANTAAGAAAATTCATTTTTNCTNTCTACATAAAANGTTTTCAATCCAACATTTTTTGCTGCNAACAAATCATTTTCATGAGCAGCNACNAGTGCTACTTCTNCCNCTNTCAGATCAAGATAAGCACATGCTTCTTTNTATACCAANGGATTAGTTTTATATTTTTTAAATATATCTCCAGAAAAAATAAAGTCCCATTTTAATTTTGAGTATTTNCTCATATTAAGTAACAGNGAAAAATTCCCATTCGACAAAGTTCCTATTGAGAATTTGTCTTTTAGTAAATTTAGGCCTTCAACAGTATCAGGCCACGGATTTAATTTATGCCAAAGTAAATTTATTTCTTTTTTTTGTGAGTCATTTAGGAATTCAAAGTAATTTTCTTTTTTTAAAATTTCAATAAGCTTTGAATAATGTACATCATCTATTTTTTTCCATTGTTTCTTACCTAAATTAAAATCTTGAATGAATTCTGTATATCCTTTTCTCCATTCTACTGCAAATGATTCTAAATCTTGTTCACTCAGTTTGTTAGGAATTAGTTCTTTTAACCCATTTTTTATGCTACCTCTCCAGTCAACTACTGTACCGAAGACATCAAAAATAAGAGCTTTAGGATTATTATTTTTCATTGGCTAGTTTAATCACCCTTTTGCTATAGTATAGAATAATTATTCACTTTTAATATTTCTTATTTTCTTTTTTCTGTCACTTATTTTTTTAGAAATATAATCTCTAATTTTCCCCTTAGCAGAAATAGCTTCATTAGCCAAGTTATATAGATATGAATTATTAAAATCCGATATATTTCTAAATTTTTTATATTTATCTTTAAATCTTGATCTTTCAGATTTTTTATTTAACATAGCAAGTTCAATCATTAAAAATTTTCTTAACAAACTAAAGCATTCTTCAGGATTCATATGGATTCCACCTACAGGTTCTGGAATCACTGAATCAATAATTTTTAAATCTTTACATTCCTTCGCACCAAAGATTGATGGTTGGTTTAGAGAGTCTTTTTCATCTCTATTATCACCCATTACTAAAATAGCATTCTCTAACATCAATCTTCTGTCAGATATATCCAAAGAAAGTGCTGCTTCTGATCCTCCTCTACTTATTAGTACTGATATTGAAGGAGATGACATTTGTGCCATAGATAGCATAGTTTCACCCAAGGAAGTGCCAATGCCTTTGATTTCTTCATTGTAGGTCATATTGTGCCCTACAGTATCAATAAAAGTTATCAATGGTATGTTAAATCGTGAAGCAAGATTAATTGCTCTGCTACATTTTCTAAAATCAGATGACTTAAGTCCATTTAATGAATCATTTTCGATTATATTTTCCTGAGCAACCACCATCACTGTTTGACTCCCTAATTGAGCCAATCCAGTTATAATTCTGTCACTATTCTCTAAAAGTCTATCACCTTTGATTTCAAAAAAATTTTCAAACACTTTATTTAAAAAGATAGACGAACTAGGCCTTTTATCACTAGTAGATATTTTCACTCTTTCATCTATAGATAGATTTGATAATGAGAAATTTGGTTTACTACTTTCTTTATTTTCATACACTAATTTATGATTATTATTTAACAAGTCTATAATTCTAGATATTTGTTCTTTTTGTTGATTTCTATGAACTATAGAGTCAATCAAACCTCTTGTAAGCATGGAATCAGATGCTCTAGATTCAAAATCTACTGAACCATAATCACCTTTCAAATCTTTTAATGGACTCATTCCAACAGAAGCTCCGGGTTCAGATAATATAATGTCAGAAAACGTAGCTAAAGTAATATATGCTTGACCTGTACAAGGATTAGTGAGTAAAGATAGTGAGGGGATTTTTTTACTCTTAGCATTAGCCATAGATAATGTAACTTTTGCCATTTGCATCAAAGAAAGTATTCCTTCCTCTATTCTTGTTCCTGAACTAGAGATAATTGAAACAATCGGAATTTTCATTGATACTGCCTCGTCAATAGCTAACGAAATTTTCTCGCCTGAGATAAGTCCTAAATTCCCTCCCATAAAAGAAAAATCCATCAATATTATTACGCATTTATTGCCACCCATTGTTCCAATTCCTGTTATTACAGAATCATTCAACCCTGTACGCTCAACATCTGATTTAGTTCTCTTTTTATATTCCGTAAGTTCATCCTGTGTGTATTCATGATTATTAGTTAATCCTTGGTTAAACTCAACAAATGACTTTCTGTCAGTTAACAAATCCAATCTGTCATATGGCTTGATATAAAAATGGAAATTACAAGACGAACATACCCTGTAAGTATTATATAATTCAGATCCTTTTAAATTAAAATCGCATTTAAGACATGAATCGAAATCTTGATCTGGTGCATTAGTTATCAATTCCTCAGCATTGAAAAATACATTTTCATTA
>PAHZ01000003.1 GCA_002711005.1 Chloroflexota bacterium
AGCCAAAGCAGACGCTGATGCCAAAGCTAAAGCTAAAGCAGACGCTGAGGCCAAAGCCAAAGCAGAAGCTGATGCCGCAGCCAAAGCAGAAGCTGAGGCCAAAGCCAAAGCAGTAGCTGATGCCGNAGCCAAAGCAGAAGCTGAAGCCAAAGCCAAAGCAGNAGCTGANGCCNNAGCCAAAGCAGAAGCNNAAGCCAAAGCAGATGCAGAAGCNNANGCANAAGATGACGCTAAATATCANAAACAGANTCCACTAGCACCACNACCACTACCAATTTATNNANCTAAAAAATTTCCCGNAAACACTACTTTTAACTTGGATTTTAGTCCATCAGAAAAATATAAAAAGTTTTCAAAACCAATTGAAGATATTTTTAAAAACACTTTAAATTCAAACTATTTAAGTGCTACTCAAAAATCTGGAGTAAGTGCAGCTGTTTTTGATGGCACAAGATTATGGACAGGAGCAGAAGGAATTGCTTCTTCGGAAGAAAAAATGACCTCATCAACACCAATGATTATACGCAGTACTTCTAAAACAATGTTAGGCGCATTAATGATTTCCCAAATTGAAAAAGGATTATATGAATTAGATGACACAATAGAATCTTTGCTTTCAGATCATCCAGATTATAAGCTGATTAACATACCAAATGTAAATACAAAAGTAACAGTTGAACAACTCTTAACAATGACTTCAGGTATAAGTGATTGGTCTAANNCAGAGGATTTAACTAACCGTATGAAAATNATGGCTGATCAAAATTGGAAACCAGCAAATAATCTTCAATATATTACTAAAAAATTCGTGGCTCCAGGATCATACAATTATTCATACGCTAATAGTATAATCCTAGGAATTATAGCATCACATGCCGAAGGCAAACATTTAAATGATATATACCAAGAACAATTTTTCAAACCATTAGGGATTACAGCAGGATTACTTCCTGAAATAGCAACTCCAAAACAAACTGCAATTTCATATGACGATTTGTCTCTATATATGGGAGGAAGTGGTTTTGGNCCGCTTAATACTGGATTAATGGGACAATTCTATGGTTTGGATCCCAAAATTAGCTGGGCGGGTGCAGGTATTGTATCCACCCCAGAAAACATAGCTCAATGGGGCTACGAACTTTATAGTTCTTCAGGATCAGCAGTATCAAATTCTGTTCGTAATAAATTAATTGAAGGGATGACAATTAAAACTAGCGAAGGACTTACCAGTCTGGGAATGCATACTTATGGGTATTACATGGGTAAAGGTGAAGTAGCTCTTCCAGATGGGGNGTTAATTAAAATTTATACACATCCTGGTGGTGGCGGAGGCCGAACTTCGTGGCTTTATTATTCACCTGAGTTGGATGTTTCTATATCGTTGCTAGCTAATTCACAAATGNTACACAATCCTGGTNGTTGTGGTCATCGTGGTTATACTTTCATAACAATTGGTGAATGTATAGCAGGAAGTATTTTTAACGCATTAAAATAATAACTACTATTTTAGAGCTTAATATTAATGTGTCTATGGAGCTTGGGATTCCATTCATAAAAGATTGTGGAGCGGAAGACGAGATTCGAACTCGCGACCTTCTCCTTGGCAAGGAGATGCTCTACCACTGAGCCACTTCCGCTTGTTAAATTTGCCGAGGGGCAGGATCGAACTGCCGACACCAGCATTTTCAGTGCTGTGCTCTACCACTGAGCTACCTCGGCGGCTAAATCATTTTACCAAATTTTCTTTTAATGGTATATGTAATATTTGGGCCCGGCAGGGATCGAACCTACGACCAATCGGTTATGAGCCGACCGCTCTACCACTGAGCTACGGGCCCTGAGTAAAGATTGTAAATAAATTATATTAAGATATCAATAGATAGTTTGTTTAATTGATAAATATAAGATAAGTATTGGTATAATAAGAAATAATTTTTTAATTTTAGAGACTAAAATGACTATTTCAAAAAAAATGTCTGANTTTCTGGAACAAGGATCTTGGATACGAAGAATGTTTGAAGATGGCATTGAGTTGAAAAAAAAATACGGGCCTGAGAATGTTTTTGATTTATCTTTAGGTAATCCTATTTTTTCTCCACCTGATGTCTTGTATGACGAGATGAAATCTTTAATTAATAATCCAGACAAATCTGCCCATAGATACATGCCAAATGCAGGACTTGATGAAACCAGGAAAAAAGTTGCAGAATTTTTGTCTGCTACAACTAATCATAACTTTAATTTGAATAATATTTTAATGACTGGTGGAGCAGGCGGTGCTTTGAACGTTGCTTTAAAATCTATACTCGACCCAGGTGATGAAGTTATATTTTTCACTCCATTTTTTCCGGAATATTTTTTTTATACAGACAATCATTCAGGTGTTTCTAAAATAATTGATTCAGACGATAATTTTATTCCTGATTTGAAATCTCTTGACTCAAATATTAATTCTAAAACTAAAGCTGTTATTATTAATTCCCCAAATAACCCTTCAGGAATCGTATACGACGATGATTTNTATAAACAATTTTCAGAAATTTTAAAAAAGCACGAAACTTTGTTAAATAGAGAAATATTTGTTATAAGCGATGAGCCTTATAGAAGAATAATTTTTGATGACTTGGATTGTCCAAACATTTTAGATTTTCATGACAATACAATTGTAGCAAGTTCTTTTTCTAAAGATTTAGCGATCCCTGGAGAGAGAATAGGGTATTTGGGAATAAGTCCCAATATCAAAAANACTGAAATATTAATGGATGGATTAGTATTTGCAAATAGAGTATTAGGATTTGTGAATGCACCTGCATTTATGCAAAGAGCAATATCAAATATCTTATTTAATACAGTTAATATAGAAGAGTATTTATTAAGAAGAAATTTTTTATGTGATGAATTAGGTAAATTAGGTTACGAATTTATTATTCCTAAAGGAGCTTTTTATTTATTCCCTAAAAGCCCTTTAGATGATGATATTTCATTTACAAAATTATTAAAAGAAAATAATGTATTGGTTGTTCCAGGNTCTGGTTTTGGGAAAAAAGGTTATTTTAGAATTTCTTTTTGTGTAGATTGGGATAGCATAAAAGGGTCTATCTCAGGATTTGAAAAAGCTATTAATTCAATTAACTAAAATTTGGAGGCGGATCTTTCAATCCGAACCCAGTTATTGGTAATAATANAGTCTCCTTGTTTTTTATGATTTTGTTAAGTTTCATTTTTCTTAACGCTGCAAATATTGCACTTGCAGTTATTTCAGCAAATATTCCTTCGCACTCAGCAAGTTTTATTTGCCATTCAAGAATTTCTTGTTCACTAACTGTTGCAGCACTTCCGTTAGTAATATTAATAATGTTTGATGATTGTCTTTTCCTTGGAGGATCTAGTATTGCTATTCCATTTGCTATTGTTGGAACCCAATCTTCAGGTTTCCATTTTATATTTTTATTTTCGAATACTATTGGACTTATATTTTCAGTCTGTATTGCATGGTGCTTTGGTATGGAAATTTGATCACGATTTTCTTTATAAGCATTGTATGAGCCAATAATTAAGGATCCATTGCCTACTGGGAATAAAATATGGTCAGGTTGATTTTTTTTGAAAAAGCTTATTACTTCGTACCCAAAAGATTTTGTTCCTTCTATGAAAAATGGACTTAAATTATGAGAAGAGTAGGGAATTGAATTTTCATTACTATATTTTATTGCAGCTTTAGTTGCATTATCTCTTGGGCCATTTATTTTATATACTTTACTTCCATATAATTCGATTTGTGCAACTTTATTTTTAGGGGCATTTTCGGGCACGAAAATATGAGATGTAATTTTTGAATANGCAGAATATGCTGATATAGATGCTCCTGCATTTCCTGAAGAATCCTCTACTATTTGATTTATATCAAATTCTTTTAAAGCAGAAATCATCATTGATGAACCTCTATCTTTAAATGAACCAGTTGGATTCATATACTCTAATTTTGCAAAAATATCTAAATTTAGCTCTTTAGAAAGCGTGTTTAATTTAATTATTGGTGTATTTCCCTGACCAAGATTAATTAAATTTGATGGTTTTGACAACGGAACACTATATCGGGATGATGTTATGTCATTTTTATTTGTGTAAACTATCTCGAGGACTTCATTATTGCAACCAGATTCATTACATGTAATAACATGAGGATCAGGAGCAATTTGATTATGACAATTTAAGCATTGAAATCTATATTTCATAAGAGTATTAAAAAAATATTTTGAAATTCAAGTATAAAACATCGGAAGAATCTTCAATAGCTTACTACGGTTGGATTATTGCATTATATGGAAATTTTATTATTGCTATAAGCACTTTGGTAGGAATGCATGGGACTGGATTTTTTCTGAAAGCTTTTGAATCAAAATATAATTGGAGTAGAGCATCTATATCTGGTGCCAGTGCATTCACAAGAGCACAGTCAGGATTATTTGGACCAGTTGAAGGATATATACTAGACAAATTTGGTGCCCGAAGAGTGATGACTATTGGATTTGTAGTTACATCACTAGGATTTTATTTTCTGTCTTCTACTTCTACAATAATTTCTTTGTATGTATCCTATATTTTTATGACTTTAGGAGTTGCAATATCCGGATGGTTGCCAATTATTACTTTAATGAATTCTTGGTTTGAAAAAAAGAAAACATTAGCAATGGCAGTGTCTTCTACAGGGGTACATATAGCTGGTGTAGGAACAGCGTTACTTGCGTTTTGTATTGAAAATTATGGAATTAGAAATACAGCATTGGTTATATCAGTTGTGTTTTTATTTTATTCACCTTTGTCTTATTTATTAATAAGAGATAAAAAACATATAAATACTAGCGAAAATGTTACATCTAAATCGAAATTTAAATTTAGAATTGATATTAATCCTGAGATTAAAAAAGCTTTAACACATAAACCGTTTTGGATGATTGCTATTGCACATAGTTTTTCCACAACCTCTGTAGTTACTCTTGGAGTACATTTGCCAGCACATATAACCGACTTAGGTTTTTCTACAGTCCAGGCAGGATATATAATCATGGTATATTCATTAGTTGCCGCTTTTGCTCAAATATTTGGAGGATATCTAGGCGATAAATATACTAAAAAATATGTTTTATCAATATTTTTGATTTTTCAAAGTTCTTCTTTGTTTATTTTATCTTTTATAAAAAACATGCCTGGAATAATATTATTTTCAATATTTTATGGAATTGGATTTGGAGGNAGAAATCCATTATTAACTTCTATTAGAGGAGATTATTTTGATAGNTCTACTTTTGCAACNTTGTTTGGNATATCAGGTATAGTAATTAATATTGGTACNGTNATAAGNCCTGTATTATCNGGATATTTATTTGATGTANAAGGTGATTATACTTTTGCATTTNTAGTTTTNGGTATATTNGCANTATTNGGATCAATTTTATCTTTACTATTACCTAAAAAAGATTATTAAATANAATAATGAAATTCCATACNGATATAAATAAAGAAANTTCCAANAACTACTATGGNTGGGTNTTNGCTTTATTTGGAAACTTAGTCATTGCTGTGACAACNATTTCATCTTTTCAAGGCACNGGNTTTTTTTTGAAAGCNTTTGAAGAGCAAAAAAANTGGAGTNGAACNATGATATCTGGAGCNAGTGCNTTTGCTCGTGCNGAGTCAGCTTTATTGGGACCANTTGAAGGCTTTTTACTTGAGAANTTTGGAGTNAGAAGAATTATGGTTATTGGTAANTTTATNGCTGCATTTGGATTTGTTTTAATGGCATATACTGACAGTATNATTCAATTNTTTTTNGCTTANTTTTTTGTAAGTTTTGGATCTGCATTATCAGGATGGTTGCCAACCATGACTATGATGAATTTNTGGTTNAGAAAGAANANATCNTTTGCTATGGCATTTTCAATTACAGGNACNCATATTGGAGGATGGATAGCACCNCTNTTAGCACTTTCNTTNATAAATTTNGGAATTAAAAANACAGCNTTAACTATATCTATTATATTNATTGCAATGTCNCCNTTATCATTTTTTATTGTAAAAGATAAAGATAATNATGCNCCTAAAAATTTNAATGATNCNAATAAGCAAANAANATGGTTTAGAATAAATTTGAATCCGGAAATNACAANACAATTAAAAGATAAACCTTTTTGGATTATTGCATTTACACANATGTGNTCAACCACATCAGTTGTAACANTGACGACCCATCTTCCTGCTCATATAACAGATTTAGGATTTACTGTTGTTCANTCAGGATATNTTGTTTCAATNTTTTCTACNGTNGGTATATTTAGTCAATANATTGCAGGATANACCGCTGANAAATATAGNAAAAAATATNTTTTNNTAATNTTTTTNTTNTTTCAAGTTTCATCACTAGTNGTNTTGGCATCATNTGAATCTTGGCAATCGTTAGTANTTTTTGCAATTTTGTGGGGNATTGGNTTTGGTGGTAGAACTCCAGTNATAACAGCAATTCGNGGTGATTATTTTCATCAATCAGCTTTTGCAACNCTNTTTGGNATATCNGGAATTATNATAAANATAGGAACTACNATAGGGCCNATTGTTGCNGGATTAGTATATGATAANTTAGGNTCATATGAGANTGCATTTACNGGATTATATGTNATTGCATTTATAGGATGTTTATTANTGTTAACNTTGCCAGCNCCAAGAAAANTNAGTANTGAATAAATTGATTAAGTATNNTAAATTTATTNCTTTATTATTTTTAATTTNTTTNTATGGATGNAATGATTTTCAAAANAANTCTTTTAATATTGTTTTTGGNNCAGATNNATATTCCTTAGGTAAAAATNGAATAATATTTTCTGNNATAGAAAATGTTGANACAAATNTAAACAANGATTTCAGAGTTGAAATTAANAATGTTGATTCNAATNCAAATTCTGAATCTTTTGTAATCAANCCAAATTTTTATACTTGGCCNAATAAAAANACAGGATTTTATGCATTTGATTATGTATTTNAAANTCANGGAGAGTACAAAATTAATGTTTATGAATTTAANAATCCTGAAAAANNTCAGATACAAACAATATTNGTAAAGGAAAATCAAACACCTGTGGTAGGAGAATCNATNCCTTTACTAGATAATAAANTTATTTCAAATAAGTTAGATATTTCTGAAATNACAAGTGATCCAGAACCAGAAATTAATTTTTATACTTATAAATTTTCTGAAGCTTTAAATTTGAATCNCCCTNTAATAGTTTTTTTTCTTTCTCCTAANTTTTGNAAAACAGCAACTTGTTTCCCGCAATTAGAAGTATTGAAAAGACTTNAAAGNCAATATGATGATAAAATTATATTTATTCATGTCGAAGTATATGANAATCCACATTTAATAAAAGGTGATTTAANGAATGCTNAAGTATCTAATGTTTTAGATGATTGGAATATAAATTCNGANCCGTATACTTTTTTAATAAATNANAAAAAACTAGTTTCAAAATTTCAAGGTTANGTATCTTATGATGAAATCTTGANAGATATAAAAAANATTATTAATGTTGATTAAAAAAATTTTAGTTTATATAATTCCTNTCTTTTTTTTCTTTTCNTATAGTNTTGTTTACTCAGATTCGAATATCACTAATCCGTATAAAATAAATGGAACTGAATTTAATGTGTCTATAGAATTTTATAATTNCCCNCTTAAACTNGGNGANCANTTTTTTGATATTCAAATATTTAATAANAAAANCAAAAAATATTTTGAAGGTGAATCNAAATTTTATTTTAATACTCCTGACAAGCANAAAAGATATCAAGTTTACGCNTTNAAATTACCAGAATCAGATTCCATTTATAANGCTGCNTANACTTTTAAAAAATCNGGNATATGGCTAGTAGAANTAGAATTAGAAGAAAATACTCAATATGAAAAATTCTACTTTGAAATGAATATTGAAGAAGCNTCNGTTGGTTCGTATNANTATGGGTATTTATTAATGCTTTCACTTCCTTTGNTAATACTTGTTGGAGTCATAATGCTTTCNNGGGAAGCTCGCAAAAANANAAAATAANTTTTTATTTTTTCATTCAACATGNACAGTTCCATCTAAATCATAAATTTTAATTATTTCCCAACTATNATNTGATTTATANGCACTTATATTAATAGGCTCTCCCANTAACATNTGTTGTTTNAGATGNTTTATTGTAAGNAAATTAATATTTAAATTTTTAGTATTAAATNTATATANTTCATCTTTGGATTTAAGTTTTAGTANTCCATTATTTGAATTCTCAAATTTNACNTCNATAAGATNNCCNGAAAANACTTTAGGTTCTTGANCATCAANTGTACAAGAATANGTTACTAAAATTATAAATAAGCATATTATTTTAATTTTCATGATTCAAAAAATTTTTAAAAAGTGACTATAGGGGTNGTTGACTAAGTTAATCTGTTTAAATAGTGTAATAAAGAATAATATATATTTCTATTAAATANTTTTGTGAAAAACCTTAAAAACATAATAATATCNANATGNNTAGTTGTGATCTCNGTTCTTTTTATCACAACTAANGATCANTTNGTNNAAGCAGATTCNCCTGTNAAAAAATCNATTTTNATAGTAGANCCAAGCATTGATGATTCACTNTATAACGAATTTATATNTTCTACNATTACCACTTANAAAGAANTAAGACCNAACTCNGCATATAAATTTTTTGCTTTAAGTGCTCCTCANGAATCTTTTGAGATTATTTCTAATCAAAATGATCCTGANATATTCATAGGTGAATTTAAAGCTTGGATGAAATCTATNAGAGATAANATAAAAGAAGATACTAGAACTATCAGTGGCTCGTTAAGTGAAGCGATAAACGAANTAAATGTTACTAATTCAGCTGAAAGTTCTGCANTAAATTTNGTTTTGTTTGATGAATTAAAAATTGACTCAAATGAACAAAAGATTATTCAAAGTATGATTGATACTTTGTCTAGCAAAAATTGGGAACTNAATATCATTCACAAATACGGAACAACCAAAACGAATNTNGANAAGTATCAANATTGGGTAAAGTGGGGTAGTGGTAATNTNTATCCAATAGTTGTTCCCGATACAATTGAATTGTTAACTAAAAAATCTCTTGAAGAAAACGCTGAAAGAATTTTAAAACAAGATTTTAAAGGAATAATTGATGAGAACACACTTTTCCAAAAAGAAATTCTTGTTACACCAGGATCTAGNGAATTAGAAATAGTTTTATATACTGCAAATTCTGAAGGTAATATTTCAATATTATCTCCTGNCAGCACNGGNGATGGTGATAAAATTAATCCTGCTAATTTAGTTGTAACACCTTTTTCTAAAATTTGGAGATATAATAANCCNTTACCNGGTAGGTGGATATTTAAAATTTCAGACTACAATTCTGGATTGCTGTCTTTNTACCATAGAAATAAATTNGATTATAATATTGCACTNGTTGATAAAGGTCCGTTCCCAACAAAAAACTCCATCCAACTNGTTACAAATTTAGTTAAGGACAGTAATCGTTTAATTTCAGANGATGCATATGTAGANCTGATTTTTGATAATAAAGTTAGTTACGAGATGAATGACAAAGGGAATAAAGGAGATGCAGTCGCTGGGGATGGTTATTATTCAATGATTATTCCAGATGTAATGGATCCTGGAGAATACGACGTTAATATAAAATTTTCTTGGCCTGATTATGGTAGTAGTATTTCTGATAGCACAAAAATATCATTTGAAAACTTTCCTGAAATCAGAACTGATTTACTAAATACTTCAGAACTATTGCTGGATAATAATGTCTCTGTAGCGCTTATTGAAATATTACTTAATAATGATAAATACTATATAAACAAGGAAGATATTAAATGGTCATTTAGTTCTGANCAAAATTCTTTGGATATATCATTAAAACCCATTGATCCAATCCAAGATGGCAGAGCAAGTAAATTTGAAGTNTCACTTAGCACGATGGAATACGGNAAAGCAAGTATAGTATTCAGACTAGATTCCAAGTATAAAAATAAAAATTTTGTNATGTATTCTGACACTNTNGTAGTAAAAACNATTGATAAACCTATTGANGAACCCNNTACGGAAATTGTCAAAGACACAAATCCTGTTGACGTGATTCAAGATAAGATAGAAAATCAGTCTAATATAATGATTACAATTTTTATAATACTGACTGTTATCATAGTCATATTAATATCTATTGGGATCTATGCTTTAATCAACTATTCTGTAAAAGTTGATACTAGAGGATATATATATGACGATAAAAATAATATGATTTTTGATATTAATTCTATACATCGTAATTTCATTAATAAAATNTTGCATAGAAATAAAATTGTAGGGACTGATTTTAATGATGATCTGTTAAANGGATTAGANTTTAAATTTATGGAAGGATTTTTGATTTTAACTAATACNTCTGATCANTCAGTCAGAGTTAACAACCAACCTTTAGCNCAAAGCGTAGAAATATATAGCAAAGCCTGGATCGGGATTCAGGGCAAAATNATACTATATTCNGAAGAGATACTCTAAAGATATTTAATTATTATTCTCTTGTATAGTTATTGTTTTAATAACATCACCAGATGAAGTAGCAGTTCCAGGGTCTCTTGGGGATATCCCGTCTAATACATCAAGACCATCAATAACTTTACCAAACACAGAATGACAGGAATCAAATCTACAATCTTTTTCTGATCCATCTGCGTTATANCCATCTAAGAATTCTGTAGGNACAAAAGTTATAAAGAATTGGCTTCCATTAGTTCCTTGNCCATTTTGNATACCGGCATTAGCCATAGAAGCTATTCCTTTAGAATCATGACTTAAATCTGGGTGAAATTCGTTATCAAATCTATAACCTGGGCTTCCAGCACCTGTTCCAGTAGGATCNCCAGTTTGAGCCATAAATCCAGGTATTACTCGATGAAATGTTACTCCGTCGTAAAATCCATCTTTTGCAAGGAAGATAAAGTTGTTAACAGTGTTGGGAACTTTACTGCTATACAATTCNAATGTAATAGTTCCGCCTTTTTCTAATTCNATTTTTGCATAATATAGTTCTTTACTTGTATCAATAGACATAGATGGTGGTGCGTCATAAGATTTTGGTTTGTTCACTTGATNTCCTTTTGTTTCAGTTGTTTGNNCGAAATTTTGTGCTGATAGTGCATCTCCAGAGCTTTGTTCATTATTTGTAGAATTTTCTGTAGAGTTACANCCAATTATTAAAGTTGATATCAAAAATATAAATATAACAATTGATAAGGTTTTATTTTTTAGAGAATACATTTTTATGCCNTTAAATTTCTAAATTTAGTAGCTTATTATACATAATGTTTGATTATTTATAAATAATTTTTGAATTTTTTAAGATTAAAATCTATCCAAAAAATATTATTTTGAATTTTTTCNAGTGTTTGATTCATTGACATTGATGCAGCATCAACAGGATTTTCCGAATAATAATTTTCTACTTCCTCGTACTTGTCCTTNCTTTGAAAATAAGAAGGAAGTGAAACTATATAGTTTAATTGAAAACCATCGCCTGAAATATTTAGTATCTTACTCCAGTTTTGCTTAAGGTATTCCCAGGCAGTAGGNAGAGCAAGATTATTGTTAGCTACTCCTATTAAAACTGAAGCAATATCNTGTTTTCTTATGTTTTTNGTTGTAACTTGATTAAGTANAAATTTAATTTTATCTATATTCTTAAATTGAGTTAGACTACCTAAGTATAATGATTTCTCTTCTTGTGAATTCGAGTTCAAGTATAACTCCCATATTTTATCAAAATCATTACTTTCACCATTATATGCAACNGAAAAAAGTAATGGTCTTTTAAGATTTGGATGAATTTCGTCATTAGAATTNAAAGAAATTTCTTTGAATATTTGTGAAGATTTGTTTTTCAAATCTTCAATACCAAAATAACATGCGCTATCGATTAATGTAGCTATCATTATTTGATCTGTTTCCGATGGTGTTTTATCTAAATTCCACTCAAGATCTATTGATATATTATTAAATATTTCTGAAGCAAATGAATAGTATTTAGAATACAAATCAGTATTGTAAAGTTTGGAGTCTATAGACTTTAATGACCCGCATATATATTTCCAGATGTATGGATTATTTTCTTTATTTAATGTTTTTATTAAATCCAAATATTTACTTGGATCAATTTTACTTGACTTAAGAAGGGTATAGTAATCAGAAATCAATCCAAGCCTTTCTTCATTCGAAAAATTATTTATATTATCAGCTAGTAAGTTTGAGATTTTGGTAAATAGTTCGTTTGAGTATGAAGTTTTGTAAAATCCTGATGAATCTGTATTCATTATTGTAATATTTTTGTTTTGGATAAAATCTTCTTTTGTTTCGAGAAGATGTGTTTGTTTTGATTTAGTGTTATTTATTAACGAGTTATATTTAATAGGTACTATCCATTCTGATTGATCATTATTTTCAGGATTGTAGGAAAATTTTTCCTGAGATATTTTAATTTTGTCATTTTCTTCAGAAACCAAAATTAAAGGAAACCCGGATTTAGTTGTCCATTGTTCCATTAATGTTTTTATATCTTTATTTGAGCTCTTACTTAATGCATCCCATAAGTCATTAGTTATTGTATTTTTGTATTGATGCTTTACGATATATTGCTGTATTCCTTTTTTGAATTTTTCTTCTCCTATATAGTTTTCGAGCATTCTGATTAGCGATGCCCCTTTACTATAACTAATCGCATCAAAAAGTTGTCCGATTTCATCAGGGTTTTTGACTTCCTGTTCTATCGGATGNCTGCTATCTAACGCGTCTAACTCAAATGCTCTATTTGTATCATCAAGTAAAAATTTTGTCCAAACATCCCATTCTGGATATAAATTACTTATTGCTTTGTCTCCCATCCAAGAAGCAAAACTTTCATTCAGCCAAAGGTCATTCCACCAATCCATAGTTACCAGATCACCAAACCACATATGTGCCATTTCATGTGCAATTATTGCAGCTACAAGTTGTTTAGTTTGGATAGAACTTTTTTCAGGATCTACAAGTAATGCAGTTTCTCTATAGCTTATGCAACCCCAGTTTTCCATTGCTCCTGCCGCAAAATCCGGAATAGCAATATGATCAAGTTTAGGCAAAGGGTATTTTGTTCCAAAGTATGATTCAAAATAATCGAGTAATTTTTCTGATGTCTCTAATGCAAAATCAGAAAATCTTTCTTGTTCATTGGTTGCCCATACTCTTATCAANATATTGTTATTAGTTTTTAACTGTTTACTTTTGATTTTACCTATTGCAAAAAATAGCAAATAAGTTGACATTATTGGAGTTTCTTGAAATTTGACTTGAGTTTCTTTGTCATTCAAGTTTTTTGTTTTTTCAATTGGCATATTTGAAATAGCAGTAAGATTTGAATGTATTATAAGTGTTAAATTAAATTTAGCTTTATAATTTGGTTCATCTATACACGGAAATGCATTACGTGCATCTGTTGGTTCAAATTGTGTACTTATTAATTTTTCTTCTTTACCGCTATTTGATAAATACTTACTAGCATAAATACCTTTTAAATCATCAGCTATCTTCCCTTCAAATTCAATTCTAAGTTTTGCATTTTTATCTTTTTCAAATTTTGAATAAGAATTTATTACTAGCTTGTTATTTTTTGATTTAAAATTTAAACTTGGTTGATTTTCATGTGACTCAGAATAAAAATCACATTTGATAATTTTTAACCCTTTAGAATCAAGTTCGATTTCTTTAGTCTGTTCATCAATATTAAAAATAATTTCAACAGAGGCTGTATATGTATCATCACTTTTAACTGTGTTAATAACTATATCGTATTTATTAATTGACAAATTTTTATTGTTCATAATCTAATCCCATTCAGGTTCCTTTTTATTTGCAAATGCTGTTTTACCAATTTCAAAATGATTACTGTTTCTAAGTTTTTTTACTTCAGAATATGAAGATTCAATATTTGACGGACTGAAATCTACTTTGTATTCATTAAGTATGATTTGCTTTGTTGCTGAAATTGCCAAATAGGAACATTTAAGAATTTCTTTAGCTGTATTCCTTGCAGTNCTTAAAGATTCNCCTTGAGGGACTATTTCAGAAATTAAGCCAATATCTTTAGCTTCTTTGCTTGATATTAATTTACCTGTCAAAAGAAGATTTAGAGCGGTTTTTTGAGGTATTATTTTTGCCAATTTAGCAGCTCCTCCTGCACCTGCGAATAATCCTACTTTTGGTTCAGGAAATCCGAAAGTAGAGTTTTCTGAGGCTATTAATATGTCACATGCCAATGCTATTTCCAACCCACCTCCTAAAGCATANCCATCAATCGCTGCAATTATAGGTTTATAACATTCAAAATCCGANGTTATTCCACCAAATGGAACGATGGGATCTGAGTTTGATTTTACATGTTTCAAATCATTTCCAGCAGAAAATGCTAAATTACCTTCTCCATAAATAATTGCTATTTTTAACTTGTTTGATTGTTTGAATTTTTCAAAAGCAAATTTTAATTCTTGGCTTGTTTGAGGATTAATAGAATTCATTTGCTTAGGTCTGTTTATACAAACTTCCAAGATCTGATTATTAATTGAAGTTTTTATGTATTTATATTCCATTAGATAATCTTATAATACATTTTAATTGTTTAATATACATAAATTTATACAATGAAGATTGGAATCAACATTTCTGACAGCAGATTATTTGATGAAAATAATTCTAGTGACATTGTTTTGCCACAGAAAATTAGTGCACGAAGTAAATTATTTGAATCTATTGGATTTGATTTTCTTACATCAAATGAAACAAAAGCTAACCCTTTTGTACCTTTATCGATTGGGTCTGAATCTACAACTACATCCGAACTTATCTCGTCTATTGCATTGGCATTTGTACGAAGCCCAATGGACCTCGCTTATATATCTTGGGATTTACAAAGAATATCCAATGGAAGATTTGTTTTAGGACTTGGAAGCCAGGTCAGAGGTCATGTAGTTAGAAGATTTTCTGGTGAGTGGCACCCACCTATAAGTAGAATGAGAGAATATATCGAATCTTTAACTAAAATTTGGAACTGTTGGCAAAACGGAGACAAATTAAATATTAAAGGCGATTATTATAATATAGATTTAATGACACCATTTTTTAATCCTGGTCCAATAAGCAATGAATTTCCAAAAATCATATTAGCTGCTGTAAATACAAATATGTCAAAATTGTCAGGTGAACTCAGTGATGGAATCATTCTTCATGGATTTAGTACAAAGAAATATGTACAAAAAGTATTGTTGCCAGAAATTAAAAAAGGTAAAAAATATAAACAATTAAAAGATGAATTCATTATTACTTCTGGAGGATTTCTAATAATTAGTGATAGCGAAAAAAATATTCAAAGTAAAATTGAACAAATTCGCTCTCAAGTAGCTTTTTATGCATCAACAAAAAGTTACAGAAAAGTGATGGAAATTCATGGATGGGAAAATATTGCAGACCAACTATATAGATATTCAGTTGATGGTAAATGGGATAAAATGCCATCACTTATTACTGATGATGTGTTAGATGAATTTCTTTTGGTTAGTAGCTTGAAAGAAGCTCCAAAAAAAATNAAGAGTAAATTTAATTATGCAAANTATTTGTCTATACCTATTGATGTTNTTTACGAGTTTGGCATAGACCAAACAAAAAATTTAGTAAATAAAATGAAATCTGGCTAAGNATTAANAATTTCTGCTAAGTTGCTAATTGTTTTTTCTAATTTATCCTCATGGTTAACTATAGTNTGATCAAATTTCACATGCTCTNTGATTTCTTCTTCTGCAATTTGTGTNCTTTTTTTNATTTCNTCNGAACTATCTGTTTTTCTNGATTCTAGTCTTTTTAACAAAGTCTTAATATCTGGNGGCATNATAAAAATTGTAGTTGCATTCTTAATTTTATTTTTTAACTTTCTAACNCCCTGAATATCNGTTTTTATTATTATATTATTTTTATTTTCAATTCCNTTGTNGATTTGATCTTTTGGTACNCCNTAATAATTATCATANACTTTTGACCACTCTATTAACTTNTTTNCATNTATTAACTTTTGAAACTGNGATTCNGAAACAAAAATATAATCAATATTGTTTTTCTCATTTTTTCNNATTGANCTAGTTGTTACNGTAGTGATAATTTGAATATTTTNTAATTTTTCATTCAATTTTTTTATCACTGTATCTTTACCNACNCCAGATGGTCCTGAGATTATNTAAATGTTTTTATCGTTAGGCATTTTATTTTTTACTTTCTATTTCATCCCAGAAATTTGGATANGAAACACTAGCGTGTTCNGCACCTTCTATTATTGTTGTTTTATCAGATAANAATCCNGCAATNCCAAGCATCATAGCAATTCTNTGATCTCCATAGCTTTCTACTTGATTTCCTATTAATTTATTACTTGGATTTATTATCATTCCTTGTTCAGTTTCNTGTATNTCAGCACCNAATTTTGAAAGNCCAGNCACAGTTGCTTTAATNCTGTCTGATTCTTTTACTCTTAATTCTTCGGCATCATCAATAATTGTTTGNGTGCTTGCAAAACAGGCNGCCAGTGACAATATTGGTATTTCATCAATAATTTTNGGNATAGTATTTTTATCTATATTTATTCCTTTNAGCTTACTTGATTTAACTAGAATATCTCCTCTAGGTTCTCCCATATCGGTAGTTTTATTATTAACAGTAATATTNGCTCCCATTTCAATTAATACNTCTAGTATTCCTGTNCTATTAGGATTCANNCCTATATTTGGTAATAATATNTCNGCNTNNGGNTGACATGNNCCCAAAACCATCCAAAATGCAGCAGAACTTATGTCACTNGGAATGACAATATTTTGTGCTTTTAGNTTTGATTTTTGTATNGTAGTTACAGTNCCGTCAATTTTTATGTNAGCTCCCATNGCCGACAACATTCTTTCTGTATGGTCTCTACTTTTTGANGGTTCTTCAAAAGTNGTTATACCATCNGCGTATATTCCTGCAATTAANACACATGATTTNACTTGGGCACTTGAAACTGGGCTNACGTAATTAATNTTACCNAAATTTCCTCCACTAATTTCAAATGGAGCAGTAATTTGATTTATATCTTTATTGTTAAGNGAATTAATNTTGGCTCCCATTTGTATTAATGGNTTTGCAATTCTGTTCATTGGTCTTTTACTNAGAGAATTATCTCCAATNAATACAGAGCTGAAGTTTTGACCTGCAACNAATCCACTGATTAATCGCATACATGTTCCACTGTTTCCGCAATCTAATGGTTCANTAGGNTTTTTAAANCCATTTTCNCCATTNCCNTATATTTTAAAAGTATGTATTGGATAATTGTCAGCATAATTTANGTTATGGNTGATTTTAGTTCCAAGTGTTCTTAGGCATCTGATNACAGATTCCTGATCGTCGCCGACACAAAANTTTGTAACTTCTGCTANNCCATGAGCCATAGAATTTAAAATAGCAGCTCTATGAGAAATTGANTTATCTCCGGCAATCCTAATTGTAGAATTTATTTTATTAGACTTGGTTATTTTTTTGATCAATTTATTTTGTTCTTTTATATTTCCACAAATCTTTTGATTTTGATTTTTCTAAATCTACTCTTTTTTGTATAACATTGTCTGACACTAGAAACCCTGCCATNGTTTGACCAGNATTTAAGATATTTGCNGAAGGAGAATTACNATCACTNCTACCTGTNACNCCAAGCTCCCATCTCATTCTGCTTTCCCATCCTTTAATCAGATAATCNAATAGATTNTTATCTTTTTGTTCAAANGAATNAGATAGTTGAGATATTTCATTATTTACTTCTTTAAACCAATGATTACTTAAATCNGNTGTTCGAACTATTATTTCATANANTTCCTCAGGATCAGTTAAGCTACCTATTGTTGAGTAGTTAAAGTCATTTTTTGCTAANTTAGACATTTCTGCCCAAGAAGTAGATTCTTCAGANTATTTCATTATTGAATAAGANAGTAGTTTNGGNATTATGTTTGTTGCNGCATAATAGCTATCANATTCCACAGGTTCGATAAAATAGGGTTCCATTTCNATACTTTCAATAATTTGAATTAGTATNTTAAAAAANTTTTCATTTACTTTTTTTGAAGGCATTAATAAAAATTGTTGTTCTGTAAACANGCTNTCAAGTTTAGCTAATTTATAATTTAAATTAACTATAGGATGAGCNGATGCAAAACTAATGCNNTCATCTTCTATTTTAGTATTAGCCCAATNAATNGAATCATTTTTAGCAGGACTTAAATCTATTATTAATTTTTCTTTTGAATTAGTTTCAATAAGCTGNTTAATNATNCCTTCTCTAAATTTAACTAAAGAGTCTATAAAAACAATGTCATGTGTACTAAATTCTTTAAGGNTTTTGTGTATTTTGTTAAANACTTTAGATTCTTTNATTTTAGTATCTAAGTTTTGTTCTAANGAAAAGCATTCAATATTTATATTCTCATTCTTTNTCTTNATTTGGNTTGCNAGTTCNAGNTTTGTTTCAGAACTTAATATAAATGATANAGTTGACATTTTATTATGNTTNTTTATTATTGGCCNCAGCCACCGCCGCCGCAAGCACANCCACCNNCACTGNTAGCATCAGCATANTCATTTTCAACNGCTTCATTNTTACCCCNGCCGCAGCCACCAGCGCCNCCGCCGCCNCAAGCACAGCCACCGCCACCGCCACCACCGCAGCCACCGCCACCGCCGCAGCCACCGCCACCGCCGCNNCCNCCGNNACCNCCGCAGCCACCNCCNCCGCTTCCNCCGCATGCGCATCCACCNGCTAAATTNGGGTTACTTATTACAAATCCACTTCTCATTATTGAGTCAATATAATCTATTTCNGAACCCTGTATCATATCTATGCTATTTTCATCTATAAGGACTTTAACATTTTCAAATTCAAATATTTTATCATTTTCTGCAGGATTTTCTTCAATAGCAAACATNTATTGTATGCTACCTCCNGGNGAAGGCATAGCNACTACTCTNAGCATAGCTGTTTTGGATTTTTCCTTAGCTAGTATATCTTCTACTTTTATTATTGCTTTAGGNGTAAGTGTTATTATTGATTCNGTTGTCATAATTTTAGCTTATATTGNNATAATAANTTCTATGATACTAGAAAATTGTGATTATGTCTTTATTTTCAAATTATAAAATTAAACAATTATCTTAATAAACTAGCTGCAANCCTNTGAATAACTTCNAGTAATATAATCGCAATCATGGGAGAAAAATCAAACATTCCTAGNGGTTTAATGTATTGNCTTATTTTGCCAAGNAATGGTTCGGTAATTTGGTGGGTGATTCNTGAAATTGGATTGTAAGGACTAATATTTATCCAAGACAATATTATTCTGATTATNAGAGCTAAAAAAAACAGCTCNCAAAAAATATTGATTACTAGAATAATAAAACTAAANATATTCAATANTACTCTCCAAGTTCTAATCCTCTTTTATGAGCAGAATCAACTGCTTCTATTANTATATCTTTNAANTTTTTNTTGTTTAATACATTCATTGCTGCTTCTGTAGTNCCNCCAGGNGATGTTACNTTNTTTCTTAATTGTTCTGCACTTTCTTTAGAAAATTCGTATAAATTCAAACTTCCTTTTAGCATTTGTATTGTTAAATTATGTGCTAATTCNTCTGATAGGCCAATTTTTTGNCCACTTTCAATAAGTGATTCTATGAANTAAAACAAGTATGCAGGNCCACTTGCAGACAAAGCTGTGGCCATTTCGATTATTTGCTCATCATCTACTTGGTANTGTTNTCCTATNGAATTTAATATTTTTTTTGTTTCATCAATATGCTCTTTGTTNGTTTNTGTTGTACTNGACCATACTGATACTCCGTTTTTTATTTGAGCAGGNGTNTTTGGCATNACCCTAATGACAGATTNATGATTNCTTATATCNATNAAAGTGGATATTTTTATTCCAGCTAATATAGAAATTAAAGTTTGNTGATTATTAAGNTTGTTAAATAAATCCATTTTTAATTTTTTTATNTCNTGAGGTTTAACGCAAAGAAAAATCAGATTACATTTTTNAATTAATTNGGTGTTNTTNAAAATTGACACTTNATATTTNTTTTTCAGGTATTCTGTTCTATCAATATTAATATCGGAGCAGTAAATATCTTTTGANGACATNATTTTTGAATCTAAAATTCCACTAAGTATAGCNTCTGCCATTTTCCCTGAACCAATAAATCCAATTTTCATTTTATTTTNNTTTATTATCAAATNTTGGTAAAGCTTTATTCTGCGCNACATGTATTGCTAATTTTATNGATTCTTTTAGGCTAGTATGATCAGCTATTCCTTTTCCNGCAATATCAAATGCTGTTCCATGATCNACTGAAGCGCGAATAAAAGGTANNCCCAAATTTAAACTTACACTCTGCTCCCAATTGTGTACTTTTATAGGTATATGTCCNTGATCATGGTATTGAGCTAGAACNACNTCGTAATCNCCNTTTATTGCTTGATTAAAAATTGTATCAGCTGGGATTGGNCCNTTTACATTTATCCCTTCTGATTGAGCTTTTTCAANTGCTGGAAGTATNTGNTCTTTTTCTTCNGAGCCNATTAATCCTCCATCAGATCCATGAGGATTTAATGCTGCNACCCCAATTTTTGGTTCTTTAAATCCTAATTGTTTAAATTCATTGTGAATTAGCTCTATAGATGTATAAACATTTTTAAATGTNACTAATTNNCAAGCNTCTNTTANAGATTTNTGNGTNGTTAAATGNACAACNCTTAANCCAGGTGTCATTAGCATAGTNGCAACATTTTTAGANTTNGTTTGGTTTTGAAATAATTCCATATGTCCNATTAATTTATTACCTGTTAAACGGCANGCTTCTTTNTTTATNGGCGAAGANACTATTGCATGAATAGATTNATTCATAGCCAATTCTCCAGAATGATGTATCCANGTTATTGATGCTGANCCAGCTTCTTTTGAAATCTTTCCTGGAGATATTTGTCTAAAGTCTAAATTAGAATCATCAATTANAGGTACNACATTNTCATTTAGTTTNTTTATTCTTGATANCGANTCAATTTTTATGAATTGAATATGAGTGTTAATAGTTTCTTGAGCATATTCAAGNGCTTCAAAATTTCCTAGTACAANAGGTTGAAAATTAAATTCATGNAATAATTCATTTAATGACTTACTNATTATTTCNGGACCAATNCCACANGGATCACCCATGGTGATAGCTATGANTGGNTTATTTGTAGATTCCATTATAGTTTTTTAATTTAACCGCACTTAGANTAACCACATTNATGACAATTTAAGCAGCCTTCTTCAAATATNAAATTNGCAGGNCACTCTGGACAAGGNTTACTAATTNTTGCNTNAATTTCTTNACTATCTACATTAGGNTTGATTTTACTTTTTCCNTTNCCATTAGAAGTTTCAGNAGGATTTGNCAAACTATCNGATTCAGTNATATTAATTCCAATGTTATTNANCGAGCCACTNTCAGAATGTTTATTCAANACTTGTGCTACAGCGTCAGGTGCTGANAAGATTAATTTTCCATTATCCCATACAGGAAGGTCTGATATACCTTTCAATTCATTAATNATTTCTTTTGTTTGAATNCCTGATCTTAGAGCTAATGAAACAAGTCTTGATACTGCTTCTAGGTTTGCNGAGTCNCTTGATCCGGCTTTTCCTAAGTTTGTAAATACTTCGAATGGATCTGATTGCTGATCAAAGTTNANCGTGACGTACATATTTCCNTGGCCTGTTCGTATTTTTTCTGTNACGCCAGGAACTACAGAAGGTCTATTTCTTGGNTCAGGGCTATTTGNATCTAGTACTGTTGTATTTGATTCNTCTTTATTAGTTTTTGTGTTTTCNTCATTGTTTGTTGATACCAANACTTCTTTTTCTCTACTTCCNGCTCTGTAAACAGTNATCCCTTTACAACCAAGTTCCCATGCTANAGTGTACGCTTCTTCCACATCTTCTTTAGTNGCTTGATTTGGCAAATTGATTGTTTTGGATATCCCNCTGTCTACATANTTTTGNAAAACNGCTTGTGTTTTAACATGCCANTTAGGNTCAATCATAGGGCTTTCAGTAAAGATTTTATTTTGCTTTTCTGNCATTAATTCCCTTATATCNCCNCCNCCATCAAGATATTTGTCTATGTCTATTTTTTCGTTACCTTCATCAATTACGTTATTTTGTAGCTGTTCTTTTAGATCTTCGTTTATGTAAAATAATTCAACTCCCTCTAACGCGGCTGACATATTGTGTTTTTTATATGCTATTCCAAATAATGGCTCTATTCCGCTTGAGCAATTTGATATCATACTAATTGTGCCAGTTGGAGCTATACTTAGCCTCCATGCGTTTCGCATTGTTTCCCATTCTCCGCCATTTTTCTTATTTAATATACTTTTATCAAAAGCAGGAAAGTTACCTTTTAGTTTTCCAAGGTGAGAACTATAACGGTCTGCAGTGTCTTTCATTATAGATCCTATTCTGTCTCCTATTTTTATAGCTTCTTCAGAATCGTACGCAATATCCATTCTGATTAGTAGATCAGCCCATCCCATTAATCCTAATCCTATTTTTCTTGTTAATGAATTCATTTTTATTGTAGTTTCAGTAGGGTGGTTGTTTGCGTCTATAACATTGTCCAAGAATCTGACGCAAGTTCTGACAGTCTCAATAAAACGATCTTCTTGAAATTCTCCATCAGTAACAAAATTTCCTAAATTAATGCTTCCTAAATTACATGACTCTCCAGATAATAAAGGCTGCTCACCACAAGGGTTAGTTGCGTTTATTTGCCCTATTGCTGGTGTAGTATTATCTTCATTGATTTTGTCTAGCCAAACCATTCCTGGTTCTCCATTTTTCCATGCTCCGTCAATCATCATATTATATATTTCACGTGCTTTTACAAATTCGTCAGCACTTTTATCTACAGGTTTTGTATACGATTTTTTGTCTATAGGCCAAGTTAATCTAAGATATTTGTCATCTCTAACAGCTTCCATGAAATTTGAATCTGCTCCCACAGAAATATTGAAATTGCTTATTTCACCTTCGACAGTTTTGCATGTTATAAAATCTTTTATACTAGGGTGGTATACAGACATTATTGCCATATGTGCTCCGTCTCTTTTTCCTCCCTGAGTAATCATTGTTCCAACTTCGGAAAGTAGATTTAATACAGCAATGGGGCCACATGCTTTCCCATGAGTGGTTTGGATCTTATTTCCTTCTGGTCTTATTTCTGAAAGCGAAAATCCTATACCGCCTCCAAATTTTTCTATCATAGCTTGCTCAGATGCAGCTTTCATTATTCCTTCCATACTATCATCGATATCCAAAACATAGCATGCACTTAGCGTTCCATGTCCTGTGCCTGCATTCATAAGGGTAGGGCTGTTAGCCATGAAATCAAGATCCCACATTAAATTAAAAAATTTATCTTGCCAACTTTTAACTTCTTCTTCATTGGCTCCATGCTTTTCTTCTTGTTTTCCTAGATGTTCAGCTATTCTTAAAAACATTTCTTTGGGTGTTTCTATAATCTCATTATTTGACCCTTTTAATAAATATCTTTTTTCAAGAACTTTTAATGCATTTTCTGTGAATAATCCGTTTTCTTTAGTAACCATTTCTACTCCAGTTTAATTTATTTTTTGTTTTTTTCGCTTAATAGCGTATCTATTTCTTTCCTAAAAGTTTCGATATTTTCAAATTCTCTGTAAACACTTGCGAATCGTATATATGAAACACGGTCTAATTGTTCTAGTCCGCTCATAATAATTTGCCCAATTTTCTTTGAGCTTATTTCACTTTTTCCCANTTTGTCAATTTCTGATTCTATNTCTAANATGATTTTNTTCAAAGATCTATTNGACACAGGTCTTTTTGCACAAGCTTTNTTCAAGCTACTCCATATTTTNTCCTCATCAAACTCTTCATTTCTTCCATCAGATTTTGTAACGATTACTGATTTTGTTTGAATTGTTTCATATGTGGTAAATCTTTTACCACATCCTAAGCATTCTCTTCTTCTTCGTATACCTTTTGATATTTCTCGAGAATCAACTACTTTTGACGATTTTGAATCACAATATAGACAAATCATAANTTTACAAATAAACCACCACAATATATGGGGATAGAAAATAATTTACTACTATATATAGATGTGTGTCAACAAAAAAAAGCCGTTTTTTNAACGGCTTTTTTNAATTCTGTATTTTNGANTAGTGTTTACATGTTTTGTACATACTTTCTNAGGAAAGGAGGTANATCTACAGGAGCATATTTTTGTTCTTCGTCGATAATTTTAAATATGTCTTCTGAAGTATCGTTCATATCTATATATGATTCATTTGTTTCAAAACCTGTTGCAATGATAGTCACTCTAATTTCACTATTCATTTTCTCATCTGTACCCATTCCGAATATCATGTTTACACCTGGATCAGCTAATTTATTTATTTCATCAGCAGCNATTTTTAATTCTTCTAATTTCAAATCTGTTCCGCCAACTATATTAAACAATACGCCTTTTGCTCCTTCTATGGATATATCTAGTAGAGGATTTTGNAANGCTTGTCGTACAGCATCTTTTGCTCTNTCTTCACCTGCTCCNTAACCAATAGACATCCAAGCNGGTCCNGCATTTCTCATTATTGCGTTTACATCTGCAAAATCTGTATTGATTTCACCTGTTGTTGTTACAACTTCAGCAATAGATTGAACACCTATTCTAAGAACATCATCAGCCATTCTNAATGCATTTGCTGTAGTTATTTCTTCTTCACANATAACGTTTAANCTTTCGTTAGGNATTGCAAGNAANGTNTCACANTGNTTTCTTAATTCTTTAATNCCTTCTTCTGCTACCTGCGTTCTTCTGNTNCCTTCAAATTCAAATGGTTTAGTTACAACNCCAACAACTAAGGCATCNGTTGTTTCTTTTGCAATTCTNGCTACTACTGGCGCAGCACCTGTACCNGTTCCTCCACCCATACCTGCAGCAACAAATATCATATCAGCACCAATTAATTTGGATTGGATTTCNGCTTGTGATTCTTCAGCNGAGGCACCACCTTTTTTAGGATCNCCACCTACTCCCTGTCCTTTTGTTAANTTTTCNCCAATTCTTATACTATCAGGGATTTCCATACTTAGAAGNGATTGTGCATCTGTGTTTAGAGCTAAGTATTCAACACCAACAATCCTTTGTTTATACATTCTTGTTATGGCATTACATCCTCCACCTCCTACACCTAGTACTTTTATTTTTGCTGCCCCTAACATTTCATTGCTTATAGTCATTGCTGACCTCCCTTTTTACTTAAATTATTTATTATCTGCTGGCTTGTTTTTTTAATATTGTTAAAAAACTTATTTAGAATATCTATTAAATACTTAATCTGGGTACTTATGGAATAGGTATATGGGTCATTTTTTTCTATTTTTTCAGGTCTGAAACTAGAATCTGAAGTTTCATTCATTATCCCTCCAACTGTCCAAAGTATCATTCCTAGTACTGTGGAAAATCTTGGATTTTTTAATTCTTCAGGAAGATTATTTATTTTTATATCTTGAGTTAAATTATCCTTTGGATTACCTGTTCTTACATTACTAGTTATATTATTTGCAATTAACTTTTCTAATCCAAACAAGTTACTTGTTCCTCCTGTAAGCACAATTCTATAATTTGGATTTTCTTTAAAATCAATTGTTTTAGTTTTTATGGCGATTAATTTTACTAATTCTTCAGACCTATCTCTTGTAAGCCTTATTAATTCTCTTATTGGAACATCAATTTCTTCTTTGGATAATTCACTTTTCATTTTGATAGATTCTGCAGAATTATTTTTTTGACTTTGAATAGCAGATCCATATTTGATTTTTATATATTCAGCCTCTCTTGTATCTATTTTGTATGTTGTCGCAATATCGTTGGTAAAATGATATCCTCCAACAGGTATTACTCCGGTGTAACTAACAGTTTTATTTTTAAAAAACATTAAATCTGTTGTTCCTCCTCCAATATCCACCATTAATACGCCTTCTGCTTTTTCTTTTTCTGAAATCACTGCATGTGAGCTTGCTAGTGGTTCTAGAATTATTCCATCTGATATTAATCCTGCATTTGTAGCTGATTGAACTAATTTATTAATAGCTGAAGGGGAAGCTGAAATTAAATGAGTTCGTACTGACAAATTTGAACTATGCATTCCAATAGGATTCAAAATTTCTTCAGACCCGTCCACAGAATATCCAACAGGTATTGAGTGTAGTATAGATTTGTTTTCTATTTGTTGCTCAGAATTTTTAAGTGGATTTTTAATTATATCTTCACGTGTTATAACTCCTGTAGAAGCGACTTGGTCTAATGTATCCCATCTATCTTCAAAATTTACATGTGAACCAGTTATTCCTAAAAAGGCGGATTTTATATTTAAATTATAATAATCTCTTAAAACTTCTAATGATTGCTTGATTCCTTCTGAAGTTTTTTCTACATCAACTACGTTACCTTTGCTCAATCCTTTACAAGGGACTACGCTGTGTCCTAGTATTTCTATATTNCCNGGTTTAGAATATTTTATGACAACAGTTGCTATTTTAGTTGTTCCAATGTCTATTGCAGTTATTGTGTTATATTCCATAATTAATCTCTAATAATTGTATTTATAATNTTCTTTCTATAATTCGTAATTTAGCACTTTTACTNTTTGAGTTAGATNTTTGTTCTNTATACTTTGGTTTTATTACTTTTTTATTTACAATTNTAAATCGTTTGNNNCTTTCATTTNATAATTTNTATTTATTAAAAATGTTTTTTACAATNCTNTCTTCACCAGAATGATATGTGATAGTAAATANTCTCCCNTCNCATNCAANAAGAGACAAAGCGTTTTCTAANCCATTTTTNACATTTTCATATTCATTATTTACTTCTATACGAATAGCTTGAAATATTCTTGTTATATTATGTATTGCCCTTTTNTATGATAAATTTCTATAAAAATTTAAACATATTTTTTTNAAATNTTCACAGGTGTCTATTGGTCTTTTTTGAACAATATATTCTACAAATTTAGTTGTATTTGAANTNGATGGAAAATCTGCNTAATCTANAAGAATTTCCATTANTTCANTTTTNCTATATTTATTTATTACAGTATGTGCTGTTAAATTTTCAGAATCATCAAAACGCATATCAAGTTTATTNGAACTATCAAAACTAAATGCTTTGTCTATGTTTCTNAGATGAAAATTTGATAGTCCAAAATCAAATATTATNTTGTGAATCTGAGTGTCAGAAAAACTTTTAATAGATTTAATATTTTTGTAGTTTTCATGAATGAACTCGATGTTATTNTANGATTTCAATCTTTNCTTAGCTATTTTTAATATTGTAAGATCAGTATCAATGCCNGTAATTTTAGCATTTTCTACNTCATCTAAGATTTCTTTACTTATACCTCCNTCTCCTAANGTACAATCAACAATGTTTGTAATNCTTGANGATATATGTAAATTTTCAATTATTTCTTTATATAAAACTGGAATATGAAAGATTTTCATTNATTATGNNACTTNTAAATTTATATTTTGAGTTTAAGTTTTGCAGAGTACTAAAATAATGTNCAAGGGAATTAAAGTGGTTTTTTTAATATATAATTAATAATTAAATAGATTTAAATTGATTATGAAATACAGTGTNATTACAATNAGTGATTCAGCATCTANNGGAGAAAACAGTGATGTTAGNGGNCCTTTNATTATCGATATTATGGGNACTGAAAATATTTTGNNTNATTATAAGATTGTACCTGACGAACAANCTGAAATTGTNAAAATATTACANATTACNGCTCANGAACCGGNNTTAGATTTGATTTTAACTACNGGAGGNACNGGNATCGGACCAAGAGATGTGACTCCTGAAGCAACAAGAGAAGTTNTTGAATATGAAATTCCTGGGATATCTGAATTAATGAGNGTNAAAAATTATNTTAATTCNGAATTTGTNGCNTTNTCTAGNGCNGTNGNNGGTGTTACAAATAAAANACTGATANTTAATTTACCAGGAAATCCNAAAGCTGTAAAAGAAAATNTAAANGTTTTAATGCAAACTTTTACCTCATGCATTGGATNTAATAAAAGGTAATACAGATCANAAAGACGTGAAGAGATGAATTTTTATACTCTTTCTTTGTTTCCTAATTTAATTAATTCATCATTGGAAGANGGTGTAATCAAAAAAGCAATTAATAACAAGTNTATTAATATNGTGAACTATGATTTAAGAAANTTTGGNGTTGGTANAAATAAACAATTNGANGANACNAATTATGGAGGAGGNCCTGGAATGATANTAAAACCAGAACCTATATTTAANGGNGTCGAATATATTAAAGATAAGCATAANATAANGANTTGCCCAGTTGTTTTGATGAGCCCNCAAGGAAAACTTTTAAAACAAAATATTGCNAANCATTTTGTTNAGAATCAAAATATTATAATNATTTCNGGAAGGTATGAAGGAGTTGATGAAAGAGTTGTATCAAATTTGATCACGCATGAAATNAGNATAGGTGANTATGTTTTATCTGGNGGAGAATTACCTACAGCTATATTTATAGAAGTANTATCTAGAATGGCACCAGGNGTTTTGGGAAATGAAGATTCATTAAATGAAGAATCATTCAGTAAAAGTAAAATAAAATATCCNGTATATACTAAACCNAAAAATTTNAGAGGAATGAATGTNCCTGANATTTTATTNTCTGGAGATCANAAAAAAATTGATACATGGAGATCNGAGANATCTAAGTTGAATACACNTCTNAAAAGACCNGATCTAATTTGATTTATTACATAAAATAATCATATTTCATATTGAACTAGTTCANTATGACTGATAATATGTCTCTTCGTGATATTCATAAAATAAAAAAAAATGNCAAANAAAAATAAAAATTCTAATAATTCTTATGACTTTAGAGCNGGGGATACTATTGAACTTGGAGTTAAAGTTACAGAAGGTGAGCGTACAAGGATCCAAAATTTTAAGGGAGTNGTTATTAAAATTAGAGGAACTGGTGTNGGCAAATCTTTTACTGTAAGAAAATCTGATCAGAATTTTGGGGTAGAANGAACTTTTCCCTATGAATGTCCTTCTATTGATTCNGTCAAAGTNTTAAGAAAAGGNAAAGTTAGAAGATCAAAATTATATTANTTACGTGGANTATCTGAAAAGAGAAGNAGNATTAAAGAACTAAGATAATTTTATTTTNTNATTTAATCTAATTTTTGTATTAGATTATTAGCCACNCGATTATATTCATCATTAGCTTCCATATCTTCAAGGTATGCAATTTTTTGNGGATCGCTATAACTTCTTCTCATTTCAATACTACCTAGAAANTCAATATCATGATTTTNAGAAATCTCTTTNCCNGCNCCNTTNCCAAAATATTCTCCNGAGAAATTNTCAACTATCCCNTATATACTATGATTTAATTTTTTAATCATATTAATAGANCTGATTGCATCTAATTTTGCTAGTTCTTGAGGNGTTGTTACTATAACAAATCCATCTAAGTCNAGAGTTTGCATTACAGTTANTGGGGCNTCAGANGTACCTGGAGGTAANTCAACTANAAGTACNTCGATTCCTGCCCAATTTGTTCCAGATAATAATTGATTGATAGCATTATGAATCATTGGNCCTCTGAAAATTATTGCTTCATCTTCATTTTTTTGAAAAAATCCCATAGACATAACTTTTACNCCGTGTAGCTCTGGNGGAATCATTTTATTTTCTTCATCTACTCCAGGTTTNTCTGTTACTCCTAATGCTTTAGTNATATTNGGNCAGTCTATNTCTACNTCAAAAATTCCTGGATTATAACCCATTTTTGTTAATGAAAGNGCTAAATTNACAGTTACAGAAGTTTTTCCNACNCCACCTTTTCCACTNTANACNCCTATTTTTGTTTTGATGGGTTCAAGGGCATTTGCCAATTGTTTTCTTTGTTCAAACTGGCTTTTGAGCTGTTGGATTTTTGATTTAGCTTGATTAATATCAGGTTTGTTTCTTGGGTTCATTTATTAATCTATGCCTAATTCNTTTTTTCCATCTTCACTAATCATGTCNGGATTCCANGGTGGTTCAAAAATAATATCTACTTCTACGTCATCGACTTCTTCAATCTCAGCTATTCTCCATTCTGCTTGTTGTGCTATATAAGGTCCCATTCCACAACCNGCAAAAGTTAANGTCATGTTGACTTTCACATCATTNTCTTTGATNTCGACACCGTATACTAAACCCAAATCCACTATATTTACNGGNATTTCNGGNTCATAAACATCTTTTAATGCTTCATAAATAATTTCTTCGTTAATTAGATTTGATGTACTCATATTTTTATATTAATTAATTAATTGAAATATATTGTATTACAATTTTATTTATTTTTCTTATTTATTTTATCAATAAAATCTCTTATTTTTGCTGCTTTTTCAAATTCTAGTTTNTCAGCAAANTCATACATTTTTGATTCTAATTCAGCNACTGTTAAGTTATCTANAGATTCATCTTCGTTAGAATTGTCNTTTAAATCATTCAAGTTNAAATTATTNATTTCTTTATCAGNNGNTTGGGATATNCTTTCNTTAATATCNCTTATNTCTTTAACTATTGATTTAGGAANAATATTATTTTTCAAATTATATTTTTCTTGNAGCTCTCTTCTTCTGTTTGTTTCGTATATNGCTTTTTCCATTGATTTGGTNATNNTGTCNGCGAACATTATTACTTTACCTGAAATGTTTCTTGCTGCACGTCCAATAGTTTGGATNAAAGAAGAAGAAGAACGTAAATANCCTTCTTTNTCNGCATCTAAAATTGCTACNANACTTACCTCNGGAAGNTCTAGNCCTTCTCTTAAAAGATTTATTCCTACTATTACGTCATAGGTTCCATTTCTAAAATCAGTAAGAATTTTACTTCTATCAAGAGTGTCAATTTCAGANTGTAAATAATTGGTTTTTATATTAGCNCTTTCCAGNAAATCTGACAGTTCTTCGGCCATTTTTTTTGTTAGTGTAGTAACTAATGTTCTTTCAGATTTGCTTATNCTTTTTTCAATTTCTNCGATTAGACTATCGATTTGATTTTTTGTAGGTTTTATCTCAATTACAGGATCTAATAATCCAGTGGGTCTGATTATTTGTTCAACAATATTTGAACTTATTTCCAGCTCATATTCATTTGGTGTTGCGGATACATATACTACTTGATTTGCAAGATCATTAAATTCTTCGTATTTTAAAGGTCTATTATCTTTAGCTGAAGGTAATCTAAATCCGTGCTGAACGAGCGTATCTTTTCTAGACCTGTCTCCTTTATACATACCTCTCATTTGTGGAATGGTAATATGAGATTCATCTATAAATATTAGATAATCATCCCCGAAGTAATCTAATAATGTATATGGTCTTGTTCCTTCTTTTCTATGATCAAGATGTCTTGAATAATTTTCTATTCCTGAACAATAACCGTTTAATTCCATCATTTCCAAATCATATAATGTTCTAGTTTTTAATCTGTTATGTTCTATTATTTTCCCCTGATCCTCTAGTTTGCGTAATTCTTCATCTAATTCTGACTGAATACTTTTCATCGCTGATTTTAATTTTTCTTCTTTAGTTACAAAATGATTGGCAGGATAAATAGAAATAGTATTTATTTCTTCAATTATTTCTCCAGTAATCCTATTGAATCTCCTTATTTTTTCTACAGTATCTCCCCAAAACTCAAATCTTACAGCATCATCTTCATATGCCAAAATTATTTCTAGCGAATCCCCTCTTACCCTAAAATTACCTCTTGTAAATTCGTATTCATTTCTTTCATATTGCATCCCAACTAGATTTTGAATTAAAGTCCTCATCTTAAGATCTTTACCAACAGATATCTCAAATATAAAGTTTATGTATTCTGAAGGATCACCAAGTCCGTAAATCGCTGATACTGATGCAACTACTAGAACATCCTTTTTTGTTAACAGAGATTTAGTGGCAGATTGCCTGAGTTTATCAATTTCATCATTAATAGTTGCTTCTTTTTCTATTAACAAATCTCTNGAAGGCAAGTAAGCTTCTGGTTGATAATAGTCATAGTAACTTACAAAATATTCTATTGAATTTTCAGGGAAATATTCTTTGAATTCCATAGCTAACTGAGCTGCTAAAGTTTTGTTATGAGCTAATACCAATGCAGGTTTTTGCACTTGCTCAACTATGCTAGCCATTGTGAAAGTTTTTCCACTTCCTGTTACTCCTAGTAAAGTTTGTCTTTTGTTTCCCTCGCGTATACTGTCAGATAAATTTTGTATAGCTTTTGGTTGATCACCTTTTGGGGTATATTTTTTTATAACATCAAATTTATTCATTAATTAGATTATATCTAAAAATTTACTGCGGTCTAGGTTCAAGTTCAAGATCAACTTTTATTTTTTCTAAATCTCTTAGAATACTAAGAGATATTGTTTCACCTGAAGAATGATTTTCAAATAAGACTGAGCTTAATTCATTCATAGATGAAATAGGAATTTCATTAATACTTAGAATTATATCTCCTCCTGAAGGATATGAATTATAGTCATCAGAAATTGTTTCTTGGTAACCTTTTAATTCACTTTTTTCTGCAGGACCTCCGATCATAACATCAACAATCATCACTCCATATATATTTTCTTCAAGTTCAAGAGCTTTCTTGTGGTTCTTAGATAAATTCATTCCAGAAATACCTATCCATGGGTAAAGAAATTTTTCACCTTTNATCAATGTTGGAACAATTGCTTTGGCTGTATTTACAGGAACAGCAAAGCCTATACCCGCATTACCTCCATTTTGTGTGATTATTTGGGAATTGATACCTATCACTTTTCCATTCATATCTAATAGAGGGCCTCCTGAATTACCAGGATTTATGGCAGCATCAGTTTGAATAACATTTGGNATTGTAAAAGTAGAGTTTTGGCTAGGAACAGTTCTTTTTATTGCACTAACAATTCCGCTTGTCATACTGAATTCTTGGCCAAAAGGGCTGCCAATTGCAAANGTATAATTTCCTACATTNACTTCATTTGAATTTCCCAGATCAAGTGGGGTGAATGAAAGATCATTTGTTTCTAATTTAATTACAGCCAAATCAGAATTCGGATCCAATCCAACTACTTTGGCAAGAAATTCAGAACCGTCTGAAAATTGAACTTCTACNTTATCTACATTAGCGACAACGTGGTAGTTAGTTACTATGTGCCCTAATTTATCCCAAACAAATCCTGATCCATTAGACCTTCTTGATTGATTTTGAGAGAAAAAGCCCATTGATGGTACTGTTTGTATTACTTTTATGTGAACTATTGAGGACAATGAAGAATCGTATAAGTTGCTTAAGTGCTGTTCACGAGCTTCAAGTAGGCTAATGTTAGAATTAACTTCTGTTTGACTAATGCTGGAATTATTTACTGAGTCTTCANCTGTTGAATCTGAGTCCAGTGTGCATGACATAAGTGTAATAGTTAGAAATATTAGAGCAATTTTTTTCATCTTTGATCCTTATAATTTATATATCTACAATTATAATTATTTAATATTAAGAAATATTTAAGATTGATTTTGAATTGAAATTTTTTCAATGATAATTCTAATCAAACTTTCTGTATCTAATTTTTCAATATTTGAAGTATTTATATCGTTTATAATTTTTCTGATTTGCTCATGTTCATAACCAAGAGCTTCTACTGCTTTGGTGGCTTCTATTTGAATATCCAAATCAAGATTAGAACTCTCAAAAGCAATATTGTCTAATTGTCCTTGAAGTTGAATAAGTATTAATTTTGCAGTTTTATCACCAATACCTGGGACTTGTTTCACAATATTATGATTGTTACTTGCAACAGATTCTATTATCTCTTCTATTGTGATAGTTGAAAGTATAGTTATTGCAACCTTTGATCCAACTCCCTTAACGGAAATTAATTTTTGAAATAATTTTCTTTCATTATCATCTAAAAACCCAATTAAGTTTATACTATCTTCCTTAACATCTAAAATAGTTTTGATCGTCAANTCGCTACCTTCACTAAGATCAGTATATTTTTCTGATGAAGGTACAAGTATTAAAACATTTACAGGCCCAACATTTAATACTAGCTCATTNTTATTTATTGATATTATTTTCCCTGATAAAGATTCAATCATATTTCAGCTACTGTTATTAATGTTTTTTTTTCTTCTTTTTTACATAGAGAAAATTCTGCTTCCAATTTTAATTTTGAAGGATTATCATCTTCTATAAGACCNGAATCCACTATTCCGTCTAATGTTGATTTCATTCCTATTATTAGATTGTCTAGATCTATTTCTCTTGTATTGTAGAAATGATAATGTACAACNACTCTTGGNTTTANCGTTTTTATCCCNGTTTCGTGCATNGCATCAAGNGCAAGAAATTTTGCTGTNTCTCGNCTTTTTCTATTAATNTGNCGNGTAACTTTAAAATGTGATCTNGAGTTACCTCTTATTTCAGCTGGNGGNACATCNTATAGCTGCATTGTAATTTTATTATTCATTTTAAGATAGAGATTCTGCATATTCTGTCAAAGCNCTTTCTTCAAAATCAGCATTNGTAAATACTTTTTGTACATCATCTAAGTCATTAAGTATNTCTAATAACTTTAGTATTNTAATTGATTTTTGATGATCTAAAAGAAGNGATGATTTNGGTATCATTGCAATTTCATAAGAATTAATTTTNTATCCTTTATTTTCNAAATTAGATTTTAAGTTTTCTAANTCNGANATATTTGANATCACTTCTAATNTTGATTCTGANACATTTACATCTTCAGCTCCNANATCAATNGCNTCTANAGCTAAATTTTCTTCATCAGTTTCTTTTGTATCTAATAAAATTAATCCTTTTTCTTCGAATTGCCACGAGACTGATCCTGATTCNGCAAGATTTCCACCTGATTTTGTGAATGTTGATCGTAAGGCTGAAATTGTTCGATTCTTGTTTTCNGTTAGAGTNTTAACTATAAAACCNGTACCNTCTGGNCCNTANCCNTCNTATTGNGATTCAAAAATTTGTTCAGCATCCTTACCTTTTCCTGTAGCTTTCTCTATATTTTTGCTTATTCTATCNTTTGGCATATTACCATCTTTTGCTTTTTGNANNGCAATTCTTAATCTTGGGTTNTGAGCAGGATCNGGGCCACCTTCTTTGGACGCNACTATAATNTCTCTTGNTAACTTTGTGAATAATTTGGCTCGAGAAGCATCTACTCTTCCTTTTCTATGTTTAATATTTGCCCATTTCGAGTGCCCTGCCATANTTTCTCCAATTAAATATATTTTGGTAATTCAATTATCATTATATTATTACATAAGTCTATTTTTTTAATCCATTCNGATTTTGAAGGAATGATTATTTCTTCATTTTGTTTGTTTTTGATCACGTAATTATCATTNTTTTGATTTGGTAATATTTGNNTTACTTCACCNATTTCTTTGTTTGNTTCATCGAAAACACTTAATCCAATTATTTGAAATTGATAGTATTTNCCTTCTTGTAATTTNGGGAGCATAGTNATTGGNACTTTGATAAANTGGCCAATTTTTAATTCAGCNGAGTTTCTNTCTTTTAGNCCAATATNTAAATANACTAANTTTTTTTTANTATTTACTTCNGAATTTTGNATTAAGTATTTNGTATTTTCTATCCAAATCTCGGAATTACGTTTAAATCTTTCTGGATTGTCTGTTTCNGGACGAATTTTCAATTCGCCTTTTATGCCTCTNACTCCAACAATACTTCCAACTATAATTTCATTTGGATAGTTGTTTGAATTTTCCATTAAATAAAATTCGTACTAGATGATATCTAGGAAAACATGTGTATCAGTCTTTACAGCCTTAACACGTAATATAGCCCTAAGAGATTCTGCAATCCTTCCCTTTTTACCTATTATTCTACCTTTATCTTCGTCAGCAACTTTAAGTTTTAAAACTATTTTTCCTTCTTCTTCTTCTTCTTCTTCTATTTCTACTTCATCAGGATTTTCAACTAAAGCTTTTACTATATATTCCAGTAAATCTTTCATTATTTAATTATTCCCTCTTTTTTAAAAAGTTTTGTAACCCTAATAGTTGGTTGTGCGCCGTTAGCTAACCACTTTTGTGCTTTTTCGGAGTCAATGGATAGAGTCATAGGATCAGTTGTAGGATTATAATGGCCAATTCTGTCCACATGTGCGCCATCTCTAGCTGCTTTTTGATCAGCAACTATGATTCTATAACTAGGAGCATTTTTTCTACCTGTTCTTGATAACCTTATTCTAAGCATTACTTCTTTATTAATTAATATTTCCCATGAATTTTAATTCTATGTGCAAAATATGTCAATTTGTTTAATTCTTTCTTTTTTGTATTATTCATTGATATTATGTTATGTTATAATCCCTTCTCTATATTTTATTAAATGTTTACCTAATTTTTGGAGATATCATGAAAGTTTTATTTTTAAAAGATGTACCCGGAGTCGCCTT